>NZ_CAKLBV010000004.1 GCF_920984675.1 Methylobacterium sp. Leaf118
CTCAAGACACGGGAGAGTCGGTCGCCGCCAGGCCTGCCCAGCGCACGTCCTCGTCCCCCCATTCCCTCACCCACGATCCCGGACCCCAGCCGGCGCGCCACACCCGGCGTCCCTGCCGGCCTTCGGTCCGGATCGACCATCACCGCGGGGTGGAGCAGCCCGGTAGCTCGTCAGGCTCATAACCTGAAGGTCGTAGGTTCAAATCCTACCCCCGCAACCAAAACATCCCCCACCCCACCACCCGCAGCCCCCGATCAGGTGGCTTTTTGCGTTCGGGGCCCTGCAAGGACGATGACTCGAAAGCCTCCGCTCGAGAGAGGGGAGGGGAGGGGAGGGGAGGGAGCCTTTGCGCACGCCTCGCCCCCTCGCGCATTCGATCAGGGCGCCCATTGCCAGAAGACCGAGCCGGTGAAAGCGAAGACCGGCTCGCCGTGCTGGTTCTCCGCCGTGTTGTGATGCGTCGCGATGCCCCAACCGGGCCGGGATGCGGAGGCGCGCCGGTCGACGAGGCGGCTGGCATAGCGGAGCGTGTCGCCCGCATAGACCGGACGCAGCCATTGCATATCCCGGAAACCCGGCGACGGGCCGAACTGCGGCACCGGGCCCGAACGCGCGGTCAGCGCGCGGTCGCGGGCGAAGGTGGCGTGAAGCCGCTTCATCCACACCGCCGCGATCTGCCAACCGGAGGCGCACAGCGCCCCGAAATGCGTCGCCCGCGCGGCCTCCGGATCTGTATGGAAGACTTGGGGATCGTAGAGCCTCGCGAAGGCGAGAATGTCCTCCGCGTCGAAGCGATGCGTGCCGAGGTCGCGCAGACTCCCGATCGCGGCCTCCCCGAGGTACGGGATGACCTCCGCGTCGTCCTGCGATGCGGCATCAGACCCAGGCTCGCGCGACACGACGCGGGGCGTCGGCGTCGCCCCTCTCCGGGCGAACATCACCGCGAAGGACTGGGTCATCACCGGGGCGCCGTGCGCGTCCGTGAGGGTCATCGCGAGGCGCGCGATCCCCCGGTCGGGTTTGGAGGTGGAGGCGCGCACCTCCTCGATCCGGACCCGGGCGCTCAGCCTGTCGCCCGGAAGAACGGGCTTGAGCCAGCGCAGCCGTTCGATCCCCGGAGAGCCCATCGAGGTGGAGCGCAGGATCAGCGCCTCGGCGAGCAGGCGCATCCCGAGGGCCGCCGTCTGCCAGCCGGATCCGATCAGCGTGCCGACGAACGTGTCCTTCGCTGCCGCCTCGTCGAGGTGGAAGGGCTGCGGATCGTAGTCGCGCGCGAAGGCGATCATCGAGTCCCGCGTCACCGTGAGCGGACCGGCGGTGTAGTCCTGGCCCGGAGCGAGGTCGTCGAAGGAGAGGAGCGTCATGGAAGGCCGACAATGCGGTGGCGCGTTGCGCGATCGGCTACCACGGGCGGGCCTTCCGAGGCAGCCGTCAGAACCGGCCGGCAGCCTCGTATGCGCGGTGGATCGGGTCGGGTAGGTTCGATCCGGCACCGGCCCCTCCCGGAAACTCAGGAGGCCCGGGATAACGGGGAACGGCGTCGGCTGCTCGGGCGCCGCGAAAATCAGGGAAGATCGCCACCACGACCGCCGCGCGGGAACGCTCGTTCTTCACGCTCAAACCCACGCCGGCCAAGAGGTGGACCGTCGCCAGATCAATCGGGCGGTCCGCCACGACCTCCGCACGCAGGCGCGTCTGCAGGGCGACCGCCTCGGCCGGCGTCAGAGGCCGGTCGTGGCGCTTTTGCAGCGTCACGCCCGAACCCGTCAGTTGGCGAAGCGGAAGTGCAGCACGTCCCCGTCCTGCACGATGTAGTCCTTGCCTTCGAGCCTGAGCTTGCCGGCATCGCGGGCGCCCGCCTCGCCGTTCAGCGTCGTGTAGTCCTTGTAGGCGATGGTCTCGGCGCGGATGAAACCCTTCTCAAAATCCGTGTGGATCACGCCTGCCGCCGCCGGCGCCCGGGTTCCCTTGGTGATCGTCCAGGCCCGGGCTTCCTTCGGGCCGACGGTGAAGTAGGTGACGAGGCCGAGGAGATCGTAGCCCGCCCGGATCACCCGGTTGAGGCCGGGTTCGGCCAGGCCGACCGCCTCCAGGAAATCGCCCTGGTCGGCCAGCGGCATCACCACGATCTCGCTCTCGATCTTGGCTGAGACCACGACGGCGACGGCGCCCTCCGCCTTGGCCCGGTCGAACACCGCCTGGGAATGAGCGTTGCCCTTGTCGGCGTCGCCTTCATCGACGTTGCAGACGTAGAGCACCGGCTTCGCCGTCATCAGACCGAGTTGCTGGAACAGCCGCTCCTCCTCGGGCTTGCGCTCGACGACGCGGGCGGGCTTGCCCTCCCGCAGCAGTGGAAGGGCTCGATTCACGAGGTCGAGGAACTCCTTGGCCTCCTTGTCCGAGCCCTTGGCGCGCTTCTCCAAGGCCACGACCCGCTTCTCGAGACTGTCGAGGTCTGCGAGCATCAGCTCGGTCTCGATGGTCTCGATGTCGGCGATCGGATCGACCTTGCCCTCGACATGGGTCACGTCGCCGTCGGTGAAGCAGCGCACCACGTGGGCGATGGCATCGACCTCGCGAATATTGGCAAGGAACTGATTGCCGAGGCCCTCGCCCTTGGAGGCGCCGCGTACCAGTCCAGCGATGTCCACGAAGGTCAGCCGGGTCGGGATGGTCTCCTTGGACGCGGCGATCTTCGCCAGCGCGTCGAGCCGCGGATCGGGCACCGCCACCTCACCGACATTCGGCTCGATGGTGCAGAACGGGTAATTGGCCGCCTGCGCCGCCGCGGTCTGGGTCAGCGCGTTGAAGAGGGTCGACTTGCCGACGTTCGGCAGGCCGACGATGCCGCATTTGAAGCCCATGGCTGGTCCTACAGGTCGGTGGGATGGGGTCGGGAGCCGCGCCCGGTTGCGGGCTCCATCGGACTCCGGCAGCGCCGTGTCAATTCGTGTCCCGGGCCTTGGCCTTGCCGGCCTCCGCGGGTGTCTTCACCGCCTCCCAGCCGCGCCCCGCCATGGCGAGATGCACTTTGTTCTGGAAGCTGGCATCGTCGCCCGCGGCGAGAACGGGCGCGTGGTCGGCCACCGCACCGCAGAGATCCTCGACCCAGGGCTCCTCGGATTTGGCGAAGTCGTTGAGGACGTAGGCGTGAACCAGCGCCTTGTCTCCGGGATGGCCGATGCCGAGGCGCACCCGCCGATAGTCGTTGCCGCATTGCACCGTGATCGAGCGCAGCCCGTTATGACCGGCATTGCCGCCACCGAGCTTCACCCGAAGCTTGGCCGGGGCGAGATCGAGTTCGTCGTGGAGCACGATCACGTCGGCCAGCGCGATCTTAAAGAAGCGCTGCGCTTCCCCGACCGAACGGCCGGATTCGTTCATGAAGGTCTGGGGCTTGAGCAGGATCGCGCGCTCCGTCCCGAGGGTGACCTCGGCCGCCTCGCCCTGAAAGCGGCGGCGGAACGGGCTCGCGCGGTGCATGCGGGCGATCTCGTCCACGGCCAGGAAGCCGATATTGTGACGGTTGCGCGCGTAGCGCGGGCCCGGATTCCCGAGGCCGACGATGAGCCGCATGGGTCGCCCCTTCCGAATGCGACGATGCCCCGGCCAGGGGCCAGGGCATCGATGAGAGCGGGCCGGGCGCGCGAGCGCCCGTCCGGATCACGCCTCGGAGTCGGCGGGCTTGTCGCCCTCGGCCTCTTCGGCCTCTTCGGCCTTCTCCTCGGCGGCCTCGGCGGACTGCGCCTCGGCGATCGCGGCCTCCTCGGCCTCGACCTCGGCGCCGAGCACCGTCGGCGGCAGGATGTTGGCGATCGTGTCGGTCGCCTCGCCGGTATAGGTGCCGGCCGGGATCTTGACGTCGGAGACGTGGATCACATCACCGATGTCGCGACCGGTCAGGTCGATCTCGACCGCGTCGGGGATCTGGTCGGGGGCGACGTCGAGCGAGAGCGTGTGCAGGGCGACGTTGAGCGTCCCGCCCTTCTGCTTGATGCCCGGCGCGTTCTCCTCGTTGAGGAAGTGGACCGGCACGTCGACCGTCACGGTCTGGCCGGAGACGACGCGCAGGAAGTCGACGTGCAGCGGCACGCCGGTGACCGGATCGAGCTGGAAGTCGCGCGGGATCGCGCGGGTCTTCTTGCCGCCGACCGTGATGTCGAACAGCGTCGTCTTGAAGCCGCCGGCGTAGATCAGCGTGCGGGTGCGGATGAGGTCGACGGCGATGGCCTGCGGAGCCTGGTTGCCGCCATAGATGACGGCGGGAATCTGGCCCTGGCGACGAACGGCCCGGGCGGCCCCCTTGCCGACCCGGTCGCGTGCCACGGCCTCAAGCGTCTTGGTGGCGCTCATGGCGTGATCCTTCTCGAATAATGGGCCTGAGCCAACGACAAAGGCCGCCCGAAGCGGACGGCCCAACCGTTCCCCAGCGCGCCCGTGCCTCCAAGGGTGTCTCAAGGGCGCGGGCGGGCCTTACACGCAAAGGCGGAACCTGGCAACGGCCTTCGGTGACGTCTGCGGGCTCCGCCTCGGGTGATCGTCCTGCGGGGATATTGCGCTGCGCAATAAATCCAGGGCCACCCGAAGTGTCCATGAAGACCATCGCGGTCGATCGTTTCGCCAAACAAGATCATGCCTGCGAAGGCAGGAACACACCTCACCGAAATTTCGTTTCCGTAGTCCCAAGACATCAGTCCCAAGACATCGAACAAAAATGGAGGAAACCATGACACGCGCGTCCCTCGTCGTTCTCGCCACGCTCGCCCTCGGTGGCGTCGCCCTCGCCACGGAGCAGCCCGGCGCCTCCTCCACGGCGCCCGGCCAGCCGATGAAGCCAGGCGAAGCCAATAAGATGCAGGGCTCGCCTAACGCCGCGGGCTTCGACAAGAACAAGGCCGGCGCCTCCGACGCCACCGGCGCGGTGGGTCAGGGCTCGGGAGCGGCGAGCGCCACGAGCAGCGACAGCAAGGCCGAGAAGTAATGCTCTCCGGCCGCCGCCGACGCGGCGGCCGGCTTGCCTCGAGGGTCAGGCCGGAAGGCGCAATCGGGCGCACAACCCGTGGAGGTCGGATCGCTCCAAATGCAGCGACCCACCGTAGAGTTCGGCGAGTTCGAGCGTGATGGGCAGGCCGAATCCATGGCCGGGCATGCTCTCGTCGAGGCGACGGCCGCGCTGCAGAACTTGGGCTGTCTGCTGCGGCGTCAGACCGAGGCCATCGTCCTCGACCCGCACCTCGACTTGGATGCCGGCTCGCTCGGCGCGAATCCGCACCCGCTGACGGGCCCAGCGGCAGGCATTGTCGATCAGGTTGCCGAGCATCTCGTCGAGATCCTGCGCGTCGCAGGCGACTGGGATCCCCGCCGAGATCTCCACGTCGATGGCGAGGCCGCGCTCCGCGTGCAGACGGGCGAGCGTTCCGGCCAGATCGTCGACATGCGCGCGAAGGTCGGCGCGCGCCCGCGCCGGACCGCCGAGGGCGGCAGCGCGGGCACGGCGCAGGTGGTGGCGCACTTGGCGATCCATCGATGCGACGAGGGGCGCGAGGTCGGGCGCCGCATGGCGTTCGGCGGTCAAGGCCAACGTCGCCAGGGGTGTTTTCAGGCCGTGGGCGAGATTGGCGACATGCGCACGGGCGCGCTCGAGATTGGCTTCGTTCTGATCGAGCAGCAGGTTCAACTCCACCACGAGCGGGCGGATCTCCTCCGGTTGCCCGGCGGGCACGCGGGTTTGCGTCCCAGCCCGAACCGCCGCGAGATCGTCCCGTAGCCTCCGCAGCGGGCGCAGGCCCAGCCGCACCTGAAGCGCGATGCCCGCGAGCAGACAGAGCCCGAGCAGGCCGAGCGCCACGGCGAGGGTCCGGCCGGCCTCGCGCAGGGGACCGTGCAGGGTTGCTGCCGGCGCCGAGGCCACGAGAACCGTATCGGGTGCCCTGGCGTCACCGGGACGATACAGGACGCGCAGGATCAGAGCCTCGCCGCGTGGGCCCGTGCCGTCGGCCGGGCGGGGCCTCCCGGGGGGCGTCTCGCGGATGGGCGGCAGGGCGAGATCGAACCCCGCGAGCGAGGCGGAGCGCAACACCGCGTCGCCGGTCCGGACCTGCCAGTACCAGCCAGACAGGTCGCGGTCGAAGGGCGGCCCGTCATGCGGCCGGGTCAGGGTCAGGCCGCTCCGGCCGGGTCCAAGGTCCGCCAGGATCGCGAACAGCGCGCCGTCGAGCCGGGCGTCGATCTGGCCGCGGGCGAAGCGGTGCAGCACGAGGCCGATGGCGAGGCCCGCCACCACGAGGGCGAGCGTCACGAAGACGAGCGCTCCGAGAAAGAGGCGCCGCTGAAGCGAGCCGCCGCGGCGCTCGGCGGTCGCGTCCGGCGGCGGCGTCACGGCTCGGGTTCCGCATGGAGGCGCCAGCCGTGGCCGCGCACGGCCTCGATGCGGGCCGGCGTGATCTTGCGACGCAACCGGGTGATGATGACCTCGACGGAGTTCGAATCCACGTCGGCATCGCCGTCATAGACCCGCTCGATGAGCGCATCGCGTGGGACCACCGCATCCTTGCGCAGGATCAGGCAAGTCAGGACGCGCCATTCGAGCCCGGTGAGGCGCAACGGCAGCCCGTCCCGCTCGAAGCTGCCGAGCCCGGCATCGTAGACGAGGGGACCGCAGGTGATCCGGGCGGCGCCGTGGGCGCTGGCCCGGCGCACCAGAGCGCGCAGGCGGATCACCAACTCCTCCACCCGGAACGGCTTGACGAGGTAGTCGTCGGCCCCCGCCTTGAAGCCCGCGACCTTGTCGCTCCAGCCATCCCGCGCGGTGAGGATCAGGACCGGAAGGGTCAGTCCCGCCGCCCGCCAGTCGCGCAGAACCGTCACGCCGTCGACGACCGGCAGGCCGAGATCGAGCACCACCGCGTCGTAGCGCTCCGTCTCACCCAGATGCCGGGCGTCCTCGCCGTTCGCCGCATGGTCGACCGCGAAATGCTCGGCCCGCAGCGCCCGCAGGAGTTCCGCGGCGAGCGGGGCGTCGTCCTCGGCGAGCAGCAGCTTCATCGGCGTCGAAGGCCTCGCAGGGGTGTTCCGGAACGGGCGTCGCCCATTAGGCGCCGACCTTTAACCGAAACTGAACCGGTGGGTTCAGGCCGGATTTCGGGCGTCCCCCCAAAACCGTCTCCATCCCGGCGGACGGACGTTCGACCGGAGATGTCTCCCGCTCCCGCTTCGCAGGATTTCCCCGATGACCGACCAGCCCTCCCTCAACCCCGTCCCGGCCGCGCGTCGCCGCCCCGCCCTCCGCCGCGGCCTCGTCGTCGGCGCGCTGGCGTTGCCGCTGGCGCTCGGCGCCACTGGCCTCTCCCTCGCTCAGAAGGGCGGGATCGAGACGACGCCGCTGGAGCCCGTGGCGATCTCCGCCCTCGCGCCCTCCGGCGCCGTGGCGGTGAAGGGCGAGGTCGCCGAGATCTTCGGCAACAAGTTCATCCTGCAGGATGGGAGCGGCCGGGCCCTGGTCGAGACCGGCCGGCACGGCGAGGGCAGCGAGGTCGTGCGCAAGGGCGAGACCGTGACGGTGCGGGGCCGCTTCGAGAAGGGTTTCCTGCACGCCGCTTCCCTCACGCGGGCCGACGGCACCGTCACGAGCCTCAAGCCATCCGGCGGGCCCGCTCCCGGGGGCTTCGACTGGATGAAGGACAAGGTCGGCCTCGGCCCCGAGATCGACCTGCCCGCCCTCAAGGCGAAGGTGGAGGCCGCCGGCTATACCGACGTGCGGGTCGCCGGCCGCGGGCCGCGCCACCTCGACGTGGCCGCCAAGGGGACGGACGGGCGCGAGCGCTTGCTGCATGTCGGCTTCAACGGCGACATCCGCGAGAAACGGGTGTTCTGAGGATTCCCCAGTCGGCGAGGCGGTGCGCCCACGCTTCCCCTCGCCGCGCCTTACGGGCTACAGCCGGTACCGCCACCGACGACGCGAGGGGTCCGCGATGTTTCCCAAGCCGCTGCCGAAGCTCGACCCCAACACCTTCGCCTTCGAGCAGTTGCCTCTCGTGAAGCCCACGGGCTTTCGCGAGTACGACGCCCGCTGGCTGTTCCCTGAGGAGATCAACCTGATGGGGGTCCAGGCCCTCGGGCTCGGGATCGGTACCCTGGTGCACGAACGCGGCGTGCGGCCCGACATCGTCACCGGCCACGACTTCCGCAGCTACTCCTCCTCGATCAAGCTCGCGCTCATCGCCGGGATGCAGGCGGCGGGCCTTCGGGTGAAGGATATCGGCCTCGCCCTCTCGCCGATGGCGTATTTCGGCCAGTTCGCCCTCGATTGTCCCTGCGTGGCGATGGTCACGGCCTCGCACAACGACAACGGCTGGACCGGCGTGAAGATGGGCGCCAACCGCCCGATGACCTTCGGTCCGGAGGAGATGGGCCGCCTGAAGGAGATCGTCACGGGCGGCACCTATCAGTACCGCGACGGCGGCTCTTACGAGTTCGTCGAGGGGTTCGCGGAAACCTACCTCAAGGATCTCGTTGCCCGGGCCAAGCCGGTCTCGCGCAAGCTCAAGGTGGTCGCGGCCTGCGGCAACGGCACGGCCGGCGCCTTCGCCCCGCAGCTCCTGGAGCGCCTCGGCGTCGAGGTGATCCCGCTGGATGTCGAGCCCGACTACACCTTCCCGCGCTACAACCCGAACCCCGAAGACATGGCGATGCTGCACGCCATCGCGGCCAAGGTGAAGGAGACCGGCGCCGATGTGGGCCTCGGCTTCGACGGCGACGGGGACCGCTGCGGTGTGGTGGACGACCAGGGCGAGGAGATCTTCGCCGACAAGATCGGCGTGATGCTCGCCCGCGACCTGTCGAAGCTGCATCCCGGCGCGACCTTCGTGGTCGACGTGAAGTCGACCGGGCTCTACGCCGCCGACCCGGAGCTGCAATCGCGCGCGGTCAAGACGGATTACTGGAAGACGGGCCACTCCTACATCAAGCGCCGCGTCAACGAACTCGGCGCGCTGGCGGGCTTCGAGAAATCCGGCCATTTCTTCTTCAATGAGCCGATCGGGCGCGGCTACGATGACGGGCTTCTCACCGCGATCGCGGTGATCGAGATGCTCGACCGCAATCCACACACATCGATGGCCGACCTCTACCGGGCGCTGCCGAAGACCTGGGGCTCGCCGACGATGTCGCCGCATTGTGCCGACGAGGTGAAGTACGGCGTGGTCGAGGCGGTGACCGAGCGGTTCCGGGCGATGCAGGCGACCGGCGAGAGCGTGGCCGGTCAGGCGATCACCAGCCTCGTGACGGTCAACGGAGTGCGGGTGACGACCGAGGACGGCACCTGGGGCCTCGTGCGGGCCTCCTCGAACAAGCCGGAACTGGTCGTGGTGGTGGAGAGCCCGGTCTCCGAGGCGCGGCTGCAGGCGATGTTCAAGGCCGTCGACGGCGTGCTGCGCCAGCACCCGGAGGTCGGCGCCTACAATCAGACGATCTAAACGGACGAGCGGATCCGCAGGCTCTGGCGACGGCTACTTGCTGCCGCTCGCGAGGCTGCGGCGCTGCTCGGCCTGGCCGCTGGTGTCGGCGAAGTATTTCTGGGCGTCGCCGAGCTGGACCGAGGGCTGGCAGTTCGGGGTGCAGGAATAGGATTCCCGATCGAGACCGCGGTGCACGGTGATGATCGAGGCCTCCGGGGCCTGCACGCTGATGGTCGACTCGGCGAGCATCGCGCCCTTGCCGTCCAGGGCAATCAGATTCGTGCTGCCGAAGCTTTTGCCGGTGAGCACCACGATGCCGCTCTTCTGAAGCGTGATGTCGGCGATCAGCGGATTTCCGACGATCACCGTGGCGGTTTTCTCCGGCAGGCGGATCACCTTCGCATTGTCGACGGACACGGAGACGACGCTCTGCGGCATCGGCTCGATGGCGCGGGCGCCGTCCGCGAGGGCGAGAAGCGTCAGCAGCGCCGGGGCGGCAACGCGGGCCGTACGAAGGGCGGGGCGCAGGCGGGGCATGGGCGGTCGATCCGGTCGCGCGAGGAGAGTGCCGCCCGCCTCTCGCAGGCGCCGGCCTGCGGACGGGCTTTCGTCTCGCGGTTCTCATGAGACCGGAAAGTGGTGAAGGAACCGCTAAAGCGCCCTTCGGCCGAGGCCGGCAGCCCCGGTCAAAGGCTTGCCATGCGCGCCCGGGCCGATGGATCGGCCGTCGGCGATCCAAGAAACCCATCGTTAACTCAAGAAAAGAAGTCCCGTCCGGAAGCGCGGTTCTGAGATCCATTTAACCCAAACGCAACCTGGCGGGACTAATTCTAGCCCTGTCGCCGATCGAAGCCTGAACAGACTTTCGACGGTCGTTCGGAACTAGAGTTCAAGTGGAGATTCCCGTGCAGAACATCGCCAAGCGCTTCGTTGCCGACGAGTCCGGCGCCACCGCCATCGAGTACGGCCTCGTGGCCGCCATGATGGGCATCGCCGTCGTCGCCATCTTCACCGCCTTCCAGGGCAAGCTGAAGGCGGCCTTCGAGACCATGGGCACGGCCCTCCAGACCCAGGCCGCCAAGATCCAGTAAGCGAGGACGCTCTCGCTTCCGCGCTGGCGACGCCGCCGGCCGACTTCATCGACCCGGCGGATCGCAGAGATCGTCACCTTGCCCACCCCGATCCACCGCCCCCGATGCCACCGAATTCCGGCCTCGCCCGGATTTCGGGAGGCTCCGGAGGTCCATCACACGCAGGAGACCCAGCGAATGAATCTTGCCAAGCGCTTCGTTGCCGACGAGTCCGGTGCCACCGCCATCGAGTACGGCCTCGTGGCCGCCATGATGGGCATTGCCATCGTCGCCATCTTCACCGCCTTCCAGGGCAAGTTGAAGGCGGCCTTCGAGACCATGGGCGACGCCATCCAGACCCAGGCTGCCAAGATCCAGTAAGCCGCTTCTGCCGACACACGTGGGGCGCATCGCCCCATCGGTTGTCGGGGACCTTCGCGCATCCCATCCGGCTGCGGCGAGATCCGCGCCGGACGGGATGCCGATCTCGTTGTGCCGGGGCCGACCGACCCCGCGGCGCCGTCAGGGGCGCCGGCCGATCCGGACCAGACCGGTTCGTCGAGACCATCCGCGGCAAGCCACGGAGCTGACAAGGCCGGACTGACCCGATCAGGCCGGACGCAGCGTTCGCAGGAAGTGACCTCCGACGATGAGCACAGCCAACCTCTTTCTCTGCATCGCCTTCCCGTTCCTGATGGCCTACGCGGCCGCGAGCGACCTCCTGACCATGCGGATCTCGAACCGCGTCACGGGCTTGGTGGTCGCGGCCTTCGCGATCTACGCTCTGGTGAGCGGCATGGCGCTGGCCGAACTCGGCTGGCATCTCGCCGCCGGGGGCCTGACCCTCCTCGTGGCCTTCGCCATGTTCGCCCGCGGCTGGGTGGGAGGCGGAGACGCCAAGCTCGCCGCCGGGACCGCGCTCTGGCTCGGAATCGGCCACTTGGCCGACTACCTGATCGTCGCCTCCGTCCTCGGCGGAGGGCTGACCCTCGCTATTCTCTATGCCCGCTCCTTCCCCCTGCCGATGGCGACCAGCCGGCTTCCCTTCGCCGTGCATCTGCATGACAGCCGGACCGGCATTCCCTACGGGATCGCCCTCGCGGCGGCGGCGCTGATCGTCATGCCGGACGCCGCAGGCTGGGAGCGCCTCGCCTTGATGTAATCGTCGAGCGAGCCTGCCACGACGGCACGCGGCCGCCCCCGGGGCGGCCGTTTCGCGTTTGGGGCCAACCCATTTCCCCCGACCAAACGGGACGAACCCGGAAAGCCATTGGTGACGAGCAGTTAACCTTAACTACACCAATCTCGGGCAAATCTCGGAGCATGACGGCGGGAATGCCGTCGGCACGGTCGAACGCCCGCCATGAAACCTGCCCGTCTCGCCGTCCTGACCGTCGCGATCGTCGCCGGCTGCGGTGCCGCCCTCCTGATGAGTGGCGAGGAGAAGCTGCCCGAGCCGGTGCTGCGGATCGAGCCGACCGCCCAGATGGCCCTGTCCGAGGTGCTGGTCGCGGCCGCCGATCTTCCCATGGGCCAGACCCTCAAGCCCGAGGATCTGCGCTGGATGTCCTGGCCCGATCAGGCGCTCTCCCCCTCCTACGTCGAGAAGAAGGCGTCGCCGAAGGGGCTCGAGGACGCGGTCGGCTCGATCGTCCGCACACCCTTCTCCGCCAACGAGCCGATCCGGCATGAGCGTCTGGTCAAGGCCGGCAGCGGCTTCATGTCGGCGATCCTGCCCCCCGGGATGCGGGCGGTGGCGATCACCACCGACAATCGCGGCTCGAGCTCGGCCGGCGGCTTCATCCTGCCCAACGATCACGTGGACGTGATCAAGACCGCCCGCGACGAAAGCGGCGGTGCCAACGACCAGTTCGCTGAAACGCTGCTGTCCGATGTGCGCGTGCTCGCAGTCGGCCAGATCGTCCAGGAGAAGGGCGGCGTGAACGTCGTGACCGCCGAGACCGCCACCCTCGCGCTGACCCCGGCGCAGGCCGAAATCGTCACCCTCGCGCAGCGGGTCGGGCAGCTCTCCCTGGTGCTGCGCAGCGTGCAGGATGCCGGGCAGCCCACGGTGGTGGCGGATGCGGAATCCGAGGGAGCCATGACGGTGGTGCGCTTCGGCGTCGCCAAGCAGCAGCGCCGGTGAGGACGAGAACGATGTCGCTTGAATTCCGCTCCCGGGCGATCGCCGTCGCCCTCCTGTCCGGCACCTGCCTCGCCCTCGGCCCGGCGCCGGTCCTCGGCCAGGTGGGCGGTTCGCCCGTCCTGACGGTCAGCCCGTCCGAATCCGGCCAGTCGCGCAAGGTCGAGCTGACCAAGGGTCGCTCGCTCATCGTCGATCTGCCCCGGGACGCCAAGGAAGTGTTCGTGGCCAATCCGGCCGTCGCCAACGCGGTGGTCCGCTCCAGCCGCAAGCTGTTTCTGATCGGGATCGAGAACGGCGCCACCTCGATCTTCGTGATGGACGCGGAGGGCCGCCAGATCGCGGCGCTCGACGTCACCATCGCCCGCGACATCAACGTCTTGAAGCAATCGCTCCAGCAGAGCCTGCCCGCGGGCCGCTTCGACGTGAAAGCGGTGGGCGACTCGATCGTGCTTTCCGGTAGCGTCGGCTCGGCCTCCGAGGCCCAGCAGGCGATCGACATCGCCAACGCCTTCGTCGGCATCGGCGGCGGCGCGGGAGCGGGCGTGCGCGGCGCGGTGATCAACAATCTGTCGGTGCGCAACAAGGATCAGGTGATGCTGCGCGTCACCGTGGTCGAGGTTTCGCGCAGCGTTATCAAGCAGTTCGGGATTAACGCTTACGGCAATTGGAGCGCCCTGAATCCGGTCGATATGCTTCAGACAGGTAACTCGTTTCTTGCAAATGAAACCGGGTTTCCGCTGACGGGCACCAATTCACCGGTGGCCAATCAGCTCACAGCGTCCGTAAAGGCTGGAGGCTTCTCGTTGCAGGCAACGTTGAAGGCTTTCGAGCGAGCCGGTGTCTCGCGTATCCTCGCGGAGCCGACGCTGACGGCGATCTCCGGCGAAGCCGCCAAGTTCACGGCTGGCGGCGAGATCCCAGTCCCGACGAACTGCTCGGCTTCCTCGACCGTGGCGGTAGGGACCGCCATCAATCAAAGCTGCGTCGTCTCGCTCACCTACAAGCCCTACGGCGTGAGCCTGTCGTTCACGCCGGTGGTCCTGGCCGAGAACCGCATCTCCGTGCGGGTCGCGACGGACGTCGTCGAGCTCGATCCGCAGAACAGCTTCACTTACTACCTGAACAACCGCCCGACCCCGGTGCCGGCCACCACCAAGCGCAGCTCAGAAACGACGGTCGAGCTCGCTTCCGGCGCGACGATGATGACCGCCGGCCTGATCCAGCAGAAGAACAAGGCGGCCATCAGCGGCCTGCCGGGCGTCATGAACCTGCCGATCATCGGCGCGCTGTTCCGCTCGCGCGACTACCAGCGCGACGAGACCGAACTGATGATCATGGTCACCCCCTACATCGCGCAGCCGATGGAGGCGCGGCAGGTGCAGCGGCCCGACGACGGCTTCGTCGATGCGCCCGATGGCCAGGCGGTGCTGCTGGGACGGCTCAACCGTCTCTACGGCAAGGTCGGCGGCGGCACGCTGGGACCGGCCTATCGCGGACGCGTCGGCTTCATCGCCGATTGACGGCACCACGCGCAGCGGGTCGGGCGCGATGCCCGGCCGGATCAGATGGATCGCGGGCGCGACGCCCCAGCAGGATCGACGACCGATGTCCTCCCTTTCTCGTCCTCTCGCGCGCTCGCTCCCGCCGCTGGCCGTACTGGCCGTCGCCGGACTGCTCGGCGCCTGCCGCGCCGACCGGGTCGCCACGACCGGCTCGACCTACCCGATCGACGTGCGCACCCGGCACCCGATCGTGCTCGCCGATTCCGACCGGACCCTCGACATCTTCCCCACCGGCATCGGTCATCTCGACCCGCGCCAGGCCGCCGACCTCGAGGCCTTCCTGATCGAGTATCGCCGCTACGGCCGCGGCCAGATCACGATGGAACTGCCCCGGGGCGTCGCGCCGGCGCTGACCGGCCCGGTCGAGCGCACCGGCGCGGCGATCCGCCGCCTCGGGGGTGACATCGGCCTGCCCCCCGGCGGCTGGCTGATCGGCGGCTACCCGATCGCCAATCCCGGACTCGCCAGCCCGGTGCGGCTGAGCTTCCAGCGGATGCAGGCCAAGGTCTCCAGCAAGTGTGGGCTCTGGCCGCAGGACCTCGGCGTCAGCGACGTGCGGTCCGACTGGTCGAACGAGCCCAACTGGAACCTCGGCTGCGCCATGCAGTCGAACGTCGCCGCCCAGGTCGCCGACCCGATCGACCTCGTGCGCGGGCGCCCCGAGGGCCGCATCGACACCGTGCGCCGGACCAAGGACATCGGCCAACTGCGCGAGGGCAAGGATCCGTCAACGCAGTGGCGTCAAGATGGGAAGACGAACGTCAAGGACGAGGTCGGGAACTAAGCTCTTCCCCGCTCTGCTGCGTCCCCCCGAACCCGAACCGGAAACCCCGTCATGCCGGACATCCACGAGGCCTCAGAGCGGACGATCGCCCCGGTGCCCCGGATCACGATCCAGGCCTTCTGCGAGACGCCGGAGACCGCCGCGATCATCGAATCCGTGGTGTCCGACCGCCGGATGCAGAAGGCGCACGTCAAGGTGCAGATGGGCGGCGGCGCGGCGGCGGTGGAAGCCTACCGGCACGCCCCGACGCCCAACGTGATCCTGCTGGAATTCGTTGGCACCAAGTCGCGCCCGCTTGAATGCCTCGATCAGCTGGCCGAGGTCTGCGACGAGGGCACGAAGGTCCTCGTCGTCGGCCATGTGAACGACGTGCTGCTCTACCGGCAGTTCATTCAGCGGGGCGTGAGCGAGTACCTGATGGCCCCGGTGGAGCCGGTGGCGTTGATCGCGGCGGTGTCGGACCTGTTCTCGGCCCCCGGCGCGAAGCCGGTCGGGCGCACCGTCGCGGTCTACGGCGCCCGCGGCGGCGTGGGCGCCTCGACGGTCGCCCACAACCTTGCCTGGACGGTCGCGCGGGAGCTCGGCACCTCGACCGTCATCGCCGATCTCGACATCGCCTACGGCACGGCGAGCCTCAACTTCAACCAGGATCCGCCCCAGGGCATCGCCGAGGCGGTGTTCGCGCCCGAGCGGCTCGACGCCAACCTGCTCGACCGGCTGCTGTCGAAATGCGCGGACAACCTGAGCCTGCTCTCGGCGCCCGCGACGCTCGATCGCACCACCGACCTGACCGAGCCGGCTTTCGATGCCCTGACCGACCTCCTGCGCGCGGCGGTGCCCTGCATCGTGCTCGACGTGCCCCACCACTGGTCGGCCTGGACGCGCCGGGTGCTGATCGCCGCCGACGAGATCCTGATCGTCGCATCGCCCGATCTCGCCTCGCTGCGCAACACCAAGAACCTGCTCGCCCTGCTCCAGCAGAACCGCCCCAACGACACCCAGGCCCGGGTGATCCTCAACGGCACCGGGATGCCCAAGCGGCCCGAGATCGCCCCGGCGGAATTCGCCAAGGCCCTCGATACGACCATCCAGGCGACGATCCCCTTCGATCCGGCCCTGTTCGGGACCGCTGCCAATAACGGACAGATGATCGCCGAGGTCCAGGCCGGCTCGAAACCCGCCGAGATCTTCTCGGACCTCGCCGCGCTCGTCACGGGCCGGGCGGAGACGCGGCGCGCCCGCGTCAATCTGCTGGAGCCGCTCCTGGCCCGGCTCACCCGCAGGAAGGCGTCCTGACGGTGTCATCCGCCCTTCCTCATCCGCTCTCCTGAAGGCGCGGCGCCATGTTCGGTCGACGCTCCAACGCCGTCTCCGCCCCCGCACCGGTGATTCCGGCCAAGGCGGCGTCCCCGGCCCCGGTCCTTCAGGACGAGGGGCGGGCCCGTCCGGAGGCGCCGCCCCCGCGGGCGAATACGGCCGCGCCGGCACCGGCGCCGCAGAAGTCGGAGGATTACTTCCGCACGAAGAGCATGATCTTCGGCGCGCTAATTGAGGCGATCGATCTCGCCCAGCTCGCCCGCCTCGACGGCGAGGCGGCGCGCGAGGAAATCCGCGACATCGTCTCGGAGATCATCGGCCTCAAGAACATCGTCCTGTCGATCGCGGAGCAGGAGGAACTGCTCGACGACATCTGCAACGACGTACTCGGCTACGGCCCGCTCGAGCCGCTGCTCGCCCGCGACGACATCGCCGACGTGATGGTGAACGGCGCCGACCGGACCTTCATCGAGGTCAGCGGCAAGATCCAGCTCACGAGCGTGCGCTTTCGCGACAACCAGCAGCTGATGAACATCTGCCAGCGCATCGTCAGCCAGGTGGGCCGGCGCGTCGACGAATCCTCGCCGATCTGCGACGCGCGCCTCCCGGACGGCTCCCGCGTGAACGTCATCGCCCCCCCGCTCGCCATCGACGGGCCGGTCCTGACGATCCGTAAGTTCAAGAAGGACAAGCTCACCCTCGACCAGCTCGTCCGCTTCGGCGCGATCTCCCCCGAGGGCGCCCGCATCCTGCAGATCATCGGCAAGGTCCGCTGCAACGTCGTTATCTCGGGCGGCACCGGATCGGGCAAGACGACCCTGCTCAACTGCCTCACCGCCTATATCGAGAACGACGAGCGGATCATCACCTGCGAGGACGCCGCGGAGCTTCAGCTCCAGCAGCCCCACGTGGTGCGTCTCGAAACCCGGCCGCCGAACCTGGAGGGCCAGGGCCAGGTCACCATGCGCGACCTCGTCAAGAACTGCCTGCGCATGCGGCCCGAGCGGATCATCGTCGGCGAGGTCCGCGGACCGGAGGCCTTCGACCTCCTCCAGGCGATGAACACCGGCCACGACGGCTCGATGGGCACGCTCCACGCGAACAGCCCGCGCGAATGCCTCGCCCGAATCGAGTCGATGATCACCATGGGCGGCTTCTCGCTGCCTTCGCGCACCCTGCGCGAGATGATCACGGGCTCCATCGACATCGTCATCCAGGCCATGCGCCTGCGCGACGGCTCCCGGCGCATCACCCACATCACGGAGGTGATGGGGATGGAGGGCGACGTCATCATCACCCAGGATCTGTTCGTCTACGACGTGCTCGGCGAGGACGCCAACGGACGCCTGATCGGCCGCCACCGCTCGACCGGGATCGGCCGGCCGCGCTTCTGGGAGCGGGCCCGCTATTACGGCGAGGAGCGGGCTCTGGCCGAGGCCCTCGACGCCGCCGCCCCCACGGGGATCGAGACGTGAGCGCGGCCAACCTTCCGCTCGCGGTCGGACTCGTCGCCGTGGCGGCGGGCTCGCTCGCCTACGTGGCCCTGATGCCCTGGCTCTCGGGCGAGCGGCGAGCCGAGCAGCGCCGCAAGGCCCTCGGTCAGACCCGCGCGGTCGTCGGCGAGCGCAACGCGGCCGCGAGTCGGCGCGATCAGGTCGCCAAGAGCCTCAAGGAGCTCGAGGCGAAGAAGGACAAGACCAAGGTCACCCTCGAACTCCGGATCGCCCGAGCCGGGCTCGATTGGGGCCGGCGCAAGTACTACGCGGTCGCAAGCCTCGCGGCCGTGGGGGCGGCGCTCGCCGTGCTGTTCGTGACGGGCCTGCCGTTCCTGTCTCTCTTCGTGCTGTTCGTCGCCTTCTTCGGGGCGCCGGCCTGGATGTTGAAGCGGATGCAGACGCGGCGCATCGCCGCCTTCATCGACGAATTGCCCAACGCCATCGACGTCGTCGTGCGCGGCCTACGCTCGGGCATCCCCCTCGGCGACTGCCTGCGCATCATCGCCCGCGAGGCCAAGGAGCCGCTGCGCAGCGAGTTCCGCGTGGCGATGGAGGCGCAAACCCTCGGCCTGCCGATGGGCGACGCGATCCTGCGGATGTACGAGCGCGTGCCGGTCACGGAGGTGAACTTCTTCGCCGTGGTGATCGGCATCCAGGCCAAGGCGGGCGGCAATCTTTCGGAGGCGCTCGGCAACCTGTCGCGGGTGCTGCGCGAGCGCAAGAAGATGTCCGGCAAGATCGCGGCGATGAGCATGGAGGCGAAGGTCTCGGCCATGATCATCGCCTCGCTCCCCTTCGTGGTGGCCGGCACCACCTACCTTTCGAATCCGGATTACATCTCGCTCTTGTGGACCACGACGATCGGCAAGCTGGCGCTGGCGATCTCGGCGGTGTGGATGGGCATCGGGATCACGGTGATGAAGAAGATGATCAACTTCGAGGTCTGATGCGGCCCCCGACCAAGCCGCATCGGGGTCTCTCGCGAGGCCTGGTCATGGCCGACCCGTTGCGCCGACACTGACACGACCCCGCGCCCGGCGCGGGGGCCATTTCACGCCCGGGACCGTGGCCGATGTTTGAACAGCTCATCGAGACTGCCCTCTCGCCGCGCTTCATGGCGATGGTGCTGATGGCCGTGGCCGTCACCGCGACCCTCCTGACGGTGCTGCAGCCCTTCGTCGAGACCGACCTCCTCGGCAAGCGGATGAAGCTCGTCAGCGACGAGCGCGAGCAGATCCGGATGCGCGAGCGCGAGCGGCTGACGAGCCGGGGCACGCTGCGGAGCGAGCCGAAGGTCTACATGAAGCGGGTCGTCGAGCAATTCAATCTGACTCGCTGGCTCGGCACGGACACCGCCAAGTCCAAACTGACCCTGGCGGGCTACCGCGGCGCGGGGGCCGAGACCGCGTTCCTGTTCTTCCGCCTCGTGACGCCGAGCATCGTGACCGTCGGCGCGGTCCTGTACCTGTTCGTGCTGGAAGTGCTCGATCAGCCGTTCTTGATCCGCGCCGGCATCGTTCTCGTGGCCGCCTATATCGGCTTCAAGCTGCCCGAGATCTACCTCACCAACATCACTGGCAAGCGGCAGCTCGACATCCGCAAGGCTTGGCCCGACGCGCTCGACATGTGCCTGATCTGCGTCGAATCCGGCATGTCGATCGAGACCGCCTTCCGCCGCGTCAGCGTGGAGATCACCACCCAGTCGGGCGTGCTGGCGGAGGAGCTGGCGCTTCTCACCGCCGAGTTGTCCTATCTGCCGGAGCGCCGCGCCGCCTACGAGAACCTCGCCCTCCGCACCGGCCTGGAGCCGGTGAAGGCGCTGACCACGGCGCTGATCCAGGCGGAGCGTTACGGCACGCCGCTCGGCCAGGCGCTGCGGGTGCTCGCTCAGGAGAGCCGCGACCAGCGCATGAACGAGGCCGAGAAGAAGGCCGCCGCACTGCCGCCGAAGCTGACCGTCCCGATGATCCTGTTCTTCCTGCCGGTGCTGTTCGTCGTGATCATGACGCCCGCCGGCATCCAGGCCTACGCGATGATGTCGCGCTGACGATCCACCACCAATCGCTGGAAGGGATCGGATTTCCCATCCGGGAAGGGGGCCCTTCCCGGAGACGGGCCGATGGTGCGGGTAGAGGGAATCGAACCCCCACGCCTTGCGGCTGGCGATTTTGAGTCGCCCGCGTCTACCAATTCCGCCATACCCGCGACGGTCCCGCCTCATGGCACAGCCCGGGCGCCCGGGCCAGACCGAATTTTCCCCCGCCGCGACGGATCCGGCCCACCCGGCGACGCGACCGGGCGCGCCGGACCGTACCCTCTCCCCGGCGTCCGCCCAGACCGTGCTCTCGCCTCCGGAGCGCATCTGTGCTGAAAGGGCGCCGCTCACCCGAACGCCAACGAGGCCCCATGATCCGCCGTCTCTACGAGTGGATACTCGCCCTCGCCGCCAAGCCGTCGGCGCCCTGGGCGCTCGGGGCGGTGTCGTTCGCCGAGAGCTCGTTCTTTCCCGTGCCGCCGGACGCGATGCTGGTGCCGATGGCGGTGAGCCGACCGGACCGGGTCTGGCTCTACGCCACCATCGCCACCGTCGCCTCGGTGCTCGGCGGCTTGTTCGGCTACGCCATCGGCGCGCTGCTGTTCGATTCCGTGGGGCAGTGGCTGTTCAAGCTCTACGGCCTCTCCGACAAGGCCGAGACCTTCCAGGCCTCCTATGCCACCTACGGGCATTGGGTGATCCTGCTCAAAGGGCTGACGCCGATCCCCTACAAGCTCGTCACCATCACCTCGGGCTTCGCCCATTATTCTCTGTTCTGGTTCACCGTGCTGTCCATCGTGACCCGCGGCGCCCGCTTCTTCCTGCTGGCCGGCCTGCTCGGGCGCTACGGGGTCGGCATCCGCGCGGTGCTCGACCGCCACCTCAACGTCGTGGCGGGTCTGTTCGTCGCCGTGATTCTCCTCGGCTTCGTCGCCTTCAAGGTGGTGCTGTGACCGTGCGCATGCTCGCCTTCGGGGTCGCCCTCGGGGCGGCGCTGACCGTCGGCGGCGCCCTCGTGTTCGAGCACGGCCTGGGCTACGTGCCGTGCAAGCTCTGCCTGACGGAACGCGTGCCCTATTACCTGACGGTTCCGCTCGCCCTCCTCGCCGCATTCCTGCCGCCGCGCCCGGCCCGGTTCGCGCTCGGACTGGTGGCGCTGGTGATGCTCTATGGGGCCGGGCTCGGGGTCTACCATGCGGGCGCCGAATGGGCGTTCTGGCCGGGGCCCAACGATTGCGGCGGCGGCGCAGGCGCCGGTCCGGCCGATGTCGGCGACTTCCTCAAGAGCCTGGAGACCGTGCGCCCGGTCGATTGCACGACCGCCGCATGGCGCTTCCTCGGCCTCTCGCTCGCGGGCTGGAACGCCGTAATTGCCGCGGGGCTCGCCCTCGTCGCGGCCGTCGGCGCGCTCGGCCTCGTCCCGGGAGCGGGACGTTGGGCTCAGCCGTCGATCGGCCCGCACCAACCGGGCAGGTAGCCGGCTTTCGGCGATTTCGAAAGGCGCAGGGCCCGCTCGAGGGCCGCCGCGAAGTCGTTCTCGACCGTGTCGTGCTTCATCGTGCGCCGCAGGAAGTCCGCCCACAGGAACTCGCTGAAGGGCGTCGTGTCCTTGGCGAAGCCGCCAGCGCGGCGCAGCTCCCCCGCAAGGCTGCGGAAGGGATCGTCGGCAAGATCGGCGATGCGCTTCGGGATCTTCGAGAACGCGACCCGCCGGCCCTCGACATCGTAGGGGTGGACCCAGGCCTTGTGGTCGGCGACCGTCCAGAAGGCCTCCTTGTTGAGATGGTGCAGGTCGGCCACGACCGTGACGGCCACGCTCTCGACCTCCTCCTCCAGCAGCGCCCGGGCGAGGTGGTGATGATCGATCACGTAGAAGCGCTTCTTCGGGCCGAGCAGCACCGGGATCATGTGCGCGCCGAGGAACGCCGCCTTCTTGTCGGCGTCGTGCGCCCGCCAGCGGCGGCGCTTCTCCGCCACCTCGCGCAGGCCGACCGTCATCTGGGTGGGCCGAAGTTCGGCGATCGGGATGGGGGTGAGCAGGGGATCGCGCGGCGCCATCGGCCGTCTCCCATTCGGTGAGGGACCGAAGACAGCCCTGGCCCGGCGGCCGAGACAAGCGATCAAGCGTCACGTTCCTGCGAGCCGGACGGTTCTGCCACGCGCGCGACGCATGCGAGTCCGCCGGCCAGGGACGCGCCGCCCCGGGGGCTCGCCCCCGGGCCCGGTGCGGCCCGGGCGGTCTGGTCAGGCGCGAACCGCCGGCTTGGCCTTGAGGGCGGTGGCGAGCGCCTTGAGCTGCCGGTCGAGATCGGCCAGCTCGTTCAGGGCGATGGTCTTGTGGCCCGCCTTGACCGCGCGCTCGATGTCGCTGACCTGCGAGGAGGCCATGCGCTTCAGTTCGGTCGCGAGTTGGTCCCTGGTCATCGGCGCTCCTTTCAACACCAGGCTCGATGGTCCGGTGATAGGCGCTTAGGCTTAACCGGGGGTTTTCTCGCGCGCTCCGGTCGTCGCTCTCTCCACCGCGGACGAGGCTGAGGGCGCAATTCGCCGCGGGTGCCCTTCGTCAACGCCGCGCCAGGGCCTAGATGCAGCCGCGGTGCCCGAGCCTGCGGCGAACGGGACGGTCCTGACGGAGCGGCGAGATGGGACAGGCGTCGATGGAGGATCGCGGCGGCGTGGCGGTGATCGGGGGAGGGGCCTGGGGCACGGCGCTCGCCAATGCGGCCGCGACAGCGGGCCGTCCGGTCATCCTCTGGATGCGCGACGCCGAGGCTGCAGCCCGGATCCAGGAGGATCGCACCAATGCCCGCTACCTGCCGGGCATCGGCCTGCACGAGAAGGTCCGGGCGACCGCCGATGCCGGCGCGCTTGGGGACGCCGCGACCGTGCTCCTCGTCGTGCCCGCCCAGACCCTGCGCGCCGTTCTCGGGGACCTGTCGCCCGCGCTGCGTCCGGGCGCGTCGATCGTGCTCTGCGCCAAGGGGATCGAGCGCGGCAGCGACGCCTTCACCAGCGCGGTCGCCGCCGATGTGCTGGGGCCGGACGCACCGGTGGCGGTGCTCTCGGGCCCGAGCTTCGCCGGCGATGTCGCCCGCGGCCTACCGACGGCGGTGACGCTCGCCTGCGCCGACGGGCGCCGGGCGGCGCATCTCGCCGGCCTGCTCTCGGGTCCGGCCTTCCGGCTCTACCACACCGACGATGTACGCGGCGTCGAGATCGGCGGCGCGGGCAAGAACGTGCTGGCCATCGCCTCGGGCATCGTCGCGGGGCGGGGGCTCGGCGAGAGCGCCCAGGCGGCCCTCATCGCCCGGGCCTTCGCCGAGCTGATGCGCTTCGCCCGCACCTATGGGGGCCGGGCCGAGACGCTGATGGGCCTGTCGGGCCTCGGCGACCTCGTGCTCACCGCCTCCTCGTCGCAATCGCGCAACTTCGCCTTCGGCGAGCGGTTGGGGCAGGGGGCCTCGCCGGAGGCGGCCTCGGGCGGCAAGCTCGCCGAGGGCGCCTTCACCGCCGCCGCCCTGGTGGGCCTCGCCCGGGCCCGCTCCGTCGAGATGCCGGTGGCCGAGGCGGTGGCGGCGGTGGTCGCCGGCGCGCTGACCGTCGAGGCCGCGATGGCGCGATTGCTGTCCCGCCCGCTCAAGGGAGAGGTGGAATGACGGCGGCGGCCGGACCGATCCACGCGTTTCTCGCGGGCCAGGGGCGCGACGGCAGCGGACGCCGCCTCGCCGACGTGCTCGCCTTCGACGATGCCCGCATCGAGGGCGTCCACGACTTCATCCAGTGGTGCTTTCCCCTGGCCGAAGCGAGCCGCGCGGTGCCGGGCGCCCCGGTTCTGACCGAGGCGGAGGCGGCGGCGATCCGGGCGGACGCGGCGGCCCGGCGCGGCCTCGGTGAGGTGCTGGCGCGGATGGCGCGCTTCTACGCGGATACCGATTTCTGGCTGCGCCCCTACGACCACAACCATCTGCGCATCACCCGCATCCTCACCGCGGTGCGCGACCTGCTGGGCGGTGAGACGGCGGCGGCGTTCCATGCCCAGGTGACGGAGCGCAACCGTGCGGCGGGCGCGCCGATCAACGGCGACAGCCTCGCCTTTTGGGACGAATCGTTGTAACTCAGAAAAATCGAAATATTGTTATTTATGGAAATACTTACTTCTTATTCTGTCGGTAAATAGAAGTTTAATTGTCAAATATTGCATAATCGCCATATTATGCGCCCATTGACAAAATCACAATTTATTCAAGAAGTTAAAATCTCACAAATATAGTCCGCCTGAAAGCGAGGGATACTTTATGACAAAAAATATTTTCACACTTTCGAACACGTTGAGCGCAGTTGTTGGACTTGTCACAACTATTGGGGCGCTCGTAACAGCAATCAGTCAGTTCCCAGGGATACAAAGTTATTTTGCCAAATATGTTATTTCCGGCAATGGAAACGTTGGATTGATCGCAGTCTTCAGGAGGTCGAATGATTTTTTATCATCCGAAGAAGGTCGGATGAAACATTACATGGAAAAATCAAAAAAATAAATATGGTTTTTTGGGACGTCTTTTTATATATCGATTCCCGCCTTTCAAGACGTTTTGTTGAAAAAACTTGAAGATTGCGTCAGTGTAAACTTTGTTTCCCTCAACCCTGATACTGAAGATTTGAGTTTTGTTGCCCGCACAATGGGATATGAAGAAAAAAGGCTACATTATATTGTCAACGAAAATATCAGCGCCCTCATTGCGCTGCAAGAAAACCGGTCAAAAGAAAAAATATGCTCAACGCTCTCCATAAGATTTACAACCCGTCAATTTACATCACGGATCTATATGTTCGATCCAACCGAAAAATCGGGGAGCACCTACTTAGTTCCGCAAATTTATGGAAAAGACTCAACAGTTTTGCCAGGATTTTTGCTGTCTAATGATGCCGGAAATTACAATAAAGAGTATTTCGATGGCATGCGGAGCCTAGCAAATGATAGATCCAGCGTTTCACTGGAAGAATGGCTCCGGCGACATCCGGATTTCAACAGGAGTAAAAACCAGTGACATCTCTGCGGTATAAAACATCATGAAAAGCAGTTACTGGCTGTTCAAGTCCGAACCCTCGACCTGGTCCTGGGATCAGCAGGTCGCGGCCGGGGAGGGGGGCACCTTCTGGAATGGCGTGCGCAACCACCTCGCCAAGAACCAGATGCAGGCGATGCAGGTCGGCGAGCGCGGCTTCTTCTACCACTCGAACGAGGGCAAGGCCGTGGTCGGCATCGTCGCGGTGATCCGACCCTATTATCCCGACCACACCGACGCGAGCGGGCGCTTCGGCATGGTCGATGTGCGGGCGGTCGCCCCGATGCCGCGACCGGTCACCCTCGACGCGATCAAGGCGGAGCCGGACTTGGCCGGCATGGCGCTGGTGACGAACTCGCGCCTCTCGGTCCAGCCGGTGACGGCGGCCGAATGGGCCCGGGTCTGCGCCATGGGCGGCTACACGGAGGCGTAGGGCCAATGGCGACGCCCTCCGACCGGGCGCCGCCGCGACGGGGTTTCCCCCGCCCAAGCGAGGCGAGGGGAGGCGCCCTCCTCAGAGACGGTAGCGCTCGGCCAGAGCCATCAGACCCTGCGCGAGTTCGGTGAGGTTGGCGGACGCCGTCTCGACCTCGCGGGTGCCGGCGGCCGTCTGCTGGCTCGCCTGCCGGATGTTCTGGAGGGCGCCCATCACCTGCTCGATGCCGAGCTGCTGCTGGTTCGTCGAGGCGACGATCTGCTGGAAGGTCTGCACGCCTTCCTCCACGCGGGCGGCCATCTCCTCGATGGTGCGCACGGTGGCGTCGGTGCGGGACTTTCCGGTGGCGGCGCGCTTCACCGCTTCCTCGGTCAGCATGACCGACGAATTGATGCCGCGCTGGATCTCCGAGAGGATCATCCGGACCTGCGTCGTCGCCGCCTTGGCCTGATCGGCGAGGAGCTTCATCTCGGAGGCGACGACGGCGAAGCTGCGCCCGCTCTCGCCCGCCGCGGCCGCCTCGATCGCGGCGTTGAGCGCCAGCAGATGCGTGCGCTCGGAGATATCGTTGACCGTGACGATGATCTCGCCGATCGCCTGGGTCTTCTCCGACAGCGCGACGATGTTGCCGGCGACCGCCTCGCCCTGCTCGCGGATCGAGTCCATCGCCTTGGCGGTATCGGTCGCCGCCCGCAGCCCCGAGCGGGCGGTCTGGGCCGCGGCCTGGGCCGACGCGATGACCTCACTCGCCCGCTTCGAGATCTGCGCCCCCGAATGGGTGATCTCGTCGACCGTCGCGGCGGTCTCCTGCACGGCGGCGAACTGCTCCTCGACGCTGGCCGCCTGCTCCTGGGCGGAGGCGCGGATCTCGGCCGCCGCGGCGTTGAGGTCGGTGGTCGCCGCCCGGTTGGTGCGGGCGAGATCGGCCAGCCCCGCCGTCATGCCATTGAGGGTGGCGCTGAGGCGGCCGATCTCGTCCTGTCCGGTGCGGGCGATGCGTCCCGTCAGGTCGCCGGAACCGATGCGCTCGACGAAGCGCATCACCTCCTCCAGCGGACGCACCACGGCGCGGCTGATGAGAATCGTGACGAGAACCGAGAGAATCATCGAGGCGAGGACGGTGAGCGCGATCGACAGGCGGCTCGCCTCGTAGACCTCGCGCACGCTGCGCTGCCCCGCGCTGATCACGCCGTCGAGGGCGATGCGGGCATTGGCGATGCCGCGCAGGAGTCCGTCATGCAGGCGGTTGATCTCCTCGTTACGGGCCTCGACGGTGGCCACGTCCCGGGCGTTGACCGCCTGAAGCTGGACCTCGCTCGCCGCGCGCACCTGCCGGAACCCCTCGGACACCTCGTCGATCACCCCGCCGAGGCGGATCCAGGCGGTGGTCCGGTCGGTCGAGATCGAGGCGGCGCGGTATTCCTTGATCTCCGCCGTGATGACGCTGAGCAGCCGCTCCAGCTCCGTGGCGTTCTGGCGCCAGCTGCCCAGAAACTCGTCCTGCTGGCGCATCGGGGCGGCGTTCTGCGCCTGGGCCAGCACCGAAATCACCGCGTTGCGGCGCACGAGCCCCATGTTGCGCGAGATGTTGCCGAGGTCGTCGAGCTGGCGCAGCACGGCGATGTCCCGGGCCACGATCAGGTCCGTCATGTCGCGCACGGTGGCGATCTGCCGGAGCGCGTAGGCTCCGAGCATCGCCACGATGAGGCTCGCCGCCACGAAGCCGAGGAGAATGCGTTTTCCGATCGAGAGCGACACGGGCGTACGATGGCTCCGGCGGGTCAGAAAGGGGCGGCGGGTTCGGGTGGGTCAGGCGAGGAAGCGGGCCAGCAGAGCCGGCAGGTCGAGGATCGCGAAACCGTCGCGGACATCGCCCGTCCGGTCCGAACCCGGAGGGGCATAGCCGAGAAGCGGCCGGCCTCCCAGAGCCTGCGCCTCCGACGGATCGGAATGCAGCGCCGCCGCCTCGATCTGGGCGATGCCGACCACCCGGTCCACGGCGAGGACGACCGGCGGATCCGGCCCCCGAAGCCGCACGAAATGGCCGCTCGCGCCGCCTGCGCCGTCGAGGCCGAGGCAGGCGGAGAGATCGAGCACGCTGACGATCACACCGGCCGTCGCTGCGATGCCCCGGAATGTCGCGGGCGCCCCGGGCAGGGCCGTGCAGGGCCGCTCCGGCGTCACGCCGGCCACCGCCGCGAGCGGCAGGCCGTAGCGTTCCGGACCGCAGGCGCAGACGAGGAACGCGGTCACCGCCGCCGCGGGCGCCTGGTCGATCGTCCGTCCGGCCAGGGCGGCGGCGCGGGCGTCGAGCAGCGCGGCGGTGCGGACGGAGAGGGCGGTCTCGCTCATGGGGTGGCTCCGGCGATTCCGGCCAGCAGCGCCCGCGCGTTCTCGGCCATGCGTGCGGCGCTCACCCCATCTCCCTCCGGCAGCCCCATCCCGGGCGGCAGTCCTTGCGCGAGGCGCAGCGCGTTGTCGAGGGCACGGGCCGCCTGGGATGGACGTCCGCTCCGGGCCAGGAGCAGGCCGAGCTGGTAATGGGCCATGACGAAGCCCCGGTCGAGGAACAGGGCCCGCCGGAGGGCCTGCTCGGCGTCCGCCTCGCGACCGAGATCGAGCGCGAGCAAGCCCTCGTAGTAGCGCAGGGCCGGGTCGGTGCCATACGCCGCGAGACCCTCCTGGAGAACGCGCCAAGCCTGCGCGGTCTTGCCGGAATCGGCGAGGCTTCGGACGCTGTCGCGCAGGGCGGCGGGCGAGGCGCCGGGCTCGCCGTCATCCGGCCGGTCTCCCTCGATCGACGGCCGCGTGGCCGGAGCCGGCACCACCACCGGGGGCGGCGCCGGGACGACGGGAACCACGGCGGGAGCGGGCACGACCGGAGCGGGGACGAAGGCGGGCGGTGCGGACGAGGGGGCGGTCACCGTCCCGGTCGGGCGGTAGGCGACGGTACCGGGCAGGGCCACCGGCTCCAGCCATTGTCCGAAGGCCGGATTGGGCTCGGCGTGGCCGATCAGCAGCCAGCCGCCGCCTTCGAGCCTTTGACCCAGCGCCCGCACGATGCGGTTCACATGGTCCGCGCTGAAGTAGATCAGCACGTTGCGGCAGAGGATCAGGTCGTAGGCGGCGCCCGGGGCCACGGCCTCGATCAGGGCGAGCAGATTTTGCCGTTCGAACCGGACCATGCGGCGGTAGACGGCGCGCAGGGCGTAACCGCCCCTCGGCTGACCGGGCCGGGCCGGCGTGTTGCGGAACCAGCGGACGCGTTCGGGCTCACCGAGAGTCCGGAGCGCCCAGGGGCCGAACTCGGCCGCGCGGGCGGTGGCGAGGGCGGCCTCGCTGATGTCGGTGCCGAGGATCGTCACCGACCAGTCCGGCAGGGCCTCACCGAGGAGTTCGTGAACGAGGATCGCCAGGGAATAGGGCTCGGCACCAGTGGAGCAGCCCGCGCTCCAGATCCGCAGGGTCCGGGTGGCCCGCCGTGCGGCGATCAGGTCCGGCAGGATCGTGTCGCGCAACGCCTCGAATTGCTCGGCATAGCGGAAGAAGAACGTCTCGCCGATGGTGATCTCGGCTTCCAGCTCCACCCACTCCTCGCGTCCGCCGGGCCCGTCGAGCAGAGCCAGATAGGCCGTGCAGTCGGGCAGCCCGCAGACCTTCAGGCGGCGGCGGACCCGGTCGTGGAGCAGGTCGTCCTTGTCGGCGTAGTAATTGTGCCCGGTTCGGGCGATGACCCGCGCCTTCAGGACCGGGAACCCGGCATCGGCGGCCGCGCCCCCGGCGCGCCGCGTCCGTTCGACCGGCCCCATCACGGCAGGCCTCAGGCCGCCCCCGTCACCGCGAAGTGGGTCAGGCGGGCGCGGGCGCGCTCGGCCAGAGCGTCGAGGCGAACGCGCTCCTCCCGGGAGAGGATGCGGGCCAGCGAGAGAAGATGCACGAGCCTGGACCCTTGCCCAGCCCCTTGCCCAGACCCTTGGGCGAATTCAGCGACGACGCAGCCGTTCAGGCTGCGGTCGGGCGCGACCGGACGCAGGCTCCCCTCCGGAACCCGCACCATGTCCAGGGCCCGGTCGACGAGGAGGCCGAGGCGGCGGTCGCCGGCCAGGACCACGTGGCGATAGGGGTCGCTCGGATCGGTGGCGCGCAGGCCGAACAAGGCCGCCAGATCGACCACCGGCACGGGCGCGCCCCCGAGGTTGAGCAGACCCGCGAGCGGCCCTCCCGCTTCCGGCGGCGCGTGCAGGCGCGGGAGCGGCAGGACCTCGCGGATGTCGGATTGCGGCAGGGCACAGGGAATGCCCGCCACGTCGAGAAGGAGATAGGCCGCGCTCGCCATTGATATCCCGTCTCGGCCGCCCGCCGGGGGGACGGACGAAAGGTTCGCCCATCGTTCCGGACCATAGGGAAGTGAAGCGGCGAAGGACACCAAGGAGCCCTGAGCCGGGCGTCACGATCCCGAGGGGCGCCGCACCGAGGATCGCGCCGCGCCGGGTCAGGCGACCTTCTGGCGGGAACGGGGCTTCGTCTCGGGCTGCGGCTCCTCCGCGCGGGCACCCGGGCGGCCGAGACCGATCGACTTGGCCAGGGCCGAACGCTGCGCGGCGTAGTTCGGCGCGACCATCGGATAGTCGTTCGGCAGGTTGTACCGCTGGCGATAGGAGTACGGATCGAGACCGTGCGTGCCGAGGTGACGCTTCAGCGTCTTGTACGGCTTGCCGTCGATGAAGCTGATGATCGCGTCCGGCGTCACGGACTTGCGGACCTGAGCCGGGGTCGGCTTCTCGACGACCTCCTCAGCCGGCGCCGCGGCAACGGCGGTCCCGCCCAGGCTGGTCAGTGCCACGTGCACGTTGATGATCAAGGCCGGAAGCTCAGATGCAGGCACCGAGTTGTTCGACACATAGGACGAGACGATGTCGCTCGCGAGCTCTACGAAGTCGTTGAACGATTTTTGGTTTTCTTCCGTCATTCTGCTTGTCCGCTCCAGAGGCCCCCGCTCGCGAAGATCATACGCGTCGCGAAATGATGCAAGAGACGATTCTGAAAAACTACGCATGGCTTGTGGGTATTGAGGCCGGAACACTCAAGTCCAATGCCTCCGCCGGAACGTAGAATGGCAAATGTAAGGGAACTCCGCCCGCTCAGTGCGGACGGCCGAGTTCAGACCCCGGCCACCGGTTCGCGCGCCGCCTCCGAAGCCCCGACGCGGCGGAAGCCGCCGTAGCGCAGGGCAAGCGTCGGAAGGATCAGGAGGTTTAGAACCGTCGAACTCGCGAGGCCTCCGAGGATCACCAGAGCCATCGGACCTTCGATCTCGCGGCCCGGCTCGCCCGCGCCGAGCGCCAGCGGAAGCAGGCCGAGGCCGGTGACGAGCGACGTCATCAGGATCGGCACGAGACGATCTGCCGCGCCCGCGATCGCGGTTTCCGGCCCCCATACCTGGCCCTCGACAGTCGTGAGGTGCTCGTAATGCGACATCATCATGATGGTGTTGCGCAATGAAATGCCGAACAGGGTCACGAAGCCGACAATGGAGCCGAGCGAGACGACTGCGCCCGACATCGCCACGGCGATGACGCCGCCGACGAAGGCGAAGGGCAGGTTGACCAGCACCAGAATGAGGTTGCGGGTCGATCCGGTGACGACCGCCAGCAACACCACGATGCCGAGGCCGGCGAGGCCCGAATAGGCGATCAGGTCGCGCCGGGCCCGGGCCTGTGCTTCCGCCGAGCCGGTGAAGCTCACATAGACGCCATCGGGCAGCTTGACCTCGCGGGCGATCTTGCGCTGGGCCGCCTCGACGAAGGAGGCGACGTCCCGCTCCTCGACATTGGACGTGATCGTCTGCACCCGCTGCGCGCCGCGGTGCTGCACGGCGTAGCGTCCTGAGGTCTCGTAGATGTCGGCGACCTGGGAGAGGCGAATGAAGCTGCCGCCCCGCACCCGGATCGGCAGGTCGCCGATCGCGAAGATCCGCGTCCGGGCGGCGCGTTCCAGGATGACGATGACGTTGAACACCGCGTTGCCCTGGTAGGCTTGGCCCACCACGTCGCCCTGATAGGCGGTGCGCACGATCTCCAGCACCTCGACGGCATCGAGGCCCCAATGGCGCAGGTCGCTGGCGCGCAGGGATACGTTGACCTGCGGCAGCCCCGCCGGTGAGGCGAGTTGCACGTCGGCCGCCCCGCGCACTTCGGCGAGTTCGCGGGCGACGTCCCGGGCGGCGGCCTCGATCCGCTCCAGGTCGTTGCCGAAGACATGGACCGCGACCGGTGCGGTGAAGCCCGAGACCGTCTCCTCGATGCGCTCGGTCAGGAAGGTCTTGAGCGAGAAGCTCGCCCCCGGCGTCGCCGCCATCACGGCCCGGATGCCGGCCCCGGCCCGCTCCTGGCCGTCCCCGTCGAGGCCCGGGGTCAGGTCGATGTGGATCTCGCTGTAATGGGTTCCGCCGACATCGTAGCCGGCCTCGGCCCGTCCGACCTGTTGGGCGACCGTGCGCACCCCGGGGACCTGTTTCAGCCGTGCCGTCAGGTGCCGCCCGAGCCGCAGGGATTCCTCGAGCGAGGTCCCCGGGGCAGCGGCCATGTGCAGGATCAGGTGGCCTTCCTTGAGGTCCGGGAGGAAGGCACCGCCGAAGTAGGGCGTGAGCGCACCCGCGCCGAGAACGGCGGCGAGGCCCGCCGCCATCACCATGCGGGGGCGCCGCTCCATGCGGCCGAGCAGCCGGGCATAGGCCGACCGCGAGGCCCGCATCAGCGGCGGATCGCGGGAGGGCAGGTCGCGCCGTCGGGCGAGGAGGAGCATGGAGAGCGCCGGCGTCAGCGTCAGCGCGACTGCGAGGGAGGCCAGCACGGCGAGGATGTAGGCGAGCGCCAGCGGGCCGAACAGGCGGCCGGCGACCCCCGTGAGCGCCAGCACCGGCAGGAAGACCAGCAGAACCGCGACGGTCGCGTAGGTGACCGAGACCCGCACCTCCATCACGGCGTCGAGGACGATCTCGGCACCGGGCCGGGGCAGGGGAATTCGACGGTTCTCCCGCAGGCGCCGGACCACGTTCTCGACGCCGATCACCGCGTCGTCCACCACCTCGCCGATGGCGATGGCGAGCCCGCCCAGCGTCATGGCGTTGAGGCTCTCGCCGAGGGCGGCGAGCACGACCACCGCCGCGAGCAGGGAGAGCGGAATCGCCACCGCACTGACGAGGCTGGTGCGCCAGTCCAGCAGGAACAGGAACAGCACCACGGTCACGAGGACGCCGCCGAGCGCCAGGGCCTGGATCACGTGGCCGTTGGCCACCGCGATGAAGTTCGCCGGGCGGAACAGGTCGGCGCGCAGGGCGATGCCCTCGCGCTCCAGCCCCGGCCGCAGCTCCGCGAGCGCCGCCTCGACGCGGGCGGTGACGTCCACGGTGTTGGCCCCGATCTGCGCGCCGACCATCAGCAACACGCCGGTCTGCCCGTCGATCTGCGCGGCGCTGATCGGCGGCTCGGGAGCGTCGCGCACCTCGGCGACGTCGCCGAGCGTCACGCTGGCGCCGCCCTCGTTCACGAGGACCGTCCGGGCGACTTCCTCCGGGGTCAGCGATTGCCCCTCGGTCTGAAGGGCGATGCGCTGATTGGCGGTGTCCACGAAGCCCGCGCCGCGCACGCCGGTCGCCTTGCGGGCCGCCGCCAGCACATCGTTGAGGCCGAGATTGAACCGCACGAGGTCGTGCGTGCGCACCTGCACCTGGATCGAGCGGAGATCACCGCCGTAGACCAGAACCTCGGCGATGCCGGGCACCGCGAGCAGGCGCAGGCGCAAGCGCCAGTCCGCCACCGTGCGCAGGTCGAGGAGCGAGCGGGTCTGCGAGGTCAGCCCGACGAGGAGCACGGTGCCGGTGGAGGAGGTCAGCGCCGTCATGGCCGGCGGCATCACGCCCTGGGGCAGGCGGCCGGCGACCGCGGCGAGGCGCTCGTTGACGAGTTGGCGCACCCGGTAGATGTCGCTGCCGGTGTCGAACGTGGCGCTCACCACCGACAGGCCCTGGATCGAGTTCGAGCGCAGGGAGGCGACCCCGGGCAAACCGTTGATCGCGCCTTCGATGGTCTGGGTGACGATGACCTCGACCTGCTCCGGGCTCAGGCCCGGCGCCTCGGTCTGCACCGTGACCATCGGCGGGGCGAATTCGGGAAAGACGTCGTACTTGGCCTCGCCCAAGGCCATCGCGCCGTAGACCGCGAGCGCCAGGGCGAGCGCCAGGACCACGCCGGGGAAGCGCACCGCGAAGGCGACCAGGGCGGCCTGGGGCCCAAGATGCGGGGAGGGCGCGGACATGCTCAGTCGTCGTCGTCCATGGGGGCCGGCGACTGCGCCCGCGCCTCCTCCGAGAGGAGCGCCTGGGCCCCTTGCGTGACGATCTCGGTCTCCTCCGCGAGGTCGCCGACCACGAAGGAATCGGCCGACATCGGCGTACCCGGCAGGAGGCGATGGCGGGCGAAGGCCCCGTCGGCCACGGCGCGGTAGAACCACGCTCCGCCCTGCCAGTGCACCACCGCGCCCTCCGGCACGAGGAGGCCGTTGGCGCCCCGGTCGGTGGTGATGAAGGCCAGGGTGCTCATGCCGGGCAGGAGGCCGCTGTCGCCGGCCACGGTATAGAACAGGCTGACGCCCTGGATGCGCTGGTCGGTGCGCGTCGCGGGGGACACGTAGCGCAGGGCCACCCGCTCGCTCTGGGGCGGCACCTCGGCGAAGGCGAGATCGGGCCGGCCCTTCAGCGTCTCGCCGGGCGGCAGCGTGACCTGCACGAGGAACTCGGTGCGCTCGATCAGCCGGGTGACGGCGGAGGAGCGCTCGACGATGGCCCGGCCGATCTCCGGCCCCCATTCTTGCTGGGCGGTCGCCGCCAGGGTGCGAACCTGCGATTGCGCCGCCGAGAGGGCCGCCTGATCGGTCTGATAGGTGCCCTCCGCGGTCTCGACCTGGACCTGGGTGGCGTATTGGCCGAGGCTGCGAGCCCGCTGGAGCGCGCTCTTCGAGACGTCGGCCTTGGCCTGGGCCGTGCGCAGCATCGCCTGGGCGCTGGCATAGGCGTTGGTCAGGTCGGTCACCCGGGCGAGATCCAGCACGCTGCCATAGGCCTGGATCTCGATCCGATGGCGCATCGGCGCCACCCGGGCGGTCTCGACGCCGACCCGGTCCCGCTCCTCGGCATCGAGGCGCACCACCACCCGGCCGCCTTCCAGGGCCGTGCGCTGGACCGGTCCGGCGACGGGGGCATCGCTTCGGGAAAGGGTTGCAGGAGGAGCCGCAGGGGGGGCCGTCCGAGAAGCGGGGGCGCTGCCACCCTGCCATTGCGCCGCCACCCGGCGCAGGCCGTCGAGGTCCGGAAAATGGCCGAGCAAGCGGGGCTCGACCGCGAGCGCAAGGCCGGACAGGGCGACGACCAGCGCGCCGACGAGCCACCGCGTCGAGCTGCCTCGCCCCTTCACCGATCCGCTCCCACCCCGCCGCGCCCGTCCGCTTGATTACCGAAATATCCCATAACTCGATACCTGATTTTCCCGGGTCTTTTATCCCGTCCCGCCTTTCTTCAAGGAGCGTCGAGGATCGGCAGGCCGCCCCGCCGAGCCGGCGCGGCCTGCCGATCCACCGACCCTTCTCGGCGCTCCGGTCGGGCAAGCGGTCCAGTCGCAGTGCAAGACTCGGATTTTGGCGGTGCAATACGCTGTGGTTCTCTCGGATCCTGCCATCACATCTTCGAATAATTCCAACGCACCATGCATCCTTATGAAAGTCTCAAGAGTTGGCCCGCCGCGACCGAACGCCACGGATCGCCGTCAGCCGCGCCCCGCTCGAACGGCCCGAGCCCCGCGGACACTGCAAGAGGCCGATCGGAGGAAGCTCGATGCGCGTGCGGACAATCTGCGCCGGCCTGACACTCAGCGTCGTCCTGGGCACCAGCGCGGCGCTGGCCGATGCCAGCCCGTTTTCAAAGGAGCAAGCGGAGGACGGGCACACCAAGTTCAACAACCACTGCGCCCAGTGTCACCGGCCGAACATGCAGGGTGCACAGGGTCCCGCGCTCGTCGGCGACGGGTTCAAGGAGAAGTGGGCCGGCAAGCCGGTGGCCGAATTGCGCAATTACATTCAGCAGAACATGCCGCAGAACGCACCGGGCTCGCTGCCGGACGACCAGATCGACCCGATCACCGCGTGGATCCTGAGCAAGAACGGCGTCCAGCCGGGTGACAAGCCGTTGAGCAAGGACGCCGCCAGCGCGGCGCAGTTCCCGAAATAGGCGCAGGACAGAGGCCCGGCCGACCCGGCCGGGCCTGATCGATCGTGCCGCAGTGCTTCGGCACCGCACTAGCCGGAGCAACGCTCTGAGCTAGGTGTGGCTGGGCTGATTGAAACGCTTCCAGATTGGGGGCCGACCCATGCCACAGCCCACGAGCCTCTCCCTCGCCTTGAGCGTCAACGGCGAGAGGCGTGTCGTCGCTCTCGACGATCCGCGCGTCACCCTCCTCGACCTTTTGCGGGAGCGCCTCGGCCTGACCGGCTCGAAGAAGGGCTGCGACCGAGGCCAATGCGGCGCCTGTACCGTCCTGGTGAACGGGCGGCGGGTGAATGCCTGCCTCGCTCTGGCGATCAGCCTCGACGGCGCCGAGGTGACGACGATCGAGGGGCTGGCGCAGGGCGACGCATTGCATCCGGTGCAGGCGGCCTTCATCGCCCATGACGGCTTCCAATGCGGCTTCTGCACGCCGGGTCAGATTATGAGCGCGGTCGGCCTGATTGCCGAGGGCCATGCGGGCCAGGATCCCGAGCGGGTGCGCGAGGCGATGAGCGGCAATCTCTGCCGCTGCGGCGCGTATATCGGCATCACCCAGGCCGTGCTCGAGGCGCAGGACCGGATGGCGTCCGAGGAACGGGGAACTGCTGCATGAACCGCTTCGACTACGTCCGCGCCGCCAGCGTCGCCGAGGCGGTCGCAGCGGCCTCCGAGCCGGGCGCCGCCTATCTCGCCGCCGGCACCAACCTCCTCGATCTCATGAAGGGCGGCGTCGCCCGCCCCACCCGTCTCGTGGACGTGACGCATCTGCCCGGCCTCGACCGGATCGAGCCCGTGTCGGACGGCGGGTTCCGGATCGGCGCCCTCGTGCGCAACAGCGACCTCGCCTACGATCCGGATTTCGCGGGCGCGCATCCGTCGGTGGCCGAAGCGCTGCTGTCGGGCGCCTCCGCCCAGTTGCGCAATGCCGCGACCGTGGCCGGCAACCTGATGCAGCGCACCCGCTGCCCCTATTTCTACGACCCCGCCAGCGCCTGCAACAAACGCGAGCCCGGCGCAGGCTGCGAGGCACGGGGCGGCGAGACCCGGCTGCACGCCGTGCTCGGCTGGAGCGAGGCCTGCATCGCCACCCATCCATCCGATTTCTGCGTGCCCCTCGTGGCCCTGGATGCGAGCGTCGAGATCGAAGGCCGGAACGGATCGCGCGCGGTGCCCCTCGAAGCCTTCCATCGCCTGCCGGGCGACACGCCCGAGCGGGAGAGCGTGCTGGCGCCGGGCGACCTGATCGTGGCCCTGACGCTGCCTGCGCAGGCCGCCGGCTTCGCGGGCCATTCCCGCTATCTCAAGATCCGCGACCGCACCTCCTACGCCTTCGCGGTGGTCTCGGCGGCCGCGTCGCTGCGCCTTGAGGGCACGCGGATCGCGGAGGGGCGCCTCGCCCTCGGCGGCCTCGCCCTCAAGCCTTGGCGCGCCCGGGAGGCCGAGGCCGCTCTGGCGGGCGGTGAGACATCCGACGCGACCTTCCGCACAGCCGCCGACGCGGCGCTCGCCGAGGCCAAGCCGTCGGGCGACAACGCCTTCAAGATCGAACTCGCCCGCCGGCTGATCGTGCGGGTGCTGCAACGGGCCGCCGCCGGCACGCCCGCGCGCATGCCGGCGCTGCCCGCCTCCGCCTTCGCCGCTGAGATGGAGCCGCTCCATGCCTGACATCGCCATCGAGCAGGCCCGGCACGGGTCGAGCATCGGCCAGCCGCTGACACGCCGCGACGGCCTGCTCAAGGTCACGGGGGGCGCCACCTTCGCCGCCGACAACCGTCCCGAGGGCATGCTGCACGCGGTGGTCGCCGTGAGCCGCATCGCCCGAGGTCGGGTGGCCCATCTCGATGTGGCGGCGGCGCGCGCCCATCCGGGCGTGGTCGCCGTGATGACCCCCGAGAACGCCCCACGGCTCGCCCTCGACCCGGACGCGAAGGACAATCCCTTCATGTTCAAGCTGGACCTGCTCCAGAGCGACCGGGTCCGCTACGCCCACCAGCCGATCGCGGTGGTGATCGCCGAAACCCTGGAGGCGGCGACCGAGGGGGCCGAGCTGCTGGCGCCCCGCTACGAGACCGAGGCTCCCCGCATCGGCCTCGACGGCCAGACCCCGCACGTGCCGCGAACGGTCGGCGCCGGTGACAAGACCAGTGCCGCGAGAGGTGATGTCGAGGCCGGCCTCGCCGGGGCCGGACGGCGGATCGAGGCGGTCTACGAGACGCCCGCGCAGTATCACAACGCCATGGAGCCCCACGCCATCGTGGCGCAGTGGGACGGCGACCGCCTCACCGTCGACACGCCGAGCCAGGGCATGGCCATGGCGCAGATGCGCCTCGCGGGCCTGTTCGGGATCAGTCCGAAGAACATCCTGGTCCGCTCGCCCTTCCTCGGCGGCGGCTTCGGATCGAAGGGCTTCCTGTCCGGGCCGCAGGTGCTCGGGGTCATGGCGGCAAAGCTCGTCGAACGTCCCGTCAAGCTGGTGCTGCGGCGCGAGCAGATGTTCGGCCCCGTCGGCCACCGCGCCGAGACCCGCCAGACCCTGCGCCTCGGCACCGATGCGGATGGGGCGCTGACGGCCCTCGATCATCACACCCTCACGGCCACCAGCAGCTTCGACGAATTCTACGAGCCGGCGAGCGCCCTGTCGCGCTACCTCTACGCGGCGCCCGCCCTCTCCACGGGGCATTCGGGCGTGCGGGTCGATACCGGCACGCCCCTGTTCATGCGCGCGCCCGGCGAGGCCTCGGGCAGCGCGGCCCTGGAGGCGGCGATCGACGAGATGGCCGAGGCCTGCGGCCTCGACCCGTTGGCGTTCCGGCTGAAGAACTACGCCGAGGCCGAGCCGATCTCCGGCCGGCCCTTCTCCTCGAAGGCCCTGCGCGCCTGCTACGCGGAGGGCGCTGCGCGCTTCGGCTGGGAGCGGCGCTCAGCGGCCCCGCGCTCCATGCGCGACGCGGCCGGGCGGCTGATCGGATGGGGGGTCGGCACCGCCCTGTTCCCGGCCCTGATGATGCAGGCGGAGGCGCGGGCCGAGATCCGCGCCGACGGCACCGGCACCGTCGCTATCGGCGCCCACGATATGGGCCAGGGGGCCTGGACCGCCCTGGCCCAGATCGCCGCCGACGGCCTGGGGATCGATCTCGATCGCCTCGACTTCCGGAGCGGCAGCTCGGACCTGCCGAATGGCGGCATCGCCGGCGGCTCGGCCCACACCGCGACCGCCGGCTCGGCGATCCATGCCGCGGCCGCCGCGGCACTGGCGCAACTCTCCGATCTCGCCACCAACGACGAGCGCTCGCCCCTGTTCGGTGCCGGCAATGCCGGCGTCTACGCCCGCGATGGGCGCCTCGTGCGCCGCGACGACGCGGGCCGCAGCGAGTCCTTCACCGAGATTCTCGAGCGTGCCGGCCGGGGGTCGGTGTCGGCCTCCGGCCAGGGCTCGCCCGATCCGGCGGCGCGGGACTCCTACGCCATGCACGCCCACGGCGCGGTCTTCGCGGAAGTCAGCGTCGATCCCGATCTGGGTCAGATCCGCGTCACGCGGCTTGTGGGCGCCTTCGCGGCGGGCCGCATCGTCAATCCGCGCCTCGTCACGAGCCAGTATTACGGCGGGATGATCTGGGGCGTGTCCTTCGCGCTTCACGAGAACGCCCTGGTCGATCCCCGCACCGGCCGGGTGATGAACGCCAATCTCGGGGAGTACCACGTGCCGGTGAACGCCGACGTGCCGTCCATCGAGGCGATCCTCGTGGAGGAGCACGATCCGCACGTGAACCCGCTCGGCATCAAGGGCGTCGGCGAGATCGGCATCACCGGCACCGCGGGCGCCATTGCCAACGCGGTCTACCATGCGACCGGCCGGCGCGTGCGCTCGATGCCGATCACCCTGGACAAGCTCATCGCCTGATGCGACGCCGCGCCGGCCCGCACGGCGAGGAGGTCCCATGCCGATCCACCACCGCGTCCTGCTCACCGGAGCCGCCGGCGCCCTGGGCACGGAGCTGCGGCGGGATGGGGCGACCTGGGCGAGCCATCTCCGGCTGACCGACCGCATTCCGGTGGCCGACCCCGCGGCGCACGAGGAGGACCGGCCGGCCGATCTCGCCGACGGTCCGGCCCTGCTGGACCTCGCCGAGGGCTGCGACGCGATCGTCCATTTCGGCGGGCAGAGCCGGGAGGGACCCTGGTCGTCCGTCCTCCCGTCCAATGTCGTCGGCACCTACAACGTCTACGAGGCGGCCCGGCAGCGGGGCGTCGGCCGGGTCGTCTACGCCAGCTCGATCCACACAGTCGGCTTCCACGAGCGCACCACCCCGATCGACGCGGCGGCGCCGGTGCGGCCCGACAGCCTCTACGGCGTGAGCAAGACTTTCGGAGAGAGCCTGTCGCGCTACTACTTCGACAAGTTCGGCATCGAGACCGTCTGCCTGCGGATTGGCTCCTGCTTTCCGGAACCGAACGATCGGCGCCACCTGATCACGTGGCTGTCCTACCGCGATCTGCGCCAGCTGGTGTTCAAGGCCCTGGAGGCGGAGCGCGTCGGCCACCTGATCGCAATGCCGACCTCGGATAACGGCCCGTCCTTCTGGGACGATCGGGCCGCGCGCATCCTGGGCTTCCGCCCCGTCGACAGCGCGGCGGCCTTTCGCGACGCGGTTCTCGCCGCGACGCCCCGGGGTGATCCGGACGATCCGGCGGTGCGCTTCCAGGGCGGCAGCTTCTGTACCGCGGGGCCGGTCGACGATTGAGGGTCGTGCGGACAGGCCCGGTCGCTCCGCACCTCCGGCGAAGCGCAACCCTTTCGACGAGGCCTGCTGATTTGGCGGTGCCCCGCGATACGCGGGAGCCAAGCAGACGGATGTGACGATCGTTGCGGCGTTGCTGACGCAGGACGATCATCGTCTTGATGGTTCCGTCATCGGCGTGGGCCGATGCGCACCCTCGAGTACCGCGCCGGCCCGCGTGACGCCGACATCCATCGATCCGCCTGTCGGGGCCTCGGTGGACAGAATCCGATCCCCTGTACTATGCCTTGGTGGAGACGTGCGGCGAGCCCAATGTCCATGACAAGCCTGCAAAGCTTCATGCGGGCACGGGCGTGACGCTTCGGCCCGAAACGGGAACGCCGAAGGTCAGAAAAACCGATGCGGCACAAGAATTTAGACAATCATCCGGGATGCGATCTCCTGGGCCTTGTCTCGATCTCGGTTTCGGAAGGGAACGAACATGTCGCGTGCGTCCGATGCCGCCCTGGCCGCTGATGGATCCGCTCCGAGTGAGAGTGTTCCGCCGTCTGGACGGACCAACATCGATCCGATTCTCGCTGGAACCCGCTGGTCGGCGTCGAACCTGACCTACAGCTTCCCGACCTCCGGGTCCTATTACTCGTATTATCCGACGGGCGACATCGTCCATCCCTCCGGTGGCTTCGAGTATCCCGGCGTTGGGCGGGGGCCGTGGTGGGCGGAACATACCACCTTCACCGCCGCGCAGCAGCAAGCGGCGATCAACGCCCTCGACCTGATCGCATCCTATACCAATCTCACCTTCACGAAGGTCACAGAGAGCGCGACAAACCACGCCACGCTGCGCTTCAGCCAGTTGACGACGGTCTACGACAGCGACGCGCCGCCGATTTCCGGCTTCAACTCGACCATGTTCAACGCGCCGGGGACCACGCCGGAGGCGGGCGATGCATGGTTCGATACGGACAACTTCACCTACGGCGCCCCACGTAAAGGCAATTTCGGCTATCTGAACATCATGCGGGGTGTCGGCGAGACGCTCGGCCTCCAGCAGGGGACTCGCACCTCGAACTATTCAATCTTTTTTGGATCTTCGTCCTGGCTGGATTACAACGCCTCCCACCAGATGCCGCAAACCCTGATGCAGGACGACATTGCGGCACTGCAATATCTGTACGGGGCCAATTTTACGACCAATGGCGGCGCAACGACCTATGCGTGGGATCCCAATACCGGCGAGCAGTCGGTCAACGGCGTCCGCCAGGGGGCTCCGGCGACGAACACGATCTACGGCACGATCTGGGACGGCGGCGGGATCGATACCTACGATCTGTCGCTCTATTCGACCAATCTGAAGATCGACCTGTCGCCCGGCGCCTTCTCGACCTTCTCGCAGACCCAGATCGCCAAGCGCAATGCGGTGGTCGGGGGAAGCCCAGCCTTCACGGCGACCGGAAACGTCGCGAACGCGCAGCTCTACAACAACGATGCGCGCTCCCTGATCGAGAATGTCCTCGGCGGTGCGGGCGATGACACGATCCTCGGCAACAATGCCGCCAACGTGCTGGCCGGCCGGGCCGGCAACGACACCCTGTCGGGCAAGGATGGGAACGACACGCTCGAAGGCAGCACCGGCACCGATACGCTCGACGGCGGCGCCGGCAACGATACGCTCGACGGCGGCAAGGATGCGGACACGCTGACGGGCGGCCTCGGCAACGACCAATACGTCATCCGGACGGGCGATTCCCCCGCCACCGGCCCCATTGATCGGGTCATCGAGAAGGTCGGAGAGGGCATCGATACGCTGCGGCTCGTCGGCGTGAGCCCGGCGGACGTGTCCGTCGTCTTCGACCCGAGCAATGGCGGGGTGCGGTTCGGCCTCAAAGCCGCCGACGGCACCTATTCCTTCGTCAACGTGGCCGCGGGGGTGACGGGGAGCGGTGCCTCGAACCTCGGTTCCGTCATCGAGAAAGTTCGATTCGACGATGGTACCGTTTGGGATCTGACCCGAGGCTACACCTTCGTCGGAACCACCGGCGCGGATCGGATGGAGGGTTCGGATCTCGCCGACCGGCTGTCGGGTGCGGCGGGCGACGACACGATCAAGACGTATGGCGGCAACGACACGCTCAACGGCGGCGCCGGCGCAGACACCCTCATCGGCGGCACGGGGGACGACACCTACATCGTTCGTCCGGGCGAAACCGGTGGCACCTCGGCCTATGACCGGATCGTCGAGGCGCCCGGCGAGGGCACCGACACGCTCCGGCTGTCAGGGGTGAAGCCGGCCGATGTCGCGGTGGTCACCGATCCCGTCTATGGCGGGGCGCGGTTCGTGCTGAAAGCTGGCGCCACCACGTCATTCGTCAATGTCGCCGCCCCGACGACGGCGAGCGGTGCCTCGGAACTCGGTTCGGTTCTGGAAAAGGTGGTGTTCGACGACGGCACGGTCTGGGATCTGACCCGAGGCTTTGCCTTCAATGGAACGACCGCGTCCGACCGCATGGACGGATCGGATGTCAACGACACGCTGTCGGCGGTGGGCGGTGACGACATCCTCTACGGCTATGACGGCGACGACCTGTTGATCGGCGGCGCCGGCGATGACGGCCTCGTGGGCGGCGCCGGCAACGATACGCTGCGCGGCGGCAGCGGCGCGGATGTCTTCTACGGCGATGAGCAGCCGGCGGGTGTCGGCCTCGGCAGCGGCTTGATCACCCTGCCGGCCAACTGGGACAGCTATGCCAACTCGATCGCGAACGCCGTCACCATCACCGACGATTTCTACGTCTACGACGATCCCGATGTCTTCCACTCCGCCACGGCCGCCCATCTCACGATCAAGTTCGACGGCACAGCCTCGCGATACAATACGGATTACTATAAAGTCTTTCTCACCGCCGGCACGACGATGACACTCGATTTCGACGGCGCGCCAGGACAGACGGAGGGCCCGTACAATTCGAACAACGGAAGTACGGGCGCCGTCTACAACGCGTCACAAACCCAGCTCGCTTTTTTCCGGGGGATCGGCGGAACCTATCCCGATGTGGGCTCTTCCAGCTATAACGACGGCTATTTCGTCTTCACGGCTCCCACGTCCGGGATTTACTATATCCAGAACGCTTATGCGCAAGCGCACGAGTTTCATATCTCCCTCGAAGGCCCGACCCCTCAGATCGGTCTCGGCAGCGGTACGATCTCTAAACCCAGTACCTTGGTCTTCGATCCCTTCGACCGGTTCGACAACCTGATCAAGAAAGCGCCCGACCTCACCAACAGCTTTAGCCGCACCGCCAATGCGGATATCGTCGATTCGACCACAATACCCCACGTAACGGTCAACGGTTCGACGGTCGAAAACGGATTCGACTACTACCATGTGCGGCTTCTCGCCGGCACCGTGCTCACGCTCGATATCGACCGCACGACACCGGCGGCGACCACAGATATCACCCTGCGATTGCTCGACGCCCGGAACAACACGCTTGTGACCGGCTACGACGCGAACGGGCCACTCGATCCAGGATCTACCAATACGAACGATCCGTTCGTCACCTATACGGTGCAGCATACTGGCGATTACTACATTAATGTCGACAATTATTACAATACGGCGTTTCAGTATCAGCTTCATGTGTCCGCAAAGGAGCCGGTCTATCCCGGCTCCGGCAGCGACACGGTCACCTATGCCTGGGCCACCCAAGGCGTCACGGCGAACCTGGCCGATCCGACGCTCAACACGGGCGATGCCGCGGGCGACAAATTCTTCTCGATCGAGAACCTGACCGGATCGGACCAGGCCGATCGCCTGACCGGGGATTGGCGCGCCAACACACTCGACGGGGGCGCGGGGGCGGACACGCTGGCAGGCGGCTACGGCAACGACATCTATCTCGTCGACAATACCGGCGACCGGGTGATCGAAGCCGGCAGCGGCGGCACGGATCTGGTGCGATCGTCGGTCAGCTTCTGGCTGAACGGCCAGTCGATCGAGAATCTGACACTGGTCGGCGGGGTCGCGATCAACGGAACCGGCAACGGGGCCGCCAACACGCTCTCCGGCAACGGCGCCGGCAACATCCTCACGGGCCTGGACGGCAACGACACCCTCAGCGGTTTGGGGGGAGCCGACACACTCGTCGGCGGCACCGGAAGCGATCGGCTCACCGGTGGCACGGGTGCGGACAGCTTCGTCTTCAACACGGCGTTGGGTGCCTCGAATCGCGACACGATCACGGATTTCAGCGCCGTGGACGATACGATCCATCTCGACGATGCCGTCTTCACGGCGCTCGCCGGCGGCCCCTTCCAGGCGAGCGATTTCGGCACCGGGACGGTGGCGAAGACCGCGCAACAGCACATCGTCTACGACACCGCCTCCGGCGCCCTGTTCTACGATCCGGACGGGACGGGAAGCGCGGCGCAAGTCCAGTTCGCGACGCTCACCACGAGACCGGGCCTGACCTTCGCCGACTTCCTTATCGTCTGAGCGCGCGGGGACCGCATCGGCCCCGCGCGGAAGGTGAGTCACGGTCGGCGCCCCCCAGCGTGGATCCGCTCGCACAGGGCCGCAACTCCAATTCCGACCGCGTCGGCGACAAGGTCCCAAAGCGAAAAACCCCGTTCGAGGAGCAGCGCACCCGGGAGCGTCAGGCGGAAGGCGTCGAGCCAGGGCGAATGGAAGAGCCGCGAGGCCTCCTCCGTCACGAGGGCGACGAGGCTGGCGATGAGCGCCGTCGCAGCGATCGATCCAGCGATCGATCCCCGGGGCCGCAAAGCCGCGCACGGGCAATAGATCATCGCAGCCCACAGAACCGAGCCACCGTATTTGAGCGCAAGCCCGCTCAGACCGAGCGGAACCAAGCGCCAGACGAGCCCGATGCCGATCAGCACGATGGTGGCGGCAAAACGGGCTCTTGTCATCCCAAATCCGGTTGATCCCTTCGGGATGGCGGATTTGGGCATCGCTCAAACGCCGCGCGGGCTTGCCTGATACGGGCTCCGCTTTGATCAAGCGGAGCCCGGATCAGACCGTTTCCGGTTGATCCCTTCGGTCTGGCCTCGCCGTCATCCCGGGGCCGCGCAGTGGAACCCGGGATCCACCCGCGATGCGACGCGCAAGCATGGCGTCGCGGCCCGTCGTCGATGGCACGCCTCCGGCGCGCCTCTGCGGGTCCGGCTTCGCTTCGCGCCCCGGAAAGACGAGATCGGGGGCTGAAACGAAGCCATCAGCCGGAGACCGTATCAGGCGTCACCCGGGGTTGCCCAAAGGGTGACGGCTCGCCGGGTGCTCGGCGGTGCTCTCCACCCGCGGACCTCACTGCGACAGGCCCTCGGGCCTGTCGCGCCCCTCGTAGCCGAAACAACCAACCCGCTCCCGAACGCGTCTTCGATCGCATCGGTCCACGCCTCGGCCCCACCGCCACCAATCACGACGCGCCCGTCGGCCGTCAGGACGCGGGCTCGCATGGAGCCCCCTGCCGCGTCCGCGGGGGTTCAGGCGGGGCTGTTCTCGCGCACGAAGGCGAGGAGGTCGGCATTGAGCACGTCGGCGTTCACGGTGAGCATACCGTGCGGGAGCCCCGGATAGGTCTTCAGCCGGCCGTTGCGCAGGAGCTTGATGGATTTCAGCGCCGCGGCGCCGATCGGAACGATCTGGTCGTCCTCGCCATGCAGCACGAGGGTGGGCACGCCGATCGCCTTCAGGTCCTCGCTCTGGTCCGTCTCCGAGAAGGCCTTGATGCCGTCGTAATGCGCCTTGGCGCTGCCCATCATGCCCTGGCGCCACCAGTTCTGGATCACGGCCGGATAGACCTTCGCACCCTCCCGGTTGAAGCCGTAGAACGGGCCGCTCGCTACATCAAAAAAGAACTGGGCCCGGTTGTCGGCGAGGGCCGCGCGGAAGCCGTCGAACACGTCGAGCGGCAGACCGTCCGGATTGGCGTCGGTCTTCAGCATCAGCGGAGGCACCGCGCTGACCAGCACCGCCTTGGCGACGCGGCCCTGCGGCTCGCCGAAGCGGGCGACGTAGCGGGCGGCCTCGCCGCCGCCGGTGGAGTGGCCGATATGCACGGCATTCCGGAGGTCGAGGTGTTCGGCCACGGCGGACGCGTCGGCGGCGTAATGGTCCATGTCGTGGCCGTCCGCGACTTGCGAGGAGCGGCCGTGCCCGCGCCGGTCATGGGCCACCACGCGGTATCCGTGTTGCACGAAAAACAGCATCTGCGCGTCCCAGTCGTCGGCCGAGAGCGGCCAGCCGTGGTGGAACACGATCGGCTGCGCGTCCCGCGGGCCCCAATCCTTGTAGTAGAGCGCGACGCCGTCGCTGGTTGTCACGAAGCTCATGGTGTTGGCCTCCTCGCTAATGCGCGTGTCCTCGGGAGAGACGGGGTGTGCCGGATGCTGCGCACGGTCAGCCGGCGAGTTGTCGGAGTTCGCCCCGCGCGATGCCGATGAGGGTTCGGGCCGCGAGGGCAACGATCGTCGCCGTGGCGAAGGCGAGCAAAGCCACGGCGAGGAGGTCGGCCGGGACCGCGCCGACATGCTCGGCGTAGCGCAGGGCCGCCACCGCCATCGCGGCCAGCGGGAAGCTGACCGCCCACCACGACACGCGGAACGGGCAGCAGCGGGGCAGGTCCCGCAGGCGGCCGACCAGCACCACGAACACGAACAGGCTGACGAGAAACAGCGCCTCGGCGAAGGCGTCGATCCGCCCGGTCGTGGCCGTATAGCTGGAGAATCCGACGGCGAAGGGGGCGACCAGGATCATCAGCGTCGGCCGCTGCGCCTGCGGGAGCGGCTCCTCGAAGACGAGGCGGGCGAAGACCAGCGTGAAGAGCGGAAGCGCGAAGAACAGCCCGACGCTCAGCGCGAACAGCGCCAGCGGCTGGGTGTGGGGGAGGCCGAGCATCGGGGCGGCCAGCGGGATGTCGAGCAGGCCGACGACCGGCACGATCCAGGCCGGCGTCGCGTGGGCGAGTTGCTGCCGGCTGCCCATCCAGCGACTGACGATGAGCACCGCGAACGCGACCATGCCGCCCGCGCCCAGGATCCAGGCCGCAGCCGCCAGCGCCGGGCTGAGCCCCTGGAGTACGAAGGGCAGCAGCAGCAGGCTGATGAGCGGGGTGCCGAACAGGTTGCCGGCGATCGGATGGCGGAACTCGGCCCGCACCGCGGGCCAGGCGGTGACCGCCTTGGTGCCATAGGCCAGCGCGAGGGCGAGGAAGGCGACGAGCGCCGCCCAGCCGATTGCGTCGGCGACGAGGGCGGGCAGGCCGTAGCGCGCCGCCGCGAGGCGCCACGCGACGCTCAGGCCGGTCAGCCCCATCACGGACCCGAACAGGGCGACCGGCAGGTAATCGAAACGCGGGAGCGGAACGGGGCACGCCTCCGGGGCCGCGGGAGCCAGGGGCGCGGCCATTCCGCCGCCCGCCTCAGACACCGGACAGACGCGTCTTGGCGAGCGGGAGGCTGCGCACCCGCTGCCCGGTGAGCGCCGCGACGGCGTTGACCACTGCGGGCGGCACGCCGGGCAGCCCCGGTTCACCGATCCCGCCCATCGGCGCCCCGCTCTCGACGATGGTGACGTGCACCCGCGGCATCCGCTCCCGGTCGAGGATCGGGTAGCTGTCGAAGTTCTTCGCCTGCCGCTGCCCGTTCTCGTAGACCACCTGTTCGAGGAGCGTGGACGAGAGCCCGAGGGCCGCCGCGCTCTCGACCTGCCGCTTGACGATCGCCGGATTGACCACGCTGCCTGGATCGATCGCGATCCAGAGATCGTGCACCCGCGCCTCGCCGTCCTTGAGCGAGACTTCGGCGATGGTCGCGGTCTCCGAGCCGAAGGGCGAGGCCATCGAGACACCCCGCGCCCGGCGGGTGCCGTCCTCCGCCGTGAACGGCCCGCGGCGCCAGCCGCCAGCCAGCTCCGCGACCGTCCGCAGCAGGGTTATGTGCCGCGGGCTCTGCTTCAGGAGCGCCATGCGCAGGTCGAACGGGTCCTTGCCGCCCGCCGCGGCGATCTCGTCGAGGAAGCTCTCGTAGAAATAGTCGTTCATCGAGTGGCCGACCGAGCGCCAGAAGGCGATCGTGACCGGGTGGGCGACCTTCACGTAATCGAGACGCCGATTCGGGATCGCGTAGGGCTTCTTGTCGAGCCCCTCGACCACGGAGGAATCGACCGGCGACTTGAACACCGCGCCGAACCAGCGGCCGATCGGCCCCTCGCCGATGGCGGTCGTGCGGAGCGCCACTGGCATTCCGTCGGGGCCGAGCGCGGCCTTGAACCGGGCGAAGCTGAGCGGACGCACCGCGTCCATGGCGAACTCTTCCTCCCGCGACCAAAGCACCCGAACGGGTCGGCCGGTCGCCTTGGCGAGAAGGATCGCCTGGGGGAAAGGGTTGGCCGGGCCATAGTAAAAGTGACGCCCGAAGAAGCCGCCGAGCATCGGCGAGTGGATGCGCACCTGCTCCGGCGACAGACCGGCGGTCTTCGCCGCGATCTGCTGGAACAGCTCCGGCATCTGGTTCGGCAGCCAGAGATCGAGGCTGCCATCCGCCGTGAACCGCGCGACCGCCGAGGGCGGTTCGAGCTGCGCGTGGGCGAGATAGGGCGCGTCGTAGGCCGCCTCGATCACGGTGGCGGCGCCCTTGAACGCGGCGTCCGGGTCGCCCTCCTGTTCCGCCGGGATGCCGGGCTCGGTTGTGGCCGTCAGGGCCGCCAGCATCGCCGCGGAGGAGAATCCCTTCGAAACCGTGGCGATGCCCTCGGAAGCGGGTTCGGTCCAGGTGACCTGGAGGGCTTCCGCCGCCTTGCGCGCCCGCCACCAGGAATCGGCCAGAACCGCCACGGCGCCGGGCAGGCGGTGGATCGTGTGCACGCCCGGCATCGCGCGGATATCCGCCTCGTTGGCGATCGCCTGCGGCTCGGTGCCGAGATGGGGGGCGTGCTGCACGGCGGCGTGGAGCATGCCCTCGACCCGGATATCGATGGCGTAGGTCGCCCGACCCGTCGCCTTGTCGCGCATGTCGAGCCGGGCCACCGGCCGTCCGATCCAGCGAAACGTCTTGGGGTCCTTCAGCGCCACGTCGTCGCGCGGGGGCAAGGCCAGGGCGGCCTGCGCCAGGTCGCCGTAAGACAGGGAGCGGCCGGAGGCGGCGTGGATCACGCGGCCGTTGTCGGTGGTGAGGCTGTGCTGCGGCACGGCGAGCCGCGCGGCGGCGGCCCGCAGCAGCATCTCCCGGGCGGTGGCGCCGAGCCGCCGCATCGCTTCGAAGCTGGAGCGGGTCGAGAAGCTGCCGCCGGTCATGCGCAGACCGTTGACGACGGCATAGTCCGGGCCGGGCGGGGCGCATTCCACCGCGAAGCGGGCCGGATCGAGGTCGAGTTCTTCACCGATGGTCTGGGCAAGCCCGGTGTTGATGCCCTGGCCGCCCTCGACGAAGGGGCTGAGCAGGCGCACGCCACCATCGGGACGGATCTCGAGGAAGGCGGCGACGCGGGTGCCGGGCTTCGGCGCCACGGCCGCCGCCCCCTCGGCGCGCGCCTGGGCTGCGGCTTCCCCGGGCAGGTTCACGCCGAGGATCAGGGCGCCCGCGGCGACGCCGAGGAAGCCGCGCCGGGACAGGTTGCGCACCGGCTCGGATGCGGGCCGGACGCCGGACGGGGAGAAGGGGGTCAGGTCGTTCATGCCTGCCTCCTCAGGCCGCGGCCTGCCGCACGGCGGCGGCAATGGCGTTGTAGGTGCCGCAGCGGCAGAGATTGGACATCGCCGCGGCGATCTCGTCCTCCGATGGCTTCGGCGTCTCCTTCAGGAGGCCGGTCGCGGCCATCACCTGGCCCGACTGGCAGTAGCCGCATTGCGGCACCTCGATTCCGATCCAGGCCGCCACGACCCGGGCACCGACCGGATCGGCCTCGATCGCCTCGATGGTGGTGATGTCCTGCGCGCCGACGCTCTCCACCGGCAGCTGGCACGAGCGGGTCGCCTGCCCGTCGAGGAGCACGGTGCAGGCCCCGCATTGACCGATGCCGCATCCGTACTTGGTGCCGGTCAGGCCGATCGTGTCCCGTAGGACGAACAGAAGGGGTGTGTCCGGCTCAACATCGATCCTATGTTGGCGGCCGTTGATCGTGAGGCTGATCATCGATCGACTCCCTCGAGTCTTCGCGTTGCAATATCCATGCTCGGCGTCGCCTTGGCAATTCGCAACGCCGTAAACGCGGCGATTTCGGACATCGCCGCGATGGTGTCGCTGCGCCGAACGGGCCGGGGCGTCGCTCCGGCCCGATCCGGCGCCTGGCGGGCGCCGACTCCAAACCCGGTCGGCCCCCTACGGACTGCGGGCACCGGCGGTGGCGGCCCGATGCTCGTTCCGAATCCTCGAGGGCCAAACCGGAGCCCGGCGATTCGCTCAGGCTGAGCGGTAGCGTGCGGCCGGCACCGCATTCGAGAGGTGGGGCAGCATGGCTTGGCGCGCGGCTTCCCAGGCCCCCCATTCCTCCCCCTCCTGAAGCGACGGCACGGTGGCGAACTCGCCCCGATCGAGGCCGATGAGTGCCGCATCGACCAGATCCTCGGCCGACATCACCCATTCCTGGGGCAGGTGGCTGGCAGGCAGGCCGGCAACGTCCCAGAACTCGGTGCCAGTCGCGCCCGGCAGCACCACCTGCACGGTGACGCCGGTCCCGGCGAGGTCCTTGCGCAGGGACTGGCTGAAGCCGAGGACGAAGGATTTCGAGCCGCCATAGACGCCGTTCAGCACCTCCGGCCCGATGGCGGCGATCGAGGCGATGTTGATGATCGTGCCCTTGCCCCGGGCCGTGAAGGCCGGCACCGCCGCGTAGGTCAGGCGCATCGGCGCGGTGACGTTGATGGCGATCATCCGCTCCATCTCGTCGACCGAGGCCGCGGCGAGGGGCGCGGCGCTGCCGAAGCCGGCATTGTTGATGAGATGCGTGATGCTGGCGTCGCTGGCCAGGATCGCCTCGACCGCGGCGAGGCCCGTCCGATCCGTCAGATCGGCCGCGACGGTCCGCACCGCGACGCCGTGACGGCGCCTTAGCCTATCGGCCACCGCCTCGAGCCGCGCCGCGTTGCGGGCGACGAGGATGAGGTCGTGGCCGCGCCCGGCGAAGCGGTCGGCGTAGACGGCGCCGATGCCGGACGACGCGCCGGTGACGAGCACGGTTCCCTGGGTCATGATCGTGGGTCCTGTCCCGAAGCCCGTCCGGACGCGCCGGCGGGCGATCACAAGACCCTAAGCCTGGACGGTGATGTCTGAAATGACGTATAAACGTCAAATCGAGACATAGCGAGGGAGGACGGCCGATGCGCCAGGTCGGGTTCATCCTGGAGGATGGTTTCCAGGTGATGGGGCTCGCCGCCCTGTCCGCCTTCGAATTCGCGAACATGCATCTCGGTCGGGAGGCCTATCGGCTGACGGTCATGTCGGAGCGGGGCGGCACCGTGCGCTCGTCGCTCAGCATCGGCATCGAGACCGAACCGCTGGCCGGCTCCCCCGACACGCTGATGGTGGTCGGCGAGTTGCTCCCACGCCCGCTCTCGCAAGGTTTACGCGCCTATATCGCCGAAGCCGGTCGGACCTCCCGGCGCATCGCGGGCCTCTGCACCGGGGCCTTCGCCCTGGCCGAGGCGGGCCTGCTCGACGGCCGGGCCGCGACCACGCACTGGGCCCATTCTCGTGTCCTGCAGGAGCGCTTTCCCCTCATCCGCGTCGACGACGACCGCATCTTCGTATCCGACGGCCCGATCTGGACATCGGCCGGGATGAGCGCGGCGATCGACCTGACCCTGGCGCTGATCGAGGACGATCACGGCGCGGACCTCGCGCGCGCGATCGCCCGCAAGCTCGTCGTCTATCACCGCCGCCCCGGGGGGCAGTCGCAATTCTCGGCCCTGCTCGAACTCGAGCCGCGCTCGGATCGGATCCGGCGGGCCCTCGTCTATGCCAAGGAGAACCTGCGCCGGCCACTGACCGTGGAGGAGCTGGCGCAGGCCGCGAGCGTGAGCCCGCGCCAGTTCAGCCGGCTGTTTCGCGAGGAGACCGGGCAATCCCCGGCAAAGGCCGTCGAGCGCCTTCGGCTCGAGGCGGCGAAGGCCATGCTGGAGGAGGGCCGCCACGCGATGGACGTGGTCGCCCGCGACACCGGTTTCGTCGACCGCGACCGGATGCGTCGTGCCTTCCTGCGCGCCTTCGGCCATCCACCGCAGAGCCTGCGCCGCAGCCTGCGGCTGATCGAGGGGGACGACGCCTCCATGGCGTGATCGCCCGGGCGGCGACCGTCTTGTCAGACCTCCGGCGGCGCGCCGGGATTGCCCTCGTAGCGGTCCCGGTGGGCGGCGGTGCGGGCCAGGAGCAGAAGGGTGACCGGGGTGGTGACGGTCAGGAAGATGCCGATCAACGCGTCGCGCAGGACGAGGCGCCCCTCGAGCAACGACAGGAGCAGCATCGAGCCGCACAGGATCAGGGCCGTGCCGAGCGTCGCGCCGAGCGTCGGGGCGTGAACGCGCTCGTAGAAGGTTTTCAGGCGGATCAGGCCGAACGCCCCGGTGAGGGAGAAGCCGGCGCCCGACACCGCCAGCAGGACGACGAGCCATGCGGCCCAGGCCGGCAATGCGCCCTCGTTCATTGGATCACCTCGCCCTGCATCAGGAACTTGGCGAGGGCCACGGTGGCGGTGAAGCCGATCATGCCGAGGATCAGCGCGGCCTCGAAATAGAGTCCGCTGCCGGTGCGCATTCCGTGGACCACGATGGCCAGCATGCCGTTGAGGTAGAACGTGTCGAGACCGAGGATGCGGTCCTGCGCGCGGGGCCCGCGCAGCATCCGCCACGCGGCGAGCGCCATCGCCAGAACCAGCATTCCCTGCGCGAGGCCGAGGCCCCAATCGAGAACGGTGGTGGCGCTCATGAGAAAATCTCCATCAGGGGGCGCTCGTAGCGGTCCTTCACCCGGCGCTCCCAGTCGCTGCCCTCGGTGTAGTCGAGGACATGCATGAGCAGGCAGCGCGTGTCAGAATCGTACTGCACCCAGAGCGTTCCGGGCGTGGCCGTGAGGATGATCGCCAGGACCGTGAGGCCGTAGGGCTCGCGCAGGTCGAGCGGCACCGTGACGAAGCCTGTCCGCCGCTCGCCCCGGCGCAGACCGAGGATGACGCGGGCCACGTCGAGGTTGGAGCGAACCATATCGTAGAGGACGATCCCCAGGAGGCGGACGATCGTGGCCGGCGCGCGCACCCGCACCGGCCGGGGCTGCAACGCCCCCATCACCGCGGGCACGGTCAGCCCCACGAGGAGCGCGAGCAGCACATTGCCCGGCGTCGGCGGCGCATTGAGCACCAGCCAGGTCAGGGTCAAAGCCGCCGACAGGAGCGGGTAGGGCAGGATCCGGCTCACGGGCGGCCTCCTTCGGCTGCGCCGAGGACCGCGTGGACGTAATCCTGCGGCCGGCTCAGCCACGCGACCGTCGCGTCGGCATAGGCGAGGACGGGGCCACCCCACAGGGCGAGCACGAGGCAGGCCACGAGCAGGCCGGCGATGGCCACGAATTCCGGCGCGCGCAGCACCGGGGCGGGATCGTCGCTCGGCACCCACAGGCTGAAGATGCCGAGCCGCACCAGGGGCATCAGCGTGCCGAAGCTCGACAGCGTCAGCGCCGCGATCAGCCCCCAGGCCGATGCCGTCATCGTCCCGCTCGTCAGGCCGGAGAACATCGCGAGCTTGCCGACGAAACCGGCGAGCGGGGGGATGCCCGCGAGCATCAGCGTGCAGACGAGGAAGCAGACGCCCAGGATCGACACCGCGGCGGGGATCGCCCGGCCGACCTCCGTCGCCTCCGGGTCGTCGAAGGGATCGCGGTACTCGTCGGCGAAGACCGGCTTCGTCGCCTCCGCCGGATCGCGGCCCCGCTGGAGGATCTCGGCGAGCAGGAACAGGGCGCCGGCCGCGAGGGTCGAGCCGACGAGGTAGTAGAGGGCCCCGGACAACGCCCGCTCGCTGCCGGTCCCGAGCGCGGCCAGCACCGTGCCCGAGGAGATCATCACGGCGTAGCCCGCCGCCCGGGTCAGTTCCCGCGCGGCCAGAATCCCGATCGTGCCAAAGCCGATCGTGGCGAGGCCCGCCGCGAGGATGCAGCTCTGGGCGTATCCGGCGGACAGGCCCTCCCCGAACAGGAGCAGGCTCAACCGCACCACGACATAGACCCCCACCTTGCTGAGGATGGCCAGGATCGCGGCCGCGGGGGCGCTCGCCGCCGCGTAGGTGGTCGGAAGCCAGAAGCCGAGGGGCCAGGCGCTGCACTTGATCAGGAAGGCCAGGCCGAGCACCGCGCAGCCGACCTCGAACAGGCCCACCTCGTCAACGGACGGGGCGGCGAGGCGCCGGGCGAGGTCGGCCATGTTGAGGGTGCCGGTCGTGCCGTAGATCAGGCTGACGCCGACGAGGAAGAACAGCGAGGCCACGAGGTTGACGGCGATGTAGCCGAGCCCGGCCCGGATCCGGACCTCGCCCGAGCCGTGCAGGACGAGGCCGTAGGAGGCGGCCAGCATCACCTCGAAGAACACGAACAGGTTGAACAGATCGCCGGTGAGGAAGGCGCCGTTCACGCCCATCAGGAGCAGCAGGAACAGGCCGTGGAAGCGCGGCCCCGCTCCGCCCCATCGGGCAAAGGAGAAGACGAGGGCGCACAGGCCGAGGAGATTGGCGAGCGCCAGCATCGGGGCCGAGAGCCGGTCCGCCACCAGCACGATGCCGTAGGGCGCGGCCCAGTTGCCCAGGCGGTAGACCTGCGCCGCCTCACCCGCGCGCCCGACGAGGACGAGGGCGATGCCGAGCAGGACCAGCACCGTGGCGAGGCTGAGGGCCCCCTTCAGCTGCCGGCGGCGTTCGTCCATGAGGAACATCGCCCCGGCGACCGCGATCGGCAGCACCACCGGCAGGACGACGAGATGGTCGGACCACGCGCTCACGGCGGGAACGTTCGCGGCGACGCCGGTCATGGGAGGGGGTTCCCGGGATGCGGCTCGACCCGGTGCGGCTCGCGGCCGTCGACGTGGTCGCTGCCGGTGACGCCGCGGGCGGCCAGCAGGACGACGAGGAACAGAGCCGTCAGCGCGAAGCTGATCACCAGGGCGGTGAGGACGAGGGCCTGCGGCACCGGATCGTCCACCGAGACGATCTCGGGTACGGCGCCCAGCACCGGCGGTGCGCCGACGGTGAGGCGGCCCATGGCGAAGATGAACAGGTTGACGGCGTAGCTCAGCAGCGAGAGGCCGAGCACGACCTGGAACGTGCGCGGCCGCAGCATCAGCCAGACGCCGGAGGCGGCGAAGACGCCGATGCCCGCCGACAGGACGAGTTCCATCAGGCGGGCTCCTTCTCGGCCATGCGCTCGGCGGCGGCAGCGGCCTCGGCATCCGCGGCGCGGGTGCGGCGCAGGGATTGGTGGGCGAGCGCCACGAGCATCAAGGCGCTCGCACCCACCACCAGGACCATGATGCCGAGATCGAACAGGAGGGCGCTGGCGACCGGCACCTTCCCGAGCAGCGGCGGCTCCCAATAGGCGAAGAAGGCGGTGAGATACGGACGCCCGAACAGCCAGGAACCGGCGCCGGCGAGCGCGGCGATCAGCATCCCGGCGCCGATCCACGCGATCGGCTGGATGCGCAGGCGCTGCTCCACCCACTCGGCGCCGTTGGCCATGTATTGCAGCATGAAGGCGACGGTCATGGCGATGCCCGCCGCGAAGCCGCCGCCCGGCAGGTCGTGGCCGCGCAGGAACAGGTGCAGCGCGAGCAGCACGATGAAGGGGAACAGCCAGGTCGTCACGAGGCGGGGCACCAGCAGGGCGTCGGCGGTGGTCTGCCCCGGCTCGCGGCCCTCGCGGGCACCGTCATAGGCGTCGTAGCGCACCTGCTGGAGCGGCCGCTCCAGACTGTCGGGGGCGGGACGGAAGCGGCGCAGCAGAGCGAAGACCGTGAGGCCGACGACGCCCAGCACGCAGATTTCGCCCAGGGTATCGAAGGCCCGGAAATCCACGAGCAGCACGTTGACGACGTTGCGCCCGCCCGCCTGCGGATAGGCCTCCTCGACGAACCAGCGGCTGATGCCGTCGACCGCCGGGCGCGTCATCACCGCGTAGGCGAGCCCCGCCATCCCGAAGCCGACGAGCCCGGCGATGCACAGGTCGATCAGGCGGCGGCGGCGGCCCCGCGCTTCCTCGGAGGCCGGGACGGGAATCGCCGCGTTCCGCTTGGGCAGCCAGCGCAGGCCGAGCAGCAGCATCACCGTGGTGACGATCTCGACGAGGATCTGCGTGACGGCGAGATCGGGGGCCGACAGCCACAGGAAGGTCAGGCTGCTGACGAGGCCCGCCCCGCCGACGAAGATCGTCGCGGACAGGCGGTGATACTTCGCCCGCTCGGCCGCGCCGATCGCACAGGCGGCGCCCACGAGCCACATCAGGGCGAAGGCCGGATCGAACTCCGTCATCCGTCCGGGCGCGATCAGGTCGAGTCCGCGGGCGGTCCCGGCGGCGAGCGCCGCCGTGAGGGCGGCGAGGAACAGGATGCGTAGCTGCGGCTGAAGGCGTTCGGTGCCGAGCCAACCCTCGAGGACGCGGGCGCCGCGCACGAGGCCGGTCATCGCCCGCTCGAACAGCCAGCCGCCGTCGAGCCGGTCCATCAGCCACGGCCCGCCGCGGGGATTGGTGTTGATGCGCGCGCCGAAGGCCCGATAGAGCACGACGCCGCCGATCAGGGCCCCGACGCTCATGGCGAGCGGGGTGTTGAAGCCGTGCCAGATCGCGAGATCGTAGTCGGGCGTGCGCGCGCCGAGCACCGCCCGCACCGCGCTCTCCAGCACCGGCCCGATGGTGAGATTGGGCACGAGGCCGATGGCGATGCAGGTCAGAACCAGCGCCTCGATGGGGATACGCATCCAGCGCACCGGCTCGTGCGGCGCGTGCGGCAGGTCGTGCGGGGGCGGGCCGAAGAAGGTCTGGCGGATGAAGCGCAGGGAGTAGAGCACGGTGAAGGCGGAGGCGAGGGTCGCCAGCACCGGCAGCGCGAGGTGGAGCGGGTGGTCGCCCGCGTTGTCGACGGCCTCCGACAGGAACATCTCCTTGGACAGGAAGCCGTTGAGCAGCGGCACCCCGGCCATCGCGGCGGCGGCCACCATCGCCAGCGTCGCCGTGTAGGGCATCGCGCGCCACAGCCCGCTCAGGCGGCGCATGTCGCGGGTCCCGGTCTCGTGGTCGATGATGCCGGCCGCCATGAACAGCGACGCCTTGAAGGTCGCGTGGTTCACGACGTGGAAGATCGCCGCGACGACGGCGAGGGGAGAGTCGAGACCGAGCAGGAGGGTGATCAGCCCGAGATGGCTGATGGTCGAATAGGCCAGAAGCCCCTTCAGGTCGTGCTGGAAGATCGCGCTCCAGGCACCGACGAGCAGCGTCGCCATGCCGGCCCCGCCGACGATCCAGTACCAGCTCTCGGTGCCCGACAGGACCGGCCAGAACCGGATCATCAGGAAGATGCCGGCCTTCACCATGGTGGCCGAGTGCAGATAGGCGCTGATCGGCGTCGGCGCCGCCATGGCGCGGGGCAGCCAGATATGGAACGGGAACTGCGCCGACTTGGTCAGCGCGCCGGCCAGCACGAGGACCAGGGCCGGCACGTAGAGCGGGCTGTTGCGGATCGCATCACCGGAAGCCAGCACCGCGTCGAGATCGTAGCTGCCGACGATCTGCCCGATCAGGATCATGCCGACCAGCAGGCAGAGGCCGCCCGCGGCCGTGATGGTCAGCGCCATTCGGGCGCCGTCGCGGGCGGAGGCGTTGTCGGACCAGTAGCCGATCAGCAGGAACGAGACGACGGAGGTCAGCTCCCAGAACACGACGAGCTGGATCAGGTTGCCCGACAAGACGATGCCGAGCATCGCGCCGACGAAGGCGAGGAAGAAACAGAACAGGCGCGGCACCGGGTCGGCGGCCGCCATGTAGTAGCGGGCGTAGAGCACCACCAGCGCGCCGATCCCCAGCACCAGCATCGCGAACAGCCAGGCCAGGCTGTCGAGCCGCAGGACGATGCGGACCCCCAGCGTCGGCAGCCAATCCACCGCCCACACGACGGGGCCGGCGCCGGAGACCGTCGGATAGAGGCTCGCGATGCAGGCGAGGCTCACGAGCATCACGCCGCCCGCCAGGATCGCGGCGGTATTGCGGGCCGAACCCGGCAGGCAGATCGCCACGGCGCTGCCGAGGAACGGAAGGATCGCGGCGAGGGCGACGAGCAGGTGAGGCGACATCGGTGGGGGCAAGGATGAACTCGCGGGCCGGACACCACCCGGTCAGGTGATGGGGCCATCCATCGGGGCAGGGGACACGTCTCGCCGGGCGCTTCTAGCAGAAGCACGCGCGGCGCGAACCGCGCCTATGAGGCCAAGGTAGGCGCGAGCCATGTCCGGGGCGAGGGAATTGTCGCGCGCCTCAGCCGTGCAGCCCGTCGCGCGCCGCCGGAGCGGGGACACCGTCCCCCGACGCCCCTCAGGCGGCACCGGGCGCGCCGGCCGCCTCGAAGCCCCCGGCCGCCGTCCTGAGCCAGGCGGCGCCGCAGGCCTTGGCGAGTTCGCGCACTCGCAGGATGTAGCTCTGCCGCTCGGTGACCGAGATGACGCCACGGGCGTCGAGCAGGTTGAAGACGTGGCTGGCCTTGATGCACTGGTCATAGGCCGGCTGGACCATGCCGTGGCGCTCGCCCTCGGACGCGGGAGCGCCGGTCTCGAGATAGAGGCGGCAGGCCTTCTCCGCGTCGGTGAACTGGCGAAACAGCATCGCGGTGTCCGCGGCCTCGAAATTGTGGCGCGAATATTCCTGCTCCGCCTGCAGGAACACGTCGCCGTAAGTGACCTTCGCCGCGCCCTCGGCCCCGTTGAAGTTGAGGTCGTAGACGTTCTCAACCCCCTGCACGTACATGGCGAGGCGCTCCAGCCCGTAGGTCAGCTCGCCCGCCACCGGGGCGCATTCGAAGCCCGCGACCTGCTGGAAATAGGTGAACTGGCTCACCTCCATCCCGTCGCACCAGCATTCCCAGCCGAGGCCCCAGGCGCCGAGCGTCGGACTCTCCCAATCGTCCTCGACGAAGCGGATGTCGTGCAGGTGCAGATCGACCCCGATCGCCTCGAGCGAGGCGAGATAGAGTTCCTGGAGGTTCGGCGGGTTCGGCTTCAGGATGACCTGGAACTGGTAATAGTGCTGCAGCCGGTTCGGGTTCTCGCCGTAGCGCCCGTCCTTGGGCCGGCGCGAGGGCTGGACATAGGCCGCCTTCCAGGGCTTCGGCCCCAGGGCCCGCAGGGTCGTGGCCGGATGGAAGGTGCCGGCGCCGACCTCCATGTCGTAGGGCTGCAGGATCACGCAGCCCTGGGCCGCCCAGAAGCGCTGAAGCGTCAGGATCAGGCCCTGGAACGAGCGGGTGGGCGAGAGATCGGCGTCGCTCGGCATCTCGGGGTCCGACGGCAGGAAAACAGGAGCCGACCGTTTAGAGCGCCCGCCGCCGCAGGGGAAGCCAGCCCGGTCGCCGAAGGCGGCGCGCGCGAACGCGGAATCCCGGTGCGGCCCAGCACATATTTTCTCCACCAAACCTTTCACAGAGGGAACAGCAAAGGTTGCCGCCAAGTTAATGCGGCAATCGAACAGCCACGCTTCGCCCCTCGGGCGTCCCAGATCACGGCTTGGACCATCATGCGCAAGGGAATGACCATCTTCGCCGCCCTCGTCGCGGCCTCGCTCGCCGCCACGCCCCTGGTGATGGGCGCCTCGGCGCTCGCCACCTCGAACGGGCCCGACACCGTCGAGACCCGGGTGGCCATCACCCCCGTCGAGATCGCCCCCGTGGCCGCCCCGGCCGCGCCGGAGACCTGCACCCGCAAGGTCCGGGTCGTGTACAGCGGCTACGCCGCCGCCCCGGCCGGCTGCCTGCGCTGACCGGTCAGGCGGGCGCCCGGCTCCGCGCCCGCAGGCCGGCCAGCACCCGCTCGAAGGCCTCCGGGCGGTCGAGGGCGCGCGCCAGGACGAGGGCGCCCTGGATGCCCCCGACGATCTCCTCGGCGCGGGCCTCGGCCCCATCCGGCGGATGTCCGGCGCGGACGAGCGCGGCAGCGAGGGCTTCCACCCACAGCGCGAAGTAGCGGCGCAGGGCCGCCGCGAAGCGGTCGCGGGCGTCGCTGAGGCTGAGCGCTCCGACCAGGCAGACGCGACGCCCGGAGCGGAAATAGGCCGTGACGGTCTCGAACATGGCCGCGACGGCCGCGTCGGGATCCTGCGCCTCCCGCAGCGGACGGAAGACCGCGCCTTCGAACCAGCCCTCGATCTCGGCGAGCACGGCCTCGGCCATCTCGGCCTTCCCGCCGGGGAAGAAGTGGTAGAGGCTCCCCTTGCCCAAACCTGTCGCCTTCGCGATCAGGGACAGACTCGCCCCCTCGTAGCCGTGCTCGCGAAAGGTCTCGGCGAGGGGCGCCAGCAGGTCGCCCCGCTCCGTGACGGTGCGGGCCACCTCAGAGTCCGAGATCGCTCAAGGACGGATGGTCGTCGGGGCGGCGGCCGAGCGGCCAGTGGTAGGCCCGGTCGGTCGCCGCGATCGGACGGTCGTTGATCGAGGCGATCCGCAGCCGCATCAGCCCGGCCTCGTCGAACTCCCAGTTCTCGTTGCCGTAGGAGCGGAACCACTGCCCGCTGTCGTCGCGCCACTCATAGGCGAAGCGCACGGCGATCCGGTTCTCGTGGTGGGCCCAGACTTCCTTGATGAGGCGGTAATCGAGTTCGCGCGCCCATTTGCGGGTCAGGAAGGCTGCGATCTGGTCGCGCCCCTGGATGAACTCGGCCCGATTCCGCCACTGGCTGTCCGGCGTGTAGGCGAGCGCCACCCGCGCCGGATCGCGGCTGTTCCAGGCATCCTCGGCCATGCGGGCCTTCTGCGCCGCGGTCTCGGCGGTGAAGGGCGGGAGCGGTGGGCGGGACATGGCGGTACCTTTCTGTACTAATCGGTCAATCGTGTACCGATTGGTACAGGAAGTTCTCGGATGAGGCAACCCGAGCGAGGGCGCGCCGACCCTTCCGTGCTCGGCAGACTGGGTGATCGCCGACGTCCGGAGGCGGATTGCACCACAAAGTAGCATGATATATATCTTGATAACTTATTGATGGAGACGATGGCCGTGCCGCTCGCAATCTTTGCCACCATCACCCCAAAGCCCGAGCACCTGACCGACGCCCTGGCGGCGATCGAGGGCATCCTGGCCGCGACCCGGGCCGAGGCGGGCTGCCTGCGCTTCGATCTCCACCGGGGCGTCGAGACGGAGCACCTTCACCTCTACGAGGTCTGGGCTGATCGCGACGCCTTCGACCATCACCATGCCCAGCCCTACACGCGGGCGGTGTTTCGGCGTTACCAGGCGTGGCTCGCCCAACCGGTCGCGCTGACCTTCCTGCAGCCGGTGACCTGATCCGACGACGAGGGCGTGACGATGTTCTTCCTGAAGGAGCTTCCCTCGCGACAGATGATCGACGGCTATGCCGAGGCGCATGGCGTGGCGACGGAGACGATCGCCGCGGGGCTTGCCATGATGCGCCGGGCGAGCCTGATGATCCGCCGGCTCGAGGCCTTTTTCGGGGAGCACGGCTTGTCGCAGCTGCGCTTCCTGGTCCTGATCGTCATCGACCGGGAGCCCGAGCGTAACCGCCTCACCGTCGGCGAGATCACGGACCGTCTGGATGTCGCCGGCCCCGTGGTCGCCCGCACGCTGCGCGCGCTGCTCGACGAAGGGCTGATCACTCAGGCCAAGGATGACCGAGACGCCCGGATCAAGCATGTCGGCCTGACCCTCGCGGGGAAGGCGAAGCTCGTCGGGCTGCTCCCCGGCTATATGAGCCTCATCGCCGAGGAGATGGCGCGGTGTCCGGACCCGGCCGGTCCGTCCGGCCGATGATCCCGTCCGCTCCGCCCTACAGCCCGATCCGCGCCCAGGCCGCCCGCGCCTCGGCCGCCGCCCAGGTGGCGTCCGGGAGGTCGGCCAGGGTCTGGCCCGGCACGGAGCGCCGCAGCAGGCGCGCCACGAGGGAGCCGCGGGTCTCCGGCACGAGCCGCAGCTCGACCGTCTCGCCGTAACGCGCCCGGAGGGTGCCGCGCAGATCGCCCACGGCGTCGACGAGACCCAGCGGCAGCGCCTGGCGCCCGGTCCAGATCGCGCCGGTGAAGAGATTGCGTCCGGTCTCGAGACCCGGCCGGCGCGCGCGCACCAGGGTGGTGAAGAGGTCCTGTACGTCGGCCTGGATGTCCTTGAGGCGGGCGACGTCGTCCGGATTCTCCGGGCGGAAGGGATCGAGCATCGCCTTCGCCTCGCCCTGCGTGTGCACCCGGCGCTCGATGCCGATCCGCTCGATCAGCCGGTCGAAGCCGAAGCCCGCGGAAACGACGCCGATCGAGCCGACGATGGAGGCCGGGTCGGCGACGATCTCGTCGGCCGCGCAGGCGATCATGTAGCCGCCCGAGGCCGCCGCATCCTCCACGAAGGCGAAGACCTTGACGCCCTTCTCCTCGGCCAGCGCCCGGATCCGCCGATAGATCAGGTGCGACTGCACCGGCGATCCGCCCGGCGAATTGACGATCAGCGCCACCGCCGCGAGATCCGGCATGGCGAAGGCCCGTTCCAGGCTCGGCGCCACGGAGCCGATCGAGAGACCTGGGCGGATCGGCGAAACCGCGCCGATCACGCCGCTGAGCCGCACCACCGCCACGAGGGGGGCCCGCTCGCGGAACCGACGGGGGAGAACGGCGCGGATCCAGTTGGGCAGGCGAAACGGCATGGCGGTTCCCGGCGATGGCCCGGCCCGGTGACCGGACGCGGTGGGGGTTTTCGCTTAGCAGGCCGCCCGACCCCGATCCACGCGCCCGCTCATCCGAACCGAATCTGTTCACAAAGCCGAAAGTGGAGAACCAAGCCCAGCCGGGCGACGTTCCATTGCGCCGTGTCGCGGGTCCGAGAGCCCGGCATGGCCGGACCGCGCTCCGTCCGCGCGGCTCCGCACCTGAACGTGCCTCGCGAAACACCGGTCGGACGCAGCGATGACCGGCGGGCGCTTCGTCGGAGGCGACGGACGGAACGGAAGGAATCGTTTCGCGATGCGTGTCCTACGTTTGTTCATCCTGGCGCTGGCGATGATCGGCGGCCTCGCCGGCCTGAATGCCACCGCTCGAGCCGCCCCGCTGCCGGTGGCACCGATGGCGGGCCAGACCGCCGAGGCGCCGCTCGTCGCCAAGGCGTACTGGTATGGCTACCGCCGCCATTACTGGCGCCCGCGCTACTACCACCGCCCGGTCTATTACCGTCGCCCCTACTGGCGCCCGCGTTACATCTATCGCCGCCCGTACTGGCGGCCCCGGCCCTACTACGGCCGCCATTACTGGCGTCCGCGCCCTTATTGGCACCGTCGCCATTACTATCGCCGCTTCTACTGACGCCGTAGCAAGGAGGGGAGGGGCGCCTCAACGGGTGCCCCTTCTCACGACGGACCCCCGCCGCGATGCAGGGCCTCCGCCTCCGGCGTGAAGCGCCCCGAGCCGTCCTGAAGCACGAGGGGCGGCAGCAGACGGAACGGGGCACGGCTCCCCTTCACCGCGGTGATCAGGACCCGAATCGCCGGACGCTCGGCGCGCGCATGGACCGGGCGCACGGCACAATCACCGAAACGCCCGCGCAGGGCGGCGAGGCAGGCCGGCAGGGCCTCGGCCCGATGGATCAGGCCGAGGCGCCCGCCGGGACGGGCGAGATCGGCGCAGGCGCGCAGCCAGAGATCGAGCCCCCCGGTTTCGAAAGCGTGCGCGGCGGCCTTGCTGGGATTCGGCGAGGGACGGTGCCCGCCCCCCTCGAAGAAGGGCGGGTTCGTGAGCACGAGATCGGCCTGATCGGCGGCGAGCCCGGCCGCGCGGCGCTCCGCCCCGGCGGCGAGCAGGTCGGCCTCGACGATGCCGACACGTCGCTCGAAGCCGTTGGCGGCGGCGTTCTCTCGGGCGAGCGCGGCCATGATGGGATCGCGCTCCACCAGCACCACCCGGCAGGCGGGATGGAGATGCGCCACGGCGAGACCGACCGCGCCGGTCGCCGCGCCCAGATCGTAGACCATTGCCCCCGGGTCCGGCGTCAGGACCCGGGCGAGCAGCACCGCGTCGGTGCCGGCGCGGTGGGCGCCGCGAGGCGGCTGACGCAGATGCAGAGCGCCCCCGAGGAACCCGTCGGCGGCGATCCCCTCCGTCATCCCCGCGCGGAATCGCGGAGTTCGGCGGCGAGCCCGGCATCGGTGAGGATGCGGCGGGCCTGGTTCGCGTGATCGTCGGGCACGAGGAGACGGCGGGGAAAGGCCCCGATCGAGCCTTCCATCAGGCTCATATGCTCGTCGGCGACCATTAGAGGGATCTGGGCCCCCTCCAGGAGCGAGCGCACAAAGCCGATCAAGACGATGTCGTTGCTGCGGATCAGTTCGGTCACGGCGCCCTTCCCGGTCGCGAGGCAGCGTCCGGCTTCCCTAAACGATCCGCAAGATCATTCGCAAGGAAAGGGGAGGGCCAAGAAAAGCGCAGGGCAAGAAAAGCGTAAGCCAACAGATGCGGAAGGCCAAGAGATGCGGAAGGCCCGAGAACCCGGCAGGTCGGGACGGAGCCGGCAGCGATTCCCATGGGGCAGAGCCCCCGAGGCCGACCCCCATGCGGCGCGGGCGCGTGTTGCGGTGCGGGCTGCCCCGTGCGACACGGGGCGCCTTAGGGTGAGAGTGGCCGGCGCCGCGCTGGCTCGCGTTCCGGAGGCATCGCGCTTGGGCGTCGTCGTTCCGTTCGAAGAAGGCCGCACCGATCCGGAGGCGAGCCTCGACGACCTCGTCGGCCTCGTCGCAGGCGGCATGGAGCGGGTGAACGCCACTATCCTGTCGCGCACCGGCTCCGACGTGGCGATGATCCCGGAGGTCGCCAACCACCTGATCGCCTCCGGCGGCAAGCGTCTGCGCCCGATCCTGACGCTCGCCTGCGCCGACCTGGCCGGCTACGGCCTCGGACAGGAAGGTGCCGCCGACGGCGCCGTGAAGCTCGCCGCCGCGGTCGAGTTCATGCACACGGCGACCCTCCTGCACGACGACGTGGTGGACGAGAGCGATATGCGCCGCGGGCGCGTCGCCGCCCGCATCAAGTGGGGCAACGAGGCGAGCGTGCTCGTCGGCGATTTCCTGCTCGGACAGGCCTTCCGGATGATGGTCGAAGTCGGGTCGCTCCGCGCCCTCGACATCCTGTCCTGCGCGGCCACCGTGATCGCCGAGGGCGAGGTGATGCAGCTCACCGCCGCCAAGAACACCGAGACCTCGGAAGACGAGTATCTCGCGGTGATCCGCGGCAAGACGGCGGAGCTGTTCGCGGCGGCCTGCGAGGTCGGCCCGGTGCTCGCCGAGCGGCCCCGGCCGGAGCAGGCGGCGTGCCGCTCCTACGGGATGAATCTCGGCATCGCCTTCCAGCTCATCGACGACGTGCTCGATTACGGCGGCACCAGCGCGGCGCTCGGCAAGAATGTCGGCGACGATTTCCGCGAGGGCAAGATCACCCTGCCGATCGTGCTGGCCTTCCGCCGCGGCACGGACGAGGAGCGGGCCTTCTGGCGCCGCACGCTCGAGCGCGAGGACCTCGACGAGGGCGACCTCGAACAGGCGCTGGCGATCCTGCGCCGGCACCGCGCCCTGGACGACACGATCGAGCGCGCCCGCCATTACGGCGCGATGGCCCGCGACGCCTTGGCCCTGTTCCCGAACGGGCCGATGAAGTCGGCCCTGCTCCAGGCGGTCGACTTCTGCATCGCCCGGGCCCACTGAGGCCGCGCGGCGACCGGAGCCCGCGGCGGTGACCGGTCCGGTCGTCCTGGCCCTCCTGCCGATCGTCCTGCTGATCGCGCTGGGCGCGGTACTGCGCCGCCGCCGGTTCCTCGCCGAGGCCTTCTGGCCCCAGGCCGAGCGCCTCGCCTATTTCGTCCTGCTGCCGTGCCTGTTCTTCCACGGGCTGGCGACCGCCCGGCTCGAGGCGCTGCCCGTCGCCGACCTCGCTTCGACGCTGATCCTCGCGACGGTGGCGATCGCGGCCCTGGTCGTCGCCCTGCGCCCGCGGATGCGGCTCGACGGGCCCGCCTTCACCTCGGTGTTTCAGGGCAGCGTGCGCTTCAACAACTATGTCGGCGTGACCCTGGCGGCGGGGCTCTATGGCGCGAGCGGCATCGCGCTGGCCGCCGTCTGCAACGCCGCCATCGTGCCGACCGTCAACATCCTGTGCGTGGCGGTGTTCGCCCGGCATGGGTCGGCCCAACTCACCGGACGCGGCATCGCCCGGCAGCTCGCCACCAACCCGCTCCTCATCTCTTCTCTGGCCGGGATCGCCTCTCGGATGCTGGGGCTCGGCCTGCCGCCGGGGTTCGAGCCGGCATTACGGACGCTGGGGGCCGCCGCGCTGCCGCTCGGCCTCCTCTGCATCGGCGCGGCCCTCGAGTTCGGCGCGGCGCGGGCGTGGCTGCGCCCGATCGCGACGGCCTCCGTGGTGAAGTTCCTGCTGATGCCGCTGGCCACGCTCCTCGTCGCCTTGCCGATGGGGCTGACGGGACAGGCCCTGACGGTGGCCCTCGTCTTCCAGGTCCTGCCGACGGCCTCGACGGCCTATATCCTGGCGCGCCAGCTCGGCGGCGACGCGCCCCTGATGGCCGGCATCATCGCGGCCCAGACCGTCCTGGCGCTGGCGGCGATCCCCCTGGTGCTCGCCGGGCTCTCCACCGTCGTGACGCTCTGAGACGCCGCCGCGCCGATCGTCAGAACGGCAGCAGGATGTCGACGATCTGCTGGCCGTAGCGGGGCTGCTGCACGTCGGTGATCTGGCCGCGCCCGCCATAGGCGATGCGGGCCTGGGCGATCTTGGACGATTCGATCGTGTTGTCGGATTCGATGTCCTCCGGCCGCACCACGCCGGCGACGATCAGCTCGCGCACCTCGAAGTTGATGCGGATCTCCTGCTTGCCCTCGACCACGAGATTGCCGTTGGGCAGGACCTGGGTGACCACCGCGGCGACGTTGGTCGTCACCGTCTCGGCGCGCTGGACCGAGCCGGCGCCGGCGCTCGACGAGGTCGAGGAGCCGGTCACGAGCTTGTCCGGGGTGATGCCGGCGGCGGCGACCGCCGCGCTGTTCTCCAGGCCGAAAGCGTTCGGCAGCCCGAGGCCTTCGGCGTTCGAGCGCGAGCGCTTCGTCTCGTTGTTGAGGTTGGCCCGATCGGTGACGTTGACCTTCACGGTCAGGAGGTCGCCGATCCGGGCGGCGCGCTGGTCCTTGAAGAAGGCGCGCGAGCCCGTGCGCCACAGGGAGTTCGGCGCGTAGGAGACGGGCTGGATGTCGGGCATCGCCATCCGCACCGGCTTGTAGCCCGGCTGGCTGGTCGGATCCTCGATCGCCGAGAGCGCGGGCGTCGCGCCGACCTGCGAGAGGCGATCGACGGTGTTGCAGGCGGCCAGGGGCGCGATCGCGACGGCGGCGAGGGCGAGGCGGTGCAGGCGAGCGGTCATCGGGCGGGTCCGCGAGCGACGGGGATCAGTTGAGGGGCTGCGCCACGTCGGCGCTGGCCTGACGGACGGGCTGGGGGGCGGGGCCGACGGAGACGCGGCCGGGGCCGACGACGACGGCCTGGAGCACCTTCTTGGAGGCGGTGTTCGTGACCGTGACGCTGGCGCCGAGGCGGCCGCTCTCGTTGGCGGTGCCGCGGATGGCGAGGGACACGCCCGCCGTCTCGAACACGATGGTCACGCCGTCGCCGCGGGCGACGAGATCCGGCGGCGCCACGTCGCCGGAGCGCAGGACCGCGCCGGCGCCGACCGGGCGCTGGGCCACCTGGCCCACCACGAGGGACGGCGTGCCGAGCGCGTCGGCCGCCACGGCCTCGCGGGGGCGGCGCTCGACGGTGAGGTCGGTCGCGGTCACGGCCTCGCCGCGGGACAGGCTGCGGGTCAGCACCGCGACCTCGCGGGTCTCGATGGCGACGCCCGAGACCCGCAGGGAGGCCTGCCGCTCGCCGAGCACGACGAGGCCGGCGACCCGCCGGGTGCGAGGATCGTAGGTCACGTCCACCGCCGCGGCCGGGCCGTCGAGGTCGAGGGGGGCGAGCAGCAGGGTCTCGCCGTCGAGGCGGACGGTGTGGGCCTTCGGGTCGAGCCCGTAGGCGGTCTCCAGCGTCCGCTTCAGGGCCGCCTCGATCTCCGGCGGCCCGACCCGCCGGGCGGCGCGCTGCACGCTCACCTGCACCCGGCCGCCGGTCTCGATGCCGCCGAGTCCGAGGGCGAAGGCCGCGTCGAGGATACGTCGGGTCTGGATCGTCCCGACGGCGCCGAGGCCGGGCGCGCGGAACACCGGCCGGGCGGCGAGTTCGGCGGGCGCCCCCTCGACGAGATCGCCGAGGTTCAGGGTGTCGCCCCGCGCCGTCACGTCGCCGCGCAGGCGCAGGACGCTCGCGGGCGCCGTCTCGGCCGCCATGAGCGGGGCGGCGAACAGGGCGAGCATGATGAAGGCGACGCAGGTCAGCACCGCCCGGCCGAGGGCCCCGCGCGAGGGCGGGACCACGGCGAGGCGGACGGGGCGTCGGATCGGCCGAAGGTCGTGCATCACGCGAGTCCTCAGCCCCGGAACATCTGCGAGGTGGTGGAGAGCATCTGGTCGGCGGCGGTCACGACCTTCGAGTTCATCTCGTAGGCGCGCTGGGCCGCGATCAGCGACGAGATCTCCGTCACCGCGTTGACGTTGGCCTCTTCGAGGTAGCTCTGCTGCAGGTTGCCGAAGCCCTCCGAGCCCGGCAGGCCGGTGACGGCCGCCCCCGAGGCCGCGGTCTCGACGAACAGGTTGTCGCCGATCGATTCGAGGCCGACCTTGTTGACGAAGCGGGCCATCTGGAACTGGCCGAGCGCCTGCGGCGCCGTCTGTCCGGGGATCGTCGCCTGAACTGCGCCGGTCGCCCCGATCGTCACCGAGGTCGCCGTGTTCGGGACCGTGATGCCGGGATCGAGCAGGTAGCCGTCCCGGGTCACCATCTGACCCTGCGCGTCGAGGTCGAACGAGCCGTCGCGGGTATAGGCGGTCCGCCCATCGGGCATGCGCACGCGGAAGAAGCCCTCGCCGCGGATGGCGACGTCGTAGTCCTTCTCCGTCATCGTCATCGTCCCCTGCGACATGACGCGCGCCGTCGAGACCGTCTTCACGCCCGAGCCGAGGGCCAGGCCGGCGGGCAGCACGGTGTTCTGGTCCGAGGTCGAGGAGCCGGAGCGGCGCAGGTTCTGGTAGAGCAGATCCTGGAAATGGGCCTGCTGGCGCTTGTAGCCGGTGGTGCGCAGGTTCGCGATGTTGTTCGAGATGACCTGGACGTTGAGTTCCTGGGCCGCCATGCCGGTGGCGGCGGCGTAGAGGGCGCGCATCGAAGCCTCTCCTTATGCGACATCGGCGAGACGGCGGATCGCCGTCCCGCGCAGGTCGTCGAGACGCGAGACGATGCTCGACACCATGGTGTAGGTGCGGTTCACGTCCATCAGCCGGGTCATCTCGACGACCGGCTTGACGTTGGAGCGCTCGAGGGCGCCGGATTCCAGCCGTCCCTCCGGGCCGGCGGGGCGGGGCGCCGCCTCCGCGGAGAACAGGTTGCCGCCCTCGCTCTTGAGCGCCTTCGGATCGGCGAAGCTGACGAGGCGGACGCGGCCGCGCACGCCGAGATTGGTCGAGACCGTGCCGTCGGGGGCGATGGTCAGGCCCGTCTCCTGCTGGCCGATGGTGATCGAGCCGCCATCGCCCTGTACGGCGTAACCGTCGGAGGTGACGAGGTTGCCCTGCGGGTCGAGCTCGAAGGCGCCGTTGCGGGTGTAGCGGGCCCCCTGCGGGGTCTGCACGGTCAGGAAGGCCTCGCCCCGCACCGCGACGTGCATCGGGTTGCCGTCGGGCTCGATCGGGCCCTGGGAGAGGTCGAGGGGCGTGCCCTGGTCGATGACGTAGGAGACACGGCGGTCCTGGCGCTGGAAGCTGTCCGCGGAGGCCACCGGCATCAGGTATTCCTGGAAGCGGGCCGAGCGGGCCTTGAAGCCGGTCGTCGAGACGTTGGCCATGTTGTTGGCGATGACGTCGAGCTCGCGGGCGAGGGCGGTCTGGGCGGAGACCCCGACGAAGAGCGCGTTCTGCATGGATGGACCCTCGGGCGGCGACGGAACTTGGCCTATCCTCCGCAGGCCCCGTGCCAATCCTCGTTTTTGTGTTTTTCACATATATATCAATGTGTTGATGGATGTGTTCGGCCTGGTCGCGGTCGTACCGCCCGAGCCCGGCGGCAAGTCCGACCCGGCAATTCCTGCCGCCTTAATCGCGCGTTAACCACGCCGGACGAGAACGGGATGACGCAGACCCGCGCCTGTGCGTGGACCCGCCGCCTCCCTCTCGCCGTCACGAGCAGCACATGGCCAAGAAGCCGAAGAAGGCGCCCGAGACGGACGGCGAAGCCGGCGAGGCGGAAGCCCCGAAGTCCAAGAAGAAGCTCATCATCATCGTGGCCGCGGCCGTGCTGCTGATCGGTGGCGGGGGCGGCTACGTCTTCATGAAGAAGAAGGCCGCCCATGCGGACGGCGAGCACGGGGCGAAGGTCGAGGCCAAGGCGACCGCCGTCTTCGTCGATGTCCGCGACATGCTGGTGAACCTCAGCGCCGATCCCGGCCAGACCAAGGTGAACACGCTCAAGCTGCGCATCGCGCTGGAATTGAAGGACGCCAAGGTCGAGGCCGAGGTGAAGCCGCTGATGCCGCGGGTCGAGGACGCCTTCCAGACCTACCTGCGCGAGATCCGCGCCAGCGACCTCGCCGGCTCGGCCGGGCTCTACCGCCTGCGCGAGGAACTGCTGCGCCGGGTCAACATCGCGATCCATCCGGCGCGGGCGGAGGCGGTTCTGTTCAAGGACGTCATCGTCAACTGACCGTTTCGCCTCTCCGCGCGCCCCGCCCGACCCCACCCTCCTTCCCCCCGAGCCTCTTCAGCCCGAGAGCCGCATGACCGGACCCGAAGACGATCTCGACGACGATTGGGCAGCCGCCTTCGCCGAGCAGGGTGCCGAAGGGGGCGGCGACGCCTCGCTCGCCGAGGAATGGGGCGCCGCCCTCGCCGAGCAGGGCACGACGAAGAGCGCGAGCGACGTCGCGGCCGAATGGGCGACGATGATCGAGGACGGGGAGACCGAGAATCTCCCCGAGCTCGCCGGCAACGATCGCATCCTGAACCAGGAAGAGATCGACGGCGTTCTGGGCTTCTCGTTGCGCGAACTCTCCGCCTCCGGCGCGGGGGGCGTGCGCGCCATCGTCGATTCGGGCGTCGTTCAGTACGAACGTCTGCCGATGCTGGAGATCGTCTTCGACCGGATGATCCGGTTGCTGTCGACGTCTCTGCGCAACTTCTTCCAGGACAACGTCGAGGTCACGCTCGACAACATCACCTCGGTCCGCTTCGGCGACTACCTCAACGCGATCCCGCTGCCGACGCTCCTCGGCGTGTTCAAGGCGGATCTCTGGGAAGGCTCGGGCCTCGTCACCGTCGAGCAGACGCTGGCCTACTCGACGATGGACCTCCTGCTCGGGGGCAAGCGCGGCGGCACCTCGAGCCGTCTCGACGGGCGACCCTTCACGACGATCGAGATGAACCTCGTGCGCCGTCTCGTCGAGATCATCCTGGCCGACCTCGAGATGTCGTTCCAGCCGCTCTCGCCGGTGCGCTTCGGCATCGATCGGATCGAGACCAATCCGCGCTTCGCCACGATCACCCGGCCCGGCAACGCCGCCATCCTGATCACGCTCAAGCTCGACATGGACGGGCGCGGCGGCGGGATGCAGATCCTGTTTCCCTACGCGACCGTCGAGCCCATCCGCGATCTGCTCATGCAGAGCTTCATGGGTGAGCGGCTCGGGCGCGATCAGGTCTGGGAGAGCCATCTCGCCACCGAGATCTGGCAGGCCGATCTGGAGATGGAGGCGGTGCTCCACGAGGTGACGCTGCCCCTGAAGCGCGTGCTGAACCTCAAGGTCGGCGACACGCTGATGTTCGACCGCAAGCCCACGGACCTGATCACGGTCCGGTGCGGCGACTGGGCGCTGACCCAGGGCCGCATCGGCCGGATCGACGACGCCATCGCGGTCCAGATCGCCCGGCCGCTGCGGCAGTCCCGCACCACGCTCCAGGCCTACGAGGCCTCGATGCAGAACCGCAACGACGGGTAGGGCGACCGACCTCCATGACCGTGTTCGTCTCCCTCGCCGCCGATGCCCTCGTCGCCATCCTGCTGCTGGCCACCATCGCCTCCTCGATCCGATTGTCGCGGCGCATCGCCCGACTCAAGGCCGACGAGTCCGCCCTGCGCACGACGATCGGTGATCTCGTGGTGGCGAGCGCCACCGCGGAGCGGGCCATCGCCGGCCTGCGCGCCACCCTCGACGAATGCGACCGGACGCTGACCGATCGGCTCGGCCACGCCGAGCGGGCCTCCGCCGAACTCTCCGCCCATGTCGAGGCGGGCGAGAGCGTCGTCACCCGCATCGCCGCCATCGTCGGTCAGGCCCGTGCGGCCGCCCCGGCCCCGCGCCCCGTTCCCGTGCCCGTCGCCGCCGCGGCGCCCGCCATCGCAGGGAACGGCGAGCGGGTCGGCGCCGCGCTGGCCGCCGCTCAGGCCCTGTCCGAGCGCGCCCTCGACCGTCTCCGGGCCAGGGCCGCATGACCCTTCCGGCGCGCCGCCTCGCACGACTCGCGAGCCTGCCGGCACGCCCCTTCCGGCTGCGCCTGATCGACGCCGTGATTCTGGCGGCGATCGGGCTTCTGGTGCTGAAGCTGACCGCCCTCATGGCGGGGGCCGCCGAGACCCGGCCGGGCGCACCTTTGCCCGAGTTCGCCCGCGTGTTGGCCAAGGCGCGCTCGGGTTACGAACCGGCCGATCCGAGCACGACGGGCTCGGTCTCGCCCCCCGAGAAGAAGGCGGAGCCGGCCCCGCCGCCGGTCTACCAGCCGCCGGTGGCCGATCCGGTCTCCCCGACCGAGCGGGCGCTGCTGGAAAAGCTCTCCGCCCGCCGCGACGCGCTGAAGCAGCGCCAGGACACCCTCGACCTGCGCGAGCAGATGCTCAAGGACGCCGAGCGCAAGCTCGAATCGGGCGTGTCCGACCTGCGGGAGGCCGAGGAGCGGGCGGATTCCGGCGGCGCGAAACGCGGCGAGGCCGAGCGGGCCGGGTTGAAGAGCCTCGTGACGATGTACGAGACGATGAAGCCCAAGGACGCCGCCCGGGTGTTCGACCGGCTCAACCTCGAGACCCTCGTGCCGATCGTGGTGGCCATGAACCCGCGCAAGATGGCCGAGGTGCTGGCCGTCATGGGGGCGGAGCCCGCCGAGAAGCTCACCGTGGCGCTGGCCAACCGTGCCCGCGGCCTCGACGCCCCGCAAGCCGCCGCCGCCGCGCCGATCCTGCCCCCGGGCGAGTTGCCGGCGATTGATCCGGGGCTGCGCTCGGGCCGGTAGGGCGGCGTCCGGCAGCGGAGCCAGACCTGTTCCTCGGATGTCCCGCCGCCACGGCTTCTCTCCGAGTGCCGACGTCCACCGTCCGGGCCGAGGCTCGGCCTTGCCGCGCAGCCCGTCGGGAAGCGGCCAGACCCGCCGGCGCCCATCCCGTCACGGGCGAGCAAGAACGCCGGGTGCGGCATTTGGATCGCCCTCAGATCCACAGCTCGATTGCCCGCCATTAAGTTGCCCTGAAGAAAAGATGCCGCACGACGAAAGCCGTTCGCTCCCCCGCGAGGCTCTTTCCTCATGCTCAGCGTCGTCGGTTGCCTCATCGATACACACGATGTTCGGCTCGTTGTGCTGGCCGCGAGCGTCTGTACGCTTTCGGCCCTGACAACGGTCTGCATAGTCAGTCATGCACGCCGTGCGAGCGTCTGGCTGCAGGGTGGGTGGCTTGCGGTTGCGGCGTTCGCGGGCGGCTCCGGCATCTGGGCGACCCACTTCATCGCGATGCTGGCCTTCGCGCCCGGCGTGCCCGGGGGCTACGACGTCGCGCTCACCATTCTCTCCCTCGTCATCGCCATCCTGTTCGTCGGCAGCGGCGTGTCCCTGTCCATCCTCGTGGGCGGGAACCGCGCGAGTTGGGCGGGCGGAGCGGTCCTGGGTCTCGGCATCGCGGCGATGCACTATACCGGGATGGCCGCCTACGACGTCGCCGGCCACAAGGCCTGGGAGCCGGCCACCGTCGCGCTCTCGCTGGCGCTCGGGGCCGTTCTCGGCGGAGCTGCCCTGGCGGTCCGGTTCGAGGGCAGCGGCCTCAAGCGGCAGATCCCGGCCGCCATCCTCTTGGTGCTTGCCATCTGCAGCCACCACTTCACCGCCATGGGGGCGGTGACGGTGACGCCGGACCCGACCGTGCAGGTCTCCGAGGCCGCCGTCTCGAACACCTGGCTCGCCATGGCCGTCGCGCTGGCGAGCTTCGCGATTCTCCTTCTCGCGGCGGCCGCCCTCGCCCTCGACATCCGCGACCGGCGACAGGCCTCCCTCGAGGACGACCGCCTCCGCAGCCTCGCCAACGCCGCCGTCGAGGGGCTGGTCGTCTGCACCGGCGAGACCATCGTCACCGCCAACAACAGCTTCGCCCGGCTGGTCGGACTGCCCCAGGAGGCGCTCGCCGGTGCGTCCCTCTGGACCTTCCTGCCCGACGAAGGGGGCCGGCGCGCCATCTTCGGGCGGCCCGAGCGGCCCGTCGAGGCGGATCTGCGCCAGGCGGGTGGGGGCGTGATCCCGGTCGAGGTCATCGTGCAGCCGGTCCGGCATGCGGGACGTCCCCAATACGCCATCGCCGTGCGCGACCTGCGAGCGCGCCGCCAGGCCGAGCGCCAGATCCACTTCCTCGCTCATCATGATCCCCTGACCGGCCTCGCCAACCGGGCGAGCTTCGCCAAGAGGCTCGATCAGGAGATGCGGGCCGCCGAGGCGGGTCACCGGAAGCTCGCGGTGCTCTGCCTCGATCTCGACCGCTTCAAGGAAGTGAACGACCTGTTCGGGCACGCGGCCGGAGACGCCATGCTGGAGAGCGTCGCCCGCATCGTCTCGGGTGAACTCGCCGACCACCAGATGATGGCGCGGCTCGGCGGCGACGAGTTCGCCGTCCTGACGCTCTGCGAAGGCCCCTCGGAGGCGGGCCGCCTCGCCGAGCGGATCCTGGACGCCCTGCGCCGAGGCAGCACCGACGAGGGTGGCCCGCAGATCGCGACCAGCATCGGCATCGCCCTCTACCCGGACGACGGCCACGATCGGGCCTCGCTCCTGAACGACGCCGACACGGCGCTCTACCGGGCCAAGGCCGAGGGGCGCGGCACCTATCGGTTTTTCGAGGCGAAGATGGGCGCGGAGGTGCGCGAGCGCCGCTCCCTCGAATACGACCTGCGCCACGCCGTCGCCCGGGGCGAAATGGGACTGGTCTACCAGCCCCAGACGCAGGTCGGCACCGGCGCGGTGATGGGGTTCGAAGCGCTGCTGCGCTGGAAGCACCCCGAGCGCGGCGCCATCTCGCCGGCGGTGTTCGTCCCCGTCGCCGAGGAGAGCGACATCATCATCCAGATCGGCGAATGGGTGCTGCGCGAAGCCTGCCGCGAGGCGGCGAGCTGGTCACGGCCCCTCTCCATCGCGGTCAACGTCTCGGCGGTGCAGATCCACAGCCCGCACTTGGTCGGCCTCGTGCACGAGGTCCTGCTCCAGACCGGCCTCACCCCGAGCCGCCTGGAGATCGAGGTGACCGAGACCGCCCTGGTCCGCGACCCGAACCGGGCCTTGCTGACCCTGCGCCAGCTCAAGGCCCTCGGCCTGCGCATCGCCATGGACGATTTCGGCACGGGATACTCGTCGCTCTCGAACCTGCGCTCGTTCCCCTTCGACAAGATCAAGATCGACGGCTCGTTCGTGCGGGCGGTCGACAGCAACGAGCAGACCGCGGCGATCGTCCGGTCGGTGCTGGGCCTGGGCCGCGGCCTCGGGCTGCCGGTCCTGGCCGAGGGGGTCGAGACGGAGGCGGAGCTGCGCTTCCTCGCCGCCGAGCGGTGCGACGCCGCGCAGGGCTACCTAATGGGTCGGCCCGCGCCGATCCGGCAATTCGCCCAATACACGCACGGCACGGTGCCCCTCGACGACCGGGAGCGCGAGCGGGCGTGAGGCGGGATGGGGCCGTCAGACGGCCTCGTCGAGGGCCCGTTCGATCGCCCCTTCCAGCGCCGCCGGCTTCTTCGAGGGCGCGAAACGGCCGATCACGCGCCCATCGCGGCCGATCAGGAACTTGGTGAAGTTCCACTTGATGCGCTGCGTGCCGAACAGGCCGGGCTTCGCCCGCTTGAGATCGACGAAGAGGGGATCGGCCCCCGCGCCATTGACCTCCACCTTGGCCAGGACCGGAAACGTCACGTCGTAGGTGAGCGAGCAGAACCGCTCGATCGCGTCGGCATCGCCCGGTTCCTGGGCGCCGAACTGGTTGCACGGCAGCCCGAGCACGACGAAACCGCGGCTGCGATAGCGGCGCCAGAGGGTCTCAAGACCCTGATATTGTGGCGTAAATCCGCATTTCGAGGCCGTGTTGACGATGAGCAGAACCTTGCCGCGATACTGCGACAGGGGATGCAACCGTCCGCGCGCGTCCTGCGGGGCGTGGTCCAGGATGACGCTCATGCCGCCACCGTCTCCGCGTTCCTGATGGTCCCAACCGAACCCGGGAGGTATGTGCCGGAAATCATGGAACGATTCTAGGCTTCGCCGTAATCGTCCCGAGGAGATTGCATCAACCGCACGGCGAGGCTAGGCGGCGCAGACCCATCTGCAGGAGCCTTTTCATGTTGCCCCCCCTTCGCCGGACCCCGTCGTTCGCGGCGCTTCTCCTGGCCGGGCTCGTGATCGCCGCCCTGCCGGCCTTCGCCCAGGATACCGCGCCGGACGCGAGCCCGGAGGCGGCCCCCGAGGAAGCGCCCAAGCCCAAGCCCAAGCCCCGCCGGCCGCCGCCGAAGCCCAAGCCGGCCGAGGAAGCCAAGGAGCCCGCGAAAGAGAATGCCGGCTCTCCCGTCACCACCGGGCCCGTGCTGGAGCCGGCAGCGCCCGCCGGTCCGGCGACCTGGCCGGCCGGGGCCCGCTCGGTGAGCGAGAGCTATGGCGACTGGACCATGAACTGCAATCGTGAGGAGAGCCGCACCGATTGCGTGGTCATCCAGTCCCAGGGGGACCGCAAGACCGGCAAGCGCCTGTTCAGCGTGGAGCTTCGGGCGCCGAAGGACGGACGCGCGGAAGGGCTGATCCTGATGCCGTTCGGCCTGCAGATCGAGCCCGGCGTCTCGTTCAAGCTCGACGACCGGGCACTGGGCAAGGGCGCGCCCTACTCGACCTGCATCGGCGACGGGTGTCTCGTGCCGATCTCGCTGCCGACGCTGGCAACGGACGCGATGAAGACCGGGCAGAATCTGACGATCACCGCCGCCAAGCCGGACACCCAGGATCCGACGGTCATCACCGTGCCGCTCTCGGGCTTCGCGGCCGCGTTCTCCCGGGCCAGCGCCTTCGGCCACTGATCCATCGCGGTCCGGGGGGCGGCCGCGGGCTGCCCGACGGCGCGCCCGGCCCCACCGGGTCTTTCCGCGGTCACGAGGGGCGCAGCGGTGCTAGGATGCGCCCGCCCGCGACAGGTCGCGGGAGCCCGATGGGATCGTTCATGCACCTCCTCCTCCGCCGGCTCGCCCCGGCGCTGGCGCTTCTCTCGGCCGGCGCGGCCCATGCGCAGGAACCGGCCCCGACGCCCCCCGGCTTCGAGGCCTGCCTGGGCACCTTGGCGGCGCTCGCCCGGGAGCGCGGCGTGCCCGCGCCGGTGGCGGAGGGCGCGCTGGCCGGCCTGACGCCGGACCCGGCGGTGCTGTCCGCGACCAAGACGCAGGCCGAGTTCGTCAAGCCGATCTGGGACTATCTCGACGCCAACATCACGCCGGAGACGATCGCGGCCGGACAGGCCAAGCTCGCGGAATGGGCGGAGGTGCTGGGCCGCATCGAGGCGGCGTACGGCGTCGACCGGCACGTGCTCGTCGCCTTCTGGGGCGTGGAATCGGGCTACGGCACGGTGCTGGACAATCCCGCCATCGTCCGCCCGGTGATTCCCTCGCTCGCGACTTTGGCCTGCGGCGACCCCGGCCGCGCCACCCTCTGGCGAGACGAGCTGACCGGCGCCCTGACGATCCTGGCCCAGGGCGACGCCGACCGGGAGCGCATGACCGGCTCCTGGGCCGGCGCCATGGGCCACACCCAGTTCATGCCGACCGCCTTTCTCAAACACGCCGTCGATTTCGATGGTGACGGACGGCGCGACATCTGGCGCTCGGTGCCCGACGCGCTGGCCTCGACGGCAAACTTCCTGAAGAATTCCGGATGGCGCCGGGGCGAGAGCTGGGGGCTGGAGGTTACGGTGCCCGCGGGCTTCGATTACCGCCTCGCCGACGAGACCACCGAACGGACGTTCGCGGAGTGGCAGGCGCTCGGCCTGGCGCCGGCCGGCCCCGGGAGTTTCCCGGACGGGGCCGATCGGCGGGCGACCCTCGTCGTGCCCACGGGCGCCCGAGGCCCCGCCTTCCTCCTGGAGCCGAACTTCAAGGTGATCCTGCGCTACAACACGGCGCTCTCCTACGCGCTGACCGTCGCCCATCTCTCGGACCGGCTGGCGGGCAGGCCCCCCTTCACCCGGGACTGGCCGCGCGGCGACCGGATGCTGACGACCGAGGAGCGCACCGACCTTCAGACCCGGCTCGAGGCACTGGGCCATCCGGTCGGGGGTGCCGACGGCAAGATCGGCCCCAAAACCCGGGCGGCGATCCGTGCCTTCCAGGCGGGAAGCGGCCGCGTGCCGGACGGCTATGCCGAGGCCGGGCTGCTGGAGGCGGTGCGAGCGGCCCCGCAGGGACGGTAGGGTCTTCGGCCCATGCGCGTCCTTCTGGTCCGTTGCCATCCCCGGCCCGACAGCTTCTCCGCAACGCTTGCCGCGGTGGCGGAGGCGGCCCTCGTGGGCGCGGGCCACACGGTCGAGGTCATCGATCTCTACGCCGAGGGCTTCGACCCGCGGCTCGGGTGCGAGGAGCGGGGCACCTATTTCGAGGAGGCGGCGATCCCGCCCGACCTCGCCGGGCATGTCGCCGCCCTGCAGCGGGCGGAGGGGCTGGTCTTCGTCTACCCGACTTGGTGGTTCGGACCGCCGGCGATGCTTAAGGGCTGGTTCGATCGGGTCTGGCGGCCGGGCGTCGCCTTCAGCCTCGGTGGCCTGCGCGCCCTCCAGCCGCGCCTCGTGTCCATCCGCCGGATCACGGTGGTGACAACCTACGGCTCGCCCCGATGGCTGCTCTGGCTCGTCGGCTGGCCGGATCGGCGCCTGTTCAAGCGCGGCATGTGCGTGCTCTGCGCGCCGCGCTGCCGCCTCGACTGGATCGCCCTCACCGGAATGGACACCGCCGGGCAGGGGGCCCGGCAGCGCTTCGTGGCGCGTGTGCGCCGGCGGCTCGCGGCCGTCTGAGCGTCAGCCGGCCGGATAGCGCGCGAAGGCCGGCAGCTGGTGGGCGTCCTCCATCCAGGCGATCCGCTCGGCGACTTGGATATGCACTTGCGCCGGAAGCGCCTCGGGCGTGTCGAGCGTGCCGGTCTGCACGTCGATCAGCCCCGGCAGCGTCTGTTCGTTGACGTAGAACAGGCCGGTGCCGCAGCGTCCGCAGAAGTGCCGCCGCCCGTGCTCGGACGAGTGATAGACCGTGGGCTCCCCCTCGATCGTCACCTGCTCGGCCCGCACCATCGCCCAGCCGACCATCGGCGCGCCCGCATGGCGCCGGCAATCGGAGCAGTGGCACAGGGCGCAGTGCATCACCTCCTCGGACATCGCGTAGGTGATCGCTCCGCAATGGCAGCGTCCGCTCAGCATGGGTTCCTCGCGTCTCGTCCGGATCGACGGGCAGGATAGGCGCGGACGGGGGTGCCATAAACCAGGAAACCGCGGCGGCCGGTGACGGCTGCCGCGGTTTCCCTTCACGGGCGGAACGGAGGGGAGGGAGGGTAGCGCTCCGCCCGGAGCTCGAATCTACTCGGCGGCCTGGAGGACCGGGACGGCGGGCGCCGCCACGACCGTCTCGACGGTCTCGCCGTTGAGGGCGGCGCGGAGCTGGTCCTCGTCGACCTCACCTTCCCAGCGGGCGACCACGATGCAGGCCACCGCGTTGCCGATGAAGTTGGTGAGGGCGCGGCACTCCGACATGAAGCGGTCGATGCCGAGGATCAGCGCCATGCCGACGACGGGCACGGAGGGAACCACCGCCAGCGTCGCGGCCAGGGTGATGAAGCCCGAGCCGGTCACGCCCGCCGCGCCCTTCGAGGAGAGCATGGCGACGAGGAGCAGCAGGATCTGCTCGCCGAAGGTGATCGGCGTGTCGGTGGCCTGGGCGATGAAGAGCGCGGCCATCGTCATGTAGATGTTGGTGCCGTCGAGGTTGAACGAGTAGCCGGTCGGGACGACGAGGCCGACGACGGGGCGCGAGCAGCCGGCCTTTTCCATCTTCTCGATGAGCGAAGGCAGGGCCGACTCGGAGGAGGAGGTGCCGAGCACGAGCAGCAGCTCTTCCTTGATGTAGCGGATGAGCTTGATGATCGAGAAGCCGTTGTAGCGGGCGACGGCGCCGAGCACGCCGAGCACGAAGATCGCCGAGGTCAGGTAGAACGCGCCGACGAGGTAGGCGAGGTTGGCGAGCGAGGAGATGCCGTACTTGCCGATCGTGAAGGCCATCGCGCCGAAGGCACCGATGGGGGCGACCTTCATGATGATGTTGACGACGCCGAAGATGGCTTCCGACAGCACCTTGATGATGTCGAGGACCGGCTTGCCCTTCTCGCCGAGGAAGGCGAGGCCGAAGCCGAACAGCACCGAGAAGAACAGAACCTGGAGGATCTCACCGCCCGCGAAGGCGCCGACGGCGGTCGTCGGGATGATATTCATCAGGAAGTCGCCGATGCTCTGCTCCTTCGCCTTGCCGGCGTAGGTCGCGACCGACTTCGGATCGAGGGAGTTCGGATCGATGTGCAGGCCGTGGCCGGGCTGGAGCACGTTGGCGACGATCAGGCCGACGATGAGCGCCAGCGTCGAGAAGGTGATGAAATAGATCAGCGCCTTGCCGCCGACCCGACCGACCTTCTCGAGATTGGTCATGCCGGCGATGCCGGAGACCACGGTGAGGAAGATCACCGGCGCGATGATCATTTTGACGAGCCGGATGAAGGCGTCGCCGAGCGGCTTCATGTCGGCGCCGAGCTTCGGATAGAAATGGCCGAGCGTGATGCCGATGGCCACCGCGAGCAGCACTTGGAAATAGAGCGTGCGGTAGAAGGGCTTCGGCGCGGGTGGCGCGTGCGGCGCGGTCAGCGGGGACGGTATGGCAGCCATGGGGGCTCTCCCTGTCGTTCGTGTCTTCGTCGGTCGGATCGGGCCGCCGGGCCCTTTGGGCTCCCCGGCACCGTCCGGTCTTGCTTTTGGCCTTCCGGCACACAGCTCTGCGGTTTAGGCATGACTGCGTTTCGCAAAATGAATGGCAACCGGCGTGCCACACCGACGGGGCTCGTAACTTTTTGCTAACTCCCTGAAATGAGTATCATTTTCTTGCACTTTGCCGGGTCCGGTCCGCGGACCCTTGCGGGTTTCCGCACGGGGGCTCGAGAATGGTTCCGGAAATCCGGAACGAGGCCGGCCCCGTGACCGGGCTCGACGCCGGGCCGCGCATGCCGAGCCGTCAGGGCTTCCTGATCCTCGCCGGCCTGACCGCGATGGCGCTGGCGGTCTGGCTCGGGGGAAGCCTCGCGGAACGCCTCGCGCTGACCGACCTGCGGCGCAGCGCGCTCTCCACCCTGGGGCTCCAGGTGACGGCCCTGAGCGCGGAGATGCAGCGGCAATCCTCGCTTCCGCTGGCCCTCGCCACCGATCCGGAGATCGCCCGCGTGGTCCGGCCCGCGCCGGTGCCCGGCCTCGTCGAGGGCGTCAACGGACGGCTCGCGGAGATCGCCCGGGCGACCGGCTCGGCGGTGATCTACGTGATCCGGGCGGACGGCGTGACGGTGGCGGCCAGCAATGCCGGCGACCCGCGCAGCTTCATCGGGAATTCCTACGCGTTCCGCCCCTACTTCCAGCAGGCGATGGAGGCGGGGGCGGGCTCGCAATTCGCCCTCGGCACCGTGAGCGGGCGGCCGGGCTTCTATCTCGCCCGGCGCCTGCCCGCCGCCGCCGGCGTCGTCGTCGTCAAGATCGAGTTCGACGCCATGGAAGCAGCGTGGCGGGCGGCCGGCGAGACCGTGTTCGTGGCCGATCCCCGCGGCATCGTGCTGGTCGCGAGCGAGCCCGGCTGGCGCTTCTCGACCCTGCGGGGCATCGACGAGGGCGAGCGGCAGGCCGTCCGCGCGGCGCTCGAGTTCGGGCAGGCGCCGCTCGGCTCCGTGCCGATCTTTCCGAGCGGCGCCGCGCCCGATCTGGTGCGCGTCGGCGGCGGTCCGCGCCCGGCGTGGCCGGCCCTGATGCTCGACACGCTCATTCCGGGCACGTCCTGGCGCCTGCATACCGTGACGCCGATCGCGGCCGCGGTGGAGCGCGAGCAGGTCCAGGGGCGCACGATCGCGCTGCTCGCCACCGGCCTCGCCTGGGCCGCCCTCGCGGCTTGGCTCGGCCGGAGGCGGCGGATGCGGCTGCGCCTCGCCGAGGACAGCGCGCGGCGGGAGGAGCTGGAGCGGCGGGTGGCCGAGCGCACCCAGGCGCTCAGCGACGCCAACCGCCAGCTCGTGGCCGAAATGGAGGAGCGGCGCCGCTCGGAGGCCGAGCGCGAGCGGCTCGGGCGCGAACTGGCCCAGGCCGGCCGCCTTGCGGCGCTCGGCCAGTTCGCGGCCAGCATGGCCCACGAGATCAACCAGCCGCTCGCCGCGATCCGCTCCTACGCCGACAACACCGCGATCCTGGTCCGCCGTGGCCGGGTCGAGGACGCGGCCGAGAACGTCTCCGCCATCGGCCGGCTGACGGAGCGGATCGGCGGCCTCACCCGGCAGCTGAAGGGCTTCGCCCGGCGCGCCTCGGGCCGGCGCGAGCCGGTGCGGCTCGCCGAGATCGTCCGGGGCAGCCTGGAAGTGGTGGCATTCCGCGTTGGTGAAGCGGGCCCGTGCCTCGACGTGCCGGAGCTCGATCCCGCGCTCGCCGTGCTCGGCGACGGCCCGCGCCTGGAGCAGGTCGTCGTCAACCTGCTGCAGAACGCCCTCGACGCAGTCGCGGGCCAGGCGGGGGCCCGCGTCGCGCTGACCGTCGAGGCGGGAGCGGACCGGGTGACGGTCTGCGTGGCGGATAACGGCCCCGGCATCCCGGAAGCGGTGCGCGCCCAGGTGTTCGACGCCTTCTTCACCACCAAGCCCGAGGGGCTCGGCCTGGGGCTCGCCATTTCCCGCGGCATCGTCGAGGAATGCGGCGGCACCCTGACGGTGACCTCGGGGTCCGAGGGCACCGCCTTCAGGATGGAGCTTTTGCGCGCGCGCGAGCCGGCTCCGGCGACCACCCCCGCAACCCTTCCCCTGGAGGCGTCATGAGCAGCGAGTCCCCCTCGGAGCGCATCGTCTTCGTCGACGACGAGGCGGACGTGCGGCGCGCCAACCGCCAGAGCCTGGAACTCGACGGCTTCGCGGTCGAGACCTTCGACAACGCCGAGGCCGCGCTCGCCGCGATCCGGGCGGAGCCGCCGGGCGTCCTCGTCACCGACGTGCGCCTGCCCGGGATCGACGGACGCGCCTTGTTCGATCGGGTCCGCGCCGCCGATCCCGACCTGCCGGTGATCCTCATCACCGGCCACGGCGACATCTCCATGGCGGTGGCGGCCATGCGCGGGGGCGCCTACGACTTCCTCGCCAAGCCCTATCCGGCCGAGGCGCTGATGGCCTCCGTGCGCCGCGCCCTCGAGCACCGCCGCCTCGTCCTGGAGAACCGCCGCCTCCGCGCGCGTCTCGACGCGGCGATCGAGGAGGACCCGGCCTTCCTCGGCATTTCGCCGGAGATCGTGCGCCTGCGCCGCCTCGTGCGCGACGTCGCCTCGGCCGATGTCGACGTCCTGGTGCTCGGTGAGACCGGCTCGGGCAAGGAGGTGGTGGCAAGCGCGCTGCACCGCTGGAGCCGGCGCGCGGCGAAAAACTTCGTCGCGATGAATTGCGGCGCCCTGCCCGACAGCGTGGTCGAGAGCGAGCTGTTCGGGCACGAGGCTGGCGCCTTCACCGGCGCCCTGAAGCGGCGGGTCGGGCGGATCGAGCACGCCCAGGGCGGAACCCTGTTCCTCGACGAGATCGAGAGCATGCCGCTCGGGCTCCAGGTGAAGCTGCTGCGCGTGCTCCAGGAGCGGGTGGTGGAGCCGCTCGGCACCAACGAGCGCAGGCCGGTCGACATGCGGGTGGTCTCGGCCACCAAGGTCGATCTCGGGCAGGAGGCCGCCGCGGGCACGTTTCGCGACGACCTCTATCACCGGCTCAACGTCGTCACCGTGGCGATCCCGCCGCTGCGGGAGCGCCGGGAGGACATCCTGCTGCTGTTCCAGCACTTCCTCGTGCGGGCTGCCACCCGGTTCGGCCGCACGCCGCCGCCGGTGACCGCAGCCATGCGCGATCACCTCACCCGCCATACCTGGCCCGGCAACGTGCGCGAACTCGACCATTTCGCCGAACGCTGCGCCCTGGGCCTGCCCGGCCAGGGCCTCGCCCCGACCGGGGCCGCGGAGGCGCAGACGGCGCAGACCCTCTCCGAGCAGGTCGAGCGGTTCGAGCGCGGTCTGATCCGCGAGGAGCTGATCATGGCCGGCGGCGACGTGCGGCAGGCGGCCGAGTCCCTCGGCGTGCCCCGCAAGACCCTCTACGACAAGATCGCCCGCTACGGGCTCGCCCCGACGGATTTTCGGTAGAGCGCTTTCCGGCGAAGCGGATGCCGGTTCGTTGCAAGACGGCGCATCAGAACCAAAACGGAGAGGCGCGAACCCGACCCAACGTGGTCGGGCACGGCGATTGGCACGACTACTCGATCCCGAGCTTGTCCTTCAGCAGGGCGTTGACCGCGGCCGGGTTGGCCTTGCCGCCGGTCGCCTTCATGGTTTGGCCGACGAACCAGCCGAGCAGCGTCGGCTTCGCCTTGGCCTGCGCGACCTTGTCGGGATTCTTGGCGATGATGTCGTCGATCGCCGCTTCGATGGCGCCGGTATCGGTGACCTGCTTCATGCCGCGGGTCTCGACGATCACGCGCGGGTCCCCCCCCTCGGACCAGACGATCTCGAACAGGTCCTTGGCGATCTTGCCCGAGATCACGCCCTCACCGATGAGATCGACGATCTGACCGAGCTGCTCGGCGGAGATCGGCGTGGCGTCGATGCCGAGCCCCTCCTTGTTGAGGCGCCCGAACAGCTCGTTGATGACCCAGTTCGCCGCGGCCTTGCCGTCGCGGCCCCGCGCCACCGCCTCGAAGTAATCCGCCGAGGCGCGCTCGGCCACGAGCACGCCGGCATCGTAGGAAGAGAGGCCGAAATCCCTGATGAAGCGGGCCTTCTTGGCGTCCGGCAGCTCCGGCAGGCCCGAGGCGAGGCCGTCGACGAAGGCCTGGTCGAATTCGAGCGGCAGCAGGTCGGGATCGGGGAAGTAGCGGTAATCGTGCGCCTCTTCCTTCGAGCGCATCGAGCGGGTCTCGCCCTTGCCCGGATCGAACAGGCGGGTCTCCTGATCGATCCGGCCGCCATCCTCCAGGATCGCGATCTGGCGCCGCGCCTCGGTCTCGATCGCCTGCCCGATGAAGCGGATCGAGTTGACGTTCTTGATCTCGCAGCGGGTTCCGAGGCCGTCCCCGGGGCGGCGCACGGAGACGTTCACGTCGGCGCGCAGGGAGCCCTTCTCCATGTCGCCGTCGCAGGTGCCGAGGTAGCGCAGGATCGTGCGCAGCTTCGTCACGTAGGCCTTGGCCTCCTCCGACGAGCGCAGGTCGGGGCGCGAGACGATCTCCATCAGGGCGACGCCCGAGCGGTTGAGATCGACGAAGCTCTTGGTCGGGTCCTGATCGTGCAGCGACTTGCCGGCATCCTGTTCGAGATGCAGCCGCTCGATGCCGACGGTGATCGCGCCGCCATCGGGCAGATCGACCAGCACCTCGCCCTCGCCGACGATCGGGTCCTTGTACTGCGAGATCTGGTAGCCCTGCGGCAGGTCCGGATAAAAGTAGTTCTTGCGGTCGAACACCGAGCGAAGGTTGATCTTCGCCTTCAGCCCGAGGCCGGTGCGCACCGCCTGGGCCACGCATTCCTCGTTGATGACGGGCAGCATGCCGGGCATCGCCGCATCGACCAGCGAGACGTGGTCGTTCGGCTCGGCCCCGAACTCCGTGGAGGCGCCGGAGAACAGCTTGGAGCGGCTGGTGACCTGGGCGTGGATCTCCATGCCGATCACGACCTCCCAGTCGTGCAGCCCGCCCTTGATGAGCTTCTTGGGATCGACGCGCTCGGTCATGGTTCTTCGCGATCTTCCGTTCAACGCCGCCGGACCGACGCAGGTCGTGCGGGATGTGTAGGGAGGGGGTGCCGGACGGGTCAAGCGCCGCGTCCTCGATCCGATCGGCTGGTTGCGGCGCCGGGTCTGTGCGCCGCATCCCCGGTGTTCCCGGGCGCCGGAGGCCCGCTCTCGGGGCGATCTCAGGTCGGCGGCACCGCCCCGGGCCGCCGGGCCACGAGGGTGACGGACGGCCCGTTCGCGAAGTCCGGATCGTCGGCGATCACCGTGGTCTCGGACAGGCCGTAATGGGCGAGCACCCGCATCAGGTCGGGCAGTTCCATCCAGCGCGTCTTGCTCCGGTTGCCGCCCCAGAAGGTCGCGATCTTCCGGTCGTAATAGGTCACCTCGTGCAGGGTGAGACGCATCCCCTCGTGGTCGACCGGCCGGGGGGTGTAGCCGCGCAGGCGGGGCTGCGCGCGGTAATAGTGGGTCCAGATGAAGAGCCGGTCGGTACGGGCGGCGGCGAGCCGGATCAGCTCCACCGGGTCGAGCATGTGGTAGAGGATGCCGCAGCAGAAGATCATGTCGTAGCGCGGCCCCGGCGCTTCGAGATGGCGGCTCACATCGCCGAGCAGGAAGGTCGAGCGGGTGAGCCCGGCGATGTTCTTGACGATGAGCGACTTGACGAAGGCCTCCGAGTTCGACTCGACCGCCGTGACGCTCTTCGCCCCGAGGCGTTCGAGCTGGCAGGTATGGGCGCCCTCCAGCGGCCCGAGTTCGAGCACGTCGTAGCCCTCGAGGCGCCCGTTCACGCCGAGATGCTCGGCCGCCTGCCGCGGGCGCGGATCGAGGTGGAAGCCCGGCAGCCCCCCGCCCGGAAGACCCGGCGCCAGCTCGCTGAGGTCGCAAGCCCAGCGGTCGGCGAACAGGTCGGTCGCGTTGCGATGGCTCGGCGTGGTGGTGACGAAGACGCGCTGGCTCATGGCACCGTGCTGGAAAACTGCGCCCGCCGCGTCAAGCCCCGGGGCGGTGGGGTGCCTCAGATCACCGGCACCCCGCGCTGCTTCGCCTCGTCCCCGGGTTCGACGTGGATCACCACCACGGCGCCCTCGATCTCGCGTTCGATGACGGTCTCCAGCCGGTCGCAGATCGCGTGGGAGGTCGCCACCGACATCTCCCCCGGCACCACGAGGTGGAAGTCGATGAAGGTGGCGCTGCCGGCATGGCGGGTGCGCACGTCGTGCGCCTCGAGCGCTCCTTCGCCATGGGTCGAGATCAGGGCGCGGATGCGGGTGATCATCTCGGGCGAGGCCGCCTTGTCCATCAGGCCGCTGACGGAATCGCGCACCATGCTCCAGCCCGACCACAGGATGTGCAGGGCCACGAGCCCGGCCACCACCGGATCGAGCACCAGCGTGCCGGTGGCCAGGACCAGCCCGACGCCGAGCAGCACGCCGCACGAGGTGACGACGTCGGCGAAGATGTGCCGGGCATCCGCGATGAGCGCGGGCGAGCGCAGCGCCCGGCCCCGGCGCAGCAGCACGAAGGCCCAGCCCGCGTTGATCGCGGAGGCGACGCCGTTCACGGCGAGCCCCAGAGCGGGGGCATCAAGGGGCTGCGGATTGAGGATGCCGAGATAGGCCTCGCGCAGGATCAGCAGAGCGGCGACAATGACGAGCGCCCCCTCGATCACCGCCGAGAAATACTCGGCCTTGTGATGGCCGTAAGGGTGGTCGTCGTCGGCCGGGCGGGCGGCGACCCGCACGGCCAGGAAGGCGCAGGCCGCCGCCACCACGTTGATGATGCTCTCCAGCGCGTCCGAATAGAGCGCGAGGCTGCCGGTGAGCCAGTAGGCGACGAACTTGAGCGCCATCACGACGACGCCCACGGCGGCGCTGGCGAGCGCGGCGTTCTCGGTTCGGGTCATGACGGCTTCTGGGGTGGGACGCGACGCCCCGCCCATAGGCCGCACCACCCCCGAAGGCCACGGCAAAGGGTTTAGCTTGGGCTATCGCGCCGACGCCGCCACGCTGGTCTCCGAGGGGGCGAGGCGTCCACGGGCGATCTCCTTGGCGCGGCAGCGCTCGGCCATCTCCCGGGCGCGGCGCCCGCGCCGGGCGTAGCCGCGGGCGAGCCAGCCGAAGCGCGTGCGTTCGGCCAGCCCCTCGAAGCGGGCGGCCTCCCGTTCCCAGTAGCGCAGGAGCTGCGCGTCGAGGGTCTCGTGGGGAATCGTCATCGGGCGGGCCTCACTCCTGGGGCGCGGGCGGCGCCTCGGTCTCCGCGACGACGAGCCCGTCCGGATCGTCCCGGAACGAGCCCGCCCCCCGGTTCGGGAGCGGCTGGCCCGGCGTGCCGAAGGGCTCGCTCGGATAGGCTTCGTGGAATCGCCGCCGCGCATCGTCCGGGTCCTCGGCCTTCAGGCGGATCTGCGGGCTCTGGGGCAGGGGCCAGCGCGGATCGGCGGGATCGCGCGGCTGCAGGGCGTACCATCTCATCGCGGGCGTCGGTCCTCGTGGTCGGAGCGGTGGCTCAACGCGCGAGAAGCAGGCCGGCTGCATCGGGTCATCCGGGCGCGAGACGGGCGAGGTAGCGTTCGGCCGTGTTCCAGTCCTGTGCGCCCGCGGTGAGCCCGACATAGCCGTCGGGCCGCACCAGATGCAGCCGGCCGTCCGGGGAGGGGCGGGACTTGGGGGCGAGGAGGGTCGGGAAGTGGCCGGCGAGGGCGTCGCCCCGGTTCTCGTCCGCCGCGTAGAGCACGAAGCGCGGCGCCGCACCCGCGCCGGGGGGCGGCCCGGCATCGTGCTCCGGCGGCCAGCGCAGGCCCGAGCCCGGCCCTTCGGAGAGCGGGCCGTCCGGATAGCCGTTCTCGATCTCGCTCATCGTCGCGGCCATGCGATCGCGCACCGCATGGAAGCCGAGCAGCACCCGCAGGGCGAGGTTGCGGGCAGCCTGGGCGGCCGGGTTGGCCAGGGTCGCGACCTCGGTGAGGCGGGTGGCATTGCGCAGAACCATCACGCCGACCGCCTCGCGCTCCGGGCCGTAGCTGTCGAGCAGGTCGGGCGCGGCCTCGCCCCGCATCACCAGCGCGAGCTTCCAGGCGAGGTTCACCGCGTCCTGCATGCCGGTGTTCATGCCCTGTCCGCCGGCGGGACTGTGGATGTGGGCCGCGTCGCCCGCCACGAACACCCGATCCGTCCGGTACTGCGCGACCTTGCGCTCGTGGATGCGGAAATGGGCGAGCCAGACCGGGTCGGCGACCCGGATGCCGGCCCCGGCCCGGGCCGCGACCACGGCCCGCACGTCCTCGAGCGTCGGCTCGGGCCGGGGATGAGCCGGATCGATCCGGCCCACCGTCGCGACGATGCGGGCTCGCCCGCCGGGAATCGGGAAGATCACGAACGGCCCGTCCCGATGGAGGTAGACCGCGATCTCGTCCGGCGCCGGCGCACCCGGGCCGTCGAGGCGGACATCGGCAAGCAGCCACGCATCGCCCTGCGCCTGTCCCTCGAAGGTGAGGCCGAGGCCGTGGCGCACACTGGAGTGGGCGCCGTCGCAGCCGATCAGGAAGGGGGTGGCGACGCGCTCCTCGCGCCCGTCCGGATGGTGCAGCCACGCCTCCACCGCATCGGGCCCCTGCGCGAAGCCCGTGAGCGCCACCGACCGCTCGATCGCGACGCCGAACCCCGCCAAATGCTCCGTCAGAAGCCGCTCGGTTTCGGATTGGGGGATCATCAAGGCGAAGGCGTAGGCGCTGGCGATCTCCGAGAAGCGCGAGCCGCCGAGCACGCGGCCGTCGCTGCGCAGGGTTGCGCCCCGGGCGCGCAGGCCCGCGGCCAGGAAGGCGTCCGTGCAGCCCATCCGGTCCATGAGTTCGAGGGTGCGCGACCAGACCACCAGCGCTTTCGACGTCCGCGTCGGCTCCGGACAGAGGTCGATCAGGCGCACGCCGACCCCGTAGCGCGCCAGTTCGCAGGCGAGCGTCAGGCCGACCGGCCCGGCCCCGACGACGAGGAGTCTGTCGGACATGGATCGTCCTCGCGCGTCCGGCGATGCCGGTCTCCTGCATGCGCCTCGGCCCCGAGCGGATCAACCCGCATTTGCCTCCGCGCCGTCTCCGTGGCTATGCCGCGCGGATGCGCGTGGACCTGTTCGATTTCGATCTGCCCGAGGCGCGGATCGCGCTGCGCCCGGTGAGCCCGCGCGACGCGAGCCGCCTGCTCGTGGTGCGGCCCGGAGCGCCGCTCGCCGATCGCGGCGTGCGCGACCTGCCCGCCTGCCTTGCGCCCGGCGACGTGCTCGTCTTCAACGACACGCGGGTGATCCCGGCCCGCCTCACCGGCATCCGTCACCGCGCAGGCGGCAGCGGCCAGCGCTGCGAGGCCATGCTCCACCTGCGCGAGGCCCCCGACCGCTGGCGCGCCTTCGCCCGGCCCGCCAAGCGGCTCGCCCCCGGCGATCGCGTCCGGTTCGGGCCGGCGGGGGAGGGCGCGGGCGAGACCTGCGCCCTGACCGGTCTCGACGCCACGGTGGAGGCGAAGGGGGAGGGCGGCGAGATCACCTTGCGCTTCGACCTCGCCGGCCCCGTCCTCGACGAGGCGATCGCCGCCTTGGGAGCCCTGCCGCTGCCGCCCTACATCGCGGGCAAGCGCGCCACCGACGCGCAGGACGCGACCGACTACCAGACGATCTATGCCCGCGAGCCCGGCGCCGTCGCGGCCCCCACCGCGGGCCTCCATTTTTCGGACAACCTCCTCGCGGCCATCGACAACGCCGGGATCGGGCGGGCCCACGTGACGCTGCATGTCGGCGCGGGCACCTTCCTGCCGGTCAAGGCGGACGACACCGACGCGCACCGCATGCATGCCGAGATCGGGACGATCGACGTCGCCACCGCCGAGCGCCTCAACGGCGTGCGCGCCCGCGGCGGCCGGGTGGTCGCGGTCGGAACCACGGCGTTGCGCCTGCTGGAGAGTGCGGCCGGGTCTGATGGCACGATCCGCCCCTTCGCCGGCGCCACCGAGATCTTCATCACGCCGGGCTATCGTTTCCGTGCGGTCGATGCGCTGGTGACGAACTTCCACCTGCCGCGCTCGACCCTGTTCATGCTGGTCAGCGCCTTCTCCGGCCTCGACACCATGCGCGCGGCCTACGCGCACGCGATCGCGCAAGGCTACCGCTTCTACTCCTACGGCGATGCCAGCCTGCTGTTTCCGGACCGGGCCGGATGAGCCGGGGCGCGCCGCTCCCGGCGGAGGTCGAGGCCGTGCTCCGCGCCTTTCGCGACGGACTCGAAACGGAGGGGGCGCCGGCGCTTCGCGGCCTCTACTTGGTCGGCTCGCTCGCCCTCAGCGACTATCGGCCCGGCGCGAGCGACATCGATTTCGTCGCCCTCCTCGATTCGGCCCCTTCGGCCGAGGCCGTCGAACGGCTCGCACGGGTTCATGCCCGGCTCACGACGGGCGGCGGGCCCCTTCTCGATGGCGTCTACCTTCCCGCCGGCCTGCTCAGGCAGCCGGCGCCGGGAGAGGCCGCGGTGCCCTTCAGCGTCGACGGTCGGCTCCGTACCGATCGGCCCTGCCGCGAGGCGAGTCCCGTGGTCTGGCGCTGTCTCGCCCGGAACGGACGCACCGTCCTCGGCATCCCACCGTCCGAACTCGGCATCGCCGACGACGACGCGACCTTGCGGGCGCATCAGCTCACCAACCTACACGGCTACTGGCGCGACTGGATCGCGGACGCCGAGACGGCACTCAATGCGAAGGCGCCGGGCGACGATGCGAACGCCGCCGCGCTCGCCTGGGGCGTCCTCGGCGTCAGCCGCATCGCCTGCACGCTCGCGACCGGTACGATCGTCTCGAAGCGGGAGGCCGGCGCTTTCGGGCTCCGCACCGATCCGCCGTCCTGGCATCCGGTGCTCGCCGAGGCGCTGTCCATCCATCGCAGCGGCCCGGAGCGGGTGCCGGTGACGCATCTGCACGCGGCGCTCGCCTATATGCGCTTCGTCATCGACCAGGCTCCGGGCTATCAGCCGTGAGCCGTTCCCCGATCCCAGCATCCGAGACCATGACAGAGCCCTTCCCGGCCTCCGACGACTTCCGCTTCGTGGTCCATGCCCGCGACGGCCAAGCCCGCACCGGGGCGATCACCATGCCGCGTGGAACGATCCGGACGCCGGCCTTCATGCCGGTCGGCACGGCCGCGACCGTCAAGGCGATGTATCCCGCTCAGGTGCGCGATCTCGGGGCCGACGTCGTGCTCGGCAACACCTATCACCTGATGCTGCGGCCCGGCCCGGAGCGGATGGCGCGGCTGGGCGGCCTGCACAGCTTCATGCGCTGGGACGGCCCGATCCTGACCGATTCCGGCGGCTTCCAGGTCATGTCGCTCTCGGCTTTGCGCAAGATCGACGAGGACGGCGTCACCTTCCGCTCGCATGTCGACGGCTCGTCGCACCGGATGAGCCCGGAGCGCTCCATCGAGATCCAGGGGCTCCTGGGCTCCGATATCCAGATGCAGCTCGACGAATGCGTGCGGCTGCCCGCCGACCACGCCACCATCGAGCGGGCGATGCATCTCAGCCTGCGCTGGGCCGAACGCTGCCGCGTCGCCTTCGGCACGCAGCCGGGCAAGGCGATGTTCGGCATCGTCCAGGGGGGCGACGTGCCGGCCCTGCGCGTCGAGAGCGCCCGGGCACTCACCGACCTCGACCTCAAGGGCTACGCCATCGGCGGGCTCGCGGTCGGCGAGCCCCAGGCGGTGATGCTCGCCATGATCGAGACGGTGGAGCCGCACCTGCCCGCCCACAAGCCGCGCTACCTCATGGGCGTCGGCACGCCCGACGACCTGATGCAGTCGGTGATGCGCGGGATCGACATGTTCGACTGCGTGATGCCGACCCGGGCCGGGCGCCACGGCCTCGCCTACACGCGGCACGGCCGGATCAACCTGCGCAATGCCCGCCACGGGGAGGACGTGCGCCCCCTCGACGCGGCCTCCGATTGCCCGGCGGCGCGCGACTATTCCCGGGCCTATCTCCACCATCTCGTCCGCTCGGACGAGATCCTCGGCATGATGCTCCTGACCTGGAACAACCTCGCCTACTACCAGTCGCTGATGGCCGGGATGCGCGGCGCGATCGCCGACGGTCGGCTCGCGGAGTTCGTCGCGGCGACCAAGGCGGGCTGGGCCCGCGCCGAGGCCGCCGAGCACGCGTGAATGCGCCGGGCCGACCGGGAGCCCTCAGCGCAGGTCGGCGCGCTTCTGAGCCTTGGTGAAGCTGGTGATCGCCGCTTGGCAGCCCGGCGAGAGCTTGGCCTTGTTCTGCTTGAAGCAGGCCCGAACCTCGGGCCCATCGGGCGGCAAGTCGCCACAGAAGCTCAGGTAATCGCCGGTGCAATGCTGACGCAGGGCGTCACGGTCGGCGCCGGGTGCCGCGGCGGGGGCGGCCAAGGCCGTGCCGCCGGTAAGGAGGAGGGCGAAGGCAATGCGTCCGATCATCAGGTCTTTTCTCCTGCGCCACGGTCGGGCCGGGCGGGCGCTGTAGACCCCTCGACTTGGACGAGAGTGCGGCCGGCCGGCCACAGCCTCCGCGGCGCGTCGCCCCGAAGCCCCGGTTCAGGGGCCGACCAGCCGCATTTCTCGTCTCCTTCGCCGGGAAAGCGTTGCCAACCGCGATCCGATCCGCTAATGCCGCCTCGCGTTCGGCGGCACAGCCTTCCGGACCCGCGCTGCGGTAGCTCAGTGGTAGAGCACTTCATTGGTAATGAAGAGGTCGAGAGTTCAATCCTCTCTCGCAGCACCATCAAATCCCTTCCGAACATCGTTGCTACACAATGCGCGCCTTCGCGGATGTGTGCGTGATCGGACGCCTCGGTTTCGCGGTGAGCGCGCCGTTTCGGACGGGGCAGGGCGAGGCGGCCTTCGGTAAGGTTATCGCCGCTCGACAAGATCCGTCGAATCGTTCCCGAGATTTTTAATCACGATCGACCGAAGTCTGACTTCGTCTGCGCGACGCAGTCGTTCTTAACCCGCCGGAAGTCGGCGCGGCCGGAATCCTGTCTCCAGGAACAAGAACGGCGATCGCGCGGCGATCGCGTCCTTGGGCTGGGGATCCGGAATGGCCATCGCGAACCTTCGAAGGGCGGACCTGCCCGAGCTCACTCCCGCCGGGACGGGCGGCGCGGCCGACACCGTTCCGCTGGTGATCGATCTCGACGGCACGCTGCTGCGCACCGACCTGCTCCTCGAAGGCGTCGTCTCGATCCTGCGGCGCAACCTGCTGATGGTCTTCGCGATGCTGCTGTGGCTGCCGCGGGGCCGGGCCTATTTCAAGCGACAGGTCGCCGAGCGGGCCGAACTCGACATCGCGACGCTTCCCGCCAACACGGCGCTGCTCGGCCGGATCGACGCCGAACGGGCCACCGGCCGCCCGATCGTGCTCGCTACCGCCGCCGACGCCCTGATGGCCCTGCGGGTGATGCAGCGCTTCGCCGTGTTCGACCGCGTCGTCGCGAGCGACGGCGTGCGCAACCTCAAGGGGGCGGCCAAGGCGGAGCAGCTTGCCGCCCTGTTCCCGCAGGGGTTCGACTATGCGGGCAACGCGGCCTGCGATCTGGCGGTCTGGGCGCGGGCGCGGCGGGTGCTCGTCGTCGAGGCGCCGGCCCGGGTCGCCCGCGCCGCCAATGCCCTGGGCAAGCCCTCGGAATCCTTCCCCGCCGCCTCGCGGCTGCGCGCCCTTCTCAAGGGCCTGCGGCTTCATCAATGGGCCAAGAACGGCCTCGTCTTCGTGCCGCTGGTCCTCGGCGGCCGGGCCGGCGAGGCGGCAGCCTGGGGCGCGGCCCTGGCCGCTTTCCTGGCCCTCGGGCTCGTTGCCTCGGGCAGCTATCTGCTCAACGATCTGCTCGATCTGCCCCATGACCGCGCCCATTGGTCGAAGCGCGAGCGCCCCTTGGCGAGTGGGCGCCTCCCGCTCGTTCACGGCCTGATCGCCCTCGGCCTCGGCCTCCTCGGCGGGCTCGCGGTGGCCGCCGCGGCCGGGCCGGCCGTGCTCGTCGGCGTCCTCGCCTATCTCGCGCTGACTTTGACCTACTCCGCCTGGATCAAGCGGGTGCCGATGCTCGACGCGCTGACCCTCGGCAGCCTGTTCACGCTGCGCCTCGCGGTGGGCGTGGCGGCCGTGGCCGTCGCTTGGTCGCCGTGGCTGCTGACCTTCTCGATGTTCCTGTTCACCTCGCTGTCCTTCGCCAAGCGCCATACCGAGCTGCGCGGTGCGGCAAAGCGCGGACAGTCGGGCCGGCTTTCGGGGCGCGGCTACCAGAGCGCGGACGAGCCCGTGGTGATGGCCTTCGGCATCGCGGCGGGGCTCGCGAGCGTCGTCATCTTCATCCTGTATCTCGCCAACGAGGCGTTCCGCCACGCAGTGCTGGCGGCACCGCTGGCTCTGTGGAGCTTCCCCCTGATCCTGGTTCTGTTCATGGGGCGGGTCTGGCTGCTCGCCGGCCGCGGCGAGATGCATGACGATCCGGTCGCCTTCGCGGTCAAGGATCGTCCGAGCCTGGGCCTCGGCGCGGTGGCGGGCCTCGCCTTCGGCATCGCGGCCTTCGGCCTGCCGGGATGGATCCTATGACGAGCGCCGTCATGCAGAGCGAGGTCGTTCGCTTCCTCATCGCAGGGGGAGGGGCGGCGGCGATCAACTGGCTCGCCCGGATCGCGCTGTCGCAGGTCATGCCGTTCGAGGCGGCCCTGCTCGTGGCCTACGGGATCGGGATGGCCGTGGGGTTCTGGCTCTATCGGACCTTCGTGTTCCGTGCCGCGCCCCGCGCCTCCGCGCCGGGTCAGATCGCCCTCTTCCTCGCGGTCAACGCGGTCGGGGCGGGCGTGGTGCTCGCCGTCAGCGCGGGCCTCATCGCCGCGCTCGACGCCCTGCCGTTGGGGCTGCCGCGCGCCGTCGCCGAGGCGCTCGGCCACGGGTTCGGGATCGCGGTCGGGGCGGTGTCGAACTATCTCGGCCACCGCCTCCTGACTTTCCGCGCGGCCGCGCCTCAGACCTTGTAGACGGACAGGAGCACGACGACGGCGAGGTTCGACAGGATGCCCCAGGTCACGAGGAGGGGCAGGGCCGCGAAGGCGGGAGGCCGGTTGCCCCGCGCCATCAGCACCCAAAGGATCGGCAGCCAATCGAGGGTGTAGCGCTGGGTGGCGATCTGCTCGGCGCCGTTGGAGTGATAGAACAACGTGATCCCGGCGATGATCGCGATGACCGCGGCGCCCGCCGCAGAAACCCGGTCGAGGTGCGCGTAGACGGCGAGCAGCACCCAGGGGCTCGCGACGAGGAGGGCCGTGCCGGCCTTGTCGAACCCGGTCAGCGTGGTGAGGCGCGGGCCGCCGAACTCGAAATGGAGTCCCTGGAGGAAGAGGTAGAGGGTGTTGAACAAGAGGTACTCGCGCGAGAACAGGCCGGTCTCGCTGATGCGCCGCCAGATGAAGGTGGTCTGGTCGGGGTTGTGGATGAAGGCGTAGCCGGTCTCGAGCGGGTTGCCGAAGCGGGCCGCGTTGTAGGCAAAGTAGACCGCGAGCGCCGCCGCGATCGGGATCCCGGCGAGGAGCACCGGCCGGACGAGGCCGAGCAACCCGGCGCCGAGCGGCCGGTCTCGCGGAAGGCACAGGAACAGCAGGACGAGCGGATAGAAGATCGCCATCTGGCGGCACAGGAAGGCAAGGCCGACGAACAGGCCCGCGAGCGGCAGCGAGCCTCGGCAGATCGCGGCCCAGAGGCTCGCGCTGATCATCAGGAAGCCGACGGTCTGGGCGTAGAACCAAACCCCGTCGGAGCGCAGGGTGACCTGGAAGAGCGGGCTGGCAAACGCGATCGCCGCCAGGAGCCAGAGGGCGTCCGTCCGCTCGACGCCGAGCGCGCGGAAGATCGCGCGCCACGCCAGGAGGCTCAGGCCCGACAGGGCGAGGCCGAGGAACACGAACCCCTTGAAGCCGGGGAAGCCGAACAGGGCCACGAAGGGCATCGCGATCACCGCCGGCACCGGCGGGAAGATGACGTAGGTGCGGCCCTCGAACAGCGCGCAATCGATCTCCGGACAGGTCTCGACCCAGAGCCGACCGTGCAGGAAGGCGTCGGCGAGCGCGCCGTGGGAGTTGAGCCCGGCATCGCGCAGGCCCGCCCGCAGCAGCAGGAAGCCCAGCAGCGCGGCACCCGCGAGCGCGGCGAGGCCGGCGAGCAGCCCATCCCGCCTTGCCTCGAACCTGATCCCCGTCATCACCGCCGGCCACCCCGAATCGCGTCGTGCGGCCCTGACACTCCGCCGAAACCGTTAAGGTCTGATTCACCGAGACGGAGGGCGCCGCGCGAACATGGGGGGACCGCCGCGCTTTGAGGGACGCCTTATCCCGGCATGAGCCCGCGCGCCTCGGCCAGGCGCGCGGCGTAGCGGGCGATGAGATCGACCTCCAGATTCACCCGGTCGCCGGCCCGGCGCTCCTCCCAGGTGGTCACCGAGAGGCTGTGGGGGATCAGGAGGACCGAGAAGTCGCGGCCCGACACGGCGTTCACGGTGAGCGAGGTGCCGTCGAGGCAGACCGAGCCCTTCTCGGCGATGAAGGCGGCGAAGGCAGCCGGCGCCCGGAGGGTGAAGCGCTCGCTCGCCCCCCAGGGGTTGTCCTCGCCGGTCACGGTCTCGCGGGCCACGATCTCCGCGATGCCGTCGACATGGCCGGTGACGAGATGGCCGCCCATCTCGTCGCCGAGCCGCAGGGAACGCTCCAGGTTGACCCGGGTGCCCTCGCGCCAGAGGCCCACCGTGGTGCGGTCGAGGGTCTCGGCGGCAGCGTCGACCGCGAAGCGACAGCCGGCGCCGTGGGACTCGACCGAGACGGCGGTGAGACAGGGGCCGGAACAGGCGATGGAGGCGCCGAGCGCGATGCCATCGGGCGCGTAGGCGCTCTCGATCACGATACGGCGCAGGCGGGCATCGCCGTCCACCGCCACGACGCGGCCGACATCGGTGACGAGTCCGGTGAACATATCAGGCCCTTTCGTAGGTCAGCGCGGTATCGGGGCCGAGCACCGATTCCTCGGTCACGCGCAGGGTGCCGTCGGATAGACGGCGGGCGAGGTGGGGCCCCACCGCGGGCAGCCCCCCCGCCCCACCGAGATCGGCCGGGCCCGTCATCAGCGTGCAGGCATCGACGAGATCGTGCGCGGCCAGCGCGTCCGCAAGCGCCGGCCCGCCCTCGCTGCAGATCCGGGTCAGTCCCCGCTCGGCGAGCGCGGCGAGCGCCGCCCCCAGCTCGATGCGTCCATCCGCGTCCGTGGCGACGGGGAGGAGTTCGACGCCGAAGGCGCTCAGCATCCGCCGGGCATGGGTCGGGGTGTGACGCCCCGTGACCACGAGGGTCGGAATGTCGCGGGCGCCGCGCACGAGATGGGTCGAGGGCGTGAGGCGAAGAGTCGAATCGAGGACGATCCGCACGGGTGAGCGCTCGGTCATGCCCGGCAAGCGAACTGTCAGCGACGGGTCGTCGGCCCGTACGGTGCCGATCCCGACCATGATCGCATCGGCATGCGCCCGCCACAGATGCACGGCCCCGTCCGCGACCGGGCCGGTGATCTTCAGCCGTTCGCCGGTGGAGGGCGCGGCGAAGCCGTCGCGGGTGCGGGCAAGCTTGAGGTGGACGCTCGGGCGCCCCCGCGTCACGCGGGTGACGTGGCCGCGATGGTCCCGCAGGGCCTCCTCGCGCAGCAGCCCGGTCTCGACCGCGAGCCCGGCGGCTTCGAGCCGCGCGTGCCCCCGGCCCGCGACGCGGGGATCGGGATCTTCCATGGCCGTGACCACCCGTCGGACGCCCGAGGCGAGGGTGGCGTCCGTGCAAGGCGGCGTGCGGCCGTGATGCGAGCAGGGCTCCAGCGTCACATAGAGAGTGGCGCCGCGGGCGGCCTCGCCGGCCATGGCGAGGGCGAGCGGCTCGGCATGGGGCCGTCCGCCGGGAGCGGTCGCCGCCTGTCCGACGATGCGCCCCCGGGCCACGACAACGGCGCCGACGCTCGGGTTCGGCCATGTCCGCCCGAGATTGCGCCGCCCCAGCGCCAGGGCGAGGCGCATGGCGCGGCGATCGAGGGCCTGCTGTTCACGCTCGCTCACGGCCGGTCCCTCAGCTCCGCGGGCGCGCGGCGCGGCGGCGCGGCGGATCGGCCGGCTCGTCCCGCACGACAGGTTCGTCCGGCGGCGTCTGGTCGGCCAAGCGGCCGCCGAGGGTACCGAGCAGGTCCTGAAAATCCTGCGCCTCGCGGAAGTTCTTGTAGACGGAGGCGAAGCGGACATAGGCCACGTCGTCGAGACCCTTGAGCCCCTCCATCACGGCCTCGCCGATCCCCTCGCTCGTAACCTCGCCGTCGCCGCCGCTCTCCAGTCGGCGCACGATGCCGGAGACCAGTCTCTCGATCCGCTCCGGATCGACCGGGCGCTTGCGGAGGGCGACGTCGATGGAGCGCTGGAGCTTGTCCCGGTCGAACGGCACGCGCTTGCCCGAGCGCTTGACCACGGTCAGCTCGCGCAGTTGCACCCGCTCGAAGGTGGTGAACCGGCCCCCGCAATCCGGGCAGACGCGGCGGCGGCGGATCGCGGCGGAATCTTCGCTCGGTCGCGAATCCTTCACCTGCGTGTCGGGACCCCCGCAGAACGGACACCGCATCGCGCGCTTCTACACCTTTGATCGGAACCCGGACGCCTCTGTGCCCCAGGCGGCGACGGATTGCCAGGAGCGGGCCTGACAGCGGGGGCGTTCCGACGGACGAACGGGGCCGGACGCCGGCCGGTGCTCGGGAGGCTTGCCGGCGAGGGCCCGAACGCAGGAGGCCGCGGATCCTTCGATCCGCGGCCTCCCCTCACCCCTCGATCGATGGGCGCTTACTGGTAGATCGGGAAGCGATCGGTCAGGGCGTGGACCTTCTTCTTGGCCTCGGCCTCGACCGCCGCGTCGCCGCCCTCACCCTTGGCGGCGAGGCCGTCGAGCACCTCGACGATCAGCGAGCCGACCTGCTTGAACTCGGCGACGCCGAAGCCGCGGGTCGTGCTGGCCGGGGTGCCGAGACGGATGCCCGAGGTGATGGTGGGCTTCTGCGGGTCGAACGGCACGCCGTTCTTGTTGCAGGTGATGTCGGAGCGCGAGAGCGCCGCCTCGGCCGCCTTGCCGGTGAGGCCCTTCCGCTGGAGATCGACCAGCATCAGGTGGTTGTCGGTGCCGCCCGAGGTGATGTCGTAGCCGCCGGAGATGATGGTGTCGGCCAGTGCCTTGGCGTTGTCGATCACCTGACGGGCGTAGATCTTGAACTCGGGCTTCAGCGCCTCGCCGAAGGCGACCGCCTTGGCGGCGATGACGTGCATCAGCGGACCGCCCTGGAGGCCGGGGAAGATCGCCGAGTTGAACTTCTTGGCGAGCGCCTCGTCGTTCGTCAGGATCATGCCGCCGCGGGGGCCGCGCAGGGTCTTGTGGGTCGTCGTGGTGGCCACGTGGGCATGGGGGAACGGCGACGGGTGCAGGCCGGCGGCGACGAGGCCGGCGAAGTGGGCCATGTCGACGAAGAAGTAGGCGCCGACCGAATCGGCGATCTCGCGGAACTTCGCGAAGTCCCACTGACGCGGATAGCCCGAACCACCGGCGATAATGACCTTCGGCTTATGCTCGGCGGCGAGCTGGGCCACCTGCTCCATGTCGATGCGCTGGTCGTCGCGGCGCACGGTGTAGGAGACCGGCTTGAACCACTTGCCCGAGACGTTCGGGGGGGCGCCGTGGGTGAGGTGGCCGCCCGCCGCGAGGTCGAGGCCGAGGAAGGTGTCCCCGGGCTGCATCAGGGCCATGAAGACGCCCTGGTTGGCCTGGGAGCCGGAATTCGGCTGCACGTTGGCGAAGCCGCAGTTGAACAGGCGCTTGGCCCGGTCGATCGCCAGCTCCTCGGCGATGTCGACGAACTGACAGCCGCCATAGTAGCGCCGGCCCGGATAGCCTTCCGCGTACTTGTTGGTCAGCACCGAACCCTGGGCCTCAAGCACCGCGCGCGAGACGATGTTCTCGGAGGCGATGAGCTCGATCTCGTGCTGCTGACGACCGAGCTCCTGGCTGATCGCCTTGGCGATCTCCGGATCCGTGTCGGCGAGTCCAGCGGAGAAGAAGGTATCGAGGGCAGTGGTGTTGGTGGCGGAACCGGCGCTCATGGCAGGCCTCTTCTGATGTTTCCTGATTAAACCCACCCGCTTCTTGTCGGCGATCGCGGGGGTGTTTTTCGGGCGCCATTCCTACACGCCGTCGCATGTCAGGCCAAGCGCAGCTGATTTTGCTCGAACCTTCAAAAATTTTCACGGGATCGATCCGCGCCGCGACGCCGCACCGGACGCCGTGGTCCAGCGGCACCGGCCCAAGGGGACCGGTCGGTCGTCGGGGGCGACAGCCTCCCCCGCGCGGGTCAGGCCACCGTCACAGGGTCTCGGCGGACGGTCGTTATGCCGCATCGGCTTCGCCGCGATGGGGACGTCCCGTTGGGTCAGGTCTTGAACAGCAAAACGCCCGGCCGGGGCCGGGCGTTCGCAGAAGGGGACGTGTGGAGGAACCCGTCAGGCCTGGAGGCGGGTCTTCACGCTGCCGAGGCTCGCACGCAGGAGGTCCTGGGCGGCACCGCCCTGGAGACGCTCCCGGAGGATCGTCTCAGACACCTTCACGGCTGCATCGGCGGCAGCGGCGCGGACCTGGGCCTCGGCCTGAACCTCGGCCTGGGCGATCTTGGTTTCGGCGGACTTCGTCCGGCGGGCCACGAAGTCGTTGAGGCGGGCATGGCCCTCCTCGGCGATGCGCTCGGCCTCCTCGCGGGCGCTCGCCACGATGGCCTCGGCGTCCTTCTCGGCCTGGGCGCGGCGGCGTTTGTAATCGTCGAGGACGGCGGCGGCCTCCTCGCGGAGGCGGCGCGCCTCGTCGAGCTCGTGCCGGACGCGCTTGGCGCGGCTGTCGAGGCCGCTCGTCATCATCGTGAAGCCGCCGACCCGCCAGACGATGGCCATGAACGCCAGGAAGGCGACGAGAACCCAGAACTCGGCGGTCAACAGCATGATCGGTCTCAAACCCTTGAGCGATCGTCCACCCGGCGGGTGGGATCGGTTCGGAGGACGAGCCGGCGAGGACGCCGACCCGCAGGGATCAGTGGCAGGATCAGTGGATCGCCGGCGTCGCGTCGAGGGCGCGGTTCAGGCTGGCCTGATCGGGCGCCTTGCCGGTGAGCCGCTCCACGATGGCACTAGCGGTCTCGCCCGCGATCGCGCGCACATTGCCCATGGCCTCGGCGGTGCGGGCCTTGATCGTGGCGTCGGCGGCGGCGAGACGCTGGTTCAGCTCGGCTTCCAGGGTCTTGCGCTTGGCGTCGGCCTCGGCAGAGAGGGCGTTGCGGGTGTCCTGAGCGATGCCCTGAGCCTTGGCCTGGGCCTCGCGCAGCGAGGCCTCGTAGGCCTGGCCCGCGGCCTCGGCCTCGGACTTCATGCGCTGGGCCTCGTCGAGATCGGCCGAGAGGCGGTTGGCGCGATCGCCGAGAATGGCCTCGATGCGCGGCAGCGCGATCTTGGACATCAGGTAATAGAGCAGGCCAAAGGCCAGAGCGAGCCAGATCAGCTGCGAGAGGAAGGTGTGGCTCTCGAAGGGCGGGAAGGCGCTCTTGTGGCCCCCGGACGGCTGCTCGGTATGGGTGTGATGGCTTCCCGGCGGAACGACCTGCGTGTCCGCGTTCGGGGAGGGGGTCGTGAGGGGATTCTTCTCGGCCATGGCCCTATCCGGTGGCATCGGAAGACCGGCTCCGGGAACGGAGCGGCCGGATCAACGAGCGGCGAAGCGCGGGCCGGTGTGGCCCGCACTTCGCCAGCGAGCGATGCCTTAGACGGCGAAGAGCAGCAGCAGCGCGACGAGCAGCGAGAAGATGCCGAGCGCCTCGGTGAGGGCGAAGCCGAGGAGGAGGTTGGTGCGCTGGCTATCGGCGGCCGACGGGTTGCGCAGGGCGCCCGCATAGAACTGACCGAACAGGTTGCCGAGGCCGATGCTGGCGCCCGCCATGCCGAGGCAGGCGAGGCCGGCGCCGATGTACTTCGCAGCGACGGGATCCATGAAACACTCCTGAAGTTCGAACGGGGGTTCGTGAGGGCGGAAGGGTCCGGCCGTAGAGATCAGTGGCCGGGGTGGAGGGCGTCGGCGAGATAGACCGCCGTCAGCGTCGCGAACACGTAAGCCTGGAGGGCCGCGACGAGGAACTCGAGGGCCGTCAGCGCGATGGTGAGCGCGAGCGGCAGGGGCGAGAGAACGCCCCAGGCCCCGGCGACCAGAAGCTGCACCACGAAGAACGCGAAGATCTTCAGGGCGATGTGGCCGGCCAGGATGTTGGCGAACAGACGGACCGACAGGCTGATCGGCCGCGACAGGAACGACACGATCTCGATCGGGACCATGATGAGCAGCAGCGGCTTCGGCACGCCCGAGGGGACGAACACGCCGAGGAAGTGGGTGCCGTGCTTGGCCACGCCGTAGATCACCACGGTCAGGATCACGACCAGCGCGAGACCGAAGGTGACGACGAGGTGGCTGGTCACCGCGAACGAGTAGGGCAGCATGCCGAGCAGGTTCAGGACCAGCACGAACATGAACAGCGAGAAAACGAGCGGCAGGAACCGCTTGCCGTCCGCGCCGGTGGCCTGGTGGACCGTGTCGGCGATGAACTCGTACAGGGTCTCGGCGAGCGCCTGGAGCCGGCCCGGCACGACGGAGCGTCCCGAGGTCGCCACGATGGTCAGCAGCGCGATGATCCCCACCGCCGCGAACATGTAGAGAGCCGATTGCGTGAACGCGAGCTGCTGATTGCCGATATGACCCAGCGACACGATGGGCTGGATCTCGAACTGGTGGATCGGGTCGACACTGACCGCCATTGGCTCGCTTCCGCCCCTCTTCAAGCGCGCGTGGAGCCCGGCGGCTCCCTTTCGCGCGTCGCCCCTTACACGATGCCGGCAGAGTCTCAAGACCCTTCTGGGGTCCTACCGGCGATCTTTCTCAGCTTTGTGGCCGCTGAAGCCGCTCACACGCATGACGTTGTAGATGCCGGTCACGAAGCCCAGCATCAGCAGTACGATCATGCCCCACGGCTTGGTGCCGAGGAGATGATCGGTGATGTATCCGAGGATCCCTCCGGCGATCACGCCCGCGATGAATTCGGTCGAGAGCCGCATGGCCTGACCGAGCGAGGACGTCGCGCCGGGCGTGGCTTTGCGCGCAGCATCGGCGGGAGCGGCTTTGGGCCGCTTGCCTTCGATCTGCGTCTCGAGACGCTTCAGCCTCGCGGAAAGATCGCCGTCGTCGGAGGCCTTTTCCGGTCCGCCTCCGCCGCCCGCCGCCCCCCCGCTCATCGGAGGCACCGCACGTCGTCGGAAACGGGGGGAAAGGGCCTGCCCCCCCAGCGCGGCGCACCATAGTTTCGCCAACCTTGAGTGTCAAGGCGCCGAAAACCTAGCCTAAGTCCTTGATATGACATTATAATTTCAAGTTTTTCCACCGCCTTTCCGGCGACGCGGTCAGGCGCCCAGGATCGGCTTGATGATCTTTTCCATGTCTTCGATCGACAGCGCACCGCTGTGCTTGGTGCCGTTGATGAAGAACGTCGGGGTCGAATCGACCTTGAAGGTCTCCAGGCCACGGGTCTTCACGGTGTTGATGGCGGCGTAGGTGTTCTGATCCTTCAGGCAGGCCTCGAACTTCTCCTTGTTGAAGCCCGCCTGGCGCAGCAGCTGCTCCAGGGAGTCGACCGGCGATTGCGGCTTGCGCACGAAGGCCCAGTTCTGCTGCTGGTCGAACAGCAGGTCGGTGATCGGATAGTATTTCGCCTCGCCGTCGCAACGAGCCAGCATGAAGGCGGCCGTGGCCAGCGGGTCGAGGGGGAACTCGCGCAGGGTGAAGCGGACCTTGCCGGTGTCGATGTAGCGCTCTTTCAGGACGGGCCAGGTCGTCGCGTGGAAGTGAGCGCAGTGAGAGCAGGTCAGCGAGGCGTATTCGATGATCGTGACCTTGGCGTCCTTCGGGCCGAGCCAGACATCGCCGAGGGGGCCGGGCTCCAGGAGGCCGTCGGCGCTCTGCGCCAGGGCCGCGCCGACGAATCGGGGCGTCAGGAGGGCCGCGCCGAGGGCGAGGCCAGTACGGGTGAGGGCGTCGCGCCGGGTGATCATGGCTCGGACGGGCTCCGTTGGCGGGCCCTCGTGGCCCGATCGGGTCGAATGATAGGGCGGAAACGTCTCCGCGGGCCGCGGGCGCGTCGCCGCACGGCACCGGCCGGCCCATAGCATGGGAGCCGGCGACAGGCACGCCTCCTCGAAACCTCAGGGACGGCTTTCGCCGACCACCGCGATGCCGAGCCGGTCGAGGGCGTCGCGCAGGCGATCCTCCTCGATGCGCGAGACCGCGAGCGCCACCTCGCCCCGCCGAGCCGGATCGAGGGGAAGGGCGACACGGCGGCGCACGGGCCGGTGCAGGCGGTCCTGGCGCAGAAGGAGCTTCCCGATGCAGGCCCATCCGTAATGCGCGTTGACACGCTGGATCACCACGGGGGCGAGATGCTGGAGGTCGAGGGCGAAGGCCCCTTCGACCCGCACCACGAGGGTGCCGGGCTCCGGCCGCCCCTCCGCGTCGCGGCGCGCCCGGCGGGGCCATTCGAGCTTGACCGGCTGGCAGGCGCACGCGAGCCGGGCCCCGACGATGCCGGGCCAGACGGCGAGGATGTCGGCGGAGGCGAAGCCCTGCGCGGCGAAGGCCGGGCCGATGCAGGGTTCGATCAGCTCGGCCAGGGGTTTGGCCCCGGATTTGAAGCGCGCCATCGGAATTCCGGCCAGAGGGCCGCGGGACCGCGGCGCCCCGCACCCTAACCCAAGTGCGGCGTTCCAGGGAGTCGCGCCGCGCGGCCCGCGCGGCTCACCGTTCGACGATCGGGGTGAACCCGCCGAAGATCATGCGCCGCCCGTCGAAGGGCATGGTCTCCAGGGTGCACGTGATGCGCGGATCCGCCATCACCCGCGCGTTCGTGGCGTCGCGGGCCTCCCGCGAGGCGTGGATGATCCAAGACAACACGACGACCTCATCGTCCGTCGCCTGCACGGCCCGGGGGAAGGAGGTCAGCTCACCGTAGGGCACGTCGTCGCCGACGGCCTCCACCACGGCGAGCGCCCCATGCTCCCGCCAGACCTCGGCGGCCGCCTGTGCCAGGGTGCGATAGGCCTCGAGATGGGCCTTCGGCACCGCGAGCACGAATCCGTCGATGTAGGACATCCTGGTGTCTCCCGTGGATGGACCGCCCGAGGACGCACCGGTTTCGGCCAGGCCGACAGCGGTCGCGCGAATTTTCTCGGGTATGGGCCGAACCGCGCCGCTTTTGCCGGCCGCGCCGCGCCGCTATGGACTGGCCCCATGCCCGCGCCCGCCGCCTCGGCTGCCGACCTGCTCGCCTGGTACGACCGGCACCGCCGCGCGCTGCCGTGGCGGTCCCTGCCCGGGGAACGGCCCGATCCGTATCGGGTCTGGCTTTCCGAGGTGATGCTGCAGCAGACCACCGTCACGGCGGTGAAGCCGTATTTCCAGAAATTCCTGACCCTGTTCCCGAATGTCGCCGCCCTCGCCGCCGCGCCGGAGGCGGCGGTGATGTCGGCCTGGGCCGGGCTCGGCTACTATTCCCGTGCGCGCAACCTGCATGCCTGTGCCCGGGCGGTCGCGGCGACGGGCGCTTTCCCCGACACCGAGGAGGGCCTGCGCAAGCTGCCCGGCATCGGCGCCTACACGGCGGGTGCGATCGCGGCCATCGCGTTCGATCGGCCGGCAGCGGCAGTGGACGGGAATGTCGAGCGGGTGGTCTCGCGCCTCCACGCGATCGAAACGCCGCTGCCGGCGTCCCGCCCGCAGATTCGCGTGCTCACGCAGGGCCTGGTGCCGCGCGACCGGCCCGGCGATTTCGCCCAGGCCGTGATGGATCTCGGCGCGACGCTCTGCACCCCCAAGCGACCGGCCTGCGCCCTGTGCCCGTGGATGCGGCCCTGCCGCGCCCGCGCCGAGGGGCTTCAGGAGACATTTCCGCGCAAGGTGAAGAAAGAAAAGGGCCTGTTGCGCCGGGGCGCGGCCTTCGTCGCCGTGCGGGCCGGGGACGAGGCGATCCTGCTGCGGACCCGCCCCGCGGAGGGCCTGCTCGGCGCCATGGCCGAGACACCGGGCAGCGCGTGGCTGCCCGATTACGATCCGGCCAAGGGCCTGCTCGACGCGCCGCTCGACGCCCGCTGGAAGCGCCTGCCCGGGGTGGTGAAGCACGGCTTCACCCATTTCCCGCTGGAACTGACCGTGTTCGTCGCCCGCGTCGCCGCCGGCACGCCGGCACCCGACGGCATGCGCTTCACCCCACGGGACGGGCTTTCGGCGGAGCCGCTGCCGGGGGCCATGAAGAAGGTGCTCGCCCATGCCCTGGCTGGGCCGGCCCCGGTCATGGCGGCCCCATCGGCGCCGGTCGTCGCCCCCGAGCGCGATCTCGCGAGCCTGCCGGAGCCCGAGCCGGTCCGACGACGCGGGCCGATCCCGAAACCGGCCTCGTCGCGCCCCTCCGACCTCGCCCGGATCGTGAAACGCGCGCCCAAACCCGCTCGGACGCGCTGACGACGCCCCGCCTCCGCGGGACCTCGCGCGTCAGGTCACCTCGAAGCTCGTCCAGAGCCCGGTGTCGAACCGCTCCAGCACCGTCGAGGACAGGAGCCAGCGGCCGGGATTGTCGGCCACGAAGGCGATCTGCGCGCTGCGGCCCTCGGGGATCTGCACCGTGTCGAGCCAGTAGGGCTCCCAGCCGTCATCGAGCTGGTGCAGCAGACGGAAGACGTGGCCGTGCAGGTGCAGCGTCTGGAGGAAGGCGGAGTCGTTGCGGATCGTCAGCACGACGACCTGCCCGCGCTTGACCGTGAACAGGGGCGGGGCGCCCGCCGCGCCGCTCGCGCCGTTCACCTGCCAGACCCGGGCCGGATCGCCGGTGTAAGTTGGCGCGACCCCGGGCTTCACCGGATCAGGCTTCACCCCCCCGCTGAGCACGAACTCCCGACGCAGGGCGCTCTGCAGCCGGATCTCGGCCGGCAGCCGCTTGTTCTCGGGGATCGAGGCGATGGCCGGCCGCCCCTGTTGGGCCACCGGCTCACCCTTGAGGGTGATCGTGGCCAGCGCGAGCCCCTGTCCGACCAGGGCCAGGATCGTGCCGGCAGGGCCCGCCTGCGCCGGCAGCTCGGCCGGCACATCGAGGAGGAGGTCGTAGCGGGTGCCCGGGGCGAAGGGAAGCGTCGCCTTCAAGGGCTCGAACGTGTCGGTCGGCTGCCCGTCGACCGCGGCGACGAAGGCCTTGATCCCATCGAAGCGCAGCCGGATCACGCGGGCGTTGCAGGCATTGGCGAGCCGCAGGCGCAGCCGGCTCCCGGGGCGGGCTTCGAGGGCCAGGGGGACCGGCATGCCGTTCACGGTCACCGCGCTGCCGAGCCGCCCGGCGGCGGCGGCGAAGGCCACTTGGCCGAACGGGACGAGCGCGCCCGCATCGTCGAGCCGCCAGTCCTGCAGCAGCAGGGTCACGTCCTGATCGACCGCGGGCGGGGTTGGCTCGTCCACCACCAGAAGCCCCGCGAGTCCGCGGCCGGAGGGCTCGCCCGCGCCCCCGACGACGAGGGGACGGATCAGGAAGGTGCCGGCATCGGGCGGCGTGAACGCATAGAGGAAGGTCTCGCCCGGCGCGATCGGCGCCTGCGTGATCCCGCCGACCCCGTCCATGGCGTTACGGTTGCGCACCCCATGCCAGTGGAGCGCGAGCGGCTTGTCGGTGGCGTTCTCGACCTGCAGGCTCACCGCCTCCCCGAGCTTGATCCGCAGGACAGGCGGCGCCGTCTCGCTGCCGAGGCGCCAGACCGCGGTCTCGGGCGCCGGCGCCGGCTTGAGGCGGGCCTGGGCGGGGGCGGCCTTCAGCGGCTTCGGCGCGGGGGCCGGCGGGGCGTCGGGTTTGGCCTCGAGCGCAGGTTTGGGCTCCGGCGCCGCCTTGCGCGCGGGCGCCTGGGCGGCGGCAGGCTGGGGCCCCAGCGCCAGGACGGCCCCGCCCGCCAGGATCAGGCGCCGGGACAGCCCCTCGCGGGGCGCTCCCGTCGCGTCAGGGGCCTTCGGATCGGGCTTGCGCATGAGGTCTCGGCGGTGACGGATCGGGCGGCGGGCGTTGTAGCCGTGCCCGCCGGGCAGCGCCAACCGGACAGCGGTTGGCGTGCCCGATCCGGCTCAAGTTTTTTGCTGCGGCTCCGAGCGCGCGTGCTATAGACGCGCGCTTCGAAGGCCCGGTCAGGGCTTGTGTCGCTCAAGCGCTCGCGGGCGTGGCGGAACTGGTAGACGCGCTGGATTTAGGTTCCAGTGTCGCAAGACGTGGGGGTTCGAGCCCCTCCGCCCGCACCAAGTCCGCGCTCGGGATCGGCGCCGGGACCGAATCGGTTCTGAGCCGAGGTCCCGCGATCGGGGCCTCCCGCCAGGGTATCCCCACCGCGCTGCGACAGCGAAGACGTGATTTACGGTTCAGAACAGCGGACGAACGACGATGCAGGTGACCGAGACGACCTCCGAGGGGCTGAAGCGCGAGTTTCAGGTGCTTCTACCCGCGACTGAGCTTGAGGAGCGCCTCAACACCGAGCTCTCGAACATCAAGGGCAAGGTCCAGATCAAGGGCTTCCGCCCTGGCAAGGTGCCGGTCGCTCACCTGCGCAAGGTCTACGGCAAGTCGGTCATGGCCGACGTTCTTCAGAACGCCGTCAACGAGGCCAACCAGCAGATCGTGGGCGACAAGGGCCTGAAGCTCGCCCTCGAGCCGCAGATCGAGTTCCCGAAGGACGAGGAACAGAACATCATCGAGCGGGCGCTCGACGCCAAAGGCGACCTCGCCTTCAAGGTGAAGCTCGAGGTGCTGCCGAGCTTCGAGCTCGCCGACCTGTCTGACGTCACGATCAAGAAGCTCGTGGTGAAGCCCTCCGACGAGGAGATCACCGAGGCGCTCGAGCGCATGGCCAAGGATGGCCGCACGTTCGAGGATCGCGAGGAAGGTGCCGAGGCCGCCAGCGGCGACCAGGTCACCATCGACTTCGTCGGCCGGATCGACGGCACCGAGTTCGAGGGCGGCAAGGGCGAGGACGTGCCGCTGGAACTCGGTTCCAACAGCTTCATCCCGGGCTTCGAGGACCAGCTCGTGGGTGCCCGGGCCGGCGATGCCCGCCTCGTGAAGGTGTCCTTCCCGGCCGATTATCAGGCCGAGCAGCTCGCCGGTAAGGATGCCGAGTTCGACGTGACCGTGAAGGCGGTCAAGGCGCCGGGCGAGACCAAGATCGACGACGAGCTCGCCAAGCGCTTCGGCATGGACGACCTCGAGAAGCTCAAGGAGGCGATCTCCAAGGCGATCGGTTCCGACTACGAGGCGCAGTCCCGGCGCAAGCTGAAGAAGGAGCTGCTCGACGCGCTCGACGGCAAATACGCCTTCGATCTGCCGCCGAGCCTCGTCCACCAGGAGTTCGCCGCCGTGTGGGCGCAGGTCGAGCAGGACCTGAAGAACCGGGGCAAGACCTTCGAGGACGAGGGCACCACGGAGGAGGCGTCGCAGGCCGAGTACCGCAAGATCGCCGAGCGCCGCGTGCGGCTCGGGCTGGTGCTTGCGCAAGTCGGCGAGACCGCCGATATCAAGATCTCGGACGATGAGGTCAACCAGGCCCTGTTCGCCCGGATCCGGCAGTTCCCGGGTCAGGAGCAGCAGGTCTACGACTTCTACCGGAAGAACCCGCAGGCGCTCGCCGAGCTTCGCGCGCCGCTGTTCGAGGAGAAGGTCGTCGACCACGTCCTCGGGCAGGTCCAAGTCGTCGAGGAGCCCGTCTCGAAGGAGGCGCTCTTCGCCGAGGACGAGGAGGCCGATGCCGGCAAGGCGTCGAAGGGCGACGCGCCTGAGGACGCGACGAAGACGGAGCCGGCCGCCGAGACGGCTGCCGGCTGATCGACGCCCCTCCGGCTCCGGGGCGGGCGGCGATCGAACTGTCTCTCACGGTCCGTCCCGCCACCCGCGGCGGGGCACCCGGCGACCGGGTACCCGCGAGAGACACGAGATCAGGTGGCGTTAACGGCCGCCGTGTTCGCTGTAACCCTCCGGCCGTGGGCGATTCGCCCGGGGCCGGATTCCGGAGCCGAGGGCTGATATGAGAGATCCGGTCGCATACTTCCACAACTCGCTCGTGCCCATGGTGGTCGAGCAGTCGAGCCGCGGCGAGCGTGCCTTCGACATCTTCTCCCGCCTGCTGCGCGAGCGGATCATCTTCCTGACGGGTCCGGTCGAGGATCAAGGTGCGTCGCTCGTGGTGGCGCAGCTCCTGTTCCTCGAAGCCGAGAACCCGAAGAAGGAAATCTCCTTCTATATCAACTCGCCCGGCGGCGTCGTGACCTCGGGCCTGTCGATCTACGACACCATGCAGTTCATCCGCTGCCCGGTGACCACGCTCTGCGTCGGTCAGGCCGCGTCGATGGGCTCTCTGCTGCTGTCGGCGGGCGAGGCCGGCCACCGCTTCGCCCTGCCCAACGCCCGGATCATGGTGCACCAGCCCTCCGGCGGCTTCCAGGGACAGGCGACCGACATCCTGATCCATGCCCGCGAGATCGAGGCCCTGAAGAAGCGCCTCAACGAGATCTACGTGAAGCATACCGGCCGCGACTACGAGACCATCCATCAGGCGCTCGAGCGCGACAACTTCATGACCGCCGACGCGGCCAAGGAGTTCGGCCTGATCGACGAGATCCTGCACAAGCGCCCGGAGCCGGCCGCCGCCTGAGCGGCCTTTTCGCCGGGTGCGGCGTTCGTGGCACGCCGGCAAACCATGCGTCCATTCGGCACCCGATCCGGGCCCCGGCCCGGTTGATCCCGAGGCGGGCGCATGGTTGCATCGGGATTCGAGCGCCTCACTCCCGACGCATCCGCGCGGTGTGACTGTTTCTTTAGGCGGATGCGCTTACATCTATGACCGAAGCGCGTGCCCTCCTGGCTGGGGCCGCGCCCGCGAACCGGAGACCGATATGAGCAAGACCGGCGGCAACGACTCCAAGAGCACGCTGTACTGCTCGTTCTGCGGCAAGAGCCAGCACGAGGTCCGCAAGCTCATCGCGGGCCCGACGGTGTTCATCTGCGACGAGTGCGTCGAGCTGTGCATGGACATCATCCGCGAGGAATCGAAGTCCTCGCTGGTCAAGAGCCGCGACGGCGTGCCGACCCCGAAGGAGATCCGGCGCGTTCTCGACGACTACGTCATCGGCCAGGACTTCGCCAAGAAGGTCCTCTCGGTGGCGGTCCACAACCACTACAAGCGGCTCGCCCACGCCACGAAGCACAACGACGTCGAGCTCGCCAAGTCCAACATCATGCTGATCGGGCCGACGGGCTCGGGCAAGACGCTGCTCGCGCAGACGCTCGCCCGCATCCTCGACGTGCCCTTCACCATGGCGGACGCGACGACGCTGACGGAAGCCGGCTATGTCGGCGAGGACGTCGAGAACATCATCCTCAAGCTGCTCCAGGCCTCGGACTACAACGTCGAGCGGGCGCAGCGCGGCATCGTCTACATCGACGAGATCGACAAGATCTCCCGCAAGTCGGACAATCCCTCAATCACCCGCGACGTCTCGGGCGAGGGCGTGCAGCAGGCCCTTCTGAAGATCATGGAAGGCACGGTCGCCTCCGTGCCTCCCCAGGGTGGCCGCAAGCATCCGCAGCAGGAGTTCCTGCAGGTCGACACCACGAACATCCTCTTCATCTGCGGCGGCGCCTTCGCCGGGCTGGAGCGGATCATCTCGGCCCGTGGCCAGGGAACCTCGATCGGCTTCGGCGCGAGCGTGCAGGCTCCGGACGACCGCCGGACGGGCGAGATCTTCCGCTCGGTCGAGCCGGAGGACCTGCTCAAGTTCGGCCTGATCCCCGAATTCGTCGGCCGCCTTCCGGTGCTGGCGACCCTCGAGGATCTCGACGAGGCCGCGCTGAAGAAGATCCTCCAGGAGCCCAAGAACGCCCTGGTGAAGCAGTACCAGCGCTTGTTCGAGATGGAGAACGTCGAGCTGACCTTCCAGGACGAGGCGCTGTCGATGGTCGCCCGCAAGGCGATCGAGCGGAAGACCGGCGCCCGTGGCCTCCGGTCGATCCTCGAGACCATCCTGCTCGACACGATGTACGACCTGCCCGGGCTCGACTCGGTCGAGCAGGTGGTGATCGGCCCCGAAGTGGTCGACGGGAAGTCCAGGCCGCTCTTCATCCACGGCGACCGCAACAAGGACGCGCCGGCCAGCGTCAGCGCTTGATCGGGATGCGGCGAGGGCCGTCGGCGAAAGGCCGGCGGCCCTTCTCCGTTCCGCCTCCGCCGGCCCCTCCGGACCGCTTGAAAGCGTACCGGCCAAGAACCACCTGAGGCTTAGCGCAGCCGGCACGCTTTTCTCTTTCTTGAAGGTGCCCAGGCCGCGCCACCAGCCGCCAATATCATATCGTTTCCGACCCTTCGCGGCCCGGTCGGCACCTGGCAGGATGCTTGCTCGCTACGAGGAGCGGATGCCCGGCGTCAGCACATAAGGGAAGACCCCATGACCCAGTCGAAATCGCGCCAGCCGGTCGTTCCCGGTTCGACGGGCTCCTACGCCGTCCTGCCGCTTCGCGACATCGTCGTGTTCCCGCACATGATCGTGCCGCTCTTCGTCGGGCGCGAGAAGTCGATCCGTGCCCTCGAGGAGGCGGTGCGCTCGGAGCGCCATATCCTGCTCGCGACGCAGATCAACGCCAGCGACGACGATCCGGCGACCGACGCGATCTACAAGATCGGGACGCTCGCATCGGTCCTCCAGCTCCTCAAGCTGCCCGACGGTACCGTGAAGGTTCTGGTCGAGGGCGCCGGCCGCGCCCAGATCGAGGAGTTCGTGCGCTCGGAAGAGTTCTACGAGGCCCGCGCCCTGACCCTCGACGACGACCTCGGTGACCGCGTCGAGGCCGAGGCTCTCGCCCGCTCGGTGATCTCCGAGTTCGAGAACTACGTGAAGCTCAACAAGAAGATCTCGCCCGAGGTCGTCTCCGCCGTGACCCAGATCGACGAGCCCTCGAAGCTCGCCGACACGGTGGGCTCGCATCTTGCCGTCAAGATCGCCGACAAGCAGGCGATCCTGGAGATCCCCACGGTGGCGCAGCGCCTCGAGCGCGTGCTGTCGCTGATGGAGAGCGAGATCTCCGTTCTGCAGGTGGAGAAGCGCATCCGGACCCGCGTGAAGCGGCAGATGGAGAAGACCCAGCGCGAATACTATCTCAACGAGCAGATGAAGGCGATCCAGAAGGAACTCGGCGACGAGGACGGCCGTGACGAGCTGGCCGAGCTGGAAGAGAAGATCGAGAAGACCAAGCTGACGAAGGAGGCCCGCGACAAGGCTACGGCCGAGCTCAAGAAGCTGCGGCAGATGTCGCCGATGTCGGCGGAGGCGACCGTCGTGCGCAACTATCTCGACTGGATGCTCGGTATCCCGTGGGGCAAGCGCTCGAAGATCAAGAAGGACCTCCTCGGAGCGCAGGCTCTGCTCGATTCGGACCATTTCGGCCTCGACAAGGTCAAGGACCGGATCGTCGAGTACCTTGCCGTGCAGCAGCGGGCGAACAAGCTCACCGGCCCGATCCTCTGCCTCGTCGGCCCGCCCGGCGTCGGCAAGACCTCGCTCGGCAAGTCGATCGCCAAGGCCACGGGGCGCGAGTTCGTGCGGATGTCGCTCGGCGGCGTGCGCGACGAGGCCGAGATCCGCGGTCACCGGCGGACCTATATCGGCTCGATGCCCGGCAAGATCGTCCAGTCGATGCGCAAGGCCAAGACCTCGAACCCGCTCATCCTGCTCGATGAGATCGACAAGATGGGCATGGATTTCCGCGGCGATCCGTCGGCGGCGCTCCTCGAGGTTCTGGATCCGGAGCAGAACGGCACGTTCAACGACCATTACCTGGAGGTCGATTACGATCTCTCGCACGTGATGTTCGTGACGACGGCCAACACGCTGAACATCCCCGGCCCGCTGATGGACCGGATGGAGGTCATCCGGATCGCCGGCTACACCGAGGAGGAGAAGCGGGAGATCGCCCGTCGCCACCTGATCCCCGAGGCCATGAAGAAGCACGGGTTGGCGGCCGACGAGTGGTCGATCACCGATGACGGGTTGATGATGCTCATCCGCCGCTACACGCGGGAGGCGGGCGTCCGTAACTTGGAGCGGGAGATTTCGAACCTGATCCGTAAGGCGGTGAAGGATATCCTGATCACCAAGGTGACGCAGGTCGAGGCGAACCCCGAGACCCTGCCGGAATTCCTCGGCCCGCCGAAGTTCCGCTACGGCGAAATCGACGCGGACGATCAGGTCGGCGTGGTGACGGGTCTGGCCTGGACCGAGGTCGGCGGCGAGTTGCTGACGATCGAGGGCGTCATGATGCCCGGCAAGGGCAAGATGACGGTCACGGGCAACCTGCGGGACGTGATGAAGGAGTCGATTTCGGCGGCGGCGAGCTATGTCCGCTCGCGGGCGATCGATTTCGGTCTCGAGCCGCCGCTGTTCGAGCGTCGCGACATCCACGTCCACGTTCCCGAGGGGGCGACCCCGAAGGACGGTCCGTCGGCCGGCATCGCCATGGCCACCGCCATCGTCTCGACGCTCACCGGCATCCCGGTGCGCCGCGACATCGCGATGACCGGTGAGGTGACCTTGCGGGGTCGCGTTCTGCCGATCGGCGGCTTGAAGGAGAAGCTGCTCGCCGCGCTCCGTGGCGGCATCAAGACGGTGCTGATCCCGGAGGAGAACGCCAAGGACATCGCCGAGGTGCCCGACAGCGTGAAGCAGGGCCTTGAGATCATCCCGGTTTCGCGGATGGATCAGGTGCTCCAGCACGCCTTGGTGCGCCAGCCCGAGGCGATCGAGTGGGACGAGCCGCTCCCGGCCAAGGCTCCGGCCAAGACCCCGGCCCGGGAGGACGACGGCACGGCAGTCATCGCTCACTGACCGTCTGACACCCGAACGTGATACGAAGGCCCTCGGAGCTCCGGCTCCGGGGGCCGTTTTCGGCGTGGATCGGAGGGATCGAGCGACCGGACGGCGCGCCGCGCTTGCGCCGAGGGGCGCGCTTCCGTAACGGTGCCGCGAACGGGGCCGGGGGCGGTTAGCTCAGTTGGTAGAGCGTCTCCTTTACACGGAGAGGGTCGGGGGTTCGAGTCCCTCACCGCCCACCACTTCCCTGACGCATCCGCCCGACCGGTAAGTCTGGACGGCAGGCGGATGGCCGGCCCGCTGCCTTTCGATCGCAGGCGCCGGGCTGATTGGGGGGGCTCCGCTCGGCGGCCCGTCCCTCCCGCGTCTCTTGAGCGAAGGTGACGCTTCCTGACCGCCTTCAAGGCCGGCGAGGTCGACAGCGATCACAATCGTGCTAGAGCCTTAGGGCAAGTTCCGGCCATAAAACCTCCACGACGGCGCAAGACCCTCGGCAGTCGCGCAGGAGCGCGCGCCAGGGACCTGGGAGGCGAGAATGGGACGTTGGCTAGTTGCCGGGTGTGCATGGCTGATGCTGGGGACCACGCAAGGTCACGCCGACGCGGTTTTGCCGATCCTGACTGCAGAACAGATCGAAGCCGTCGAGCCGGTCGAAGGGTCTGAATTCAAGGATCTTGGTCGCACGGGGCTCGTTCTCCGGGCCGCCACGATACAAGATAAGGAAGGGCGTAATCTCATGAGCATGCAGGACGAGGATCATGCTTGGATCAAGTCATTCATTAGTTTGGGCGACAATTGCGAGCTCGGATTCATCCAGAGGCATTTTGGCTACGATCAGGGCGGCCTCCTGAAGTGGGCCCGAATCATGAATATCGACCATTTGATCGCTTTCTTGAAAACGCCGCAGGAGAATTTCTACAAGTTCGACCATCTCGTTCCGGCTTGGAGTGATATGGTCACGGATACGTCGAGTGGGATACAATTTCATTCGGTCCTTCGAAGCGAAGTCGTCGATGGCCAACGCAATTTCGTGGACGACGAAGCCCGGCGTAAGGTTCTTTATAAAGAAGAAAACAGCAAGCGCGTTCATCTTTACAAGAAGTTCATGGCGGAACTCAGGGATCCTGATCTGACGCTGGTGTTCAAGATGAACAGCGCCCCGCCCCTGGCCAAAGTCAAGGAGCTCGACAAGGTGCTCAGGGACCTTGGAAGCCGGGCCAATCTCCTCCATCTGGTTCAGAACGACCGAGACAAGGCCGGCCAGGTGGAGAAGATCACCGACACCTTGTACGTTGGTTATATCCGGAAATTTGCGCCCTACGTGCCGGTCACGGACAATGTCCCGGAATACTGGGTCGAAGTCCTTCAGTCCTACCGCGCGATCGCTCACAAGAAACACGTCACGAACGCGATCAAATCCCCGGCATTCGCCGAAGGGCAGTGATGGGAGTATCTCGCTGGCGGTGAGGATGGCCCTTCGAACCCACACCCCGACGACGAGGCTCGGAAAGCGGAACTGACCGAGGCGGGCGCATGGCCCGCCGACGGGGCCTATCGACATCGGGCTCACGGGTCTTGTTCGTCGACCCTGAGACACGCGGCCCGGCACCCGCCGGGTCGAGCGGAGGGAGGGCGGGGGCAGGCCTGACCCTCTGAGCCATCCAGGGCGAGAGCGCGGTTCAGCCGCCGGGTGGCGATGCCTCTTGCCCGCCGCGCAAGTTCGGCCAGCCATCCCGATCGAAATCGGCCTTCGGCCCGGAGCCGGATGGTGCGGCCCGCTAATCGAGGTAGAAGGCCCCTCGATTCCTGGAGCCTGAGTCGATGCGATGTCGAATGGTCTGATCAAGCGGACCGAAATGCGCCTGCGGAAGCTGTCGCCGGACGTGGTGCGGCGCGCCTACCGCCTCGTGCGCGGCCTCAGGGCGGTCCAGAGCGGCGCGGCCTTTCCCGCCGAACTCATGACCGATTGCCGATTCTGTCCCTCGCGGGAAGCCTTGGTCGCGCAGCTCCCGGCAGCGGGACAGGTCGCGGAACTGGGCACCTACAAAGGGGACTTTGCCCGGCATATCCTGGCCGCGAACCGCCCGGCGCGGCTGCACCTCGTCGATATCGACTTCACCCATTTCCAGTCGCAGGGATTGGACGGTCCGGAGGTCACCCGGCACGAGGGACTGACCCACGAGGTCATCGCGACGTTCCCGGATGCCCATTTCGACTGGGTCTACGTCGACGGCGACCATTCCTACCAGGGCTGTCTGCGCGACGCGCAGGCGGCAGCCCCCAAGATCCGGCCGGGCGGCTACCTCGTCTTCAACGACTTCGCCCATATCGATCCCTGGATGGGGCGATACGGGGTCCACCGGGCCGCAACCGATTTCGCGCGACAAGCCGGCTGGGCGATGGCCTTCTTCAGCTACGAACCCAATGGTCTCTACGATGCTGCCTTCCGCCGCCCGGACGAACCGGGGGCCGGAGCGTCGCCGCATCTCGTCGGCGGGCCGGCATCGGGGCGCCCGTGACACGGAGAGCGTGCGGCGCGGCCTGCGACGCGGTGTCGGGGAACGAACGGCACGGCGGGCACTTCTCCGAAGATTCCATCGGAGAGAGGAATACGCCGTGGACGATGAACGGGTGTGGTCGTTCGAGGAAAGCCTCTGGACCGGCGGAGCGGACCATTACCGGGAATTGGTCGACGACGAGTGCCTCATGGCCTTGCCGCAGCCGCCCTACATTCTCGGTGGCGATCAGGCGATCGCGGCGGTGGCGGACACACCGCGCTGGACCTCGGCCACGTTCGCAGATGGGCGGATCGCCCGCCCCCAGGAGGGCTTGATCGTGATCGCCTACAGCGTGAAGGCGACGAAGGGCGACGAGACCTACGAGGCGCATTGCACCTCGACCTATCGGCGCCTGTCGCACGATGTGTGGCGTGTGGTGCAACATCAGCAGACGCCGCGGATCCTCGCTCCGGCCGTCGAGGAACACTGAAGCGGGTCCTCGCCCCGGCAGGCAGCCGTTGACCCGCGCCGTGCTGCACCCGGGGCAAAGTCGGTCCTGGGCACCGGAGTTTCGCGCAAGTGAGGGATCTTGCGCCCGAAAAGGTGTGCGGGGCCGGTGGCCACCGCCACGACCAATCAGCCGACCCGTCGTCCAGAGATGATCGGCCGAGGGCCCCGGCGCTCCCGAGGGTCGCGCCGGGGCGGTGGATTTGACTTCGAAAGCCGATCAGCGGCTGCTACCGCCCGTGCCGCCGCCGGCACTGCCCTGCGGGATCGCCCGCTCGGGCTGACCGGCATTTCCACCGGCCGCAGAATTGGTGGTGATCGTGTCGGCGCCGGTCGGGCCCGGCGCGATGATGTAGTCGACGCTGTTGCCGGTGGTGTTGTTCTGCCGCTGGATGACGGTGCCCGGCGGGAACGGGCCGCCCGGGCCGCCATACTGGGCCTGTGCGCCGACGGTGCCCATGACGAGACAGCCGAGCGCCGTAGCGGCGAGTGTGGTCCGTTTCATGCCGTGATGTCCTTGATCGTTGCACGCCGGCCACCGGAACCGGGGTGGAGGCATGCAAAACGTTTCGCCGGATCAATGCCGTTAGACGCCTGCAGGTTTCCGCGGCACTTTCAGCCGCGAAGGCGGCAGGCGGTCTCGCCAACGGGCCAGCTCACCGGATGTGCCTGTCACGCACCCGGTCGTGCGCCGTCCTTGCCCTGCGCGTCCGTGCGATACGATCCAGAACCCGCCGGCACATAGGCCCAGTCCGTCAGGGTCGGCGGCAGGCCCAGGCGGCGAAGATCCAGGCCGCAACGCGGCTTATGGACGAGGTTTCGGGACAGGTTCGAGGCCGCGACCGCGGGCGTCTCGTAGCAACCGAGGAGTTCATCCTCCCACAACACGGCGAAGCATGCCGTGCCCGCCAGGCGCATGGGCTCGATCCGAAACTCACCCTGGCAGGTGGCGTAGAGCCAGCACTCGCCCGACATCGGCACATCCCCGGAAATATCGTGCCGAATAACGCCAGGATCGGAGACAGAGTTCAAGGGCGATCGTCGAACAGGCGCCTCGATCCGTTTCCCGATCCGGCGGAGGCGGCGTTCGCCGGGTCGCCCGATGGCACGCGACGGCCTGCGCGCTCGACAGGGAATGGGGAGCCGCTAGGGTCCGCGGCCACCCGTTTCGGAATCTGCGATCATGGCCCTCAAGACCACCTACGTCGTCCAGGCGTTTGAGCTGAAGCGCAAGCGGCTGGTGCCGGGCGCGAAGGAGGTCGTCGGCACGGAAAGCGGCGCGCTCAAGAAGGCAGAGGCCTGGGCCTCGCGGATGCCGGGGGCGGCGGCGTTGCGGATCGTCGCCGACGACGAGACCGGCGAATTGGAGAACATCGCGGTCCTCGAGGCCTTCGGCCAGACGCCGGACGACTTCGCCGACAACCTCCAGGGCGGATGAGCCCGCCTCAGGCGGCGAGGAGGTGGAGGCTGAATCCCTCCTCCGGGTCGAGCCAGACCTGCTTCGAGCGCCAGCCGGCCCGCCCGGCGAGGCGCCGGAACGCCTCGGGCGTGTATTTGTGGGAGTTGTCGGTGTGGATGCTCTCGCCGGCCTCGAACCGGATCGGCGTCGGGCCGATCCGGTAGGTGGCGGGGGCGAGCGCCGTCAGATGCGCTTCCACCCGGAAGGGATCGTCCCGCAGCCGGGCCTCATGCCGGAAATTGTCGGGGTCGAAATCGGCGTCGCATTCCCGGTTCAGCCGCGCGAGCAGGTTGCGGTGCAGGGCCGCCATCAGGCCATCGGCATCGCCGTAGGCACGGGCGAGGCGGGTGCGGTCGTGGGTCGGGTCGACGCCGACGAGGAAACGGCTCGGCCCCAGGGTGGTGTGGGCGCGCCGCAGGAACAGCGCCGCCTCGGCGGGCAGGAAGTTGCCGATGCTGGTGCCGGGAAAGAAGCCGAGAACCGGCGCGCCCGCCAGGCCAACGGGCAGATGCACCGGCTGCGAATAGTCGGCACAGACCGGAATCATCTCGACCTGCGGGTAGTCCGGCGCGAGGCGCTCGATCGCGGCCTGCAGGTAGGCGCCGGAGATGTCGAGGGCGATGAAGCGGGCCGGCCGCTCGAGAGCATCGAGCAGGGTTCGGATCTTGCGGCTCGCACCGCTGCCGAACTCCACCACCGTCGCCCCCGGAGGCATCAGCGCCGCCACCTCCGCCGCGACACGGGGCAGGAGGGCCATCTCGGTCCGGGTCGGATAATAGTCGGCGCTGCCGCAGATCCGATCGAACAAGTCCGAACCGGTCTCGTCCCAGAGGAGCTTGCCCGGCAACTGCTTCTGCGGGCGTGACAGCCCGTCGAGCACTGCCTGCAACAGGGCGGCCCGCGGGTCCGGCGAAGGTCCGTTCTCGGTGTCGGCCATGGGGCGGTTGTCCTCGGTTCGGGGCCGTCAGGCCGGGCGGGTGGCGGTCAGCACCACGAGGGCGATGCGGTCGGCCTCGGCATAAGCCGGGCTATCGAGTTCCTCGCCATAGGCATCGGGATCGAACTCCCGGTACGCGACCCGCAGCCCCGCGCGCGCGCAGACGGCAAGGGCGGCCTCGCGGAAGGGGTCCCCACCGCGGACGATGACCGAGCCCGTGAACAGCACGAGGCTGCCGCCGGGCGCGAGGCGCTCGGCCGCCGCCTCCACCACGGCCAGGGACAGACCCTCGCCGTAGGCTCCGCCGCCATGCCGGTAGGTGCGCCCGCCGCGGTCGATCATGAAGGGCGGGTTCGAGACGATGAGGTCGAACGCGCCCTCGACCTCGCGCAGGAGGTTGCTCTGCCGGGGCACGATGTTGGTGACGCCCGCGGCCCTGGCGTTGATCCGCCCGGCCCGCAGGGCGGCCGGGTTGATGTCGACGAGCAGGACCTCGGCGTCCCTCGCGCGCTTGGCCACCGCGATCCCGGCGGCTCCCGAACCCGCCCCGAGATCCACGGCGCGGCGCACGGGGGCGGCGCGTTCGGCAAGAAAGGCCGTGACGGCCGAGACGAAGCGGACGGTGTCGGGCCCGAAGAACACCGCGTCCGTCGCGTTCGGCGGATAGGCCGTGTGCAGGAACAGCTCGCCGTCGAGGCTCGAGAGCCGGATCGTAGCGCGCCATCCCCCCTCGACGGGCTCGACCACGCCCGCACGACGCATCGCCGCCAGCATCTCCGGTGACACGATCGCCTCGCGGAACGGCCGGCTCCACCCGAAGATGTCGCGCAGGTCGCGGGCCCAGAGGGCGTCCGGGCGCGCGTTGACCCGGGCATGGCTCGCAGGCGTCACCGTGGTGAAGCGGTAGCCGGTCTCCCGCACCGATCCGATCAGCGCGACGAGCGCCCCCTCCGTGTCCGGTCGTTCCTGCCGCATCAATCACCTGCCCTCGTCCGATCGCGCATCGGGGCCCGGGCAGCGGCCTTCCGTCGTGCGGAAGGCCTTCGTCGCATCCCCGGAGCCCGCAACGGCCGAGAACCGGAGCTGATCGTTCTTGTTCCGAAATTCGCTTTCGAGGCGCGCGATTTAACCTGAGTTAAGCCTTGGAGTGATGGCTAAAAATCTCCATCGTTCGATCGACATCAGAACCGTTACTGATGAACACGGTTTCCGGTTGAATCGACCGCGGCTCGGCGTCGGGGGCCCGACGATCCGGCATCCTCCGCCCCACCGCCCGCGGAGGCTGTCGAGCCCGAGAGGAGGCCCGCCGCATGGACGCGCAACCGGACGCGCAGACCGAGCCGAACAAGCGGGGCGCCAGGAGCCACCCTCCAGAGATGACATGGCGCGGCCTCGCGCTGGGGGCGGCCATCACGGTCGTGTTCATGGCCGCCAACATCTACATGGGCCTGAAGACCGGGATGACGTTCTCGTCGTCGATCCCCGCCGCGATGCTGGCGATGGGCCTGCTGCGGCTGTTCGGGAACCCCTCGATCCTCGAAAACAACATCGTCCAGACCCAGGCCTCGGCGGCCGGGACGCTGTGCAACGTCATCCTCGTCCTACCGGGCCTCGTCCTGATCGGCCATTGGCACGGCTTCCCCTTTTGGCAGACCGCCGGGGTGTGCCTCCTCGGCGGGTTGCTCGGCGTCGCCTCTTCGATTCCCCTGCGGCGGGCGCTGGTGAAGGGGGCGGGATTGCCGTTTCCGGAAGGCGTCGCCGCCGCCGAGGTGCTGCGGGCGGGCGACCCGGCGCAGGGCGGTGCGGATCAGGGGCAAAGTCTGCGGGCGCTTCTCGGCGCCGGCACGGCCGCCGCGCTGATCGCGCTCGGCACCAGCGGCCTGCGCGTCCTCGGCGAGGGGCTGCACGCCACGATCCAGGCGGGCCAGGCGGTGTTCCGCCTGGGGACCGGCTTCTCCCTCGCGCTCGTCGGCGTCGGCTACCTCGTCGGGATCGGCGCCTGCCTGGCCCTGCTCACCGGCGTCGCCATCGCCTGGGGGGCGGCGGTGCCGATCCTCACCGCCCTCGGCCCGGGCGGGGGCGCCGAGCCGGCCGCGGCGGCGGAGGCGGTCTGGTCGGAGCAGGTGCGGCTGATCGGGGCCGGCATCATCGCGGTCGGCGGACTCTGGACGGTTGGCCGGCTCGCGCGGCCGATCCTCGCCAGTATCCGCGATGCCCTGACGGCGGCCCGCGGCGGCAGCGGGGGCCTCGGCGACCTGCCGCGGCAGGAGCGCGACATTCCGATCACCTGGGTGGCAGGAACCGCCGCATTCCTCACCCTGCCGCTGGCGGGCCTGTTCGGCTGGTTCGCGGCCGGGGCCGAGCTCGGGCGCCTCTACGGCGTCCTGATTCTCGCCGCGACCCTGTTTGCGGTGCTGTTCGGCTTCCTCATGGCGGCGGCCTGCGGCTACCTCGCCGGCCTCCTCGGCTCGTCCTCGAGCCCGATCTCGGGCATCGGCATCCTCACCACCATGCTGGTCGCCCTGCTGCTGCCGCTCCTGATCGGGCGCGCCGCGGGGCCCGAGGGTGACCGCTTCGTCATCGGCTTCGCCCTGCTCGTCGCCTCGGTGATCGTCACCATGGCCTCGATCGCCAACGACAATCTGCAGGATCTCAAGACCGGCCAGCTCGTCGATGCGACGCCGTGGCGTCAGGAGACGGTGCTGCTCGCGGGCGTCGGCGTCGGGTCCCTGGTGATCGGGCCGCTGCTGGCGCTCCTGTACAATGCCTACGGCTTCGTCGGAGCCCTGCCGCGTCCCGAGATGGATGCCGGCGCGGCTCTGCCGGCGCCCCAGGCCGCGCTGATGACGCAGATCGCCAGCGGCATCGTCCACGGCGCTTTGCCCTGGCGCATGGTGGTGATCGGGATGGGGCTCGGCGCGGGGCTCGTGGCCCTCGAATCGTGGCTGCGCCGGAGGGGCCGGACCTTTCCGGCCCTGACCGTCGGCATCGGGATCTATTTGCCCCTGACCGTCGTCGTTACCATCGCGATCGGCGGGGTGATCGCCTGGGCGAGCGAGCGAACGTTTCGGGCCCGCCATCGGTCGGTGGCTCGGGATGCGGATCAGGATCGGGCCTACGAGGCGGTGCGCCGCCGCGGGGTGCTGCTCTCCTCCGGCTTCCTTGTCGGCGAGAGTTTCGTCGGCGTCCTCATCGCCGCCGCCGACACCGTCGCGGGCCGCAGCGCCGCCCTGGCCGTGGTCGGGCCGGATTTCGCGATGGTCGCCACCGGCCTCGGCCTCGCGGTCTTCCTCGTCGCCCTGGCTTTGTTCACCTGTCTGGTCGCGCGGGCACCCGGCTCAAGCGAGCCCGACGGGGGTGCGCCGCCCCAGCGCTGCCGCTTTCCACCTTGACGAATCCGGTCGGCCTCCCCTATAGGCTCGCCACTTCCATAGGACTCCGCCGGTATCGATTGACGCGAGGGTTCGATGCCCTCGGCGCGCGAGCCGTGCGGCTTTGCCGAACGCTTCAGCGCCGAGACCCGGCCAAACGTTGACAGGACTGTACCAATGTCGCGTCGCTGCGAACTCACGGGCAAGGCCGTTCAGGTCGGTCATCTCGTGAGCCACTCGAACCACAAGACCAAGTGCCGGTTCCTGCCGAACCTGTGCAACGTCACGCTGCAGTCGGACACGCTCAACCGCCGGGTTCGCCTGCGGGTGACCGCCCATGCCCTGCGCTCGGTCGAGCACCGTGGCGGCCTCGACGCCTTCCTCGTGAAGGCCCGCGAGGGTGAGCTGTCGCAGACGGCCCGCCTGCTCAAGCGCGACATCGAGAAGAAGCTCGCTGAGACCGCGGCCCCCGCCGCGGCGTAAGTCGCCAGGCCGCCCTGGCGCGGCCGCATCGAGATCGGGAGGCCGCTGGACACACTCGTCCGGCGGCCTTTTTTCGTTTCGCCGATCGAAAGCTTGAGCGGCCGATGACCGCCTTCACCCTCATCATCCCGATCTTCGGGATCGTGCTGATCGGCTGGCTGGCCTCCCTGGCCGGGCTCATCTCCGAGCGCGTGAGCGACGGACTCTCCGAATACGTCTTCGCGCTCGCCGTGCCGGCGCTGATTCTCGCCACGCTGACCCGGCCTGGACTCACGGGCGAGATCGCCTGGGGGTTCTGGGTCAGCTATTTCGGCGGCGTCGCCGTCGCCTGGGCGATCGGCTCGCTGATCGCGCGGCAATACGAGGGGGTCGACCGTCGCGGTACCGTGCTGCACGGCTTCGCCGCGAGCCAGTCGAACACCGTCTTCGTCGGCGTGCCGATGATCTTCCAGGCCTATGGCGAGGCCGGCGCCTTCCCGCTCTTCATGCTGCTCGCGGTGCACCTGCCGCTGATGATGGGCGTGGCGACCTTCATGATCGAGTCGGAGGGTGGGCGCCCGCTGGGACAGCGCCTCAAGACGCTGGGGCTCGTCCTTGTGAAGAACCCGATCTTCCAGGCTCTCGTCGTCGGCATGGCCATGAAGGCGACGGGCCTCTCCCTCTCGGGCATTCCCAAGACCCTGATCGACGCGCTCGCCGGCACCGCCTCGACCTGCGCCCTGATCGCCCTCGGCGCCGGCCTCACTCGCTACAAGGTGCTGCACGACCTGCCGGGGGCGAGCGTGGTCTCGGCGCTCAAGCTCCTGGTGCATCCGCTTGCGGTCTACCTCCTGGCCTTCCACGTCTTCACCATGCCGCCGGCCTATGCGGGCGTGGCGGTGCTGTTCGCCGCGAGCCCCGTCGGCATCAACTCCTACCTGCTCGCCGTCCGCTACAAGACCGAACAGGGCTTGGTGGCCGCCGCCGTCCTCGTCTCGACACTGGCCGGCGCCGCGACCACGATCCTCTGGCTGTTGGTCTTGGGCCGTGGATGAGCCGCGTTGACCCAGCTGGTACCGCTCCATAGGGTGCGCCCCTTCGCGCGCCCGCTCCGTTCCTGATCGAACCGGCCGGCGCCCGCTGGCCTCACGCAAAGCCGTTCCCGATGTCTACGCCCCTTCGCCTCGATCCCGACATCCTGGAGGCCGCCGCCTCCGCCGCCGCCTGGCCGTTCGAGGAGGCGCGCAAGCTCGTGGCGCGGCTGGAGCGCAAGCCCAAGGCCGAGATTCTGTTCGAGACCGGCTACGGCCCCTCGGGCCTGCCGCATATCGGCACCTTCGGCGAGGTGGCCCGCACCTCGATGGTGCGCCACGCCTTCCGGGTGCTGACGAAGGACGCGGTGCCGACCCGGCTGATTGCCTTCTCCGATGACATGGACGGCCTGCGCAAGGTCCCGGACAACGTGCCGAATCGCGCGGCCCTGGCCGAGGCACTCAACCTGCCGCTGACGAAGGTCCCCGACCCGTTCGGCACCCACGAGAGCTTCGGCCACCACAACAACGCCGAGCTGCGCCGCTTCCTCGACGCCTTCGGCTTCGAGTACGAATTCCGCTCGGCGACCGAGTGCTACCGCTCGGGCGTGTTCGACGACGCGCTCCGCCTCGTGCTCGACCGCTACGACGCCGTGATGGCGATCATGCTGCCTTCCCTGCGGGCGGAGCGCTCGGCCTCCTACGCGCCCTTCCTGCCGATCCACCCCGTCACCGGCCACGTGATGCAGGTGGCGATCGACGAGGTTCGGCCGTCCGCCGGCACCATCGTCTGGCGCGACCCGGCGACGGGGGAAGCCTACGAGACCCCGGTGACGGGGGGCCACGCCAAGCTGCAGTGGAAGCCCGACTGGGCGATGCGCTGGGTGGCGCTCGGCATCGATTACGAGATGGCCGGCAAGGATCTGATCGATTCGGTCAAGCTGTCGGGTCAGATCGCCCGCGCCCTCGGCGCCGAGCCGCCCGAAGGCTTCAACTATGAGCTCTTCCTCGATGAGAAGGGTCAGAAGATCTCGAAGTCGAAGGGCAACGGCCTGACGATCGACGAGTGGCTGACCTACGCGACGCCCGAGTCGCTCGCCTTGTTCATGTACAACAAGCCGCGCGAGGCCAAGCGCCTGTTCTTCGACGTGATCCCGCGCCACGTCGACGAGTACGACAATTTCCTCGGCCGCTATGCCGGCCAGGAGGCCAAGCACCAGCTCGGCAATCCGGTCTGGCATCTGCACAGGGGCGCCCCGCCGGCCGTCGAAACCATCGACGAGGCGGGCACCACGCTCTCCTTCGGCATGCTGCTCAACCTCGTGGCCGTGGCCAATGCCGAGAACGAGGCGGTGCTGTGGGGCTTCATCCGCCGCTACGCGCCCACCGTCGGGCCGGACACGCATCCGCGCCTCGCCAGCCTCGTCACGCGGGCGCTCGCCTATTACCGGGACTTCGTGCGCCCGCAGAAGCAGTACCGTGCGCCCACCGAGGAGGAGGCCGCGGCCCTGCGCGACCTGTCGCAGACCCTGACCGAGCACGAGGATTCGACCGATCCAGAGGCGCTCCAGGCGATCGTCTACGAGGTCGGCCGTCGCCATTTCCCCGACCTCTCGGGCAAGGCCAAGAGCCCGGACGGGCGGCACGGCGTGGCCAAGACGTGGTTCGCCTCGATCTACAACGTGTTGTTCGGCGAGGCGCAGGGCCCCCGCTTCGGCTCGTTCATCGCCCTCTACGGCGTCCCGGGCACGCGGGCCCTGATCGAGAAGGCGCTGAGCGGCGCATTGCTGGCCGAGCACAGCGCGTTCCTGGAGACCCGCAAGGCGGCGTGACATGGGCGGTCCTGCCCCGCGACCCGGGGCAGGACGGTCTTTCGCCGCGGTCCACGGAGCCGATTCGGCCGACGCTGCGCGCCTGCCGTCCCGGATGCGAGATCCCAAGACATTGCGCCGGTCTTGCCGACGCTTGCCTCGGCGGACGGCAGAACTTCTGACAAATCCCTGCTATGCTGCCCTGTCGAAAATAAAGACGGAATAATAAGTCCGTTCTGAGGGGTCCTTGGACCGCATCGTTGCGCCGCCGCGTCCGCGGCTGGTCTGTCGGCCGGCGGCGCGTCCCGGGACCCCACATCCTCAGGGAGACACCCATGAAACACGTCGCGGCTGCCACGGCCCTTCTGCTCGCGCTGCCGATGGCGGCTTCGGCCCAACAGGCGCCGCCGAGCGATACGGACCGCCAGCAGGCGAATGCGGTCAAGCTTGCGGGGCTCGTGCGCTTCGTGGGCGAGGCCTGCCCGGAGGCGAGCCCGGATTACGAGCGGTTCAAGGCCGTCGTCGCCGCCATGGGGGTCGATCTCGACGCGATCTCGAAGGGCGAGCTGCTGATGCGCAGCATGAGCTACACCGAGGCCTACCGGAAGGACGTGCCGGCGAGTTGCCGCAAGGCGGAGGAGCTGTTCGGCGAGAAGGGCACCAGCGTGCCGGGCCTGATCCGGCGGAAAGCCTCGTAGCCCACCGCTCCCGGCTTAAGCGCCCATTCACCGCGTTCGGCGAGAGTGCCCGCACGAGTGGCGTATGGCGGCCGGCCCGGATGGGCGCGGCCGCAGCGAGTGCGGGCGGGGGTGATGGGGGGACGGGCCGGTCAGGCATCGCGTCGGCCGCCGGGCTGGGGCGCCCGGAAGGCCATCCTGCGGGCGGGCCTCGCCCTCGCCCTGTGCGGCATTGCCTTCGACGTCGAGGCGGCCCGGCTGATCTTGGCCAAGGGCGCGCAGGCCGACGGCTATGGCCGCATCATCCTGACCTTCGACGCCCCGGTCTCCGTGAAGGCGAAGCTCTCGGGCGCCGTCCTCGTGCTCGGCCTCGGCGAGCCCGTCTCCCCCGGGCCCGACCGGATCGCCGCCGGCATGCCCGACTACGTCTCCGCGGTGCGGCGCGATCCTGACGGCTCCGCCCTTCGACTCGCCCTGCAGCGTCCCTACCGGGTCAACGTCCAGGACGCCGCCGAGCAGGTGTTCATCGACCTCCTGCCCGAGAGCTGGAGCGGCTACCCGCCGCCGCTCCCGCCGGAGACCGTGGCGGCGCTCGCCCGCCGAGCCGCGGCGGCCGAGGCCAGCCTGAAGGCGCGCAACCCGGCGCCCCCGCCGCGCCCGATCGCCCTGGAATTGTCGCGCGGTGCCGTGCGGACCCGGATCAGCCTGCGCCTGCCCGCGGGCAGCGAGGGCCGCTTCGCCCCGGACGGGGCCGGAACCCGCCTGACCCTGCCGGGGGCGTGGCGCATCGACGACCTCTCCCTGCGCGGGCGGCTCGAGCCCGCCATCGGCCGCCTCACCATCGAGACCGAGGCCGGCGAAGCGCGCCTCATCGCCATCCCGGCCGACGGAATGACCGTTTCGACGGCCCGGGACGAGGATCTGTGGACGATCGACTTCCTGACCAAGCCGCCAAAGCCCGCCGACGCGCCGGCGCCCGCCGCTTCGCAGGCCCCCGTCGTTCCGCGGAGCGCCGCCGACACCGGCCGGGAGACGTCGCCGCCGGCCGCGGCGAAGCCGGCGTCCGCCGTTGCGGCCGCAGCGGAGCCCTCGCGCAAGGCCGGCTCCGGGCTCGTCTTCCCCTTCGCCAGGCGGGTCCCCGCGGCCCTGTTCGAGCGGGCGGGCCTCGTCACGGTGGTGTTCGCGACGACCGACCTGGTCACGGTGCCGGATCCCGTCCGGACCGGCTTCACGCCCGTCGGCCGGCCCACCCGCAGCGGCGGCCTCACCATGCTGCGCTTCAAGCCGCCCGCGGGGCGCCTCGTCGATCTCCTGCCGGTCACCGAGCCCGAGGGCTGGGAGCTGGTGGCCGGGGAGGGCCTGACCCCAAGCGAGAGCCTGATCGCCCAGCGGGCGCCAGGCCCCCAGGGCCGGATCGGCATCGGCTTGCGCCTGCCCGGCCCCGGCCCGGCCGGCTGGCTCGACCTCGACGGTGAACGCATCGCCGTCGTCACCGCGGACGGCCTTCGCCACGCGGGGGTCGCCAAGGCTCAGCGCTTCGTGGACTTCGAGCTGATCCCGAGCCGCGTCGGGCTCGCGGTCCTGGCGCTCGCCGACGACCTCACGGTACGGCCCGAACTCGACGGCATCGCCATCGCGCGCGAGGGCGGCATGGCTGTGTCCGGCGTGTCCCGGCCGGCCGACCCGCCGGTCGGCCCCGTGGCCGACCTCGTGATCGATCGCGACGCCTGGGAGCGGGCCCAGCGCGGCGACGTGCGGCAGACATTGCGGGAGTTGCAGACCGTCGCGCTCGACGCCCATCGCCGGGACCGGGGTCAGGCGCGGCTCGCCCTCGCCGGGGCAATGATGGCCAACGGCCTCGACGCGGAAGCGCTCGGCGCCCTCGACGCCGCTGCGAGCGACGACGTGGTGATCGACGGCGACCGCAGGACGGTCCTGATGCGGGCCATCCTGCGCCTGCGCATCGGTCGGGCCGAGGAGGCCCGCAAGCTCCTGACGGACGCGGCCTTCGCCGCGAATCCGGAGGCGCGACTCTGGCGCGGGCTCGCGGAGGCGCGAGCCGGCCGCTGGCGCGAGGCGGACGCCGCCCTGCGGGCGGGCGAGCCAGTGCTGGAACGCTACCCGGAGCCGTTGGCCTCGCTGTTCCACGTCGCCGCCGCCGAAGCCGCCGTCGAGATCGGGGACTGGGCCGAGGCCGCGCGCGCCTCGACTGCGGCGACCCGGGCGGCGAACGACGAGACCCGCGACCGGCTCACCCTGCTGCGCGCGCGCATCGACGAGGCGACCGGCCGCGGGGTCGCAGCCCTGCCGGCCTACGAGACTTTGAGCGAGCGGGCGCCCTGGCCCGTGGCGGCGGCGGCGACCCTGCGGGCGGCGGCCTTGGGCCACGCCCTCGGCAAGACCCCGCTGCCCGACGCCATCGACCGGCTCGAGGGGCTCCAGCTCATGTGGCACGGCGGCCCGACCGAGATCGGGACGCTGGCGACGCTCGGCGGCCTCTACGAGGAGGCCGGGCGCTGGCGCAAGATCTTCACCACCGCGCGGCGCGGCAACGTCCTGGCGCCGGATGACCCCGAGATCCGCGCCCTGCACGAGCGGGCCCAGAGAGTGTTTGAGGAACTGTTCCTCGGCGCCCGCGGCGAACGGCTCGGCGGCATCGAGGGGCTGGCCCTCTACTTCGATTTCCAGGACTTCGCGCCGCCGGGGCGGCAGGCCGACGAGATCGTGCGGCGGCTCGCCGACCGGCTCGTCGCCCTCGACCTGCTCGATTCCGCCGACGAGTTGCTGGACTACCAGATCCGTCACCGCCTGAGCGGTGCGGCCCGCGCCGGGGTCGCGGCCCGGCTCGCCACGATCCGGCTCATGGAGGGGAGGGCGCTCGACGCCCTCGCGGCCCTCGATGCCACCCATCTTCCCGAGCTGCCCGAGGACGTGCGCCGCGCCCGTGCCCTGCTGCGGGCCCGCGCGCTCTCCGATCTGTCGCGCACGGACCTCGCCCTGGAGACCATCGAGGGTGAGACCGGCGCGGATGCCGAGCGGCTGCGGGCCGACATCCTGTGGTCGGCCCGGCGCTGGCGCGAAACCGGCGAGGCGCACGAGGCGATGCTGGGACCGGCCTGGCAATCGGGCAAGCCCCTCGACGACGCGGCCCGCGCCGACGTGATCCGCGCCGGCATCGCCTACGGGCTGGCGGGGGAGAGCCTGGGTCTGGAACGGCTGAAGGCGAAGTTCGCGGGTGCGATGGCCGAGAGCGCGGATGCCCGCACCTTCGCGATGCTGACCCGCCCCGACGCCGCCCGCAACCCGGCCTTCCGCGAGGCGGCGCTGAAGGCGACGAAAGCCGAGACGCTTGCGGCCTTCCTCGCCGAGTACCGCCGCCGCTACCCCGACACCGCCGTGCCGGAGCGGGGCAGCGAGGTGCCCGGCAACCGCGCCGAGGCCCCGGGCACGACGCCGCCGGGCTAGACTCGTGCGCGATCGAACCGAAGCGAGCGCGCGCCTCTCCATCCTCGTTGGATCGCGCGCCCCCGTGCCGAACCGGGGACCCCATCGGCGACGAGCGTTCCAGAGGATCGTCCCGAACAGTGGTTTCCGGCTCGTCCGAATAGGACGACCGCACAGACCAGACCCCACTCACAGAGGCCAGATTCCAGGGGACATCTTTCAGGGGGCACTGATCTCGCTCCGTCCTCGTGCCGCGTCAGCGTATCCCGAGATCCGGTCTCGCCCTCTCGGATCGATCCTGTAGACTGACGAGGCTCGGTTGCAGGCGTCCGAAGGACTCGCGCAAGACTCGATGCCCGAAGATCTGGTCGAACGCATCTACGAGGCCGCCTTCGTGCCCGATCGCTGGGCCGGCGTCCTGGATGAGGTCAACGCTGTGTGCGGGGCCGCGGCCTCGTCGCTTCTGGTGTTCGATCCGGTCGCCCCGCCGCGCTTCAAGGCGACCCGTCTCACCCATGACAGCCTCACGGCCTTCACGCTGAGCGGGGCCTGGAAGGTCAATCCGCGGGAGAAGGTCGCCGCCCGGGCTCGCTGGGCCGGTTTCCAGGACGTGTCGGCCGGACTGACGGAGGAGGAGAGGCGCGACGATCCGGTCGGGCGCAGCCTCGCCGCCCTCGGTCTCGGCTGGCAGATCGGCACCATCATCCCCCTGGCCCTCGGCCAGCAGGCGGTCGTCACCTGCGAGCGCCGCATCGCCGACGGGCCCTACGAATCCGGGGCGATCGACCGGCTCGACGCCCTGCGGCCCCATCTCGCCCGCGCGGTCCTGATGGCGGCGCGTCTCGGCCTCGAACAGGCCCGGGCGGCCGTCGCGACCCTGGCGGGCGTCGGGCTGCCGGCCGCCGTGCTCGCGGGCGGGGACCGGGTCGTCGCGGTCAACCACCTGCTCGAGGCGACGCCCGACATCCTGCCCGGCGCACATGGCCGTCTCATCCTCGCCCATCCAGTGGCAAACCGAATGCTGCGCGAGATCCTCGCCACGGGTGAAGCGGCCTCCGTCGCGCGCTCGATTCCCGTGCCGGCGACCCGCGAGCGGTCCGCCGGAATCGTACACGTCATGCCGCTGCGGGGCGCGGCCTACGAGATCATGGGCGGCTTCACGCTGGTCGTGCTGGCCGGGATCGGCATGTCCGGGAACGTGCCCTCGCCCGGGGTCGCCGCGGGCCTCTACGACCTGACGCCGCGGGAGGCGCAGCTGGCGATCACCCTCGCCGCCGGCCTGCCGCTGAAAGAGGCCGCCGAGGCGTGCGACCTGCGCCTCTCGACCGCTCGCTCCTATTTGGAGCCGATCTTCCGCAAGACCGGGACGACCCAGCAGAGCCAACTCGTCGCCCTGCTGAAGGGGACCCTGCTGGCGTCGCTGCCCTGAGGGGGAGAGCGGTCAGAAGCGTCCGCGCCCGCGCTGGGCGTCCAGGCTCCACGGGCCGGGTCCGGCGAAGGCGATGTAGAGGAAGACGAAGCAGAACAGGATCGCGGCATCGCCGCCATTGAGCGCCGGGAAGACGCTTTTGGGCGCATGGGCGATGAAGTAGGCGAAGGCCATCTGGCCCGAGAGAAGGAAGGCGACCGGCCGGCTGAACAGGCCGACGACGAGAAGCGCGCCGCCGACGAGTTCGAGTAGGCCGGCGATGCCCGAGAGCGACAGCAGCGGCGGGTTCATGCTGCTCGCCGGGAAACCCAGGATCTTCTGCGTGCCGTGCGCCAAGAAGATGAGCGCCGAGACGATGCGCAGGATGCTCAGCATCCGCGGGGCCCACGGCGCGGTGACGGTGGTCAGGTCCATACGTTCGCGTCCTTGCTCGATCGGGCGCGCGCGGGCGCCAGCGTCAGCTTCCGTAGCTCTGAACGAGCGAACCCGCCACCAGCGTCCAGCCATCGACCAGCACGAAGAAGATCAGCTTGAACGGCAGCGCCACGGTCGCGGGCGGCAGCATCATCATGCCCATCGCCATCAGAACGGACGCGACCACGAGGTCGATGATGAGGAAGGGGATGAACAGGAGAAAGCCGATCTCGAAGGCGCGGCGCAACTCCGAGATCATGAAGGCGGGGGTCACGATCTCAAGGCCCAGGGCCTCGGGACCGGCCGGGGTGGGCTGGCGTGCCATGTCGAGGAAGAGCTTCAGGTCCTTCTCGCGCGTGTTGCGCAGCATGAAGGTCTTGAAGGGTGCGGAGGCCCGCTCGAAGGCCTGGGATTGGCTGATCTGCCCGGCCATGAGGGGTTCGATCCCGAAGCGGTAGGCCTCACGCCCGGTCGGCGCCATGACAAAGGCGGTCAGGAACAGAGCGAGGCTGACAATGACGGCGTTGGGCGGCGCGGTCTGCGTGCCGAGGGCCGAGCGCAGGATCGACAGCACCACGACGATCCGGGTGAAGGCGGTCGCCATCACCAGCACCGAGGGCGCCAGGGCCAGCACCGTGACGAGGGCGACGAGCTGCAGCGCCCGCTCGGTCGTGCCGCCCGCGCCGAGATCGAGCGTCACGCTCTGGGCAACGGCCGCGCCGCCGCTGCCGACGAGCAGCAGGCCGGCGAGGACGGGGGAGGGGAGCCGAGCTCGAATCGAGGCGATCATCGCGGGCCGCACCCTGGGATGCAGGGGATGCACAGACAAGCGGCGCGACGACACGCTCGCACATCGGCCGGAGCCATCGAGGCCGGCCCCCGAAACAATCCGATGCGGCTCCGGGCCCGAGAGCCTCGCCGCGGATCCGAGATGCGGGATCCTGGTCGAGGGCTCCGACCGCCCGTCGCGACCGGCTTGCCGGAGTGGCAACCCCTCTGGGGACACCCGAGAGGCGGGCTCATCCCGCCGCGCGAACCCGGACATTTGGCTGGGGTGACCGATGATGCGGGCGTGGGGCCTGGCTCCGGGGCGAGGCCCGGGGCGGTCACGACACGTCGTCGCCGACGACGCCGGCCTCGTCCTGGGCCTGGAGCACTTCGGGGCGGGGCATCGAAATGATGTTGTAGCCCGAATCGACGAAGTGGATCTCGCCCGTCACGCCGCCCGACAGGTCGGACAGAAGGTAGAGCGCCGAATTGCCGACGTCCTGGAGCGTCACGGTCCGGCGCAGGGGCGCGTGTGCCTTCTGGTGATTGAACATCAGCCGGGCATCGGCGATGCCGGCCCCCGCCAGCGTCCGCATCGGGCCGGCCGACAGGGCGTTGACCCGGACGTTGTCGGGGCCGAGATCGGTGGCGAGGTAGCGCACGGACGCCTCGAGCGCCGCCTTGGCCACGCCCATCACGTTATAGTTCGGCATGACCCGGGTCGAGCCCGCATAGGTCAGCGTGAGCAGCGAGCCGCCCCGGGGCATGCGCGCGGCGGCCCGCTGGGCGATCTCGGTGAAGGAAAAGCACGAGATCGTCAGAGTCCGCGTGAAGTTCGCGCGGGTCGTCACGTCGACGTAGCGGCCCTTGAGCTGCGCCTTGTCGGAGAAACCGATGGCGTGGACGACGAAGTCGATGCCCTCGGGGAAGCGCTCGTCGAGGGCGGTGAAGGTGGCATCGACGGTGGCGATGTCCTCGACATCGCACGGCAGGACGATGTCGGAGCCGACCGAGGCCGCCAGCGGCGCCACTCGGCGCCCGAGGGCCTCACCCTGGTAGGTGAAGGCGAGCTGTGCGCCATGCCGGTGAAGCGTCTGGGCGATGCCCCAGGCGATTGAGTGATCGTTGGCGACACCCATGATCAGGCCGCGCTTGCCTGCCATCAAACCTGTCATTCGCTCGAACCCATACGCGTTTCCCGGTGGGACGCCGCAACGCCCGCGACGACGCTTAGCCCGCCGAACGCCGCGCTGTCCACGCGCGGCACCCGACAAGCGAAAGCCCCGCCGCGGGGCGACGGGGCCGCTTGAGACGACAGACGGAGCTTAGAAGTAGCCGCGCGTGCCTGATTGAGCATCGTCGATCAGCGCCTGTTTGGCGCGCCACGCGAGACTGCCTGCGACACCGAGGCCGGCAACACAGACAAAGGCGAGAAATCCGATCATGGCACGTTTCCGATCACAAGTCCCAAACGCGCAAGACGCGGGTCGGTTCCGAGATCAGCCGATCCTAGACTTGGCCGTAAGCTACGCCGTACTCTTCGCAACTGCGAAGGTTTGAAGAAGCTTGGCCGCGGCACTGCAAAAGCGCCCCGGCCAGAGCTTGTCCGTTCACGCGTCGGGGTGTTTGAGCACCAGGGTCGCGTTGGTGCCGCCGAACCCGAAGGAGTTGGACATGACGTGGCCGAGCTTGGCCCCGTCGCGCCGCTCGCGCAGGATCGGCATGTCGGCGAAGGCGGGGTCGAGTTCGTCGATATGCGCGCTCTCGCAGATGAAGCCGTTGTTCATCATCAGGAGCGCGTAGATCGCCTCCTGCACGCCGGTCGCGCCAAGGGAGTGGCCGGTGAGCGATTTGGTCGCCGAGATCGGCGGACAAGCGTCACCCGCTCCGAACACCTCGCGGATCGCTTCGATCTCCTTGTCGTCGCCGACGGGCGTCGAGGTCGCGTGCGGGTTGATGTAGTCGATCGTGACGCCCTTCAGGTCTTCCATGGCCTGACGCATGCAGCGCACCGCGCCCTCACCGGAGGGCGCCACCATGTCGTGCCCGTCGGAGGTCGCGCCGTAGCCCGCCACCTCGCCGTAGATGCGCGCGCCCCGCGCCTTGGCGTGATCGTACTCTTCCAGCACCAGCACGCCCGCGCCGCCCGCGATCACGAACCCGTCGCGGTTCGCGTCATAGGCACGCGAGGCGCGGGCCGGCGTGTCGTTGTAGCGCGATGACATGGCGCCCATGGCATCGAACAGGACGGAGAGGGTCCAGTCCAGTTCCTCGCAGCCGCCCGCGAAGATGATGTCCTGCCGGCCGCCGCGGATGATCTCGGCCGCGTTGCCGATGCAGTGGTTGGAGGTCGCGCAGGCCGAGGAGATCGAGTAGTTCACGCCGCGGATCTTGAACCACGTCGCGAGCGTCGCCGAGGCCGTCGAGGACATCGCCTTCGGCACCGCGAAGGGACCGACCCGCTTCGGGCCCTTGTCCCTGGCGATCGCCGCCGATTCGACGATGGTGCGGGTGGACGGTCCGCCCGACCCCATGATGATGCCGGTGCGATCGTGCGAGATCTCGCCGGGCTCCAGGCCCGCATCGCGGATCGCCTGCTCCATGGCGACATGGTTCCAGGCGGTGCCACCGCCGTGGAAGCGCATGGCCCGTCGGTCCACCGCCTCCTCGGCCACGAGGGATGGTGCCCCCGCGACCTGGCTGCGGAAGCCGTGGGCGGCCTGCGCCTCGGCATAGGCGATGCCCGAACGGGCCTCGCGCAAGGAGGCGAGAACCTCCTGGGTATTGTTGCCGATGGACGAGACGATGCCCATCCCGGTGATGACGACACGCCGCATGGTGGCTCGGGCTTCTTGCGCCGCGGTCAACGCGGCGTTTCCTCAGGGCGTCAGTTAGGATGATGCGCGCCCAATCTCAACTGCCTGCATCGCTCGGAGCCGCCGTGTGCTGCGGAATGATGCAGAAGCACCCCCATGAGCACCGCCTGCCGGGCAGGGCCGGGGCGTCGTCAGCCCCCCCGCGCGCCGCGTCGGGCTGCCGCGCGCGGCCGCGCTTCGCCGAGGTCAGGACCGGAACAGGGCCACGCGCAGGTCGTTCGCCTCATAGATGCGCCGTCCGTCCGCCTCCAACCAGCCGTCGGCGATGCCGAGAACGAGCTTGCCCGTGCGGACGCGCTTGATGTCGATCCCGTAGACGACCTGTTTGACGCTCGGCAGGACCTGATCCGAGAACTTCACCTCGCCGACGCCGAGCGCCCGGCCGCGCCCCAGGGCACCGAGCCAGCCCAGATGGAAGCCCACGAGCTGCCACAGGGCATCGAGGCCCAGGCAGCCGGGCATGACGGGATCGCCCTTGAAGTGGCAGGGGAAGAACCAGAGGTCCGGGCGGATGTCGAACTCGGCGCGCACGTGGCCCTTGCCGTGGGCGCCGCCCTCGGTGCCGATCGAGGTGATGCGGTCGAACATCAGCATCGGCGGGAGGGGAAGCTGGGCATTGCCCGCCCCGAACAGCTCGCCCCGTCCGCAGGCCAGGAGCTCGTCATAGGCGTAGCTCGAAGCCCGCTGCGGTGCCGCATCGTCGGGTTGCTGCTCTTGAGAGGCCATGGAGAGGGTGCGAGTCCTCGTTGACGGACGGTGTCCGAACGGTCGCCGGACGGGAAATGACGGGAACGGCGCCTCGTTAGCACAGCCTTCGCGCCCGCTCAAAGCCGCCGCTCCCGCCCGGAGGCAGGCCGGAGGACCCTCCCGCACGCAGCCCCCCCTTGCGACCACAGACGGACGGCCCTGCTCGGGTTGCCGCAGCGAGGTATCCTCCGTATACTTTTCCTCTCGTGTTCTGTTCCGTTTGTGGGAATCAGTCCCAGCAATGTCCGATCTGACGCCTCTCCAGGCCGTGTTGAACGCGCGGGCCCCCTCGTCGGCCGATCCGGCCGGCCCGCGGCGCGGCTGCCCGCTGTCCGACCTGCGCGATCGTCTGCGCCGGGCCGGGCTGCGCCCGACGCGTCAGCGCCTGTCTCTCGGCTGGCTGCTGTTCGGGCGCGGCGACCGTCACCTGACCGCGGAAATGCTCTACGACGAGGCGATGCGGGCCAAGGTGCCGGTCTCGCTCGCGACCGTCTACAACACCCTGCATCAGTTCACCGAGGCCGGCCTCCTGCGCCAGCTCGCGCTGGACGGATCGAAGGCCTATTTCGATACCAACCCGAGCGAGCACCACCACTTCTTCCTCGAGGAGGAAGGCGCCGTCATCGACATGCCGGAATGCGGCATCTCGGTCGACTCGCTGCCCGAGGCCCCCGATGGCATGGAGATCGCCGGCGTCGAGGTCATCGTGCGCCTGCGCCGCCGCGCCACGTCCGGCCGCGCCTGATTCGGCGCACGGGATCGGACGGCAAAAGGGCCCGTTTCCGGGCCCTTTTTCGTGTCAGTCGAGGGTCTCGTCGGGGTAGACCCCCCAGAGGCGGTCCTGGCGGATGTAGCCGTCGACATCCCCCCGCTTCTCCGGCAGGGCCACGACGAGGCGGCACCATTGTCCGGTGCAGCTCTTCACGCTGCCGATCACGCCGGGTTGCAGCCGCGCCTCCTCGCCCGACGCATCGTCGGCCCGCGCCTTCAGCGGCACGATCGACTTGGCCGCGTCCGCCTTCTCGCCCGAAGGCGGGATGACGAGGGCGGTGCGCCGGCCCGACAGCAGCGAGTGCAGAACCCAGCCCTCCGTGCCCTCCGAATCGCGGATGCGGCGCCACGTCTCGAACTCGGCGACGATCTCGATCGGCAGGCCGGCCCTCTGGAACACCCACAGGGTGCGATGGTCCTTGGACGGGCCCTCGCGCAGGTTGACGCGATCGGTCTTGAGGCTGGCGTAACGGGGCAGGGGCAGCTTGGTCACCGGCCCCCGGTTCAGCTCCGGAACGGGGGCGGGCGCCGCCCGCGAGGTCAGCGGGGTGAGCAGGGCGAGCACGGCCGCGAGGAGAGCGAGGCGGGCGGGGTTCACCAAGGGAAGGGCGGGCGGGCGCATGGTCCGTCGTCTTTCAATCCGTGGTTCCTTCGGAGGGCCGATCCGCACACCGCAGACCGGTCCGCATTGTGTTCCCCGACCTCTCTGGTAGAGAGGCCGGACGTCCTGCGGTGCGACCGGAGGCCGGCCGGTCCGCTTTCCGGCCCCATCTGGCCGCAGCGTGGTTAAGGGAGCGTAAGCCAGGCTCCCGACCGGGGACGGACGGCGTCGCGGGGAGGATACATGTCGTCGTTGAAGCGCAAGCCGCTCGTGGTCGTCTCGCGGCGTCTGCCGGACGCGGTCGAGACGCGCATGCGCGAATTGTTCGACACCCGTCTCAACCACGACGATGCGCCCCTCTCGCCCGAGGCGCTCGCGACGGCGATCCGCGAGGCCGACGTGCTGGTCCCGACCGTGACCGACGAGATCGGTCCGGGCCTTCTCGCGCAGGCGGGCCCCAACCTGCGGCTGATCGCCAATTTCGGCAACGGCGTCGATCACATCGACGTCGCCGCCGCCTTGGAGCGCGGCATCACGGTCACCAACACCCCGGGCGTCCTCACCGAGGACACCGCCGACATGACCATGGCGCTGATCCTGACCGTGGCGCGCCGCATCGCCGAGGGCGCCCGGATCATTCCCGACGACGACTGGACCACGGGCTGGTCGCCGACCTGGATGCTCGGACGGCGCATCACCGGCAAGCGGCTCGGCATCGTCGGCATGGGCCGCATCGGCCAGGCGCTCGCCCGGCGGGCGCGGGCCTTCGGCCTGTCGATCCACTACCACAATCGCCGCCGGGTCCCGACGAGCATCGAGGAATCGCTCGACGCCACCTACTGGGAATCCCTCGACCAGATGCTGGCGCGCGTCGACATCGTCTCGGTGAATTGCCCGCACACGCCCGCGACCTATCACCTGCTCTCGGCCCGCCGCCTCAAACTGCTCAAGCCCGAGGCCATCGTGGTGAACACCGCCCGCGGCGAGGTGATCGACGAGAATGCCCTGGCGCGGCTGATCGAGGCGGGAGAGATCTCGGCGGCCGGCCTCGACGTGTTCGAGCAGGAGCCCGCCGTGAGCCCGCGGCTCGTGCGGCTCGCCCGCACCGGCAAAGTCGTCCTGCTGCCGCATATGGGTTCGGCGACCCACGAGAGCCGCACCGACATGGGCGAGAAGGTCATCATCAACATCAAGACCTTCATGGACGGCCACCGCCCGCCGGACCGCATCCTTCCCAGCATGCTCTGAGAACGGCACCCTTCAGGCTCGGCCGGGCGGTTCCGGATCGGGCTCAGGGAGCAGGAGTCTTGAAAGCGCCGCGGATCGCACCACGAGAGAACGGGCGAGAGAACGGGGTTGTCGACCGGGATCCCGCCCCCGCGCGCATCGGCGTGACGGGCGGCTCGTGGCGCTCGGCCGATCGCCGGCGCATCGCCCGCGTCGATTTCAGAAAAGCCGCACCCAGGAACGGCCGAACCCGGCCGCTCAGCCCGATGGCGAACCCGGCCCCGCCAGGGTGGCTTTGCGGACCCGTCGAACAGGCACCCGTAAAAACGTTTTGAGGGCGTCGTCCTGGGTCACAGCCCCAGGACGACGCCCTCGCTCTTCGTGCCGGCTGCCGTCGCGACAGCCGGCGACCACCCTTCGGAATCGACGTCCTAGAACAGGCCGTCGATCTGCCCGTTGGCGTCGAGGCGAATCGTATCGGCCGCCGGGACCTTGGGCAGACCCGGCATCGTCATGATCTCTCCGCAGATCACCACGACGAAGCCCGCGCCCGCCGAGAGGCGCACGTCGCGCACCGAGACGAGATGGCCCGAGGGCGCGCCCATCAGGGTCGGGTCGGTCGAGAACGAGTACTGCGTCTTGGCCATGCAGATCGGCAGGTGGCCGTAGCCATCCTTCTCGAAGCCGGACAGTTTGGCGGCGGCCTTCGATTCGATCTGGATGTCGGACGCACCGTAGAGCTTGGTCGCGATGGCCTTGATCTTGTCGGTGAGCTTGGTGTCGGTCTCGTAGGCGAAGGTGAGCGGCTTCTGCTCGCCCTCGGCCAGTTTGACCACGGCCTGGGCGAGCTGTTCGGCGCCCGCGCCGCCCTCCGCCCAATGCTTGCAGGTGATGGCCTCGACCTGGAGCCGGTCGCGGCACAGCTCCTTCAGCCGGGTGTGCTCCGCGTCGGTGTCCTGGAAGAAGTGGTTCACGCCCACGACCACCGGCAGGCCGAAGCTCCGCACGTTCGTCACGTGGCGCTCCAGGTTGGCGAAGCCCTTCTCGAGAGCCTCGAGGTTCTCGCTGGCGAGATCCTTCTTGTTGACGCCGCCATGCATCTTGAGCGCCCGGATGGTCGCGACGATGACGACCGCGGAGGGCTTCAGGCCGGTCTGGCGGCACTTGATGTCGAGGAACTTCTCCGCGCCGAGATCGGCGCCGAAGCCCGCTTCCGTCACGACGTAGTCGGCGAGCCGCAGGCCGGTCTGGGTGGCGATCACCGAGTTGCAGCCATGGGCGATGTTGGCGAAGGGGCCGCCATGGATCAGCGCCGGGTTGCCTTCCAGGGTCTGGACGAGGTTGGGCTGAAGGGCGTCCTTGAGCAGCACCGTCATGGCGCCAGTGGCCTTCACCTGGGCCAGCGTCACCGGCTTGCGGTCGCGGGTCTCGGCGATGACGATGCGGCCGAGGCGCTCCTCGAGATCGGCGAGGTCACGGGCGAGGCAGAACACCGCCATGACCTCGGAGGCGACGGTGATGTCGAAGCCGTCCTCGCGCGGGAAGCCGTTGGCGACGCCGCCAAGCGACTGGTTGATCGCGCGCAGGGCCCGGTCGTTCATGTCGACGACCCGGCGCCAGTGGATGCGGCGCACGTCGATGTTGAGCTCGTTCGCCCAGTAGATGTGGTTGTCGATGAGCGCCGCCGCGAGGGAGTGCGCCGAGGTGATGGCGTGGAAATCGCCGGTGAAGTGCAGATTGATCTGCTCCATCGGCACGACCTGCGCCTTGCCGCCGCCGGCCGCGCCGCCCTTCATGCCGAAGCAGGGGCCGAGCGAGGGCTCGCGCAGGCAGGCGACGGTGGCCTTTCCGATGCGGTTGAGGCCGTCGGACAGGCCCACCGTGGTCGTGGTCTTGCCCTCGCCCGCGGGCGTCGGCGAGATCGCGGTGACCAGCACGAGTTTGCCCTCGGGCCGGCCGTCGAGCGACTTGATGAAGTCGTGGTCGATCTTGGCGATGTGCTTGCCGTAATTGTGCAGGGCCTCGTCGGGGATGCCGATCTTGGTGGCGACCTCGGCGATGGGCTTCAGGGTCGCCGCGCGGGCGATCTCGATGTCTGAGGGCATTTCTCTCACCGTCGTTTCTTGTGGCGCGGGCGCGAACGCACCGACGCACGGCCCGAAAGGACGGACCTTCCGGCCACGATAACCCGATCGCGGCAGTTTGGGCGAAGGCGGGAGAAAATGCGTCTCGGATTTTTTTGAGAAACCCCGAGAAGTTTCTTCAGGGGATGCCGTTTCCGTGAGGGATAACGATCAGGCTGCGGCCCGGATCGCGGCGCCGAGACGCTCGATGATCTCGCCGATCTCCGTCTCGCCGACGATGAGCGGCGGCGACAAGGCCAGCGTGTCGCCGGAAACCCGCACCACCAGATCGTGATCGTGGAAGGCGTGCTCCATCACGGCGAAGCCCCGGGCCCCCGGCGCGTCCGCCCGGGGCGCGAGGTCGATGCCGGCGGCGAGACCGACGGTGCGGATGTCGAGGACGTTCGGCGCACCGCGCAGCGTCATCACGGCGTCGGCGAAGGCGGGCTCCAGGGCCCGCGCCCGCTCGAACAAGCCCTCGTCCCGGTACAGGTCGAGGGCGGCGAGCGCCGCCGCGCAGGCGAGCGGGTGACCCGAATAGGTATAGCCGTGGAACAGCTCGATCGCCCGCTCCGGGCCCCGCATCAACGCGGCGTGGATCGGATCGGCGACGATCACCCCGCCCATCGGCACGGCGCCCGAGGTGACGCCCTTGGCGAAGCAGATCATGTCCGGCGTGACGCCGTAGCGCTCGGCGGCGAAGGCGTGGCCGAGACGTCCGAAGCCGGTGATGACCTCGTCGAAGATGAGGAGGATACCGTGGCGGGTGCAGATGTCGCGAAGCCGCCGGAGATAGCCCTGCGGTGGCGGCAGCACGCCGGTCGAGCCCGCCATCGGCTCGACGATGACGGCGGCGATGGTCTCGGCATCGTGGAGCGCCACGATCCCCTCGAGCGCGTCGGCGCGGTCGGCGCCCCATTCGGGCTCGCCGCGGGTGAAGGCCTGGCGCTCCCGGTCATAGGTGTGGGGCAGATGGTCGATGCCGGCCAGCCCGGCACCGAAGACGCGGCGGTTGTTCGGCAAACCGCCCACGGCGATGCCGCCGAAGCCGACCCCGTGATAGCCCCGCGCCCGGCCGATGAAGCGGGTCCGCCCGCTCTCGCCACGGGCGTGACGATAGGCGAGGGCGATCTTCAGGGCCGTATCGACCGCCTCGGAGCCCGAGTTGCAGAGGAAGACGTGATCGAGGCCGGCCGGGGCGAGGGCGGCGAGCCGCGCCGCGAGGGTGAAGGCCCCCGGATGGCCGAACTGGAACGGCGGCGCGTAATCGAGCTGGCCCGCCTGCGCGCGGATCGCCGCGACGATCGGGGCGCGGGCGTGCCCGGCATTGCAGCACCACAGGCCGGCGATGCCGTCGAGAATCTCCCGGCCGGTCTTGTCGCGGTAATGCAGCCCCTCGGCCCCTGCGAGCAGGCGCGGCGCGCGCTGGAACGCTCGGTTGGCGGTGAACGGCATCCACCACGCGTCGAGGTCGTTCCGAAAGGCCTCCTGCCCAACCACGGCGCCCTCAGCCCGTCATCGCCGAGGCGGCGTAGCCCGCCTTCGTCAGTGCCTGGGCCACGTCGAGGCTCTGGGCGCATGTCGTCGCGGTGACGCGCCCCCGGGCCACGTCCACCGAAACCTGCGCCTCCGGGTCGAGCCGCCGGATCGTGCGGCGCACAGCCTCCGCGCAGCCCTCGCAGGTCATGCCGTCGACGCGCATCATGAGGTCGATCGGGTTCGGGCGGCTGGCATCCATGAAGACCTCCCGGCAGGGCAGGGCGCGGCCGTTCCACGGCGCACCCGGACCCGCACCATGTCGTCACCGGCGCCGCCGATGACAAGTCGAACGCGCAAGACCGGGGAAGGAGGCCGCATTCGCCCGGGAGAAGCCGGCCGGCCGGCTTGCGGCGTGGTACGGGCTCGGCGACATTGGCGGCACGACGGGCCCGGGGCGAAGCCGACGCCCGCCGCCGCCCGGCCTCGGGGCGTGACCCGATCCGTTCCGAAGACATCGCGGCGCGTCGCCGCCCGAGAAGAAGCGCGCCGATCCACGGTGAAGACACCGAAAGCCTCGACGATCAGCCCGCGCCGCACTCCCTGGATTCTCGGCGTGATCGGCGCCCTGATCCTCGTCCCTCTCGCCTATGTCGCCCCCCTCTGGGCCGCCTCCGGGGTGTCCGGCCTTGCGATCGTCGCCGGACTGTTCCTGCGCCGCCGCCTCGTGGCCCTCGACGCCGCGCAGGAGGTCGTCTCGCGGGAGATCGGCGTCCTGTCGCAGCGTCTGGTGAAGCTGGAAGCGGTCGCCTCCGCCCTCGTCCAGAGCCGCAACCAGGCGGTGCCGTCCCCCGCCTCGTCCCCTGCCTCGTCGCCTGCCCAGGCCGCCGCGCCGGGCGAGGCCGCCGGGGCGCTGGAGGCGAGGCTCGCCGCCGGCATCGAGGAGGTCACGGCGGAGATCGGACTGCTCAGCGGCATCGTGCGCGAGCTCGCCGCGGTGGTGGCCAACCAGGACGGCGACATCGCCCGGCTGAAGGAAGAGGCCCGTCCGGCCCCCCCCCTGGTCGTCCCGCAGGCCTCGATCATCCCGTCCCCGGAGCCGGCCCTGCGGGCGACCCGCGGGCCCGCGCCGGAGCTGTCGCCGCCCCCGGCCCGCCTCATCCCGCGCACCGGCCTGCCGTCCGGGCCGCGACCGGAATTGCCCCCCCGCGATCCGGCGGCGGAGGCGGCCCTGGTCGAGGCCTTCGACGGCGACGGCCTCGAGGTGTTTCTACAGCCGGTGGTGACACTGCCCCAGCGCAAGGTCGTCTCCTACGAGGCCCTGGCGCGGCTGCGGGTCGGGGCCGACATCCTGACGCCCGACGCCTTCCTGTCGGTGCTGGAGCGGCACGGCCGCACCACGGCGCTCGACCGGCGGATGCTCCAGCGGGTCGCCACCATCGCCCGGCATCTCCAGGGCCGCGGCAGCCCGGCATCCGTCGCCTATGGCCTGACGCCGCATTCGCTGTTCGAGCCGGGCTTCCTGCGCTCCCTCGGGCGGATGGTCACGGACGGGCCGGATCTCGCCGGCCGGGTCCTGCTCGCCCTGCCGCAGGCGAGTTGGCGCAATCTCGACGCCGAGCAGGCGGCCCTTCTCGCCGGTCTCAGGGGCCGGATCGGCTTCGTGATGGACCGGCCGATCGACCTGCGCTTCGACGCCGTCGCGCTCGCCGAACGCGGGATCGGCCACGTCAAGGTTCATGCGGGCCTGCTGCTGCGCCCGCTGCCGCCGGAGGCCAGGCCCGAAATCGCCTTCGAGGATCTGGTGGTGTCGCTCGCCCGCGCCGGCATCCGCCTCGTGGCGACCGGCGTCGAGAGCGAGACCGAGGTGCCGGACCTGATCGACCTCGACGTCCCGCTGGCGCAGGGCACGGTCTTCGCCGCGCCGCGGGCGGTGCGCACGGAGATCCTCACGGAAAATCAGGCCGCGGCGCCGCCTCCGCCTCCAGACCCGCCGCCGACCCCGCCCCCCCAGCGCCGCCCCTTCCGCGACTTCCTGCGCCGAGCGGGCTGAGCCTCCGAGGCCATGGCCGGCCTCGGGGCGTTTCGATCGTCCGGATGGATCAGGCTGGAAAGCGCGTCGGCGCTCGCGTCGACGCCCGACGCGGTGGACGCCGCGCCGCGACCGGGCCAGGGAACCGGCCGGAGGAGCGAATCACAGGGAGCCCGCGTCAGGCCGGCGGGGCCTCGCGCTCCAGGCGGCGGCGCAGGCGGGTCGCGCCGTAGATCTCGGCCAGCCGCTGGCGCGCAGCGTGGACCGGCGGAGCCTGCCGCTCGGCACGGGCGGCGGCGATCACGAGCAGGGTGGTCGCGATGGAATGTTCGAGGCGCCCCTGCGCGCGGGCGCGGTCGAGGACGTCGCCGGTCGCACGGTCCGGCCGCTTGTCGATGCTCGCCATGGTCAGCCCCTCAGGATCCGTTGGTTCGAATCCACGCCCGTTGTCCGGGACGACCTAGACAGTTTTTCGCACAAGCGGTGACGCGATCAAGGCAGCTTGGCCGTAACCCGCCCGGGCGCCTCGTTCCACGCGGAGGGGTTTTCCGCCGCCGCAGCCGGCGCGTTCCTCGAGGGGCGGCGAACGTCCGCGAGCCGGGCCCGCACCGGACGGGGCGGTTCGCCTCGGTCAGTCGAACAAAGCGTCGATGGCATCCTGCGCCGTGGCGGGGCCACCCACCTGCGGGCCGTTGAGCAGGAGCGCCTCGTTGCGGCTGCGGCGGGTGCTCTCGGCCTCATCGACGCCGGCGGCGTCCCGGGCCTTCACCGCGGAGCTGAAGCGGGAGAGGCGACCTTCGAGCTGGCTCATCGCCTCAGCGACCTTGGCGATGCGCTGGCCGGTGATGTCCTGGAAGGCGCAGGCCTCGAAGATGTCGTAGATCTTCGCCTCGACCGCGGCGCGGTATCCGGGCGACTCGGGCAAGGCGAGGATGGCCTCGGCATTGCCCATGATCGAGTTGGTGGCGCCCGCCGTGGCGGCCACCACCTCGCCGAGCTCCTCATGGACCATCGGCAGGCGGTCGCGCGTCAGTTCGTTGGCCCGCAGGAGCGCAATGGCATCCCGCAAGTTGGCGATGTAGTCGGCGATGTCGAGGAGTTCTCGCACCATCGCCGACGGGGTGGAGGGCTGCGACCGGGCGTCGCGCGCGAATGCTGCCATCGGTCCCATGGGTAAACTCTCGAGCGTGCTCCCGGAGGACGCGTCCTCGGCACCGTCCCGCGACCGGCGCGGGACGCGACGGCCGCAGGTGGGCACCAGCGGCGTGGTCAGGCGCCGCAGACCGCTTCGATCTTGGTCTTGAGCGTCGCGGCGTTGAACGGCTTGACGATGTAGTTGTTCACGCCGGCCTTCTTGGCGGCGATGACGTTCTCGGTCTTCGACTCGGCCGTGACCATGATGAACGGCGTCGTGCGCAGGCCCTCGTCGGCGCGGACATGGCGCAGAAGCTCGTAGCCCGTCATCGGCTCCATGTTCCAGTCGGAGATGACGAGGCCGTACTTGCGGCCCTTCAGGCGGGCGAGGGCGGCGGTGCCGTCGGACGCCTCGTCCACATCCTCGAAGCCGAGCTGCTTCAGAAGGTTGCGGATGATGCGCACCATGGTCTGGTAGTCGTCGACCACCAGGATCGGCATGCTGAGGTCGAGGGCCATTGAATCGTGCTCCGTTGTCCCTGTGTCGGTTCCGGCGGCCCGCCCGCGCGAACGGCGTCGCGTCCCAGAGGCGAGGCGAGGGGGTCTCCCGTCTTCGAGACATTAGACACGCGCGAATTGCGAAGCGGTTAACCGCCGACCCCGGCGCGCGGACGGCGGCGGCACAGTCTCGAATCCCGGGGGAGGGGACCTGCGGCGCCCCGCGGGACCGGGCGCGAAGGCGGCGCGCGAGGCGCTTTCGAGAGGGGCCTCGCATTCGGAACGCGAGGCCCGTCGCGCGGCGGGCGATCGCGGCGCCTCGGCCCGCCGCCTCGCTTGACCCGACAGGCGGATTTCGCCAATTCGGGAGCGCCCGGAGACCGGCCCGGGCCGATCGGAACGGGCCCCGTCCCGCCGCTCCCGGCCGGACCGCAGCCACGCCTTCGCAGGAGCCGATGCCGTCAGGCGATCCGAACGCCCCGTCCCTCGGGACGGAGACCGGTGCGAACCCCGTGGGCCGTGCCTTCGCGGTCTGCCGTGAGGACGATCCCGTCCCGCCCGCTCTGCACGGGGCGGTGGCCGCGCTCGGCAATTTCGACGGCGTGCATCGGGGTCACCGCGCCCTGATCGAGACGGTGCGGCGCGAGGCCGGATCGCGCCCGTCGGCGGTGCTGACGTTCGAGCCGCATCCGCGCGCCTTCTTCGCCCCCGATCAGCCGATGTTCCGCCTCACCGGCCCGCGGGCCAAGGAGATCGTGTTCGCCCGTCTCGGCCTCGACGGATTGTTCGTGCGCCGGTTCGACCGGGGGCTCGCCGCCACGAGCCCACGGGGCTTCGTGGAAGGGCTCCTGCGCGACGATCTCGGATTGTCCGGCGTGGTGATCGGACACGACTTCCATTTCGGCAGCGGGCGGTCCGGCACCCCCGCGATCCTGGCCGAGCTCTGCGCCGGGGCGGGCATCGCCTGCCGGATCGTGCCCGCGGTCGCGGCCGGGCCGGGCGACGCGCCGATCTCGTCGAGCGCGATCCGGGCCGCGCTCGCGGCGGGCGACGTGGCCTGGGCCAACGCGCTGCTGGGCTATCGCTGGTTCGTGCTGGCCACCGTGCGCCACGGCGACAAGCGCGGGCGGACGCTCGGCTATCCGACGGCCAATCTCGCCCTCGAATCCTGCGGACTCGCGCACGGCATCTACGCCGTGCGGGTCCGCTTGGCGGATGGTCGCCTGCTCGCGGGCGTGGCGAGCTACGGGCGCCGGCCAACCTTCGACGACGGCGCGCCGCTCCTCGAGGTCCACCTGTTCGATTTCTCCGGTGACCTCTACGGCCAGGAGGTCGCGGTCGAACTCCTGGCCTACCTGCGCGGCGAGGAGAAATTCGCGAGCGCCGAGGCCCTGATCGCGCAGATGGACGTGGACTCGGCGCAGGCCCGGGCCGCGATCCGGATGGACGCGGCCCCGTCGATGCTCGGATAACCCGGCCGGCCGGGTTCCGGGGCCTTACTGTCCGCCCTTGCCCACGCTCTTGTCCGCGGTCTTGCCCGCGCTCGGGAAGAACAGCGCCTCGCCGTCGATCGTGTAGCTCGCGATCGCCGCCTGCCCCTCGGGCGAGACCAGCCAGTCGATGAAGGCCTGCCCCTCCTTCACCTTCACGGTCGGGTGCTTCTCCGGGTTCACCAGCATCACGCCGTAGGGATTGAACAGGCGCGTGTCGCCCTGGACCAGGATCGTCAGGTCGCCGCGGTTCTTGAACGAGAGCCAGGTGCCGCGGTCGGCGAGGAGGTAGGCGCCCAACGCCGAGGCCGTGTTGAGCGCCGGGCCCATGCCCTGGCCGACATCGCGGTACCACGCGCCCCGCGCCGCTGCGAGATCGACCCCCGCCTCCTTCCAGGCGCGCAATTCGGCGCTGTGGGTACCGGAGCGGTCGCCCCGCGACACGAAGGGCGCCTTGGCGGCCGCGAGCTTGCGGAAGGCGTCCGACAGGGTCGCGCCCTTGATGCCGGCCGGGTCGGCGGCGGGGCCGATCACGACAAAGTCGTTGTACATCACGTCCTGGCGGGCCTTGGCGAAGCCCTCGGCGACGAATTTCTCCTCCGCCGGGCGATCGTGGACGAGCACCACGTCGGCATCGCCCCGGCGCGCGGCGTCGAGGGCCTGGCCCGTGCCCAGGGCCACGACCTTCACGGCAATGCCGGTCTTGTCCTTGAACAACGGCAGGATGTGCTTGAACAGGCCCGATTGCTCGGTCGAGGTGGTCGAGGCGACGACGATCGAGGACGGCTCGGCCTGGACCGGGACCGCCGCCGTCAGGGCAGCGAGCAGTCCGAGGGTCAGGATGCCGCGGCGAAGGATGTCCAAGGCAGTTCTCCGGTGAGGTAGGCCCGCGCTTCGGGCGTTCGGGGTGAGAAGAGGACGGTTCGGGTCGGGCCCTGCTCGACGGCCCGCCCCCCGGCCAGC
>NZ_CAKLBV010000005.1 GCF_920984675.1 Methylobacterium sp. Leaf118
ACCTCGCCGCTGCTGAGCGCGCCGATGGTGCCGGTGGTCTACCGGGTCAACATGCGCGATCCGCAGAGCCTGTTCCTGACCCAGACGTTCCGGATGCGCAATCGCGACCTGCTCTACGCCTCGAGCGCGCCCTTCGCCGAGGTGGCCAAGGTGCTCAGCGTCGTCTCGACCATCGCGGCCCCCGTGGGATCCGCCGCCTCCATCTACCGCATCACCCAGTAGGACCCGGGTCCGGCCCACTCCTCCGAGTGGGCCCTTGTGAAGCCCCTTGCGAATCCCCTTGCGAATCCCCTCTCGAATACCCTGGGGGAGAGCCGGAACGGGGCCCGGTTTTCAGGCCGATCGGCTTGCCAAATGCCCCGTCCGCATCGTTCCATGCGGCACGCTCGGCGGCCCGGAACACTGGGCGCTCAGGCGGGATTGCAGGACGATCGTCCTGCCCCGAGACGAGGATCCGGGCCGGTAGACCTTGGCAAAGGCGCGTCCGGCTGGGAAAGAGGCGACATGACGGTCCGACGCCTTCTCGCCCTCGGTGCCCTGTTGGCCGGCTTCGCCGTGCCCCCCCTCTCTCCCGCCGCCGCGCAGGTCACGGTGGGCGTCGCGGTGCCGCGCACCGGCCCCTATGTCGCCGTCGGCGAGCAGGTGCTGCGCGGGGTGCAGGCGGCGGCGCGCGACGCCAACGCGAAGGGCGGCATCGACGGCCAGACCATCGTGCTCGACGTGCAGGACGATTCCTGTGACTCGAATCAGGCGGTCGGCGTCGCCAACCACTACGTCAACGCCAATGTGCGTCTCGTCGTCGGCCATGTCTGCTCGAACGCATCGCTCGCCGCCTCCGACGTCTATGCGGCCCACGGCATCGTGATGATCACGGCGGCCTCGGTCGCCGCCAAGCTGACCGACCGCGGCCTGCCGACGATCTTCCGGGTCTGCGGCCGGGACGACGACCAGGCCAAGCTCTCCGCCGCGATCCTGGCCGAGCGCTTCCGCGACCGGAAGATCGCGATCCTCAACGACCTCTCCCCCGCTTCGCGCCAGCTCGCGGCGGCCACCAAGGACAACCTCAACCGCATCGGCGTGAACGAGGCGGTCTCCACCGCCTTCCAGGCGAGCGACGCCGACGACGCGGCGCTTGCCGACCGGCTCAAGGCGGCGGGCATCGAGGTGGTCTATTACGGCGGCGACGCCGGGGAGATGGGCCGGCTCGTGCGCATCGCCGCCGAGCGGGGCTTTCGCCCGCAATGGTTCGGCACCTCGGCCATCGCCACGCCGGACTTCGCCCGGATCGCGGGCGGGGCCAGCAACGGCGTCCTGATGACCTTCTACCTCGACCCCAGCCGCAAGCCGGAGGCGCAAGCCGTGGTGGCGGCCTTCAAGGCCCAGGGAATCGAGGCCGACGGCTCGATGATCTACGGCTACGCCGCGCTCCAGGCCCTGGTCGAGGCCGGCCGCTTCACCCGGAGCACCGAGGCCGCGGCCATCGCCAAGGCGCTGCACGGAGAGCGCTTCGACACGGTGCTCGGCACCGTCGGCTTCGACGCCAAGGGCGACATCACCGCCCAAGGCTACGTGCTCTACATCTGGCGCGACGGGAATTTCACGCCGGCCCGCAGCAACTGATCCGGGCTCCGCTTGATCAAAGCGGAGCCCGGATCAGGCAAGCCCGCACGGCGTTTGAGCGAAGCCCAAATCCGCCATCCCGAAGGGATCAACCGGATCTGGTATGAGGCCCCCGCCCGGCGTCGCCGAGGAGCGCCGCACAAGGCCCGCTCGCTCAGGCCAGCGTTGTCATCGTGACCGTCGACGCCGGCGCTCGGACCGGTGCCCTATCCCCGCAAAGCGGCGTCGATCTCCGCCCCGCGGCCGAGGTCGCGCATCAGCGGCTCGAGATCGGGGCGCTTGCGCAGCTGGAGGGCGTGGAGCTGGCGCACCGCCTCGTTCAGGCGGCCCTGCCGGCCCAGGATGTCGTCGGCGAAGGCGATCATGCGAGCGTTGGGCCAGGCCTTTTCCCGCTGAGCGTGGAGGCGGGCGATCAGGGCCTCGGCGGAGGTCTGCGGCTCGGCCTGCGCGAACAGGCTCGCCATCGCCGCCGTCGAGCGCGAGATGCCGACATGGCAGTGCACGAGGATGTGGACCGACCCACCCGCCGACGCCGCCGCGCGGCCGAACGCCAGGATCGTCTCCACATCCTCCCGCTCGGGCAGAACGAGTCCGGGGGCGGGCGCGATGGCGTCGTGGAAGCGCAGGGTCACCCGGTGATGGGCGCCGTAGGTCGTGAAGGCGGTCGGGTCGGGCCGGTCGGGGTCGAGGATCGACAGGACGTGGCTGACGCCGCGCGCCTCGTGCTCGACGAGTTCGTCGAGGCCGCAAACGGTGTGGAGGCTGAGATTCTCGGTACGCACGGGGGCGCCCTAGCACGGGAGCGGCGGTGACGCGACGATTTCCAGAGCTGGCGCTTCGCGTGTATGGCACGCGGGCGGCGGACGTCGCCGCCGGGAGCCGAGCCGAACCCCACGATGCCCCAGCAGACCCTGCCCCGGCGCGCCTTGCTCGCGGCCGGCCTCGGCGCCGCCGGGATGGCCACCCCCGCCCGCGCCCAGCACGGTGGGCCGGAGGTGCGCTGGCGCCTCGCCTCGGGCTTCGCGCGCAATCTCGACATCCTCTTCGGCGCCGCCGAGACCTTCGCCCGGACCATCGCCGAGGCGACCGACGGGCGCTTCCAGATCCAGGTCTCTGCTGCGGGCGAGGCCGTGCCGGCCGACGGCCTTCTCGAGGCGGTGTCGGGCGGCAAGATCGAGATGGGCCACGCCCCCGCGACCCTCGGTATGGCGAAAAATCCGGCCTTCGCCCTCGCCACCGCCCTGCCGTTCGGCCTCAACGCCCGGGGCCAGAATGCGTGGTGGCTTCAGGGCGGAGCGGCGGAGCTCTTCGCCGAGATCTTCGCCAAGCAGGGCCTGACCGCCCTGCCCGGCGGCAATACCGGCGCGCAGATGGGCGGTTGGTTCCGTAAGGAGATCAAGGCGACGGGCGACTTCCAGGGGCTGAAGCTGCGGGTCACCGGGCTCGGCGCCACGGTGCTGGCCAAGCTCGGCGCCGCGGTCCAGCCGACGCCCGGCCCTGAGATCTACGCGGCGCTGGAGAGCCGGGCCCTCGATGCGGCCGAGTGGATCGGCCCGCATGACGACGAGCGGCTCGGGCTCCAGAAGGTCGCGCCGATCTACCACTACCCGGGCTTCTGGGAGGGCGGCGGCATGCTGCATTTCTGGATCGGCGCCGAGGCCTGGAAGGGGCTGCCGAAGGGCTACCAGGCGATTGTGAGGGCCGCGGCGGCGCAGGTGAACGCGGAGGTCCAGGCCCGCTACGACGCGCGCAATCCGCAGGCGCTGCGCCGCCTCGTTTCAGGCGGGGCGCAGCTGCGCCCCTTCCCGCAGGACGTGATGGAAGCGGCCTGGAAGGCGGCGAACGAAGTCTATGCCGACCTGTCGGCCAAGAACCCGGACTTCAAACGCATCTACGACGCCCTGCGGACGTTCCGGAACGAGGAATACCTCTGGTTCCAGGTGGCCGAATACACCTTCGACAACTTCATGATCCGCGCGCGCGCCCGCGGCTGATCGCCCATCGACAGTGGGCCCGGCGGGGCGCAGGGCAAAAAAAAGCCGCCCTTGCGAGCGGCCCGAAGTCTAGGGAGGAAACGCCCAAGGAGGGCAGCGGAACCGAGGACGCCGTCCGCGATCCCGCAACGCACAATCTGTACGCGTCACAAAATTTTGCAAGGCCGCTGAGGTGCAAGATGCGGGTTCGGTCGTGCCGAAGCGCACATCGGCCGCGCTCTGTATCCGAAATGCCTCAGCCTCGCTGGGTCGCCGCCTCAGCCCCGATTGGGCGTAACGGGGTTCAAGGGGCGAGCCGCATCACGCGGCAGCGTGCCCGCGTCAAAGCGGCACCCGCCTTCTGCGGGGAGGACGGCAACCTTCGCGGCCGCCACGCATTCGCAGCCGCGACGGCCGGCGCCGGAGTGTCGAGAGCCGGAGCCCCACCGGGAAGCGGAGCCGAGCGAGCATGGCCATCCAATCCGCGCGTATCCGGCTCCTCGACGAGGCGCCTCCGCGGGAGAAGGCGGATTTCGTCCTCTACCTGATGCAGCAATCCATGCGGGCGGACTTCAATCCAGCGCTGGAACTGGCCGTGGAGGAAGCGAACCGGCTGGGGCTGCCGGTGCTCGTCTGCTTCGGGCTGCTCGACGGCGCCAACGGATTTCCCGAAGCCAATGCCCGTCACTACGCCTTCCTGCTCCAAGGGCTGGTGGATGCGGCGGCGGGTCTCAGGAAACGCGGCATCGCCTTCCACCTGCGTCGGGCGACGCCGGCCGAGGTGGCGATCGATCTCTCGGCCAAGGCCGCGCTGCTCGTCCTCGACCGCGGATACCTCGCGATCCAGCGGCGCTGGTACGACACCATCGTGCAGGACGCGCGGTGCCGGATCGTCCAGGTCGAGGGCGACGTGGTCGTACCCCTTGAGACTGCCTCGCCGAAGCACGAATACGCCGCCCGGACCCTGCGCCCGAAGCTGCACAAGCTCTGGGACGCGTATCTCGAGCCGCTGAAACCCCGCCGGGTCGATCATCCGGCGCCGGAGCTGACGGTCAGGGGCGGTCTCGACGTGTCGGACCCGGACAAGCTCCTGGCCGAGTTGACCCTCGACACCGCGGTCGGCCCGGTCCGGCGCTTCCGCGGCGGCACGTCCGAGGCCCGCAAGCGCCTCGACCGCTTTCTCGCGGAGGGCTTCGGCGGGTACGGCGCCGGCCGCAACAAGCCGGAGGCGGGGGCCGCCTCGCATATGAGCCCCTACCTGCATTTCGGGCAGATCTCCCCCGTCGAGATCGCCCTGGCGATCCGCGCCAGCAAGAGCGGCGACCGGGACGACCGCTCGGCCTATCTGGAGGAGCTGATCGTCCGGCGCGAACTGGCGATGAACCACGTCTTCCGGACCGAGGGCTACGACGACTATGCCCGCGCGGTGCCCGAATGGGCGCGCAAGACGCTCGCCGAGCACGCCGACGACCCGCGTCCGCACCTCTACACGGAGAAGGTGCTGGCGGAGGGAGGCACCCATGACCATTACTGGAACGTGGCCATGCGCGAGATGCGCGAGACCGGCTACATGCACAATCAGCTGCGCATGTACTGGGGCAAGAAGATCCTCGAATGGTCGCCCTCGCCGGAGGAGGGCTTCGCCCGGACCCTGCGGCTGAACAATCGCTACTTCCTCGACGGGCGCGACGCGAACTCGTTCACCAACGTCGCCTGGGTCTACGGTCTGCACGACCGCCCCTGGCAGACCCGCAAGATCTTCGGGAGTGTGCGCTACCAGAGCGAGAACTCGCTCCGGAAGTTCGACGCGAAGGCCTATGAGCGGGCCGTGATCCAGTTGTGCGAGGCGGAACAGGCGTGAGGCGCGGGCCCCGTGCCGTGACGCGCGAGGTCGGATCGCTCTTGCCCCTTGGGATCGCCTCCCGGGCGCGGTGGTGGCCGCCGAAGGGGGGGCCGACCCGAAGCGGGGCCCTTCAGCGCCTCACGCAGCCCATCAGCCCCTCGACCTGCCCCATTCGGCCCTGGATGCGGGCCGCGATCGCCCGCACGCCGCGGGACGGCTTGCCGGCGCTGCGCTGGATCGGATTCGGCAGCACGGCAGCGAGAAGCGCCGCTTCCCCGCGGGTCAGGTCGCGGGCGCTCTTGCGGAACCAGTGGCGCGCGGCGGCCTCGGCCCCGAAGATCCCCTCCCCCCATTCGGCGACGTTGAGATAGATCTCCAGGGTGCGGCGCTTGCCCCAGAGCGCATCCGCCATCACCGCGAGCGGGATCTCGAGCCCTTTGCGGAGATAGGAGCGGCCGGGCCACAGAAACACGTTCTTGACCGTCTGCATGGTGATGGTGGAGGCGCCGCGGCTCGGCCCTTCCTCGTCATCCACCACCTCGCGCAGCGCCCCCCAATCGACGCCGTTGTGGAGGCAGAAGCGCTGATCCTCGGAGGCGATCACCGCCTGGACCAGGGCCGGCGCGATCGCGTCCAGGGGCACGCCCTCCCGCTGCACGCCCTGAAGCGTCAACCATCGGCCGAGCATCAGGGTTGAGGGCGGGTTCACCACGCTATAGACGAGCGCCAACGTGAGCGTGACGATGAGAACCGCAACGGGCGCAAGGGTGATCAGGGTGGCGGCCCGCCGCAACCCGGACCGGCGCGTTGGAGCCGCTCTCCGCGACGGGGGCACCCTTCGCAGGTCGTGCCCGCGCCAACCGGCTTCGCTGTCCTCCGGCTCCGCCACTTCGCGTCCGCCCTTCCCCGATCCAGGCCAGTCCCGATGACCTCAACGCAGGCTCCCCACCCCCCGGTCAAGGCGGACGCTTATACGGGTGACTTTACCCACAGGCTCGCTCAGGTCGCCGGCACCGTCGAGACGTTCCTCGTCGATCTGCTCGGGCCGACCCTGCAGGCCGGCGAGATCGCGCGGCCGCCCCGCCTGATGGAGGCCATGGGCCACGCGGTGCTGGGCGGCGGCAAGCGGCTGCGGCCGTTCCTGGCGATCGAGACCGCGCGGATGCTCGGCGGGGCCGAGGCCGCCGCTCTGGCCGCCGGCGCCGGAGTCGAGCTCGTCCATTGCTATAGCCTCGTCCACGACGACCTGCCGGCCATGGACGACGACGACCTGCGCCGCGGTAAGCCCACCGTCCACAAGGCCTACGACGAGGCGACCGCAATTCTCGTCGGCGATGCGCTCCTGACCCTGGCCTTCGAGGTCACGGCCGAGCCGCGCTGGCAGCCCGATCCGGCGATCCGCGCCGAACTGGTGCTCGGCCTTGCCCGCGCCTCGGGGCTCGGCGGCATGGTCGGCGGCCAGCTCCTCGATCTCTCGGCGGAGGGGCGCTTCGGCCCCACCAGCATGGATATCGACGACACCCTTCAAATGCAGGCGATGAAGACCGGCGCCATCCTGGCCTTCTCCGTGGAGGCCGGAGCCCTGGTCGGCGGGGCCGACGCCGCGCAGCGGGCCGCGCTCCTGCGCTACGGCAAGGCCCTTGGCCAGGCCTTCCAGGTCGCCGACGACATCCTCGACCGCGAGGCCTCCCCGGAGGCCATGGGCAAGGCCACGGGCAAGGACAAGGACGCCGGCAAGGCCACCCTGGTCGACCGGCTCGGCCTCGACGGCGCCCGGGCGGAATGCGACCGGCTGGTGGCCGAGTGCGAGGCGGCCCTGGCCCCCTGGGGCGAGGGGGCGCAGGTGCTCAAGGATGCGGCGCGCTTCACCGTGGCCCGCAAGGCGTGAGCGGAGCCCGGGGCTGTCCTTGATGCCGCCACGGTTGGCGGGCCGCTTCGGGTTGCCAACCGGGGCACGCCCATGATTCTTCGCAATGCGCTCCTTCTCGTCGGCGGGACGGCCGCCGCCGCCGGCCTGTATCTCGCCTGGGCGCTCACCAGCCCGAGCGGCTACGAGGCCGGGGGCCGGGCCATCAAGGCGCAGATCGGCTTCCTCACCATGCCGCATGCCGAGCGGCAGAGCCTGCGCAAGCTCGCCCTGATGAAGGCCGCGGGCCATTGCGAGTGGGACCTCGATCGCGCCTTCTGGGGCCGGATCTACGATCTCTATGTCGGCGAGGAGCGGGGCGTGCGGGCCGCCGTCTACGCCACCCTGCTCGATGAGCAGGAGCGCTACTTCCTGGCCGATGCCGACCAGCGCCGCTGCCGGGCCGCCTGGGTCCGCTTCGGCGTGGAGGGTGCCGACATCCGCGGCATCCTGCGACCCGCCGGCACCGAGGCCGCGCCAGCTTCCGACACGGTGGTCAACGCCAGCGCCGAGGCGAACTGATTCCGGACCGGCCGCGCCCGGCCCGCGGCCGGCGCCGCCCGGACAGGCCGGTCAGGTTGCGGCGACCACGATCTCGATGAGATTCGGCCGGCCCGAGGCGATCCCGGCCTCGAGCGCCGGGGCGATGTCGGCCGCCCGCTCGATCCGCCGGGCCGGCACGCCCATCGCGAGCGCGAGGGCGGGAAAGTCGATGCGCGGCTCTGTGAGATCCATGCCGATGAAGCGGTTGACGCGCACGCTGGCGTAATGGGCCTGCGCCTTCATGAAGGTCTTCAGGATGTTGTACTCGGCATTGTTGATGACCACGAAGGTCACCGGCAGTCGCTCGTGCGCGGCGGTCCAGAGGGCCTGGGGCGAGTACATCGCGGCCCCGTCGCCGACGACGCAGACCACCGGAGCCCGGTCGAGCCCCAGCGAGAATCCGACCGAGGCCGGCATGCCCCAGCCGAGCACGCCGCCGCGGATCGACGAATATTGCCGCGTCCACGGACTGTGCAGCAGCGTGCGCAGATGCCCGAGCGTCGCGGGCGCCTCGTCGACGATGGCCGTGTGGGCGCCGACCGCCCGGCCGATCTCCCGGGCGGCGACGAGCGGCGCGATGACCGGGTCGGCGAAGGCGGCCTCGGCCCGGCCCCACAACTCCGCCCGGCGCGCCGCGTAGGCGGCCTCCGCCTCGGCCCGGAACGCGCGCCGGGCCGTCGCCTGGACACCGGCCTGGGCCTCCACGAGGGGCAGCAGCACATCGAGGGAAGCCCGCACGTCGCCGACGGTGGAGAGCCGTGTCGCGTAGGTGCGGCCGAGGTCGCGGGCATCCGCCGAGAGCTGGAACACCGCGATGCCCGGGGGCACCGCCGATCCCTCGGTATAGAGGACGGTGATGAGCGACTTGCCGCCCAGGGCGAAGACCGCGTCGTAGTGCCCGAGGATCGCGGCGATGGCACTCGCCTTGGTGGGCAGGTTGCCCATCCAGAGCGGGTGGGCGGTCGGGAACGGGATATGGGCCGGCCAGGACGAGCCGTAGACCGGGGCGGCAGGGCATCGGCGAGGCGGACGGCCTGGAGCGAGGCGTCGCTCATCTCGACCTCGTCGCCCGCGATCAGGGCGAGCCGGCCCGGCGCGAAGCCCGCGAGATGCGCGGCGAGGGGCGCGAGGGAGCCGGCCACGGCCCGGTGGTCGATGGTCGAGATCTCCCCCAGCGGCGCCCGGGTCCGCGCCTCCATGACGTCCATCGGCAGCGACAGGAAGACCGGCCCCGAGGGCGCGGCGGCGCTGTCGTGGAAGGCGCGGCGCAGGAGCACCGGAAGCTGGTCGGCGCTCGTGACCTCGCGGGCCCATTTCACGGTCGGGCCGGCGATCGTCACGAGATTGCCGAACAGGAGCGGATCGGTGACGACGTGCCGGGAATCCTGCTGGCCCGCCGTCACCACGAGGGGCGTGCCCGCGATCTGGGCATTGAGCAGATTGCCTATCCCGTGCCCGAGGCCGCCCGCCGTGTGCAGGTTGAGAAAGCCCGGCCGGCGCGCCGCCTGGGCGTAGCCATCGGCCATGGCGACGGCGCTCGCCTCCTGGAGCGCCAGCACGTAGGCGATGTCGGCCGCCTCCGTCAGGGCGTCGATCAGCGGAAGCTCGGTCGTCCCGGGATTGCCGAAGACGTAGCGGACGCCCTCGCTGCGCAGAATCTCGACGAGCACGTCGGCGCCTCGGCGCTCCGCCAGGGTTTCGAGACGGTCGATCGACATGGCCGGACCCGCAGGCGCCCCGCACGGAGGACGAGGAGGGCAGGATAGGCCGGATCGAGCGCCGCTTGGAGAGGTGGGATCGCTCCGGCCGCCTGCCGCCGATGGGTCGAACAACGCCATCGATCGATCACGGAAAATTGTATTAGTGATGCCGAAAACTGAGGACTCTCAGAATATCGATCACGGGCGCGTGATAATTTGTGCAAATTCATACCATAAGACGTGATTGTTTTATCACATCCACTGCATAATTCATGTTCTTAGCCTCTTCTATCCGGCTATTTTCTTGTCGGTTATCCGACGCCCCAGCAGGATGCCGCCGCAAGCCAAACAATGGGCGGGAGCGTCACCGTGGTTCTCAAATTTCTTCGTGGGGTCGGCCGGTCCACCGGCGCCGCCCCGGCGCCGGACGGCGTCGATCGCGCCGCCGGGCGGCGCGCGTTCATCCAGAGCGTCGGCCTCGGCGTCGCCGGATCCGCCATCGTCGGACCGGCCGCCTTCAGCCCGGCGGCGGCTCAGACCGTCACCGACACCGACATCCTCAATTTCGCGCTCAACCTCGAATATCTCGAGGCCGAGTTCTACCTGCGCGCCGTCACCGGGCGGGGACTGACCGACGGCGAAGTCACCGGCACCGGCACCCCCGGCGCGGTCACCGGCGGGCGGCAGGTCAACTTCGCCACCGCGGCGATCCGCAACTACGCGACCGAGATCGCCAGCGAGGAGCGGATCCACGTCCAGTTCCTGCGCAGCGCGCTCGGCGCGAACCGGGTGGCGCGGCCGGCGATCAACCTGACGGCCTCGTTCACCGCCGCCGCCCAGGCCGCGGGGCTCATCACAGCGGGCCAGACCTTCGACGCCTTCGCCGACGAGACCTCGTTCCTGCTCGCCGCCTACATCTTCGAGGATGTCGGCGTGTCGGCCTATCTCGGCGCGGCCCCGCTCGTGACGAGCAAGACCATCCTGGCCGCGGCCGGCGGCATCCTCGCCGCGGAGGCCTACCATGCGGGCACGATCCGCACGGTTCTCTACAGCCGCGGCCTCTACACGCCGGCCCTCAAGATCTCCGATGCCCGCGACTCCCTCGACGGCGCGAGCGACCTCGACCAGGGCATCGGCACCGCGACGATCGCCAACCTCTCGCTGACGAGCCCGGCCAACGGTCAGGCCTTCGCCCGCACCACGGGCCAGGTGCTCAACATCGTCTACCTGAACCCGTCGGCGCGGCCCGGCGGCTTCTTCCCGGCCGGCCTCAACGGCACGATCCGCTGATCCCCCGCGCGCCGGGATGGCCTTCAGGGCCGCCCCGGCGACGGACCGCGCCCTCGAACGAAAGTTGGCTCTCGACCATGATCAAGACACTTCTGTTGGCGGGGGGCGCATCCCTGCTGGCGGCCGGGGCGGTCCAGGCCGCCGACCTGCCGCGCCGCCAAGCGCCGCCGCCCGTCTTCACCCCCGTCCCGGTCTTCACCTGGACCGGGTTCTACGCGGGCTTCAATGCCGGCTACGCCTGGAGCGAGCGCCGCCGCGAGACGGTCACGGCCTTCGACATCCCGCAGATCCCCACCGCCGACTATCTGGCGGCGCTCGGGACCGGCGCGGGCCGGGGCGAGTCCGGCGGTTTCACCGGCGGCGCCCAGATCGGCTACAACATCCAGTTCACGCCGGGCTCCGGGTTCGTGTTCGGCATCGAGGCCGACGCGGCCTATACCGACCTCCAGCGCCGCCGGGCCGCCTCGGCCACCATCGTCGGCTTCCCGGGTTTCCCCGGCGCCAACGACGTCAATCTCGACAGCGCGACCCGCAGCGAGCTGTCGTTCCTCGGGACGGTCCGCGGACGCGTCGGCTACGCCTTCGACCGGTTCCTGATCTACGGCACCGGCGGCTTCGCCTATGGGCAGACGCAGTATTCGTCGGTCCTCACCATCGGCACCACGCTGGGCGGGTTCGCCAGCGGTCCGACCGCGAGCATCAGCGGCGGCTACGATCGGATCCAGACCGGCTACGCCTATGGCGGCGGCATCGAATACGCGCTCCCGACCGACAACTTCCTGAATTTCTTCCGGTCGAGCGCGGTGACCCTGAAGGTCGAATACCTGCATTTCGACCTCGGCCGCCGGAGCGTCATCGGCGCTTACGACATCATCCCGGCCTCCGGCACGCCGGTCCCGGCCACCGTCACCCGCGTGCGCACCGAGGGCGACCTCGTCCGCGCCGGCATCAACTACAAGTTCGGCACCTACTAGACCATCCGCCCGGCCCCTGTCGCCGGGACGATGCTCGACCCGACCGAGAGAGGATGCGAGGGCGCCCCGCCATGAGGCCGGGCGCCCTTCGTCGTGACGGGCGCAGGCGTCGCGCCGCACTACGATCGGCCGGGGAACGGCTCCCGACTTTTCCGGGACTCGCCCTGGATCCCGTCTCGGTGACACGTCTCTCACGAGACGGCAGCTCCAGAAGCCTCTGGCCGAGCCGCAGGCGGATGGCCGCGCGCTCGTCGCGACAGAACAGGTTCTCGATGCGCTTCAGGGCGATCGGGTTCTCGTTCCCTGTATCGCCCGAGAGGTCGGTGAAAGCCGCGCCCGCGCAGCTCGCGCACGAGCGAGCCCGTCGAGGCCATGGTGACCCGCCCGGCGGCGTGGAAGCGCCGGAGCACCCAGTAGCTCCAAGTCGTCGGCACGAAGAAGCGCGCGGCGATGCATTCCGGGAGTTTCGTGGTGAAGCTCATCATGAAGGGCAGTCGGTTCCGGAGGCAGTAGGTCCGCACCGTTTGGCCGATCGGCCCCTCCGTCGCGATATGGATCGCATCGGGACGGGCCGCCTCGATCCTGCGGGCGATCGTCTGCACGTCGGGGATCGCGAGATGCAGACCGGGATAGCTCGGCACCGGGAAGCGCGGAAACCCGTCAGGGGGCAGGAAGACGATCTCCATCCCCACCTGGGGGGCGCAGCGTGCCAGCGAGGTCAGGGTCCGGACCACGCCGTTGACTTGCGGCGCCCAGGCGTCCGTCGCGATCAACACCCGCATTACGCCCGCAGTCCCTTTGGCCGACCATGAGAGCAGACCGAGTGTTCATCGGCAATGCAACGGCCTGTTCAGCACGCTCTGAGCATACTTCCAGCAGCACAATCCGACTTTTACATTTGCATGACGGCGATTGTCGCCAGAAAATTCAAATTTCAATCAGGAAATTCATTAGGCGCCGAAGGATCGGGCCGGCGAAGCCCCCCCATTGCGCGGACGGGTCGGACGCGGTGGGGAGTCCCACCGGGGCGGTGGACGCGGCGCGCCTGCGCCATCGGGCAGACGAAGGGAAACGGCGGCGCACGGACCGCCTCGGAGGCGCGGCCTGCGGAGCCATCAACGCCCAGTAGTGAGCCGGACGGCGCGTCTCCGAGCAAATGTTTTGGCGCAGCGTCTCATCATCGGCTGAAACGCGCCGGAACGGGGATCGGGATCTTGCCGCGCCCGGCCGGCCGACCTAACCCGGAGAAAGAGCTCGGACTCGGTCGAGATCAGACTCCACCCCCGCGGATTCGTCACTGCGGCAAGCCCGAGCGGAACTATTGCGTCTTCATTCCGACTTGTAAGCATTCTTCATCGGCAACCACGTGGTTCCATTAATCATTTCATCATTCGAGCAATAAGAAATAGCGTTTGATCCTATTGCAATACGAAATCGATTCATCTATGAAATAAATGAACACGCTGGCTGGCCTTCTATTCTTCTGCTCGCCGCAAATGCAGGTCACGCCATGACGGTCCGGGTTACGTCGCTCAGCTCCTTCGCCTCGGCGCCGGGCACGCTCAAGGTCGGCCAGTCGGTGACCTTCACCGCCGCACTCAACCGGCCCGTCGTCGTGTCCGGCATCCCGACGCTGATCACCTCCGACGGGGGGATCGCCTTCTATGTCGCGGCGCTCTCCACCCCGACCTCCCTGGTGTTCCGCTACACGGTGGCCCAGGGCGATTCCTCGTCGGATCTCACGGTGATCGGCCTGACCACCAACGGCGGCTCGATCACGTCGCCCGGCACCCTCTTCCTCGAGAACCCGGCCCAGTACAGCACCGGGGACCAGCCGAGAGACATCGCCGCGGCCGACGTCAACGGAGACGGCAACCTCGATCTCGTCACCGCCAATTACGGCAGCAACTCCGTCTCCGTGCTGCTGGGCGTGCGCCCGAAGCTCGCCTCGGTGACCGGCAATTTCAGCTTCACCGACGCCACAGATTTTGCCGCTGGTCTGCGCCCCAGCTCCGTTGCCGTCGGAGACTTCAACAAGGACGGCAAGCTCGACATCGTCGCCACCAATCTCCTCTCCGATACGGTGACCGTCCTCCAAGGCGAGGGCACCGGCTTCTTCAAGACCCTGGGCGCAGCCCCCGCGAGCGCCGGGCCCGTCTCGGTCACGGCCGCGGACGTGAACGGGGACGGCAACCTCGACCTCGTGATCGCCGCGGGCAACAAGAAGGCGTCGGTGATCATCGGCGGCGGCCGCTTCGACTTCGGCGCGCCCAAGCCCTACGAGGTCGGGTCCTCGCCGGTCGCGTCCGCCGTGGCCGATATCGACGGGGACGGCGACGTTGACATCTTCGTCGTCAACCAGACCAGCAAAAGCGTCTCGGTGCTGCTGAACGATGGCCAGGGCGGATTCGCCAACGGCAACAACTACCGCGTCGGCCCGTTACCGACCGATGTGGTCGCCGCGGACCTCAACAACGACGACGCGATCGACCTCGTCATCACGAACAGCGGCGACGACACGATCACGGTGCTGCGCGGGGATGGAAACGGGGGCTTTGCCCCCGCCATCGTCTCCACCGGCCCGAACAATCCGGGCGCGGTCGCCGCCGCCGACATGGACGGCGACGGCACGCTCGATCTCGTGGTCGCCAGCGACGAGGGCGTGTCCGTCCTCGTGGGCAAGGGCGACGGCAACTTCGCCACGCCGTACTCCCTGGCCACCGGCGACCGCCCCTCCGCCCTCGTCGTCGCCGACTTCAACCGCGACGGCCTGCCCGACGTTGCCGTCACCAATGCCGGCAGCGACACCGTCTCGATCCTGAGGAACAACTCCCTCCTCACCGAGGATCTGTGGCTGCCCAGCATCGTGCTCAATGGCGGGACGATCACCGGCTTCGTCATCGACGGAGAGGTCGCCACCGTCGTCGGTCGCTCCGCCACCGCCGGCACCTTCGGCGTCGGCCGGACGATCGACCTGTCCCTCCGCTTCAGCGAAGAGGTGTTCGTCAACGGCGTGCCGGAACTCGCGCTGAACACCGGCGGGACCGCGACCTATGTCAGCGGGTCGAGCACCAACACCCTGGTGTTCCGCACCACCGTCGCCGCCGGGCAGAACGCGGCCACCCTCGCGGTCACCGGCGTGGCGTTGTCGGGCGGCGCCCGCATCGTCAACGAAAGCGGGAACTCCGTCACGCTGGATCAGGCGCCCGGAAGCATCCCCGGCGTCGCCGTGGACACGGCCGGCCCCGGCCTCGTCACCGACCACGCCACCCCCGAAGTCGGGCGCTACGGCACCGGCCAGGTGGTGACCCTGACGCTGACCGGCAGCGAGCCCCTGACCGTCTCCGGCACGCCGATTCTGACGCTGAACAACGGCGGCACCGCCACCTACGTCTCCGGCTCCGGCACCCCGACGCTTCAGTTCCGCTACACCATCGGCGCCGGGCAGGACACGCCCGGCCTCGCCGTCACCGGCGTCACCCTGTCCGGCGGAAGCACCATCCAGGATGCGGCCGGCAACAATGCCACGCTGACCGGCGCGGCGGCCGCCTTCACGGGCCTGACCATCGACACCACCGCACCGGTCGTCGTCGCCGTGGCGGCAAACCCCGGCAAGGGCACCTTCGACGTCGGCCAGATCCTCACCTTCACGCTCACCCTGAGCGAAGCGGTGACGGTGCAGGGCAGCCCGGTGCTGCAACTCAACGACGGCGGGACCGCGACCTTCGTCGGCAGCGCGGGTGCGACGCTCACCTTCACCACCACGATCGCCGCTGGGCAGAACGCCGCCACCCTGGCGGTCACCGGGCTGACCGTGCCGGCCGGCGCCTCGATCCGCGGCGCAGGCACCGGAACCGACGCCTATCTCGCCTCCGCGGCCGAGACCTTCGACACCATCAGCGTAAACACCGCCGCCCCGGTCGTGGAAGACCTCGTCGCACTGCCGGGGAACGCGATCCTCGGCGTCGGCGCCGTGGTCACGCTGCACGTGGTGATGAGCAAGGACGTCATCGTCTCCGGCGGCCCGCCGACGCTCACGCTGAGCGACGGCTCGGTCGCGCGGTACGTGTCCGGTTCCGGCACGGACACGCTGGTCTTCACCAGCGTGGTCGCCCCCGGCCAGACGGTGCCGGACCTCGCCGTCACCGGGCTGAACCTGAACGGCGCCGGCATCGCCGACGCGGCTGGTCGCACCGCGAATCTCGCGGGCGCGGTCGGCAACCCCGACGGCACGCTGGAGATCGACGCCGCCGCCGTCACCGTCTCGGCGGTCGCGGCGACGACGGCCGAGACCGGGCCGCTCAGCATCGGCGACGCCGTCACCTTCAGCCTCACGCTGGACCGTGCCGTCACCCTGACGACCGGAACGGGCGCGCCGACGCTCACGCTGAGCGACGGCGGCACCGCGACCTACGACGCCGCCGCCTCGACCGCGACCAAGCTGGTCTTCCACCACACCGTCGCCGTCGGACAGAACGCCGCGAACCTCACGGTCGAGACGCTCGCGCTCAACGGCAGCACCGTCACCGTGCCGGACGGGCCGCTCACCTTCTCGCCGCCCGCGTCCACCCCCATCGATTCCGGCTACAATTACGGGACCAACACGACCATCGCCGACATGGACCGGGACGGCATCGCCGATATCGTAGTCCAGAACTACGGCGCGCTGTCCATCTTGCTGGGCGACGGCGATGGCGGCTTCTATCCGCCGATCCTCTACCAGCCGGGATTCGTCCGCGACGGCGACGACGGCCAATTCTTCATCGCGTCCGGGCCCGCCGTCGTGGCCGACCTGAACGGCGACGGCATCCTGGACGTCGTCACGCCAGGCTCCAATACCGGCAAGATCAACGTGTCGCTCGGCGACGGCACCGGCAATCTCCGCACCCCCACCCTGATCGAGGCACGCTTCGGCGACCAAGATTACGGGCGCAGTGCCGACGCCCTGACGCTCGCCGACATGAACCGGGACGGCGCGGTGGACATCGTGGCGGCGACGAACGGCGCCGTCTTCATCATGGACGGCGACGGAAGCGGCGGGTTCGCCGCAGCGAGGCCGTTCGCCATGGCCGGGTACGCCTCTTCGCTCACCCCGGTCGACATGGACGGCGACGGCGACCTCGATGTCGTCGGCACGCGCACGCCCCGTCAAGGTGGGGTCGGGGAAGCCTTCATCATGCGGGGTGATGGCCAGGGCGGTCTGGGCGCCCCCACCACCGTTGTCACAGCCAGCTCCGATTACGTGGTTCGATCGGTGGTCGCGGACCTGAACGGGGACGGCAAGCTCGACGTGGCGGCCCTGGACTACGGGAAAACGCTGCACGTCGCGCTGGCGGATGGCAGCGGCGGTTTCACGGCCGCCCCCCGCCTCACGACCGGCCCGGCTCCGACCGGCCTCGCGGCGGCGGACGTGAACGGCGACGGCACGATCGACCTGATCGTCGCGAGCAGCGGCACCGTCGACATGAACCATCCCGATTTCATCAACTTGGGCGACGGCAGCCTGCAGGTGTTCCTCGGTGACGGAAACGGCGGCTTCGCCGCCCCGGTCGCCTTCGACACCGGCACCGGGAACTACCAGGTGCTGGAAAGTGTCACGGCCGGCGACGTGAACGCCGACGGGCGGCCGGACCTCATCATCATGAACCGGACCTCCGCGAGCGCCGTCGTCCTGCTGAACGAGACGATCCCACCCAACGTCTTCGATCCGGGCGGCGCCGCGACGGCCCCCGGCCACGCGACGGGCCTCGTCGTCGATACCACCGCGCCCGTCTTTCTCGGCGGCGCCTCGAGCCCCGCCCGGGGCGTCTACGACATCGGCCAGGTCATCACGCTCACCCTGACCGGCACCGAGCCCCTCCTCGTCACCGGCACCCCGGTGCTGACGCTCAACAACGGCGCGGTCGCGACCTACGTCTCCGGCTCCGGCACCACGAGCCTGCAGTTCCGCACCACCGTCGCCGCAGGCCAGAGCACCGCGGCGCTCGCCGTTACCGGCGTGACCCTGCCGACCGGCGCGGCCATCCGCGATGCGGCGGGCAACGCCGCCGACCTGTCCGGGGCGCCGACGAGCTTTCCCGATCTGTCGATCGTCACCACGGCGCCGACCGTTCTCGCCGTGGAGGCGAGCCCGGCCTCCGGCCCCCTCGGGGCCGGGGCCGTGATCACGCTCGAAGTGGTGCTGGACAAGCCCGTCGCGGTCTCCCGCGGGGTGCCGACCCTGACCCTCAGCACCGGCGGTACCGCGACCTATGTCGCGGGCTCCGGCACGAACACCCTCGTCTTCACCACGACCGTGGCCGCCGGCCAGGCGACCTCCGACCTCGCCGTCACCGGCATCGCCCTGAACGGCGCGACCGTGACGGATCGAGGTGGCCAGGCGGCCGATCTCGGCGGGGCCGTTTCGAACCCGGCCGGAACGCTGGCCGTGTCGGCGCCGGCCCAGTCGGTCCTCGCCATCGCGGCAACCCCCTCCGTCGCAGGACCGCTCAAGGCCGGAGACACGGTGACCTTCACGGCCACCCTCGGCGCCGCGGTCAGCGTGTCCGGCACGCCCATCTTGACGCTGAACGACGGTGGCACCGCCACTTACGATGCCAGCGCCTCCACCGCGACCAGCCTCGTTTTCCGCCACACGGTGCAGGCCGGGCAGAACACCTCCAGCCTCGCCGTGACCGCCCTCACCCTCAGCGGCGCCAGCATCGCGGTGCCGGGACGCCTGGCCTTCGGGACGGCCGCCGGTGTGCCGGTCGGCACCACCGGCTGGGGCCCGTCGGTCCCGACGCTGGCCGTCAACCTGGACCAAGACGGCATTCCCGATGAGGTGAAGGTCAATCCCGGTGCCGGAACGGTCTCCGTCCGGCTGTTCGACCCGGACAACAACCGGTTCTTCCCGACGACCGACTACGCCGTCGGGCTCGATCCCGGTTCCGTCACCCGGGCCGACGTCAACGGGGACGGTATCGGCGACCTCCTCGTGGCGAATGCCGGCAGCGGGTCGGTGTCCGTCCTCCTCGGCCTCGGGGATGCCTTGATCCCCAACGGGCGCTTCGCTCCCGCCATCACCGTGGCGGTCAACGGCACGGCCTCGGCGCCCCGCTCCGTCACGGTCTCGGACTCGAACGGCGACGGCCGGCCCGACCTCCTCGTCGCCAGCGGCACCTCCGTGTTCCTCCTGACCGGGGACGGCGCCGGCGGCTTCACCCCCGACGGCAACGGGGCGCCGCCGATGGGAGCGACGGTGGCGGATGTGAACGGCGACGGCCGGCCCGACGCCATCGTGACCCTGGCGGGCACGAACCAAGTGGCGGTCCTGCTCGGCACCGGCGCGGGCAGCTTCGGCCCGGCCACGACCTACGGCATCGGCCTCGTGCCCTACGGCGTTACCGTGGCGGACCTGAATCGGGATGGCCGGGCCGACCTGATCGTCGCCAACGCCTATTCCGGCACCCTGTCCTTGCTGCTCGGGACCGGCGCGGGCGGCTTTGCCGCCGCCACGACTCTTCCGATCAACGGCGCGTTCTCCGTGCCGCGGGCGGTGACGGTGGCCGACATGAACGGAGACGGCAATGCCGACCTCCTCGTGGGCTACACCAGCTCCGTCAGCCTGCTGCTCGGGGACGGCAAGGGCGGGTTCAGCGCGGGCGGGGACTACGCCGCGGGTTTCCGCACGACCGGCGTCGCCGCGGCGGATCTGAATGGCGATGGTCGTCTCGACCTCATCGCCAGCTTCGGCGGCGAATTGGATGAAGACTATTCCGGCGATGGCGTGATCAGCCCCGGTGGCGTGTCGGTCCGGCTCGCGGATGGGAGCAGCGGCTTCGGCCCGGCGATCACCTACGCCGCCGGGAATGCGCCGGAGGATCTCGCCGTGGCCGACCTGAACGGGGACGGCACGCCGGATCTCGTCGTCGCCAACGTGCTGGGCGGAAACGTCTCGGTTCTGCTGGGCAACGGCTTCGGTGGGTTCAACACCGCAGTGAACTACGCCGCCGGCGTCGCCCCCACGGCCGTCACGACCGCCGACCTCAACGGCGACGGCCGTCTGGACCTCGCCGTCGCCGATGGACAACGGATCAGCGTGCTGCTCGGCAACGGCGCCGGCGTCTTCGGCTCGCCCACGCGCTACCTCGCCGGCAACACGGAGTTGGTCTCGATCTCGGCAGCGGACGTGAACGGCGACGGCCGGCTCGATCTGGTCGCGGCGAGCAGTAACGGCAACGTGTACACGCTGCTGAACCAGTCCGCCGCGCCGGGCCTGTTCAAGGCCACCGGCGTCGGTGCGCTGCCCGGCGCCAGCACCGGCTTGGTCGTCGATACCAAGCCCCCCCGGGTCGCGCCCACGGATGTCGTGGTGGTCGGGACGGGGCTCGGCGCGGTCGAGAACGCGGCCAACGGCGTCGTGGTGGGAACCGTGCGCGGCGTGGATGCGGGCGGGCTGTCGATGACCTACAGCCTCACCGACAATGCCGCCGGGCGCTTCGCCATCAACGCCGCCTCCGGTCAGATCACGGTGGTTCAGGGGCTTCTCCTCGACTACGAGCAGGCCGCCACCCACACGATCAAGGTCACGGTCACGGACGATACCGGCCTGCGCTTCACCAAGGCCCTCACGGTTCAAGTCGGCAACCGCACGCCCGAGTTCGTCACCGGAGACGCGAGCGCCAACACGCTGGTGGGCGGCGTCGGCGATGACGCCTTCTCCGGCGGCGGCGGCAACGATGCCCTGAACGGGGCCGGCGGCGACGATCGGCTCTACGGCGGCACCGAGGCCGACCGCCTGATCGGCGGATCGGGGGACGACCGGCTCTACGGCGAGGCCGGCATCGACACGCTGCAAGGGGGCGACGGCAACGATCTGCTCGATGGCGGCGCAGAGGCCGATCAGCTCTCGGGCGGCAGCGGGAACGACCGGCTGGACGGCGGCGCCGGCGCCGACCTGATGGACGGCGGAACCGGGGACGACAGCTACACCGTCGACAATGCGGGCGATCGCGTCATCGAGGCAGCGGAGGGCGGCACCGACACGGTCTCGGCCGCGGTGGGCTTCACCCTCGGTGCGGGCCAGGCGATCGAGGTTCTCCGTGCCCATGCCGGAGCGACGGGCCTGACGCTCACCGGCAACGAACGCGCCAACCGGATCCTGGGCAATGCCGGGGCCGACGCGCTCAACGGCATGGACGGGGCGGACCGGCTGGACGGCGGCACGGGCGCCGACCGCATGGAAGGTGGGGCCGGGGACGACGTCTTCTACGTCGACCACGCGGGCGATCGCGCGATCGAGGCAAGGGGAGCCGGCTCCGACACGGTCTATGCCGCAGTCGGCTTCACCCTCGGGGCAGGCCAGGAAATCGAGTTCCTCCGCGCCAATGCCGGAGCCACGGGCCTGACGCTCACCGGCAACGAATTCGCCAACCGCATCGTGGGCAATGCCGGGGCCGACACGCTCAACGGCATGGCGGGCGCGGATTGGCTGGACGGGGGCACCGGCGCCGACCGGATGGAGGGCGGGACCGGGAACGACGAGTACCGCGTCGACAACGTGAACGATCGGGTGATCGAGGCGACGGGGGGCGGCACCGACACGATCTACGCCTCGGTGAGCCTCACGCTCAGAACCGGCCAGGAGATCGAATATCTTCGGGCCAATGCTGGGGCCACGGGCCTGACGCTCACCGGCAACGCGTTCGCCAACCGCATCGTCGGCAATGCCGGGGCCGACACGCTCAAGGGCATGGACGGGGCGGACCGGCTGGACGGCGGCGCCGGCGCCGACCTGATGGTCGGTGGGACCGGGGACGACGTTTTCTACGTCGACAACGCGGGCGATCGCGCGAACGAGGCGACGGGCGCCGGCTCCGACACGGTCTATGCCGCGGTCGGCTTCACCCTCGGCGCGGGCCAGGCGATCGAGTTCCTCCGGGCCAATGCCGGGGCCGCGGGCCTGACGCTCACCGGCAATGAACTGGCCAACCGCATCGTCGGAAATGCCGGAGCCGACACGCTCAACGGCATGGCGGGCGCCGACCGGCTCGATGGCGGCACCGGCGCCGACCGGATGGTGGGCGGAACCGGGGATGACGTCTATTACGTCGACAACGCGGGCGATCGGGCGATCGAGGCGACGGGGGCCGGCTCCGATACGGTCTATGCCGCGGTGAGCTTCGCCCTCGGGGCAGGCCAGGAGATCGAGTTTCTCCGCGCCCATGCCGGAGCGACGGGCCTGACGCTCACCGGCAACGCGTTCGCCAACCAGATCGTCGGCAATGCCGGGGCCGACACGCTTACGGGTGGGACGGGCGCGGACACCTTCGTGTTCTCGGCCGCACTCGGCGGGGGGAACATCGACCAGATCACCGACTTCTCGCACGCCGCGGACACGCTCCACCTGTCCAGGAGCGCGTTCTCGGGCCTGTCCGCCGGGACCTTGAGCGCCGAGGCGTTCAAGGTGATCGGCGCCGGTGCGATCGATGCGAATGATCGCGTGCTCTACGACAAGGCGACGGGCGCGCTGTCCTACGACGCGGATGGCAGTGGCACGGGGGCGGCGGTGCAGTTTGCCATCCTGACCAGTCGCCCGACGATCGATCACACCGACCTCTTCGTCGTCTGAGGGCGTGGCGGGCCGAGTTCGGGCACCGGGGGCGCGGCCCGCGCGGAGATCGCCGTCGAGGGTCCCGAACCGGGTGCCCCCGACCGCGCCTCTCGCTCCGCGCTGGCGGCCTTCAGGGGCGTTCCGTCGGCTCCGGCGCGGGGGCCTTGGTGCGGCGTGGCGCGATCACTTGGTCGAAGATCACGCGCTTGCCGTTCTTCCGATAGCGCACGCCCATGGCCCTTCGGCCGACATTCTGAGCCTTGCCGGCCTCCACCAGCGCGATGAGCGTCTGCGGCGCCGCCGCGGCCGCCGTCATCACCCATGCGACGTCGGCGCCGTCCGGTCGCTCGAGAGGCGGCGGCCGCCCCGTCTGGGCGAAGTCACGGGCCTCCGCGTGATCGTAGAGGTGCCATCCGAGATAGCCGACGACCCGCCTGTCGTCGAAGGCGAAGAGGGCGTGGCGGCGACGGATCTGGTCGTCCACCGTCTGGGTCAGGTCGCCGAACCGGAAGCCGGAGAACGGCGGGCGGCGCGCGAGGAAGTGAAGCGCGACCCCCAGGGTCGCGTAGGAAGGGTCCAGGGCTCGGATGGTTAGGGCCAAGAATGCGCTCCTCGTCTTGCGCGCGCGGACTGCGACGCGGGCCTGCGGCCGGGTCATTCGGGGTTTCGTCACGGGACTCCGGTCATGGCGCGGGCGCCTCGGACGCGTGCAGGCGGAGGAACGCGGCCAGCTCCCGGGGATCGGGCAGACCGTCGAGGACACCGTGACGCGTCACCATCAGGGCCCCGCAGGCCGCCGCCATCCGGCCGCTCGCCGCCCAGGGCCGGCCCGCCAGGAGGCCCGCCGCCAGACCGGCAATGAAGGCGTCGCCAGCGCCCATCGTGTCGATCGCGGTCACCGGGTAGGGGCGTTGATCCCAGATCGTCGAACCGCCGAGGAGGATCCGCGCCCCGGCCGCGCCGAAGGTGATCACCAGCGCCTCGACGCCGCGGGCGTGCAGCGCCCGCGCCAGATCCTGCGCCGACATTCGCACGCCGCCGGCGGCTTTCCGCCCCTCGGCGAGGTGGCCGAGCAGAGCCTCGGCTTCGGTCTCGTTCACGACGAGGATCGTGGTCGCGGCCAGGATCTCGGGCAACGGAACCCGGAACGGCGAGGGGTTGAGGAGGGTCGGAATGCCGGCCCCGCGCGCGATCGCGAAGGCTTCGGCGATGGGGTCGTCGCCGATCTCGAACTGGGCGAGCACCATCCCGCAGGAGCGGATCCGGGCCGCCGACGCGCGCACGGCCTCCCGCGACAAGAGAAGGTTCGCACCTGGATGGACCGCGAGGCAGTTCTCACCGTCGGCGCCGACGAAGCCGACGCCGATGCCGGTGGAGCCCGGATGGGAGTGGATCATGGAGACCGGCAGGCCCATCCGCTGCAGAGCGGGCTCGGCCAGCGCGGCGAGATGGTCCGTCCCGACCGGGATCAGGCCGTCCACCGCCAGCCCGAGCCGGCGCAGACCGGCGGCGACGTTGAATCCCTTGCCGCCCGGTTCCCAGGCGACGGCGGAGGCCCGGAGCGATTCGCCCGGACGGGGCAGCCGATCCACCCGGAAGGTGCCGGCCGCGACGAAACTGCCGAGCACAAAGGCGCTTCCCATATGGCGGGTCCGTCGCGAGATCATGTAGGAATGGAGCGTGCCGCGCCGACCGCACGCCCCCATACGATGCCGCCGCATTGACCAGATCACCAAGCGTTTTCGCAAAGCTCCGCATTCAGGACGACACGGCTCTCCCGATGTATCGGCAACTGGAGCACCAGTTCCGAACGATGATCGCGGACGGTTTTCTTCCCCCCGGGGCCACCCTGCCGGCCGAGCGCAAGCTGGCGCTCGATCTCGGCATCAGCCGGAAGACCGTTCAGCAATGCTACGACGCCCTGCGCCAGCAGCGCATGGTGAGCGCGCATGGCCGCAACGGCTATATTGTTCAGGATGGGTTTCGCCGCATCAAGCCCGGCATGGAGCGTCTCAAGGGCTTCACGCAGGAGATGCAGGAGCTCGGCCGCGTCCCCTCCTCCCGCATCCTCGAACGGACGATCGGGGAAGACCGCTCCATCGCCTCGATCTTCGGCCTTTCCTCGACCGCCCGGTTCCTGCGGCTCGTCCGGGTGCGGATGGGCGATGGGATCCCCCTGTCGGTCGAGAAGGCGTGGTACGATCTCAGTGTCGCGCCCGGCCTGGCCGAGGCGGACCTGACGGGGTCGGTCTATGCCCGTCTCATCGAGTGTGGCGCCCCCCTCGTCGATTGCGAGCAGACCATCGAGGCGGCCTCCCCCGAACCGCAGGAATGCGAGATTTTCGGCTTCTCCGAACCGCTCCCCTGCCTGCTGATCAAGCGCCGTTCCTACGGGGGCGATGCGCGCCTGATCGAGTATGTCGAAGGCCTGTTTCGCGGCGACGCCTACGCCTACCGGCTGCATCTGCGGGCCTGACCCAATTCGCGTGGCGCCCGCCGGCCCGTCCCCTCGGTCGAGCCCGGAAGGGGGTATCGGAGCCGGGTCCCAAGGCGCGGGCCGGAGAGGCGAAACCCGCGCAAGCCAGCGTCGCCCACGCGCCCGGCGCGAATGTCCGGCCTGCTGCCGGTTCGGTGGGTCAAGCATCGCGTTTTGGTTGAACCGTGTGTCTTGCACCGCTGGTCGCTCCTCACGATGGATTTCGACCTGCGATCGAGGCCATCCGGAAATCCAAATTTAAAGACTTGGCCATAGGGCGCGTCTCAGGATCGGTGGCGTCCCACGAGAACAGAACGAGTATTTTGAAATTGGTACCAAACCAGGATACCAATTTTCGGCCTGAACTCCGGAGGACTGAAGCGTTCGGAATGTTTGGGCTCATTTTGGTAGCGTCGATTATTGTCGCATGCTAGCTCTCGGACGAACGGCCCAAACCGATTCGAGGGCACTGCCTTCCAGCCGTCGGCGCAATCGTCTCCTCCTCTGCGAAGTACAGACTCGGCTCGCGCGGGAGGCGACTCATGGGAGATCGGGCGATGTGCATCCTGTGCAGCGACAATCCGAGCTACGTCTCCAGACATTGGATCTCCGAATCGTCGGCCGGGAGTGGATCGCTCGCGGGCGACGAGGTCGACGCTCCGCCGGTCGGGACGCTCGCCACGGTCATCGATCAGCTCACCACGTCGTGGATCGGAGATGATGATCGCCGAACCTGGTCATCGACGCAGCTGACCTACGCGATCCCCTCGACCGCGCCGCCGAGCAGCGGCAACAACGAGGCGACCGGCTTCCGGGTGATGACCAATCTGATGGTCGCCCGGGCCCGCGAAGCCTTCGAGATGTGGGACGATTTGATCGCGATCGACCTTGTCGAGACCACCTCCGCGACCAACCACGACATCAGCTTCGCCTACACCTCGGTGACCCGGAATGGTGGGACCTATGCATCGCCGACCCTGATCCAGGGCACGAACGGGACCGACGTCATCACTAAACAACGCGTGTGGATGAATTCGGGCTGGGACAGCCACGATACCGATGCCGACATGTTCTATGGCGGCTACGGAGTCGAGACCTACATTCACGAGATCGGCCACACGCTCGGCCTGTCACATCCCGGAAAGTACAACGCCGGATCCGGGGGTGCTATTACGTACAACGGAAACGCCGAATACGCGCAGGACACGCGAAAATATACGGTCATGTCCTATTTCGATGCGGACGAAGACGGGTCCGGCGTCGACCATTTCGGCCGGCGCGACGACAATCGTGACGGGTTTTTCGACCGGACCTACAGCGCGTCGCCGCTGCTCGACGACATCTCGGCGATTCAGGCCAAATACGGCGCCGATCCGAACACGCGGGTGGGCAACACGACCTACGGGTTCAATTCCAATGCGGGGCGTGGCGCCTTCGATTTCAACCAGAACACCGACCCAGTCATCGCGATCTACGATGCCGGCGGATACGACACGCTCGACGTGTCGGGCTTCGGCACGAACCAGCTGATCGATCTCGGGCCGGGCACCTTCTCCGACATCGGCAGCATGACCGACAACGTCGCGATTGCCCGGAACACGACGATCGAAGCTGCGATCGGCGGGTCCGGCAACGATACGATGTACGGCAATGCCGTCGCCAACGCCCTCACGGGAAATGGCGGGAACGACTCGATCTTCGGCTTCGACGGCAGCGATTCCCTCTACGGCGGTTTCGGCAACGACATCCTGGATGGGGGGAACGGCTTCGACGTCCTGCGCGGCGGGTTCGGCCTCGACACGCTCTACGGCGGAAACGACGGCGACAGCCTCTACGGCGAGGACGGAAACGATACGCTCTTCGGCGGATTGGGCGGCGACTATCTCGAGGGAGGATCCGGCGACAACAACCTCTACGGCGAGGACGGCAGCGACACGCTCCGGTCCGGTTCGGGCAAAGATTACCTCAATGGCGGAGCCGGCTTCGACTACGCCAATTACAGCGACTCGACGGCCGGCGTCACGGTGGACCTCGCGCTCGGCAAGGTTCTGGGCGGCTACGCCACCGGTGACACGATCGTCGGCATCGAGGGCGTCTACGGGTCGGCCTTCGACGACAACCTCAGCGGCGGCACAACGGCCTCGAGCCTGTATGCCGGGGGCGGCGACGACAAGCTTCGGGGCCTCAGCGCGAACGACATCCTCTATGGCGAAGGCGGCAACGACACCCTGGTGGGGGGCGCCGGTGCCGACATCGTCTTCGGAGGCGATGGGTTCGACATCGCGGCCTTCGACGGCACGGCCGGCGTCACCGTGAATCTCGTCAACGGAGCCCATGCCGGCGATGCGGCCGGAGACCTCTTCTCTTCGATCGAGCGCTTCACCGGTAGCAACTTCGACGACACCTTCGTGGGCGCGGCAGCCGGCGACGACTTCCTGGGGCGCGGTGGAAACGACAGCCTCACCGGCAACGGAGGCAATGACACGCTGGAGGGAGGCGCCGGCTCGGATCGGATCGATGGCGGCGACGGCATCGACACGGCGAGCTACGCGGCCTCGTCCGCCGGCGTCTACGTCGACCTGTCCCTCGGCAAGGTGCTCTACGGTGACGCAAACGGCGACACCCTCGTCAGCATCGAGAATGTCGAAGGCTCGAACTTTGACGACAATCTCGTCGGCGACGCCTCCGCCAACACGATCAGCGGCCTCGCCGGAGACGACACCTTGGCGGGTGCCGCTGGAGCGGATCAGATCGCCGGCGGCGACGGAGACGACATCATCACGGGTGGGGCCGGGGCCGATTACATGACCGCCGGCGACGGCGTCGATTGGGCCTATTACAGCGACTCCGATGCCGGCGTCACCGTGGACATCAGCGCCGGCAAGGTCGCCGGCATCGGTGGAACCGCGGAGGGCGATGCCCTGGTGGACTTCGAGAACATCCTCGGCTCCGCCTACGACGACAAGCTCTACGGCAATCTTGTCGCCAACATCCTCAGCGGCGGCGGCGGCATCGATCTTCTCTACGGCTATGACGGCGACGATACCCTGATCGGTGGGGCCGGGGGTGATACCCTCGACGGCGGCGCCGGTTTCGATTTCGTGGATTACGGCGGCTCGTCCGCTGGCGTGTCGGTCAATCTCACCACAGGCGTCGTCAGCGGCGGCGATGCGGCGGGGGATGTCCTCGTTGGGATCGAGCGGGTCGCCGGATCGGGCTTCGCCGACACGCTGGTCGGAACGCTCGGGGGTGATCGTCTCGATGGGCGCGGCGGGGCCGACCGGCTGGAGGGGCTCGAAGGCAACGACGTGTACATCGTCGACAACAGCGGCGACGTCACCGTCGAGGCCGCGGGCGACGGCAACGATACGGTGTTGGCCGCCGTGAGCTACGTGCTCGGCACGGGTCGATCCATCGAGACCCTGCGGACCATCCTCGATACGGGGACGGGGGCCATCAACCTCACCGGCAACGAACTCGCCAACAAGATCGTGGGCAATGACGGCAACAACGTTCTCGATGGCAAGGGCGGTATCGATAACCTGTACGGTCGGGCTGGCAACGACACCTACATCGTCGACAATGCCGGCGACCGGGTGTTCGAATCCGTGGGCGGCGGCCGGGACGCGGTCGCCGTGGGCGTGAGCTACACCCTCGCGGCCGGCCAGGAGATCGAGGAACTCCGCATCCTCCTATCGGCCGGCGATCGGGCCATCGATCTGACCGGCAACGCGTTCGCCCAGACCCTCAAGGGCAACGACGGCGGCAACCGGATCGACGGCGGCGCGGGCGCCGACACGATGATCGGCGGGGCCGGGAACGACACCTACCTCGTCGATAATCTTGGCGATACGGTCACCGAGGCGACCGGTGAGGGCCGCGACGCGGTCGCGACGGGGGTGAGCTACATCCTCACGGCGGGCCAGGAGATCGAGGAGCTGCGGATCCTCTCGTCGGCCGGCGACCGGGCGATCGATCTGACCGGGAACAGCCTCTCCCAGGCCTTGCTCGGCAACAACGGCGCCAATACGCTCAACGGCGGCTGGGGCAACGACGTGCTGACCGGCCGCGGCGGGGCCGACATCTTCGTCTTCGCCAACGGTCTCTACACGGAAAACGTCGATCGTATCACCGACTTTGCCTCCGAGGATACGCTGCAACTGTCGAAGAGCATCTTCACGGCGCTGGCGCCGGGCCAACTGGCGGCTGGTGCCTTCAAGAACATCACGACCGGCACGGCCGACGGGGATGACCGTCTGCTCTACAAACAATCGACCGGCGAGTTGTTCTACGACGCGGATGGCTCGGGGAGCGAGGTGAAGGTGAAGGTTGCGGTTCTCGACAACAAGGCCACACTCACGGCGGCCGACTTCTTCATCGTGTGAGCGGCCCACGGGCATCCGTTTCGGTGAGACGGATGCCCGTGGCCGGGCTCGAGCCAAGGCCCGCGAGCCAAGGCCCGCGTCCTGGCCTTCAACGGTCCGTCGATCGCCGCTGATCGTCCCCCATAGGAGTGGTCCGCCCTGAGGTATGGCTTTCGAGCCTATGGAGGACGGACAGATGGGAACGAAGCGGCGCAAACCCGAGGAAGTTACCGCCTGCGGCGACGTCCAGCGGATCATCCGTCAGAGCAAGATCGACGACGGTCGTTACGTTCATGTTGGACATCATTGGGATCCGTGCCGAGCGACGACGGGTCGTCGTCGGTTCCTCCGCCGCGCCGACAATCCGTGAGATCTTGCTCCGTGCCGTGGAAGGGGGAATCACCCTCAACAAGATCGTCATGGCGGCCCGGGTTGACGACGTGTTGCGACAACAGATCGAGACCTTCAGACACGATCCAGGATGGCAGTCTTTTTTCTTGGAGCCGCCTCGTGAGAGAGGAAGGACCGCGGGCGAGCTTGCGTTTCAAATCCTGGCTCGCTTGGCCTTATCTGCCACCGAGAGAGCCCTCGACCCTAAAGGTCAAACCCGCGGGATGCGGCCGGAATTAACGTTGGGCCATTGCAGTTCTGTCAAGATCGCCAACAGAAACTCATTAGTCCACGAGCGCGCCCGTCAAATCAGCACCGGATTTTCAAGCCATCACTCAAAGATCTGCGGCTTGCCCTTTCATTGAATAGACAAGCAGATCGTCATTTTCATCAAATCCCGATTTCTGCGGCCGACTCCTCCCCAAGCACCGTTCGGATTTTCCGCCTGATGAAGGGTTCTGCACGCGGATGTTGCCCAAGGGCATTCATTCTGGACGCCCAGGATTTGATATCGTCGTTGCGCGTCCGGCAATAGGTATTGCTGTCCCATATGCCTGTCAGATCGACGCCGAATTTCATCAGAGAATCGATCAGATGTTTTTGATCCAGCACCGAGATGGCGCGCGTTTTGTCGGCGCGGCCGTTTGATCGTAGGCTATAAATCATGCCATGAACCGCGTTGATATGCGTCAATTTCTGGACGCGACCCTGGAAAGAGGTCGTCGGCATCGATTTTCCCTTGCGACGGCTGATAATACCGAGCTTGGAATGGAGCCGCCCCAGGAGCTGCAGCCCATGAAGGGCGGATCCTTCGGAAAAAATCAGGGTCGATGCGTTTTTGTAGGCTTCCAGCTGTTGATCGACCGGCATTTCTTCGGGATGAATGGTCGTGAAGCCGACCTGCGTGAGGGCGTTTTCGATGTAGCTCTCAGCCGCGATTTGCCCGACGGGAAAATTGTGATTTTCGTGCAATCGGGATCGAGATACGTAGACCATCGTGTTTGTCGTTTGATTTGCGGTGCTCCCGGTGATGCGATCCATCAGGTCGAGATGCTGACGGCTCGGCCCAGCGCCGCCTCTGACTTCCGATTGCGGATAGACGTACAATTTTTCGACCTTGATCGGCGACCGAACGATCAAAACTCTGTCGGTATCGACTTTTAGATGCCGCAAGATCTGCCAAAAATACTCTGGAGGATCGATGTCGAGTTGGCTCTCCATGGCGAAAAGCAGCGGACATGGAAGGCCGGAATAGGCAGATTCGGCGATCCTCATACCGAAATCGGCGACCGCGTGTCCGAAATGGAAGGCAATCGGCCCACACCAGATGGCTTGCGGGATCGTCATCGTCGGCTCGGCGATGAAGGACGGCGCCGCGTCACGCGGGATCGGGAGCCAGCCCCTCGCATGCCGGGCCTTCCATTGCCACGCGTAACGGGGCCACAGAGGGCCACCACGAAACATCGCACCCTGATGGAAGCTCTCAATCGGCATAACAATAACATTATTGTATAACATTTGGCGCTGCATGAACGTCTGCCGACCGTCCTCGTGTCAGGGTTTGCCGAATGTTTCTGCAGCAATCCGTCTGCATCGGATCGCGTGTCGCCCCACGGCATCGGAGCGGTCAGCAGGGCCGGCCCCGGGGATCGATGTCAAGCGGCGCGATGGTTCGGGCGTGAACCGCCCAGATGTTTCGGTGTTCGGTTCCCATTCCGCGTTCGAGGGCCCGGCAGTCGCGGAAGGCGAAGAGCACGCGCGATGATCCTCCGCCGTCTTGGGAAGCTTGCAACGATGTGGACGGATGGAACGCCATCGTGCCGCCCGGGCGCGGGCGCTGGCACGACGCGTTTCTCAGGACGCGCCGATGATCGACGGATGCTGAAGGCGGCCGGCTGGTTGGGTCAACGACAGGCGGATTGAGCGGATCTGGCGGCGCGAGGGGCTGCCCGACAAGAACTTCGCCGACAAGTACCGCCTGGAAGTCTTCTCGGAGGTGTTCGGGCAGGAGAGTGCCTTCGCCTGCCTGGCCAGGCTGATCCGCTTCGGACAGCGCGGCCGCTCGATCCTGCTTCACGGCTCGTCCGGCTCCGGGAAGACCGTGTTCGTCGGGACGTGGCAGCCCGAGACGAAGGTCGCGGCAGCCTCAAGGATGGCCAGCATCGCCGCGCCGAGTGCGACAGGCAGGCCCGGTCCGGCAAGGTGGCTCAGCCCGGTGTGGTCGCGCTGGCCGTGGCTGAGCACCAGGGCGGAGAGATCACCGCCGCCGGCCAGACCGTTGATGTCGGGCATGAAGGGTCGGGCTCTGGTCGGGTGAAACCTGCGCCGGGTGCGTGTGGCGCAAGGCTTGTCGCAGGAGCGGCTGGCAGCGGATGCAGGCGTGGACCGGGCCTATCTCGGCGGCCTGGAACGGCAGGCCGAGAATCCGACGGTTGATTTGCTTGACAAGGTTTCTGAGGCGCCGGCCGTACCGTCGGGTGAGTTGTTCCTAGCGCCGGCTGCCGACGAATCCCCGCCTATGCCGCCGCGGGGTGGACGACGGGGGCGACTCTCAAGCGGAAGCGGTCGGTGTCATGTGCGGTCCACGGTGCCGCCCGCTGCTTTGGGCATCAGCACGGTGTACACCCCCTACACGGCCTACCTGGCGTGCATAACCCGACAGCGCCAAAATCCAGTCCTGACAAGTCCGACGCAACCCAATTCGAAATGTGGGGTGTGCCGTGGGCTGTCGCCAAAGAAGGACCGAAAAACCCTATGCTCTTAGTGTCTTAAGTAATTCAATGGCGGAGAGGGAGGGATTCGAACCCCCGATGCCCTTGCAGGCATGCCGCATTTCGAGTGCGGTGCATTCAACCGCTCTGCCACCTCTCCGTCCCTGAAGCGCCAGACTGGACCGGGATCCGGCCTGCCTTCGACTTCAGATGCCCACCGCATGGCGGCGCGCTGTGGCAACGCTCGGCACGCAGCGCCTATAGCGAACCGCAGGGTCGATGGCAAGGAAGAGCGTCGCGTGTCGTGGCGGTCGGTGCGGGCTGGCTCATCCCGCGTCGGTCCCCTCCTTCCGCTCGTGCCGCAGCAGCAGCGGCGTCTGGGCGAGGGCGAAGCCGATCGTGAGCGGCATGATGCCGAACACCTTGAAGTTCACCCAGAAATCCTCCGTCTGCGTGCGCCAGACGATCTCGTTGAGGACGGCGAGCGCCAAGAAAAACAGGCCCCAGCGGAAGGTCAGCTTGCGCCACCCGACCGCATCCAGGGCGAACATGCTGTCGAGCACGACCGAGAGCAGCGACTTGCCGAAGGCGAGACCCCCGAGGAGCACGAGGCCGAACAGCGTGTTCACGATGGTCGGTTTCATCATGATGAAGGTCTTGTCCTGGAGCGCCAGCGTCAGGCCGCCGAACACCACCACGACCACGCCCGACACGAGCGGCATGATCGGCAACCGTCGCAGCAGGGCGAAGTGGACGCCAAGGGCGATCACGGTGGCGACGACGAAGATGCCGGTCGCCACGAACAGCTTGCTCTCGGGCGGCACGCCGAAGCGTTCGGCATAGGCGTTGCCGAGGAAGAACACGACCAGCGGGCCCATCTCCAGCACGAGCTTGAGCAGCGGCGGCAGGTGACGGCCTGGGGGCACGCCCTCGACCCGGACGGCGGGTCCGTCCCGGCGGGGCGAGGTGTCGGCGGCGCTCATGGGCGCTCCTCCTTCGAATCCTTGGGCAGGCCGGTGATGGCGCGGGCGAAATCCCGGGCGGCGAAGGGTTCGAGGTCCTCCACGCCCTCGCCGACGCCGATGAAGTGCACCGGCAGGCCGAACCGCGCGGCAAGCGCCACGAGGATGCCGCCCCGCGCGGTGCCGTCGAGCTTCGTCATCACGAGGCCCGAGACCGGGGCGGCCTGCGCGAACAGCTCGACCTGGCTGAGGGCATTCTGGCCCACCGTGGCGTCGAGCACCAGAAGGGTCGCATGGGGGGCGTCCGCGTCGAGCTTGCGGATCACCCGCACGATCTTCTCCAGCTCCGCCATGAGGCCGGCCTTGTTCTGGAGGCGGCCCGCCGTGTCGATGAGGAGCACGTCGGTCCCGGCCTCCCGCGCCTCCTTCAGCGCGTCGAAGGCGAGGCCCGCCGCGTCCGATCCCTGGGCGCGGCTGATGACCGGCGCGCCGGTGCGCTCGCCCCAGACCCGGAGTTGCTCGATCGCGGCGGCCCGGAAGGTGTCGCCCGCCGCCAGCATGACGCTGCGCCCCTCCGCCTTGCACTTGAGAGCGAGCTTGCCGATCGTCGTGGTCTTGCCCGCGCCGTTCACCCCGACCGTGAGGATGACGAACGGCTTGCGTGACGGATCGATCGCGATCGGGACGGCGACGGGGGCGAGCGCGCGCTCGATCTCGGTGGCGAGGATCGTCCGGACTTCGTCCGGGGAGATACCCTTCTCGTAGCGCCCCTTGCCGACCGCCTCCGCCATACGCGTCGCCGTCTCGACGCCAAAATCGGCCTGGATCAGCGCATCCTCGAGATCCTCCAGGGTCGTGGCGTCGAGCTTGCGCTTGGTGAAGAGACCCGTGACCCGGTCCGACAGGGCCGAGGAGGTGCGGCGCATGCCGGAGGTGAGGCGCGACCACCAGCCCCGCTTCTCCTCGCCGGGGCTCGGACCGGCTACGGCGTCGCTCGCGAGCGCGGCGGCACTGTCGACAGGCTGGATGTCGACCTCGGCGGGCGTTGTCGCCTCGGCCGCAGACCCCTCGCCACCGCCCGCGACGCGGGACCACCAGCCGCGCTTCTCCGAGGCTTCGGATGCGGGCGCCGAGGCCTCGGCCTCCGGCGAGGATTCCGATGCGGCCTCGGGCTCTGAAACGGGCTCGGGCTCGGGCGGCGCGAAGGCCGCATCCTCGATCGGGGGCTGCGGTTCGGGCTGAAGGTCCGCGCCCTCGATCTCGTCGGGGATGCGGTTCTTGTCCGGATCGTCGGGCGCGGGCTCGCTGGCGGGCGGCGGCACGTGAGCGACGTCGTCGGCGGCGGTGGCGAAGTCCGGCACCCCCTCCGACTCGGAGGCCGGCGAGGTCGCCTCCGGTCGGACCGGCTCGTCGGATGGCTTCGCCTCCGGCGCGCCCTTGCGCCCGAACAGGCGCCCGAACCAGCCGGGCTTGTCGTCGTCGCTCATCCTCGAAAACCTTGCTCCCGAAGGCTTGGCGCTCTAGCCCCAGGGGATGAGCCCCGAGGCACCGAACCCAAGCACCGACCCGCAGATAGGGCTTCCTCTCCTCTACCGCGATGCCCTGATGCTCGTCATCGACAAGCCGGCGGGTCTTCCGGTGCATCCGGGCCCGAAGGGCGGGCCCACCTTGACCGACCGTCTCGACGCCCTGCGGTTCGGGCTGCCCCGGCGCCCGGAGGCGGCGCACCGGCTCGATCGCGACACCTCGGGCTGTCTCGTCCTCGGCCGGCACGCCAAGGCGCTGGCCCGGCTGAACCGCCTGTTCGCCGACGGACGGGCAGAGAAAACCTACTGGGCGCTGGTCGAGGGGGCGCCGCCCGAGGAGGGCCGCATCGATCTGCCCCTCGCTCGCCGTTCCGACGATCCACGCAGCTGGTGGATGAAGACCGATCCCGCCGGCGCCCCGTCGTTGACGCTGTTTCGCGTGCTCGGCCGCGCGGAGAACCAGACGTGGCTGGAGTTGAAGCCGGTGACGGGCCGAACCCACCAATTGCGGGTCCACTGCGCCGCGATGGGCTGGCCGATCCGGGGAGATGCGATCTACGGGAGCGCCGATCGCCGGGGCGCCGCGTTGCAGCTCCACGCCCGGGGCTTGAGCCTGCCGCTCTATCCGAAGCGGGAGCCCGTCGCGGTCACGGCACCTGCGCCCGCGCACATGCGGGACGGGCTCCTGGCCTGCGGGCTCGCGCCGGAGGCAGGCCCCGAGACGGACAAGTCTCTGTCGTAGACGGCGTTTCTGGCGCCAATTCCTGCGGGATCGCGCGCCCATGGTCTCGACCGGCAAGGGTGCCGACACGCACCGCGACCGGGACGAGGGGGGAGCAGGGTCGCCTCACCCGAGTCGATCCAGGTAATCCCCCATGCGACAGGACTGCCTCGCGCCGTCGCGCCCGCTCCTCACGCTCCCCGGCGCCGACCGCGCCTTCCCGCCTCTCGGAACGCCGTCGATCGCCGTGTTGCCCTTCGCCGATGCGGGCGGCGAGTTCGAGACCCAGGCCTTCGCCGACGGCGTGACCGACGCCCTGACCGAGACCCTCGCCCGGATCCGCGGGCTCTTCGTGAGCGGGCGCAACTCCGCCTTCACCTATCGGGGGCATCGCCCCTGCCCGAAGGAGGTCGGGCGCCGGCTCGGCGTGGCGCATGTCATGGACGGAGAAGTCCACCGCCAGGACGACCGCATCGAGATCGTCGCCGGGCTCTGCGACGCCGCCTCCGGCCGCCTGCTGTGGCGGGAGCGTCTCGCCGGACCGCACGCCGCGCTGCCGCGCCTGCAGGGCGCGCTGGTCGCCCGCACGGTCGCGACCATCGCGCCGGACCTGCCCTTTGAGGCGGACGCGATCGAGCTGGCCCGACACCCGGGTGATTGCGGCATCTATGCCGGGTTTCTGGCGGCCTGCGCGCAGACGGTCGCCGGCACCGAGGAAAGCCTTCGGGCGCTCCTCGGCTCGCTCGAGGCGATCGCCGGGCTCGTCCCCGACCATCCGATCCCGCAGGCCCTGCGCGCCCAGGCCTATGCCGACCTCGTCGTCCAGGGCTGGAGCCGCGATCGGGCCGGGGACGCCGCCCAGGGGATGGAGCATGCCCGGATCGCCCTCGCCCTCATGGACGGGGAGGATCCGGCGGTGCTGATCCCGGTCGGCCACGCGCTGAGCGTGCTCACCCGCGATCATGGCCGGGCCCTCTCGTTCCTCGACCGGGCGCTGGCGATCAACCCGAACGCCGCCGCCGGACACGAGCGCCGGGGCTGGGTGCTGTGCCATGTCGGGCGGCCCATGGAGGCGCTCGGGCATTTCGGGGCGGCCCTGCGCCTGAGCCCCCTGGACCGGGCCTGCTACCGGTTCGAAGCCGGGCTCGGGCTCGCCCTCTGCATGGCGGGCGAGCCCCTGGCGGCGCTGCCGCATCTGCGCCGGGCGCTCAACGACGCGCCGTCCTGCGTGGGCAGCCGCTGCGCCCTCGCGGCGAGCCTCGGCCGCCTCGGCCGCTGCGCGGAAGCGCGTGCCGCGGCCGACGCGCTTCGGGACGAGGCGCCGGAGCGCCTGGTCGCCGCGTGGCTGCTGCCCTTCGAGTCCTCGCCCGGCCGGGAGCGCCTGATCGAGGGGTTGCGGGTGGCCGGGCTGGCGGCGTGAGCGCCGCGCAGGCGCCGTTCACGCCCGCAGCCATTGGCCGTCGTGGCCGGTGATCGTCACGGTGAGAATCTCGCCCGCCGGAACCTCGCCCGCGAACCGTACCCCCGCGAAGCCTTCGGTGCGGGCCGTGCCACCGCGCTCGGTCAGGACGCGGCGGCGCGCCCCGATCTCGCCGTCGAGGTGGCGCCGCAATGCGTCGGCCCCCGCCGCGCGCAGGCGGGCGGCCCGCTCGCGGATCGTGGCCCCGGGCACGGGCGGCATTCGCGCCGCCGGGGTGCCGGGCCGGGGCGAGTAGGGGAAGACGTGCAGATGCGTGAGGCCGCACTCCGCCACGAGGTCGAGGGAGCGGTCGAACTGCGCCTCGGTCTCGGTTGGGAACCCGGCGATCAGATCGGCGCCGAAGACGAGGCCGGGGCGCAAGGCCCGCAGGGTCTCGCAGACGCGGATCGCGTCGGCCCGGCTGTGCCTCCGCTTCATCCGCTTGAGGATGAGATCATCCCCGGCCTGGAGCGAGAGATGGAGATGCGGCATCAGCCGCGGCTCCTCGGCGAACGCGGCGATCAGATCGCGATCCGCCTCGACGGAGTCGATCGAGGAGAGGCGCAGCCGCGCGAGGTCGGGCACCTCGGACAGAATCGTCCGGACGAGACGCCCGAGGGTGAGGTCGGGATCGAGGTCGCGGCCGTAGGCGGTGAGGTCGACGCCGGTCAGGACCACCTCGCGCCCGCCATGGGCGACGAGGCGGCGCACCTGTTCCACCGCATCGGCGACCGGCACCGAACGGGAATTCCCGCGGCCGAAGGGGATGACGCAGAAGGTGCAGCGGTGATCGCAGCCGTTCTGCACCGGGACGAAGGCGCGGGAATGCCCGGCCATGGCGTCGATCCGGGTCGGCTCGGCGGTGCGCGCCGCCATGATGTCGGCGGTCTCGCCCCACCTCTCCGGGCGCAGCTTGACCGCATTGCCGACGAGGCGGGCAACCTCCGGCATCGCCGCGTAATCCGCACGCTCGACCTCGGCGCCGCAGCCCGTCACCACGATTTCGACGCCGGGCCGCGTCCGGGCGAGGCGCCGGATCGCCTTGCGGGCCTGCCGCCCCGCCTCCGCCGTCACCGCGCAGGTGTTGACGACGACGAGGTCGCGGCCGGTCGCGCCCGGCTCGGCGCGTCCGCGCAGCACCTCCGACTCGACGGTGTTGAGCCGGCAGCCGAAGGTCAGCGTCTCGACGCTCATCCGGACAGACCCGCGAAGAGTTCGGGGGCGAGCGTGCCCTCCGCCTCGCGATAGACCGGGCCCGTCATCAGCACGTGGTCGTCGGCCCGCCATTCGATCGACAGGAGGCCCCCGGACAGGGCGACGCGGGCCGCGCGCCCGATCATGCGCAGGCGCGACGCCGCGACCACGGTGGCGCAGGCGGCGGTGCCGCAGGCCAGGGTCAGCCCCGCGCCGCGCTCCCAGACCCGGAGCTTGATCGTGTCCGGGCCGGTCACCTGGGCGATCGAGATGTTGGCGCGCTCAGGAAACAGCGGATGGGCCTCCAGCAAGGGCCCGATCCGGCCGAGATCGAAGCTGTCGGGGTCGCGATCGACGAAGAAGACGGCGTGCGGATTGCCCATGCTGACGGCGGCGGGCGAGTGGAGCACCGGTTCGTCGATCGGTCCGACCTGAAGCTCGATCCGGCGGGTATCGGGGAACGGCTCGGCCAGGGGAATCTCGTCCCAGCGCAGGCGCGGCGGGCCCATATCGACCGTGAAGGCGAGTTCGCCGACGCGGCTGACCGCGACGAGCCCGGCCTTGGTCTCCAGCGTCAGCCGGCCGCCCTCGGAGGGGCGCGCCATGGCGGGATCGTCCATCAGGGCGTAGGCGACGCAGCGGGTGCCGTTGCCGCAAGCGCCCGATTCCGAGCCATCGGTGTTGTAGATGCGCATGAAGGCGTCGGTGCCCCGGCTCACGGGATCGTGCACGACCATGAGCTGATCGAACCCGGAATGCGGATCGGCCCCGATCGCCTGGGCTTCCGCCGCCGTCACGCGCAGGCCGGTGCCGCGCAGGTCGAGCACGACGATGGCGTTGCCGGCGCCGTGCATCTTCAGGAAGCGGCGGTGGGCGAGAGGGCTCATGCGGCCTCCAGGCGGCAGACGATCGCGGGGCGGACGCGCCCAACCGCGACGGCCGGGCGGCGCGTCGTCGGAAGGCGCTGTTCCGTGCGGCGCCGTATATGGCAAACGCGGCGCGTCGGCGCGAGTGGGTGAGCGAAACCGGGGCGCAGGTCAGGCCCGCGCACTCGCGAAACCGCAGCGCGCGCCCTACCCTATTCGGGCCGGCCCGATCGGGCGGCAGGCCGATCGGAGCCGTACCTTGAATCGTCTCGCCACGCTCGCCGCCGGGTTGCTGCTGCTCGCCCCGCTCGCCGCACCCGCAGCGGCCCAGGCGCCCGCCCACTCGAACGCCCCACCGCCCACCAACGCGCCCTCCCCGGCGGAGACCCAACCGATCCCGCAGACGACCATCCCGGACACGTCGAAGACGCCCCCCGGCACGGCGATGCCCGCCCCCGAACAGGCGCCCGTGCGCAATCCCGGCGGGACGGACCCGGCCCCGCTCGCCAAGCCCGGCCCCTCGGCACTGCCGACGCTGGTGCCGAGCCCGGGCGACGCCAACGACGTGGACGAGGTGACGCTACCGGCCCGCCCCGCGGCGATCCTGTCGGGCCAGACCAAGTGGGACGACGCGGTGGCGAGCCTCACCGAATCGTTCAAGGCGATCGAGGCCGCCCTCGCCAAGGCCGGCGTGAAGCCCGCCGGAAGGCCGGTCGCGGTGTTCAACAAGACCGAGGAGGACGGCTTCCAGTACGAGGCCATGATCCCGGTCGAGGCGGCGCCTGCGGAGGGCAGCGCGATCGACGGCGTGCGGTTCGGCGCGACGCCGTCCGGCAAGGCCCTGCGGTTCAAGCACACCGGCAGCTACGAGGAGATCGACGGCACCTACGAGACCCTGACGGCCTATCTCGACGTCAAGGAGATCGCCGTGCAGGACCGCTTCGTCGAGGAATACGTCACCGACCTGAAGGGCGGAACGGAAGACAAGCTCGACATCAACATCTACGCCCTGCCGAAATAGCGCCGGCGACACCGGGGAACCGCCGAGTCCGCTCGTGGATTCGGCCTCCATGCCCTTTCTTCCCGGACTCGACACCACGCCCCCGCCCCGCCCCCGCCGCGCGGCCCGAGCGCCCGCGCCGACCGAGGCCATGCGGGAGAGAGCCCTGGTGATCCATGGCCGGCTCTGCGCGGAATACGGCTGTCCGATCGGGTACTTCCACGATCTCGACCCGCTTTCCGAGCTGATCTCCTCGCTCCTGTCCCACCGCACCCGCAACGCGGAGTCGGGCCGTGCCTTCAAGGCCCTGCGGGCGGGCTGGCCGGACTGGGCCGAGGTCGAGGCGGCGGAGACCGCCGAAATCGAGGCGGTGATCCGCGGCGTGACCTGGCCGGAACTGAAGGCGCCCCGCATCAAGGCCGTGCTGACGGCGGTGCGGGAGCGCAACGGCCGGCTCGACCTCGGCTTCCTCGCCGACCTGAGCGTCGAGGCGGCGCGCGGCTGGCTCGAGGCCATTCCCGGCGTCGGGCCGAAGACCAGCGCGGCCGTGCTCTCCTTCAGCACCTTGCGCATGCCGGCACTCCCCGTCGACAGCCACCACCACCGGGTGGCGCAGCGCCTCGGCCTGATCGGTCCGAGCGTGGATGTCGGCCCGAGCCACCCGATCCTGCGGGCCCAGCTTCCAGCCGCGTGGTCGGCGCAGCAGCTCTACGACAATCACGAGATCCTGATGCTGCACGGCCAGCAGGTCTGCTTCCACCACAGCCCGGCCTGCGGGCGCTGCGTGCTGCTCGACCTCTGCCCGACTGGGCAGGCCAGGACGCGGGGCTGATCCGATCGGCGCAATCCGGCCTCACGACCCCGCCGGGTTCGACGCGGACCGGTCGGGCGAAGGGCTCAGGTCCAGTAGAGCACCCGCGCAAAGGGCAGCCGCGCCGCGATCCGCTCATGGAGATGGATGCGCATCTCCCGCATCAGCTCCGGCGGCAGAACGTATTTCACCGAGCCGAATTTCGTGAATTTACGGCTGCGCTCGGCCTCGCGCATCGGCAGATCGGAGCCCGGATACCACCCCTCCAGCACCTCCTTGGAGCCCGGCGTGAAGCGATGGGTGATGAGCTCGATCGTCAGATCCGGGTCGGGCCGCGGTGCGAGCGCCGCGGCCGCCGCGGCAAAGAGCGCATCGTAGGCCGCCCGCCAACCGGCCACGGGAAGGATCGGCGCGACGGTGAGGCCGACCGGGTATCCGGCCCGGGCCATCTCGCCCAGGGCGGCGAGGCGGTCGGGGAGCAAGGCCGTTCCGCCCTAGTAGCGGGCGGCCGGTGCGGCGTTGACGGAGAAGCGGATGCGCGTGCGGCCCCGATGCGGCAGGGCCAGAAGCGGGCCGACAGCCGCGAACTTGGTGGTGAAGCGCAGCTGCGCCCGCGCGCTCCCGGCGCCGAAATGCCGGATCGCCGTCGAGAGCGAGCCGGTCAGGTGCTCAATGCCGAGGGGATCGGTGTAGCAGGAGGCCTCGAAGGTTGTGCCCTCCGCCGCCCGCGCCACCGACGCGCTCGTGACGGCCCCTCGGCCGAGATAGGCGTCGAGGTTCGACAGGATCGCGTCGAGATTGGCGTAGACGCGCGTCACCGGAGGACCCGAGAGCGAGCCGGCGAGGTAACAATACTGGCAATGGGCCGGACATCCCTCGGCGAGGTCGAAGCGCCAATCGGCCGAGGGCGGGATCGGCTGGAGCTTGAGCTTCGTCGGCGGCGCGACCACCACTGCCAGCGTCGCCTTGGCCTCCGCATAGGCCCGGCGCGGATCCTCCGTGCGCGGGAGGACGAGGCGGTTGCTCCTCAGACGCTCGACCGGCAGACCAAGGCTCTCCGACCGCTCCACGATGGCACGCCCGTGGGCATGGTCGAGCGCCGCCGCCGTCACCAGCACGCGGCGCGGACGCCAGAGCCGGGTCCGGCCTGACGGCTCCCCCGCTGCCGCCGCGGCGGGTTCCTCGAAAAGGGTTTTGCTCATGCCGGGGCAACCGGCGGGATCGGGCGCGGGGTCCGCGCCTGCGCGCGGCCGCTTCGCCGCGGCGGCGGCGGCCGGACGGGAGCGGGAACCGCGACCGCGCTGGCGCGATGGTCCAGGAGAGCGAGGAGGAACCCGATGCCGGACGTGAACGCGATCCGTGAGAGGCTCGCCACCCTCGTGGCCGAGCGCCAGGGCCTGGGCGCCCTCGCAAGCCTCGACGCCGGGCGGCGGGCCGCCGTCGAGCGTGAGGTCGAGGCCCTGGTCGACGACGGAGCCGATCACGGGGATGCGGACGCGAGCGTTCCGGCCCCAATCCGGGAGGCGATCGAAGCCTACCGTGAGGCCCGTCGCCTGCGCGCCGACGAAGCCAATGTCCGGTTGGCCGAGAGGGGTGAAGTCTTCGCGCCCGAGGACGACGCCTGACCTTTTCCCGGTCTGCGGCCGGCCTACCGAGCGGTGGAGACCGTTGAATGCGCTCGGCCTCGTCAGCATTCGTCACGCCATCGGCTGGCCGGCTTCAGGCGGCACAGCGTTGAGGACCGGCAATCCGGATTGGCGCGGCCCCCGTCTTGCGGCATGCGGGAGGCCATGACCAAGACCCTCCTCGCCTATTCGGGGGCCGCCCTCGCCGAGATCGCAGGCTGCTTCGCCTTCTGGGCCTGGCTCCGGCTCGGACGCTCGATCGGCTGGGTCCTGCCCGGGACGCTGTCCCTGGCGCTGTTCGCCTTCCTCCTCACCCTGGTCGAGAGCGAGGCGGCGGGGCGGGCCTATGCGGCCTATGGCGGCGTCTACATCGCCGCCTCGATCCTCTGGCTCTGGGCGGTCGAGGATGTTCGCCCCGACCGATGGGATGTCGCCGGCGGGGCGCTCTGCCTCGCCGGCATGATGGTTATCCTCTTCGCGCCCCGAGGCGCTTGAAGGCTCAGCCCTCGCGCACGAGGATCAAGGTCGAGAGCGGCGGCAGCGTCAGGCGGAGGGAATGCGGCTGCCCGTGGCTCTGCTCGGCCTCCGACTGGACTCCACCCATATTGCCGACATTGGAGCCGCCGTAGCGCTCGGCATCCGAGTTGATCGCCTCGCGGTAGAAGCCGCCCGTCGGCACGCCGACGCGGTAACCCTCCCGCGGCACCGGCGTGAAGTTCGAGACGACCACGACGACCTCGCCCTCCGCCTTGCCCTTGCGGGCCCAGGCGATGACCGAATTGTCCGAATCGTCGGCCACCAGCCACTGGAATCCCCCCGCTTCGACGTCGCGGGCGTAGAGGGCGGGCGTGCTCGTGTAGAGGTGGTTGAGGTCGCGGATCAGATCCTTGACGCCGCCATGGAGCGGATCCTCGAGCAGGTGCCAGTCCAGGGACTGGTTATGGTTCCACTCCCGCTCCTGGCCGAACTCGCCGCCCATGAAGAGCAGCTTCTTGCCCGGATGCCCCCACATGAAGCCGAAATAGGCGCGCAGGTTGGCGAATTTCTGCCAGCGATCGCCGGGCATCTTGCCCAACAGCGAGCCCTTCCCGTGCACGACCTCATCGTGGGACAGCGGCAGCACGAAGTTTTCCGAGAAGGCGTAGAGCAGCCCGAAGGTCAAGTTGTGGTGGTGGTAGCGCCGATGGATCGGATCCTCGGAAATGTACTTCAGGGTGTCGTGCATCCACCCCATGTTCCATTTGAAGCCGAACCCCAGACCGCCCGTATAGGTCGGATGCGAAACGCCGGGCCACGAGGTCGATTCTTCGGCGACGGTGATGGTGCCGGGCGCGTGGCTGTAGGTCGCCTCGTTGGTCTTGCGCAGGAAGTTGATGGCGTCGAGATTCTCGTTGCCGCCATACTGGTTGGGAATCCACTCGCCCGGCCGGCGCGAGTAGTCGAGGTAGAGCATGGAGGCGACGGCATCCACGCGCAGACCGTCGAGGTGGTAGTGCTCCAGCCAGAACCGGGCATTGGCCGTTAGGAAAGCCGACACTTCGACGCGGCCGAAATTGTAGATGTAGGTGCCCCAATCCTGGTGGAAGCCCTGCCGCGGATCGGCATGCTCGTAGAGATGGGTGCCGTCGAACAGACCGAACCCGTGGGCGTCCAGAGGGAAGTGGCCCGGCACCCAGTCGAGCAGAACGCCGATCCCGGCCGCGTGCGCCGCATCGACGAAGGCGATGAAATCTTCCGGCGAGCCGAAGCGGCTGGTCGGCGCGAACAGCGAGACCGGCTGATAACCCCAGGACCCGTCGAACGGATACTCGGTGATCGGCAGGAGCTCGATATGGGTGAAGCCGAGTTCCTTGACGTAGGGGATCAGACGCTCGGACAGCTCCTTGTAGGTCAGGTAGCGGTTGCCCTCGTTCGGCACGCGGGCCCAAGAGCCGAGATGGACCTCGTAGACCGACATGGCGGCGTGGCGCGGGTCGGCCTTGCCGCGGGCTTCCATCCAGGCGTCGTCGCGCCATTCGGCCTCGCCGAGCCCGTGCAGGATGGAGGCCGTCTGCGGTGGGTGCTGGGCCCGGAAGGCGACCGGGTCGGCCTTGAGCGGCAACAGGACTCCGTCGGGGCCACGGATCTCGAACTTGTAGTTCTGCCCCGCCGTGAGCCCCGGGACGAACAGCTCCCAGACACCGCCGTTGAGCCATTGCCGCATCGGGTGGCGCCGGCCGTCCCACTCGTTGAAGTCGCCGACGACGCTGACCCGGCGGGCATTCGGCGCCCAGACCGCGAATCGGTAACCGTCGATGCCGTCGAGGGTGCCGGCATGGGCCCCGAGCACGCGGTAGACGAGATTGCTTCCGATCTGGCGCAAACCGTCGATCTCGTGCTGCTCCAGCGACGGCCCGAAGCCGAACGGATCGTGGCGCCGACTCGTCGCCCCGTCCCAGGCCTCGACTTCGATCTCGTAGAGAGGCCGCCCCTCGCTCCTTACGCTGGCGACGTAGAACCCCTCCGGATGGATCCGCTCGAACGGGATGCTCTGGCCGCCGGTCAGCAGCCGGGCGCTCTTCGCCTCGGGAAGGACGGCGCGGATCTCCCAGGTGCCGGGCTCGGCCTCATGGGGGCCGAGCAGGGAAAAGGCGTCGCCGTGATCGGCAGACATCACGGCGGCGATGGCGTCGGGGTGGAGACCGGACTCGCGCGATTGCGAGACCGGCCGTCCGACACGCGGAGCGCTGCCCTCGCCGGCCAGCGAATCCGCGGGCCGGGGCCCCCGGGCCGCCTCGGCCGCGCCTGACCTGTTCGGGACGTCGGCGGTCGCGCGGCCTTCGTTCGAGGCCGCCGCCTTCTCGTCCAGAGCCGTCATCCAGTCACCTCTTCCATGCACCGTGCGATCAATCGGTCGGGGCCGGGGCGGAAGCGGCGCTCCGGCTCCGCATACCGCGTCCCGCCCAAGGGGGGGCGGGACGCGCGCAAGATCAGGCCGAAGCGCGATCCCGCCGGGCTTCGTCCAATATGTTGAGAACACCGCGTGCTGGGATTTCGATCCAGTCAGGGCGGTTGTTGACCTCGTAATCGACCTCGTAGAGCGCCTTGATGAGCAGGCACAGGCGCAGAAGGCGGCTATGCGTCTCGGGATCGGTCACCGCGGCGGAACTGCCCGCGACCGCCGCAGAATAGCCGTCCAGGAACGCAGCATCGATCATGCCACGCCACGCGATCGACGCGTTGCGGGCCCGCTCCTCGCTGTCTCCGAAGCGCGCCGCGAGCTCGCGCACCACCGTTTCGGCGCCGTAGGCGAAGGAGCGCAACATGCCGGCCACGTCCCGCAGGGGCGTGGACTTGGCCCGGCGCTGCTCGACCGGCCGCGACGGCTCGCCCTCGAAGTCGACGATGACGAGATCGCCCTCCGAGGCCAATACCTGTCCGAGGTGGTAGTCGCCGTGGATGCGGGTCTTGGTGGCGCCCCGCGGCGGCTGCGCCGACAATTCGCCGATCAGCGTCTCGACCTCGCCGCGGCGGGCGGCCAAAGCCTCGGTGGCCGAGCCCGTCGACCATGCGGCCACGGCGTCCAGCCCCTTGAAGGCGCGGGAGGCCTGATGGCGGGCATCGTCGGCCAGCGCCGCGAGATCCTCCGCCTCGAACGGCTCGACCTTGAAGGCCCGGTCCTCGGTGTCGATGGCGAAGGCCTTGTGCAGCTCCGCCGTGCGTTGGCCGAGCAACGACGCCCAGCGCAGATGGGTCTGGAACGCCTCCTGCGGCGAGGGCGCCTCGCTCTCAGGAGCGAGCACGACGGTGTCGAAGTCGCGGCGCAGGCCCTCCAGCATCAGGGTCCAGGCATCGCCCTGGTTGAGGACGAATTTCTGCAGCAGCGCCAGGGCCGTGCGCGTCCCATCCGCCGCCACGTGCTCGACCACGCCGAGCAAAGCGGGCGTGTTGGCGAACTGTGCCTCCTCGGTGAGGAAGCGGCCGATCTCGATCTCGGGATGAGTCCCGGGCTGGAGCCGGCGCAGGAGCTTGAGCATCATCCGGGCGCCGATGGCGATGGAGGTGTTGCTCTGCTCCGCCGACAGGCGGCGCACGTCGCCTGCCTCGAAGGAGACGTCCGGGTCGTAGGCCCGGGTCGTCGAGAAGGCGAGGCTACCCCGTTCGGACGGGATGGTGAGTCCGTCGCGCATCGCCTCGATCAGGGCAATCGCGAAGGGCGCGGCGGCGGCGGCCTCGTAGAGCAGGCCCGTGCGGGGACCGCGGCGCACGCGGGCGACCGCATGGTCCATCAGCGCCTCTTCCTCGCGGCCCTCCTCGACCGCGAGCGGCACGAAGTAGTCCTGGCGCTCGCCGTTGGCGAGCGTGACCGCCACCCGCGGCAGGAGAAACTTGCCCTCGCCCGCGGCGTCCTTGACGATGGCGCTGTCATCGACCTGCACCGACTTGATCCGCGTGCCCTTGGCCCCGAACCAGCGGCGCGAGCCGATGAAGGGCGGGGCCACCGTGCGCTCGAAGGCAGTGCGCTCGCGGCCCTTGATCAGGGTCTCGACGCCCCCGGTGAGAACCAGGGTGAAGAGCTCGGGGGTCTGCGGCTGCGGACCGATCTCGCCGGTATTCGCGACCGACAGGGAGAACCAGTAGAAGCCGTAGGCCGGCAGCGTCAGCAGATAGGGCAGTTCGCCGATGGCCGGGAAGGCGCTGCCGCCGGTCAACTCGATCGGGATGGCTCCGCGCAGATCCGACAGATCGAGCTGCACCGCCTGCGGCGCCCGCGAGAGATTCGCTACGCACAGAATGCGCTCGTTCTCGTGCTCGCGGATCCAGGCCAGAACCTTGCGGTTGGTCGGATAGAGGAACTGGATCGCGCCGCGCCCGAGCGCCACCGAGTTGTTGCGAATGGCGATCATGCGCCGCGTCCAGTTCAGGAGCGACGTCTGCGCCTGGGTCTGCGCCTCGACGTTGATCGTGTCGTAGCCGTAGATCGGGTCCTGGATCGCGGGCAGGAACAGCCGCTGCGGGTTGGCCCGTGAGAAGCCGCCGTTGCGGTCCGGCGACCATTGCATCGGCGTACGCACGCCGTCGCGGTCGCCGAGATAGATGTTGTCGCCCATGCCGATCTCGTCGCCGTAATAGAGCACCGGCGTGCCGGGCATCGACAGGACGAGGGATTTCATGAGTTCGATCTTGCGCCGATCGTTCTCCAGCAGCGGCGCCAGGCGGCGACGGATGCCGAGATTGATGCGGGCGCGCCGCTCGGCGGCGTAGAACGACCAGAGGTAATCACGCTCTTCCGCGGTCACCATCTCGAGCGTCAGCTCGTCGTGGTTGCGCAGGAAGATCGCCCACTGGCACCCTTCCGGGATTTCCGGGGTCTGGCGCATGATGTCGGTGATCGGGTGCCGATCCTCGCGCGCGATCGCCATGTACATGCGCGGCATCAGCGGAAAGTGGAACGCCATGTGGCATTCGTCACCGTCGCCGAAATACTGCGCTGTCTCCTCCGGCCACTGATTGGCCTCGGCCAGCAGCATCCGGTCCGGATAGCTTTCGTCCAGTGCTGCGCGGATCTTCTTGATGACGGTGTGGGTCTCGGACAGGTTCTCGCAGTTCGTGCCGTCGCGCTCGATCAGGTAGGGGATCGCGTCGAGGCGCAGCCCGTCCACGCCCATATCGAGCCAGTACCGCATGACTTCGATCACGGCGTCCAATACGGCCGGATTGTCGAAGTTGAGATCGGGCTGGTGACTGTAGAAACGGTGCCAGAAATACTGCTTGGCGACCGTATCCCAGGTCCAGTTCGAGGATTCCGTATCGAGGAAAATGATCCGCGTATCGGAATACTTGTCGTCCGTGTCCGACCACACGTAGAAGTCCCGCTCCGGCGAGCCGGCTGGCGCCTCGCGGGCGCGCTGGAACCACGGATGTTGGTCGCTGGTGTGGTTGATGACCAGCTCTGTGATCACGCGCAGCCCGCGCTCGTGGGCGGCGGCCACGAAGCGGCGGAAATCCTCCATCGTCCCGTAGGACGGGTTGACGTCGCGGTAATCGGCGATGTCGTAGCCGTCGTCGCGCAAAGGCGAGGGATAGAACGGCATCAGCCAGATGGCCGTGACGCCGAGATCGCGGACATAGTCGAGTTTCTGGGTCAGGCCCTCGAAATCGCCGATCCCGTCATTCGTCGAGTCGAAGAACGACTTGACGTGAATCTGGTAGATGATGGCGTCACGGTACCATTGCGGATCGCTGCGATCGATCATCGCGTCGCTGCCTCACGTCACATTCGAGAGCGGGGCCGGGCCCTGCGGCGCCGGATCGCGAGCTTCCTCGGCTCGCTTCTTGGCAAGAACGCGACGGCCAGCGCCGCATTCCGGCCGATCTAGAGCAATTGTCGCCGAAGGGGACACCGCTTCGGCGAAAGAGCGTGACACGACCCCTTCGGCGCGGCGCCTCACGCCGCGGGGCGTGGGCGCAGCCGCCAGACGATGGCCGAGCGTTCGGCCGGATCAAGGGCGATGCGATGGCTCTTGCCGTAGAGCTCGAACGTGTAGCCCTGCAGCAGATCCTCGACCACGACCGCCCCGTCGTCCGGCAGGCCGAACAGCCAGAGCGGCACGTCGTAGGTGCATTCCTGACGGTTCTTCGGGTCGAGGTTGACCATCACGAACACGCAATTGTCGCGCTCGGGCGTGATCTTGGCATAGGCGATGATGCTGTCGTTGGTCGCGCCGGTGAAGTGGATGTTGCGGAAGTCCCACAGAGCCGGGTTGTCGCGCCGGGCCTGATTCAACTTGATGATGTGGTCGCGGATGTTGCCGGGGCGGTGGTAGTCCCAGGCCTTCAGCTCGTATTTCTCGGAATTGAGGTACTCTTCCTTGCCCGGATAGGGCGCGGCCTCGCACAGCTCGAAACCGTTATAGATGCCGTAGACCGAGGAGAGCGTCGCGGCAAGGGTCGCGCGCACCACGAAGCCGGGACGGCCGCTCGTCTGCAGGTAATACGGATTGATGTCCGGTGTGTTGGCGAAGAAATTCGGGCGGTAGTACTCGCCCATCTCGCCGGCCAGTTCGAGGGCGTACTCGGTCAGCTCCTGCTTCGTGTTACGCCATGTGAAGTAGGTATAGCTCTGCTGGTAGCCGGCCTTGGCGAGCTTCTTCATCATCTTCGGCCGGGTGAAGGCCTCCGCGAGGAAGATCGCGTCGGGATAGCGCGCGTTCACCTCCGCCAGCATCCACTCCCAGAACGGGATCGGCTTGGTGTGCGGGTTGTCGACCCGGAAGATGCGGGCGCCCTGGGCGCACCAGCCGAGCACGATGTCCCGCAGCTCGATCCACAGCGAGGGCAGCGCGCCGCCGTAGAAGTGGACGTTGGAGATGTCCTCGTACTTCTTGGGCGGGTTCTCGGCGAATTTGAGCGTCCCGTCGGGGCGCCACTCGAACCATTCGGGATGGTCCTTGATCCAAGGGTGATCCGGCGAACACTGGATCGCGAAGTCGATGGCCACTTCCATGCCGTGGGCGTGGGAAGCGGCGACGAGCTGGCGGAAATCCTCCAGGGTGCCGAGTTCGGGATGCACGGCCTCGTGGCCGCCCTCCTCCGAACCCACGGCGTAGACCGAGCCGACATCGCCGGGCTCCGCCTTCAGCGTGTTGTTCTTCCCCTTGCGGTTGGTCTTCCCGATCGGATGGATCGGCGTGAAATAGAGCACGTCGAAGCCGAGCTCGCGGATCTCGGGCAAGCGACGAATCACGTCCCCGAAGGTGCCGTGACGGTTCGGATCACCGGACTGGGAGCGCGGGAAGATCTCGTACCAAGCGGAGAAGCGGGCGGCCAACCGATCGGCGATGACCGGGACGTCGACCGGGTAGCGCGAGAGGTTCACCCGCTCGGCATGGCGGCGGATCAGCGAGGCGGCGTCCGGCGCCAGGATCTTCTCCAGAATGGCGGGCGAGCCGTCGGGCTCGGCGGCGAGCGAGCGGATCAGCGCATCGAGGCGCGCCTTATCGGCCCCGCTCGCCAGATCCTGCGCGATCTGGACGAGTTCCACGCCCTCGATGGTCTCGAGACGCACATCGACCCCGGCATCGCGCTTCTTGATCGTGTCGCGCACCCAGGACGAGAAGGCGTCGCGCCACGCCTCGATCGTGAACTCGTAGCGGGCGTTGCGCTCCAGCGGGAAGTGGCCGGCCCAACGATCGTTGTCGACGAAGACCATCGGGTCGCGCCGCCACGTCTCTTCGCCGACGATGCGCGAAAGGATGGCGGCATCGATGATCTCGTGGCCGTCGGAGAAGATGTCGGCCTCGACGCGGACCTGCTCGCCGACCACGCGCTTGACCGCGGAGCGACCCCCGTCGATCTCGGGGCTCACCGCCTCGATGACGACGCGGCCCCGGCCGTCCGGCGTGGTCGGAGGCGGGGGAACGGCCGCTTTCGTCCGTTCGGCAACCAGGATGCGCAACTCGCCCGGCGCAAGGTCGATGCTGTCGCCCGGATGGAACGCGATCGGCGCGGCGTCCGGGGTGCGATCGACGAAAGGCCCGAGCAGGCCGCCGGTCCGGGCGATGAGCGGACTGGCCTCCACCGGCGTGGGCGCCTCACCGGGATTGTACAGGAGGAGCGTCGCCGAATGCGCCGAGGCCGGGTGACCGGTGTCGGTGCGGAACAGGGCGACGAAGCGCGCGTCCGGCGCCGAGAGGCGCATCTGCGCCCCCTCGACATTGGCCGCCGGAATCTCCGCCTTCAGCCCGTTGATCGCGGCGACGAAGGACGAGATGTCGAGGCCGGTCTCGTGCTCGCGGGAGCCCGGATGCGTCTCGACCACGTGCAGCGCGCGGCGATAGCCCCATTCGTAGCCGATCGGCATGAGCACGCCCGCCGAGAAGAAGGCGGAGAGCGCGTAGCGGGTCTTCAACCGTGCGGCCACGGCCTCGGGGCCGCCGGGGATGTCGGCGGCGAGGCGGGGCATGTCGTGGTTCTCGGGGAAGGCGATGGAGGGCGCCACCACCCGCAGCCGCTCGTACTGCTCCAGGGCCCAGGGGGCCTCGAGATTCCACCACGCGAAGGAGTTGAACAGATAGTCGAAGCCGGCGCCGGCCGTCGCCTGCGCTTCCTCGAAGGTGCAGCCCAGGGTCTCGGCGGCGAACAGCGTGCCGGGCTCGCGGTCCTTGGCGGCCTGGATCAGGGCGCGCCACACCTCCGGCGGCACCTTGTAGGCGGCGTCGCAGCGGAATCCGCGCACGCCGAGCCCCTGCAGCCGAGCGATGTAGCCGTCGAAGATGCGGGTCAGCTCCGAGCGGGCGTGCTCGGAATGGAAGTCGAGTTCGATCAGGTCGCCCCAGACGGTGCGCTTGGTGGGATCGTCCGGATCGATCGCCGCCGGACTCACCGGCCGGCCTTCGCCGTCCCGCACGAACAGGTCGGGCCGCTCGTGGAACAGGCGGGCGTTGTCGGCGGTGTGGTTGATGACGAGGTCGCTCATCACCGAGACGCCCTGCGCCGCCGCCGCCTGACAGAAGCGGGCGATCTGCGCATCGTCCGCCGTGCCGTCGTCGTCGCGGAACCGCTCGTCGAGCCGATCGAGATCGGCCACGGCGTAGAGGCTGCGCGAGCCGCCGGTCTGATGGAACGGGTTGAGATAGACCCAGTCGAAGCCGAGGCCGGCGATGCGCGGCAGCTCAGCGGTCCAGGCCGAGACCCGTCCGACGAGAAGCGGAAACAGGTTGTAGATGCGCGGGCCTTCGGCGCGGGGCGCGAAGGCGGCGGGCAGGGCCACCGTCTCCGCCCCGGTCCGCGTCGCGGGCGTCATGGCGGTGTTCGGTGCGTTCATGGCTCGCCTCCGTGTCGTCGCGTCACGCCTGGATCACTCTCGCCAAGCTCTGGCGGCACCGCCCAGTTCCGGCGGCGCCTGGTTCGATGCCGCGTGGGCGGGCCTCAGCCGGCCCGACGCAGCACCAGATAGGGCAGGCGCTCGAACAGCCGACCGAGGTCCAGCCCCTCGCCCGCCGCCTCGTAGGTCCCGCCACCGACCACGTCGGTCCAGCGGCTCCCCGCCGGCACCGGCAGGATGGTCCCGGAGAACGGCGTCCCAGACCAAGCAGATTCCGGCGTCAGCCGTGCGACGAGACGCGGGATCGCGACCAGAAGATCGTCCTCGCCCGTGGGCGCCGCCGAGCGGGTGAAGGCGAGGACGTGGTCGGCCCGCTCGCCCGTCGCGGCGATCGGCCGATAATCGGCATCGGCGTAGAAATCCGGACGCGCCGCCCGGTCGGCCAGGAGTTGGGCGAGCGTCGCCTGCTTGACCCGTCCGTCGGCCCAGGACCCGATCAGATCGGCGGGCGCAGTGCCCTGTTCCAGCGCGCGGGTCCGCGCCTCGTAGTCGACGGGCCGGCGGTTGTCTGGATCGACGAAGGAGAAGTCCCAGAACTCCGTGCCCTGATAGGTGTCGGGGATGCCCGGCAGGGTGCATTTCAGAACGGTGCGGCCAAGCCCGGCGATCATGCCGAGGAAGGCGAGCCGGCGCAGGATCGGCCGCAGCCGGGCGACGCAATCCGAGCCCGGCACGAACAGCGCGGCGAACAGAGCGTGGACCGCGCCTTCGTAAGCCTCGTCCACGTTGACCCAGCTCGACCGACGCTTGCCCTCGCGCAGGGCCTTCTCGGCATAGGCATCGAGGCGCTTGCGGAACGCCTCCAAAGCGGCCGGATCGTCGGAATCGAGCAGTTCGAGGGGCCATGCGCCGAGCACGGCCTGCAGGAACATCCATTGGTCGTTGGCGTCGGGGGCGGGCTCGCCTTCGACGGGCTTCAGATGGGGCGCGGCCGCGCGGCGCCACGTGTCCCACGCGCGTGCCCATTCCTCCGGCAGCTCGGACAAGGCGAGCTGGCGCGAGCGGGCATCCTCGCCACGCTTGGTGTCGTGGGTGGCCGTGGTGATCATCGCGTTCGGCCAGTCGCGCGCCCGGGCGGCCTGCAGCGCGTGAAAATGCTCGGTGTCGAGGCCGTACTCGCCGGGATCACCGCCGACCTCGTTGAGCGCCAACAGCTCGACGAAGCGGTAGAACAGCGTGTCCTCCAGGCTTTTGGCCATCACCGGACCGGTGAGCTGCTGGAAGCGGCGGCGGAAGCGCAGGACGAGATCCGGCTCGGGCTGGCCCGACCCACCGACCTCGATCCGGCCGAGCAGCGCGCTGGCGGCGAAGTCGTGCACCGAGCGGTCCGGCAAGGCGCTCCAGCGCTTGGCCTTGCGCACGGCCCCCTCGATCAGGCGGACGTCCTCCTCCTGGATCTCGGTCTCGTCGAGGTCGCCCGGCAGGTACGAGCGGTAGACGGGGAACCGCGCCACGATCTCGATCAGCGCGCGGCGGATCGCATTGGTGGAGAAATCGCGGGTGCGGCGGTCGGCATCGGCGATCTGTTTGAGATCGCCCGTCATGACCTCGAGTTCAGAGGCGAAGCTGATCTCGAGGATCTCCGCCTTGGCGGCGCGGAACTGGAAGCCGTAGGGCTCGTCCCGGTCCGTCGCCCAGCGATAGAACTTCTCGATGCGCGGCTTGAGCGCCCGATCGACCAGGATGCCGTCGAGCTGGTTCAGCACGTCGTAGCCCGTGGTGCCGGCCACCGGCCAGCCCCGCAGCTTCTCGCCGGGCTCCAGGATTTTCTCGACGACGATGTAGAACCCGGGGCCCACGGCCGCCTGGAGCGCCCGGGCATAGCCCAGCGGGTCGGCCAGACCGTCGATATGGTCGATGCGCAGCCCATCGATCCGGCCCTCGCGGATCAAGCGGAACAGCAGATCGTGCGACTTGACGAACACGTCCGACAGTTCCACCCGCAAACCCGCCAGCGAATTCACGTCGAAGAAGCGGCGATAGTTGATGTCGCTCGACGCGATGCGCCAATGGGCGAGGCGATAGCTCTGCTGTTCGAGCAGCCGGTGCAGCGGCCCGAAGCTATCCGGATAATCCCGGTTGCCGTTGAGGAGATGCAGGGCCCGGTAGATCGCGGCGGCGATCTGCGGCGAGGCCCGCACCGCACCGGCGAGATCCCGCTTCAGTTCCTCGGCAATGGCCGGCATGGCGCGGCGGCGTTCGAGGTTGGTCTCCTCGCCCATCAGACGCAGGCGCTCGGAGATCGCGAGCACATCCGCCGACATGTCGTCGCCGATCTCGCCCAGGGCCGCGAGCGCCCGATTCAGGATCGTCGGATATTGCAGCGGGCAGATCGGCAGCTGGTGCTCGTAGTGCCAGACGCTGAAGGCGCCGGTCGCCTCGTCGAATCTCAGCTCCAGCGTCCCATTTTCCAGCGCCTCGCCGTAGCGTTCGCCGAGGAAGGGGATGACGAGCTTGCCATTGGCCCCGAGCCGCTCCCAATCGATGTCGAAGGCGTTGGCTTCCGGCGACAGGCCGCCCCATTCGAGCACGGAGAGCCACCAGGGATTGTCGGCCCCGCCGACGCCCATGTGGTTCGGGACGATGTCGAGCAGCAACTTCAGGCCATGTGCGTGCAGCGCGTCGGTGAAGGACCGGAACCCCGCCTCGCCCCCGATCTCCGGGTTGATCTGCGAGTGGTCGACGATGTCGTAGCCATGGGTCGAACCGGGGCGCGCCCGCTGAAGCGGCGAGGCGTAGACGTGGCTGATCCCGAGCTTGGCGAGGTAGGGAACGATCTTTTCCGCGTGGGCGAAGGTGAAGCCCTCGTGAAACTGGAGCCGGTAGGTCGCCCGCGGCGGGGCGGACGACAGACGCGCGGCGCCCGAGCGGGGCCCGCGCTCCTCGGCCGAGAGCGCCGCGGCGAGCTTGGCGAGCGGCCCGCCCGGAGCCGCGATGGCCTCAAGGTTCCGGTCGAGCTTGCGCCGCCAGTTGGGATAACCTTCGGTCGAGCCCGGGACGTTGGCCTGGCTCAGTTCGCCGACCACGTCCTCGTATTGCACGGCGGTGAGGATCGAGGGCGCGCGGGCGAGGTAACGGGCCGCCGCTTCGAGCGGGGCGTGCTCGGGCGGCTCGGCGCTCGGCAGCAATTGCTGGCCGGCCAGGGCCTCGGTGAGGCGCCAGCGCTCGGTGACCCGCTCCTGGCGCTCCGATTCCGCGCGATCGGAATCGTAAAGGCCGAGGGACTGCCGGGTATCGGTGTCGACCCCGCGCCACCAGCCGACGAAGGTCGGCAGATCGTGGGTCGTGATCGCGGTCAGCGCATCCTGGGGATAGGCGTCAGGCGCCTTGAAGGCGCCCCCCTCCTGACGCTCGAACGCGAGGATGCGGTAGCTCAGGATCCCGGAGGCCATCAGCGCATCCGAGAACCCGGCGGGCGCGGTGCCGAGATCCTCGGCGATGACGAGGCACTTGGCGCGGTGGCTCTCCAGCCGCAACACCGCGAGCATCGGCTCGAAGGGCATCGCCACATAGGCGCCCTCGCGGGCCGAGCGGTTGAGGGGGATCAGGAACAGGCGGGCGAGCTGGAAGGCGTGGTCGATGCGGATCGCGCCGGCATGGCGCATATTGGCCTTCACCAGGGCGCGGAACGCCTTGAGCCCGTCGCGCTCCATCTCGAGCGGGTCGAAGGCCGGCAGGCCCCAATCCTGGCCCTTCGGCGCCAGCAGGTCCGGCGGCGCCCCGATCGACACGCCATTGGCGAAGCGCTCGGGATGCGACCAGATCTCCGAGCCTCCGCGATCCGCCCCGACGGCGAGGTCGCGGTAGAGACCGAGCCGCATGCCCGAGGCGAGCGCGATCTCCGAGGAGGCCTTGAGCTGGCGGTCGGCGAGGTATTGCAGGAAGGCGTGGTAGCCGATCCGTTCGGAATGCGCCTCGGCGAAGGCGGCGACCGCGTCGGTGCCTGCCCGGCGATAGGCGTCCGGCCAATCACCGAGCCAATGCGCGCCCTGGCCGCGGAAATGCTCCGAGAGGGCGTCGAAGGTGGCATGGGACTGAAGGTCCTCGCCGCCCTCCAAGACGAAGGCGTCGAACGCCACATCCTGGCCGCGCCGCGCGGCGGATTCCTCCCAGACGGCCAGAAGGATCGGCGCGAGCACCTCCCAGACGCCGGCATGATCGACGAGCGCGGTGTCGCGCAGCGCCTCGATGCGGGGCCGCTGCTCCAAGAGGAGGGCGGCAGCGCGGCTTCCCGCGAACTCCGGCAAGGCGCCGGGCTCGATATAGAGGGTCTCGAGGAAGAGCCGCGAGGACGGTGAATAGGGCGAGATCTTCGTGCGGTCGGAGGGGAACAGGGCGTGGGCGGGGCTCAAGCCCAGGAACGAGGCGCCGCGCAGGCCCGCATCGCGGGCAGCGCGCCCAGCATCGGCGTAGGTGCCGATGCCGAGATTGTCCGGCGAGCGCAGGCCGTAGAGCTGGGCTGCAAGTCCCCAGTCGCGGGCCCCGTCCTCGGCGTAGGCGCTCGGGCGCCAGCAGCGCTGCGGGGCGGCCACGACCCATGCCTGCGCCCGGCGCTCACCGGCGCTCACGGTGAGCTGGTGGTAGCCCGGGGTGAGCGGAGGCAGGTCGAACCCGACGCCGTCCACGTCGGAGCCGAGGGCCGCGCGCCCCTCCCGAGCCCGCTGGTGCTCGTCGACGAGTCGCCAACCCACGGCAGTGACCGCCGTCTCGCCGCGCACCGGGACCCGCAGGCCGCGCCGTGCCTCCGCCGCGAGGAGTGGCGGAACGAGGTTGCGCCGCACGGCTTCGACCGCCGCGAGGCTCTCGCCGATGGCCTCCTCGCTCCCGGCGGCGAAGCCGAGGGCTTCGAGCATGCCGCGGCGAACGTCCAAGGGCGTATCGACCCGCTGGCCGAACGCGTCGGTGAAGCCGTCGGCGATGCCGACCAACTCGGCGAGACGTTCCAGGGCCGCGCTCACCGGGCGCCTCCGAGCACGAACACGCCCGTCCAGGCCGGGAGCAATCCGGATTGCCGCGTATAGCCGTTCGACCAGATCACCTGTCCATCCTGGATGTTCGCGCTGTATTCCTCCTCACCAAGATTGGCGACGAAGCGCAGCCATCCGCCCTCGTAGCGCCAAGTCACGTCGAGGATGCAGGGCGCCGGAAGCTCGGCCTTCGCGCCGAGGAAGCGCGTCTTGCTCAGTGGCACGACGTTCTGGTGGCGGATCTGCAGGAGGTTGCGGGTGTCGGCCCAGACCGCCCGATGCGGCTCGCGCTCGGCCTCGTCCCAGTCGATCTTGGAATCGGTGAAGGTCTTGGCCTCGGTCGGATCGGGGATGACGGACGTGTCGTCGGCGAAGGCCGCGAAGCTCTTGAATTCGCGGCGACGCCCCTCGCGCACCGCCTTGTTGAGGTCCTCGTCCGGCGCGAAATCGACGAAGAACAGGAACGGCGCGGAGGCCGACCATTCCTCGCCCATCCACAGCATCGGGATCTGCGGCGCGAGCAGTAGCCCGGCGCGGGCGAGCGCCAGCTTCGACGGGTCGGACAGGTGGCTCAGCCGCTCGCCGAGCGCCCGGTTGCCGACCTGATCGTGGTTCTGGAGGAAGGTGACGAAGGCCGAGGGCGGCAGGTGGCCGGACGGTTCGCCCCGGGGGTGGTTGTCGAGGGCCGGGAACGGCTCGCCCTGGTAAGCGAAGCCCTCGGCGAGGCTGCGCGCCAGATGTTCGAGGGGCTTGTCGGCGAAGCTCCCGTAATAGCCCGCACTCTCCCCGGTCAGCAGAACGTGCCAGCCGTGATGCAGATCGTCGGCCCATTGCGCCGTGTGCAGGGCCGGCTTGCCCGCCGTGTCGCGCTCGAGCCAGCGCGCTTGATTCGCCTCGTTCTCCAGGATCAGGTGAACATGGCGATCCGGGAAGGTCCGGCGGATCGTGGCGCCGAGTTCGCCCAGGAAATGCGTCTCCGAATCGTCGAGGATCGCGTGCACCGCGTCGAAGCGGATGCCGTCGAAATGGTATTCCTCGAGCCAGTACAGCGCGTTCTCGATGAAGAAATCGCGCACGATCCGGCCCGATTCTTCGCCGTCGAAATTGATCCCGGCTCCCCAGGGGGTCTGGTGGCGCTCGGTGAAGAAGGTCTTGGCATAAGCGTGGAGGTAGTTCCCCGCCGGCCCGAAATGGTTGTAGACGCAATCGATCAACACCATCAGGCCTTTGGCATGGGCCTGATCGATCAACCGCTTCAGGTCCTCCGGGCGGCCGTAGACGGAATCCGGCGCATAGGGCAGCACGCCGTCATAGCCCCAGTTGCTGGTTCCCTTGAAGTCGGCGAGCGGGAGCAACTCGATGGCGGTGATGCCGAGATCGACGAGGTCGTCGAGCTTCTTCTCCAGGCCGGCATAGGTGCCCTCGGGCGTCGCGGTGCCGACATGCACCTCGTAGACGACCGCCTCTTCCCAGGCGCGGCCGCGCCACGCCCCGTCGGTCCAGTCATAGGCCTGCGGGTCGATCACCTCGGAGAGGCCGGACACGTCGTCGGGCTGGAAGCGGGAGGCCGGATCGGGCACCACCAGATCGCCGTCGATGCGGAAGCCGTAGCGCGCTCCGGCGCCGACCCCCGGCACCGTCGCGACATACCAGCCATCGCCCGTCTCGAAGGCGGGACGATCGGCGCCGTCCACCACCAGGGTCACGTCCTGGGCGGTGGGCGCCCAGAGCGCGAACCGCACACCATCCTCGGCCAGCTCGCTGCCGAATCGCATCGTATGGGCGCGCCGCATCAGGCCACCGCTCTCCGCTAAAAAGTCGAAACGTCGTCGAGGCGTGGCCGCCGCTGCCTCGTGTCTCACAAGGCGCCGGGCCAAGGCTTGTTCCCCGACCGGGCAGTTATGGCGCCGGGCGCCTGCGACAACCGGCTTGCACCGGGAATCGCTGCACTGCACACACAATCCTCGCGGATACGCGAAGGGCTCCCCGCCAGCTTGGCGGGGAGCCCTGATCGTCGCGTCAGCCGGGGAGACGAGCGGGACCGGATCAGGCCTCGATGGTCGGCCCGCCGCCTTCCGAGCGGCGCTTGGCCATGAAGGCGTCGAACTGCTCGCGGTCCTTGGCCCGCTTCAGCTCCTCGACGAACTCGGCGAAGGCCCGGCTCTCTTCTTGGAGGGCCCGACGACGGGCCTCCAGCCGATCGAGCTCGGCCTTGCGGTATTCCTCGAAGGCCCAGTTGCCGGTCGTGGCGCGGTAGACGCCGCTTTCCTTGGCCGTCTCGAAGGCACGGGCGAAGCGCGATTGACCTTCGCCGCTGGCGAAGCTCCAAGAGCCGCTGCGGGCGAACTCGCGCATCCGGTCGAGGGCGGGGTAGCCCGCGATCTTCCAGGCCACATAGGCGACGGCGACGGGCCAGACGTAGATGAAGCTCACCACGATCGCACCGATCTCGAGGGAGCGCTTGGGGAAGGGGCCACTGCGCGACGCGCCGCAGGACCAGGGAGAGGTAGAGGACGTGTTCACGGCTGGGGGCTCCGGGTGTGAATGTGAACAACATTCACATGCGGGCCCGCTCCAACCGTTTCAAGGGGCGGCTCTCGGCCTTTCGCCGGCCCCGTGCACCAGGGCAAGCACGCCCGCACGCAGCAACTCGTATTTGTCCGGCCCGCCCTTCGGCAACTGGCCCGCCGCCGCCAGCGTCGCGATGCCGTGGGAGAGCGCCCAGACCTCAAGCGCCAGGAAGCGGGGATCGACACCGTTGAAGCCGTCCGGAAAGGTCGAACGCAGGGCCTCCACCAGCAGATCGAAGGGGTTCGGCCGGTCCGGAGCGGGTGATGCCACCGCGGCGCCGCGCACCTCGAAAATGGCAGCGTAATAGCCCGGCTCTTCCTCGGCGAAGGCGAGGTAGGCCTCGCCCATGCGGGTGAACCGCTCCAGGGGCGTGCCGCGGCCGCCGAGTGCCCGGGCCAGCCGCTCGGCCAAATCCGAGAAGCCGCGACCGGCCACCTCCTCGAGCAGCGCTTCGCGGCCGCGGAAATGGCGATAGAGGGCGGCCGGCGTCACACCGACGAGGCGGGCGGCATCGACCAACGTGAAACCGCCGATCCCCCGCTCGGCGATGAAGCGGCGCGCGGCCTCGATCAACGCCTCCTTGAGGTTGCCGTGGTGATAGCTGCGCCGGTCGCCCGGTCCCTCACGCCAGGGTCGCACCCCGCTCCTCCCGCCTCTCGAAACCGCTCGCCGGTCCGTCCTCCAGTGACGCGCGGACCGGCCGCCGGTTTCCCGCACTCGCGCCTTTTCCCGCGACTCGCTTAGGGAGTCGACCGTCTTTCCTCGCAGACCGGGCTTGACGGTGGCAGACTACGCAACGTTATAAAGTTGCGAATATCAGGAGCGCCGATGTCATCCGCCGATTCCCGCCTGCCCGTGACCGGACTGATCGACGAAGAATGGGCACCGGAACACCCGCTCTGGTTCGAGGAACGCGACGACACCCGCGCGCACCTGCCCGAGGCCTACGGCATCGCTGCCTTCGTCGACCGGCTCCACCGGCCCTTCGACCCGGGACGGTTGCAGGCCGTCGTGAACACCCCTGGGCGCATAGGGGCGGGCTGACCGGGATGGGTCTCGTCAGCCTGACGGCATGGCGTGCCCGCTCGGCGGGACTCGCCGCCGCGGCCACCCGAGCCAAGGCTCTGATCCGCCCGGCGCTCGGCCTCTCCGAGGGGGACGCGCTCTCGGTCAACGAAATCGTCTGCGCCGATCCGGCCTGCCCGGGCATCGAGACGGTGGTGCTGGTGATGCGGGCCGGCGAGCCGACCCGGGCCCTGCGCCTACCCCGCCCCCTCGCCGAACTCAGCGAGGCAGACGCGCGGGTGCTTGCGGGAGAGGAGGCCGCTTTGCGCTAATTTTGAGAGCCGACTTTCATCATTCCGTCTTGGGACGAGTGGAGGTAAGACTCTCGAACCACCCGTCACCACTGACCGAGTCTGGGATATGTCGATTAAACTGAGACCGCTGGAGCGCGAAGATCTGCTCTTCGTGCACCAGCTCAATAACAACGACAGCATCATGCGCTACTGGTTCGAGGAGGCCTACGAGTCCTTCGCCGAGCTGGCGCAGCTCTACGAGCGCAACATCCACAACCAGACCGAGCGTCGCTTCATCATCGCGTCCGAGCGCGGCGAATCGGCCGGCATGGTCGAGCTCGTCGAGATCAACCACCTGCACCGACGCTGCGAATTTCAAATCGCGATCCACCCGGACTATCAGGGCAAAGGCTACGCCAAGCGCGCCACCCGCATCGCCATCGACTACGCGTTCAAGGTACTTAACATTCACAAGTTGTATCTGCACGTGGACAAAGATAATCAGCGGGCGGTGGGAATCTACGAGAGCTGCGGCTTCCGTCCCGAGGGGCTCCTCAGGGACGAGTTCTTCGTGAACGGCCGCTACCGCGACGCGGTGCGCATGTGCCTGTTCCAGCCGGACTACCTCGCCGAGCGCGGCGCGGGGGACGTGGCCGAGCCGGTCCTGAAGACCTGAACCCTCAGATCCCGTCGAGGGGCTGCCATGCGTGGCCGTCACGGGCGAGCAGCGCGTCCGCCGCCTGCGGCCCGGCGCTTCCCGCCTCGTAGAGGGCGACGGGCGCGTCCTTCCAGGCGTCCAGCAGCGGTTCGACGGCGGCCCAGCCGGCCTCGATGGAATCGGCCCGCTGGAACAGGGTCACGTCGCCCATCATGCAGTCGTAGATCAGGGTCTCGTAGCCGACGGTGGGGGCGGGATCGAAGAAGTCGCCGTAGCGGAAACCCGTCTCGACCGGCGCGATGTGCATCTGCGGCCCAGGGCGCTTCACATTCAGCGACGTGACGATGCCGGGATCGGGGCTGATGCGCAGGCGCATGACGTTGGGCGCCGGTTCGGTCACCGGCGTGTCGCGGAACAGGCGGAAGGGCGGCGGCCGGAAATGAACCGCGATCTCCGTGCGGTGGGCCCCCATCCGCTTGCCGGTGCGCAGGTAGAACGGCACGCCGGCCCAGCGCCAGTTCTCGATCTCGAGCTTGAGGGCGACGTAGGTCTCGGTGCGCGACTGCTCGGACACGCCCGGCTCGGCGCGGTAAGCCGGGACATCATGCCCGCCGATCCGACCGGCGGCATACTGGCCGCGCACCGCCTTGTCGGGGCTGACCGGGCGGACGGCTTCGGCGAGCTTCGCCTTCTCGTCGCGCACGGCTTCCGCATCGAAGGAGTTCGGCGGCTCCATCGCCACCATACAGAGCAGCTGGAATAGGTGGTTCGGCACCATGTCGCGCAAGGCGCCGGTGGGCTCGTAGAAGCCACCGCGCCCCTCGACCCCGATGCTCTCGGCGGCGGTGATCTCGATATGGCTGACATGCTCGCGCCGCCAGACCGGCTCCAGCATGCCATTGGCGAAGCGGACCGCCATGATGCTCTGAACCGTCTCCTTCCCGAGGAAGTGGTCGATCCGGTAGAACTGGCTCTCGTCCCCATAGCCGAGGATCGTCCGGTTCAGGGCCCGGGCGGAGGCGAGGTCGGCGCCGAACGGCTTCTCGATGATGACGCGGCGGAACGCGCCTTCCGTCTCCGCTAGGAGGCCGGCCTTCCCCAGACCCTCGACCACCGGAGCGAAGAAGCGGGCGGCTACCGCGAGGTAGAACACGACGTTGCCGCGCACGCGCCCGGCCAGCGCCCGATAGGTCTCCGGCTCGGAAAAATCGCCCTGCATGACGTGCAGGCGTTCGCGCACGAAGCCCCAGGTGGTCGGGTCGATCCGGTCGGCGTGGAACTCGGCGGACGGATCCCGGGTGAAGGCGTCCATCGTCTCGGTGAGGTCCTGGCGCCAGCCCGCGTCGGTGAGCGGGTTGTGATCGACGCCGAGAACCGAGAACCCCGGGTCGAGCAGGCCGCCGCCGGCGAGGTTGTAGAGGGCCGGCATCAGGAGCCGCTTGGTGAGGTCGCCGCCGGCTCCGAAGACCACGAGGGTGCAGGGCGGCGCGGGCGGGCTCGCGGGTTGCGTCGTCGGCGCATCGGCCATGGGCGGCTCCGGGTCGTCGGCCGGGGGAAACGCGACGACAACAGGCCGACGCGGGCGGTGTTCCGGCAGACGGTGTTCCGGCAGACCTGCCCCGCTCCCGCCGCGCCTATTCCTCGGTTCGGACGGCCTGCCCGCGATCGATCGGCAGGCGGGGGCCCTTCAGCTCCTCGCCGGTCGGCAGCGAGCGGGCGTCCCAGCCTCCGCCGAGGGCGCGGATCAGGGAGACCGCCGTGCTAAAGCGGTTGAGCCGCACCTGCAGGGCCGTGATCTCGTTGCTGATCTGGAGCGACTGCGCCGTGACGACGGTGGTGTAATTCTGCGTGCCGGCCCGATACTCGTTCAAGGCGATCTCGACCGCGCGCCGGGCGGAGGCGACGGCCTCGTCCTGCTTGGCCTGTTGCTGAGCCAGGATGCGCACGCCCGCCAGCCCATTCTCGACCTCGCCGAAGGCGGTGAGCACGGTCTGGCGGTAGCTCGCCACCGCCGCGTCATAGGCAGCCCGCGCCGATTGCAGCACCGCCGCCCGCGCGCCGCCGTCGAAGAAGACCTGCTCGCCGGCCGCGGAAACCGACCAGACCCGGTTCGCCGCCGAGAACACGCCGTTGCTCGCTAATCCCGAGAAGCCACCGGAGGCCGAGAGCGTCACGGTCGGGTAGAAGGCCGAGACCGCGACCCCGATCTGCTCGCTCTGCGACTGCACCAGCCGCTCGGCCTGGGCGATGTCGGGGCGCCGCTCCAGCAGGTCGGAGGGAATGCCGACCGGCACCGCCGGGGAGCGCGCCGGCAGGGGCGAGAACGGCAGGTTCAGCTCGGAGGGCGGGCGCCCCGTGAGGATCGCGACTGCGTGCTCGAAGGTGGCGCGCTGGAGATCGACCGCGATCAGGGTCGCCTGCGTGGTCTGGAGCTGCGTCTGCGCAGTGATGACGTCGGACCGGGCGGCGACGCCGGCATTGTACTGGTTCTCGGTGATCGCGAGGCTCTTCTTGAAGCCCTCGACGTTCTCGCGGAGCACCTGCTTGAGCGCGTCCTGGTAGCGCATCTGCAGATAGGCGGTGGCGAGTTCCGCCTGGAGGCTGAGACGCACCGAGGCGAGATCAGCGGCCGAAGCCTGGGCGGCGGCGACATCGCTCTCGATCTGACGGCGGATGCCGCCGAACAGATCGAGCTCCCAGCTCGCCTGTCCCTGGAGCGAGACGGTGGTGCGCTCGACGCCGAGGGTGCGGGAGCGGGTGATGCTCGGAGCGCCGATCACCGTCGGGAACAGGGCGGCCCGCGATTGCGCCACGAGCGCCCGCGCTTGGTCGTAGAGCGCGATTTGGGCCCGTAGATTCTGGTTGTCCACGTCGACCGAGCGGATCAGCCGGTCCAGCGTGGCATCGTTGAACACCCGCCACCAGTCGCCGCGCTCGGCCGCGTCGCTCGGATTGGCGATCCGCCAGCCCTTCTTCGACTGGACATGAGCGAGGCTGTCCTCGCGCAGGCCGCCCTGCTTGAAGCCCAGCGGCGTCTCGACCGAGGGGCGCGTGTAATCGGGACCGACGAGGCAGCCGGAGGTGGAGAGGGCGAGGGCGGCAGCGAGAGCGAGGCGGCAGGGGGAAGTGACCCATCGCCCCCCCTCCCCCCGGCATGGTCCGCCGGCACCCGCCCCCGCAGGGGGAGAAGGGTTTCGATGCGGCTGACTGGTCACGAACGGATCATCCATCACTCGGCCGGCACCGCCGCGCCACCCGGGCGACGCTTCGCCCAGAGCCTGAGCCGGTCGAGATACAGGTAGACCACGGGGGTGGTGTAGAGGGTCAGGATCTGACTGACGATGAGCCCCCCGACAATGGCGATGCCGAGCGGCCGGCGCAGCTCGGCGCCCTCCCCGCCCGCGATGATGAGCGGCGCCGCGCCGAGCAGGGCGGCGAGCGTCGTCATCATGATCGGGCGGAAGCGCAGGAGGCAGGCCTCATAGATCGCCTCGCCCGGCGTCAGGCCGCGTTGGCGCTCGGCGTCGAGGGCGAAGTCGATCATCAGGATGGCGTTCTTCTTGACGATGCCGATCAGGAGGAAGACCGCGATGAGCGCGATGATGGTGAATTCGGTGCCCGTGGAGAGCAGGGCCACGATCGCCCCGATCCCGGCCGAAGGCAGGGTCGAGAGAATCGTGATCGGGTGGATGTAACTCTCGTAGAGGATGCCGAGCACGGCGTAGACGGCGAGCAACGCGGCCAGGATCAGGAGCGGCTGACGCGAGGCGGAATCCTGGTAGCTCTTGGCCGCGCCGGCGAATTCGCCGTGGATCGTCTGCGGCAGCTGCAGTTCCGCCATGGTCTGCGTGATCACCTGGGTCGCATCGCTGAGGCTCTTGCCCGGTACGAGGTTGAACGAGATCGTCGTCGCCACGAACAGGCCCTGGTGGGACACCTGCACCGGCGCGTTGCCGGTTTCGAATCGGGCGAAGGCCGAGAGCGGCACCATCGTCTCCTTCGAGCTCGACACCGGCGCGCTCGACGAGGCCCCCCCCTTGCCGCCCGCGATGGCGTTGGAAGCGGCGTTGCGGGCCGAATCCGCGGCGAGGCTGGCGGCGGTGTCGGTGGCCGTGGAATCGGTGCCGGTCGTCTCGGCGGTCACCGTGCCGGCGACCGCGTTGGTCGTCGCCGAGCCCCGCGCCCGGCCGCCCCGGGTCGAGACGTAGATCGACTTCAGAACCTCCGGGTTCTGCAGGTATCGCGGCGCGATCTCCATCACCACGTGGTACTGGTTGAGGGGGTTGTAGATCGTCGACACCTGACGCTGGCCGAAGGCGTCGTAGAGGGTGTTGTCGATCTGGTCGGGGGTGATGCCGTAGCGGAAGGCCGTGGCCCTGTCGATGACGAGCCGGCTCTCCAGCCCGCCCTCCTGCTGGTCGGAGGTCACGTCGGCGAAGAGGTCCGTGCGCTTTTGGAGCGCCTGCAGCACCTTGGGCGCCGCCGCGTAGAGTTCCGCCGCCGTGTCGCCCTGGAGGGTGTACTGATACTGGGCGAAGCTCTGGCGGCCGCCCATGCGCAGGTCCTGCCGGGGAAACAGGAACAGCCGCGCCCCCGGTACCTGGGCGAGCTTGGGCCGCAACCGCGCCATGACCTTCTCGATGGGATCGCGCTCGCCCAGGGGCTTGAGGCCCACGAAGACGTTGGCCGAGTTGGTGCCGCGCCCGCCCGTGAAGCCGACGATGCTGGCCACCGCCGGATCGGCCTGCACGATGGCGCTCGCCTGTTCCAGCTTCTGCTTCATCGACTGGAACGAGATGCGCTGGTCGGCCTGGATGCCGCCCATGAGCTGGCCGGTATCCTGGTCCGGGAAGAAGCCCTTCGGCACGATGACGTAGCCGTAGACCGTCAGGCCGATGGCGACGAAGACGCTGAGCAGGGTCAGCCGGCGGTGGTCGAGGGCGAAGCGCAGGGTCCGCTCGTAGCCCCGCAGGGTCGCGTCGAACCCGCCCTCGAGCATCCGCAACACCCAGTTCGGGCGCCGGCCGGCATGGGCCTCTTTTTCCGGCCTCAGCAGCAGCGCGCACATCATCGGCGTCGTCGTGAGAGAGAGCACGAGCGAGACGAGGATCGACATCGACAGGGTGACGGCGAATTCCTCGAACAACCGGCCGACGATGCCGCCCATGAGCAGGATCGGCAGGAACACGGCGATGAGCGACAGGCTCATCGAGACGACGGTGAAGCCGACCTCGCGGGCGCCGACCAGGGCGGCCTCGACGCGCGGTTTGCCGGTCTCGATATGGCGCTGGATGTTCTCGAGAACGACGATGGCGTCGTCCACCACGAAACCGGTGGCGATGATGAGCGCCATCAGCGAGAGGATGTTCAGGGAATAGTCGAGCATCCACATCGCCGCGAACGTGCCGACGATGGAGATCGGCACGGCGACTGCCGGGATCAGCGTCGCCCGCCACGAGCGCAGGAAGATGAACGTCACGAACACCACGAGGGCGATCGCGATGAGCAGCGTCTCTTCCGTAGTGGCCAGCGAGGCGCGGATCGTGGCGGAGCGGTCGCCGGAGATGCTGAGGTCGATGTCGCCGGGCAGGGCCGCCTTCACCTGCGGGATCGCCGCGCGCACCCGCTCGACCGTCTCGACCACGTTCGAGCCCGGCTCCTTGTAGATGAACAGGATCACGCCGGGCTTGCCGTCGATGAGGCCGAGATTGCGCTTGTCCTCGACCGAATCCACGACCTCGCCGACATCGGAGAGGCGCACCGCCGCGCCGTTGCGGTAGGCCACGACGATGTCGCGGTAATCGGAAGCCTGCCGGCCCTGGTCGTTGGCGTAGAGCTGGTAGCGGCGCGCGCCCGCCACGATGTCGCCTTTCGGCGAGTTGGCGTTGGCCGAGGCCAGTCCCGCGCGGATGCCCTCCAACCCGATTCCGTAATGGAACAGGGCGGTCGGATCGAGCTCGACCCGCACGGCGGGCAGCGAGGAGCCGCCGACATCGACATTGCCGACGCCCTCGATCTGGCTCATCCGCTGCTGCACGACGGTGGCGGCGGAATCATAGAGCTGGCCCGGCGTCAGGGTGTCGGAGGTCAGCCCCAGGATCAGGATCGGCGAATCGGCCGGGTTGAACTTGCGGTAGGTCGGGTTGGTGCGCAGCGAGGTCGGCAGATCCGCCCGCGCGGCGTTGATCGCCGCCTGCACGTCGCGCGCCGCGCCGTCGATGTCGCGATTCAGGCCGAACAGCAGGACGATCCGCACCGTGCCTTGCGAACTCGTCGAGGTCATCTCGTTGACGTCGGCGATGGCGCCGAGACGGCGCTCCAGCGGCGCCGCCACCGTGGTCGCCATGGTCTCCGGCGAAGCGCCCGCCATCTGCGCCTGGACCAGGATGACGGGGAAGTCGACCTGCGGCAGGGGCGCGACGGGCAGCCGGACATAGGCGAACAGGCCGGCGAGCAGCAGGCCGATGGTCAGGAGCGTCGTCGCCACCGGGCGGCGGATGAAGGGTTCGGAGAGGTTCACGAGAGGCCGCCCAACCCCGAGCTTCCGGTTCCTGCCTCGCCCCGCCTGCGGGGAGCGCATTTGCACGGCACCGTTCGGGCCCCGCGCATCACGGCACCGCCTCACCCGGGGCGAGGCGGCTCCCGCCCTCCCGCCGTCCGGTGATCCGCCGCTCCAGCCGGTCGAAGGCGAGGTAGATCACCGGCGTGGTGAACAGCGTCAGCGCCTGACTGACGATCAACCCGCCCGCGATGACGATGCCGAGCGGCTGGCGCAGCTCGGAGCCGACGCCGCTGCCAAAAATCATCGGCAGGGCCGCGAACAGGGCGGCCAGCGTCGTCATCAGGATCGGACGAAAGCGCAGCAGGCAGGCCTCGTAGATCGCCTCCTGCGGCGCCTTGCCCTCCTCACGCTCGGCCTGGAGCGCGAAGTCGATCATCATGATCGCGTTCTTTTTCACGATGCCGATCAGGAGCACGATGCCGATGATCGCGATGATGTCGAGGGAGAGCCCGAACCACATCAGCCCGAGGAGCGCACCGATCGCGGCCGACGGCAGGGTCGAGAGGATGGTGATGGGGTGGATGAAGCTCTCGTAGAGCACGCCGAGCACGATGTAGACGGTGACGATCGCCGCGCAGACGAGGAACAGCTCGTTCGAGAGCGCTGATTCGAAGGCGAAGACCGAGCCCTGCGGCACCACCCGGACGCTGCCGGGCAGCTCGATCTCGCTCCGGGCCGCCTCCAGCGCCTCCACCGCCTGCCCCAGGGCGGCGCCGGGTGCGAGGTTGAACGAGACCGTGGTGGCGGGAAACTGGCCGAGATGGCCGATGAGGAGCGGGGCCCGCCGCTCCTCGACCCGGGCCACCGCCGACAACGGCACCTGTCCCGAGGGTGCGGTCGAGGAGGGCAGATAGAGGGTGTTGAGCGAGTCGAGCGACGTATGGAGCGCCGGGTCGGCCTCGAGGATCACCCGGTACTGGTTCGACTGGGTGAAGATCGTCGAGACGATGCGCTGGCCGAAGGCGTTGTAGAGCACGTTGTCGATGGTGGCCGGCGTGATGCCGTAGCGGCCGGCGGTCGCCCGGTCGATGGTGACGTAGGCGGCGAGCCCGTTGCCCTGATAGTCGCTGGTGACGTCGGCGAGCAGCGGGGACCGGCGCAAGGCCTCGACGTAGCGGGGCACCCAGGTCTCGAAATCGGAGAGGTTCGGGCTCTCCAGCATGACCTGGTACTGCGTGGCGGAGACCGCCGTGTCGATCGTCAGGTCCTGCACCGGCTGCATGTAGAGCCGCACGCCCGGCACCCCGGCCGTCGCGGCGGTGAGGCGGCGGATGATCTGGCTCGCATCCGACTGCCGCGCCTCGCGGGGCTTCAGGTTGATGAGGAAGCGGCCGGAATTGAGCGTCACGTTCTGCCCGTCAACGCCGATGAACGACGACAGGCTCGCCACGTCCGGATCCTGGAGCACGAGGTCGGCGAGCGCCTGCTGGCGCGTGGCCATCGCCTCGAACGACACGCTCTGGTCGGCCTGGCTGATCCCCTGGATCACGCCCGTGTCCTGCACGGGGAAGAAGCCCTTCGGGACGACGACGAACAGGTAGGCGGTGAGCGCCACGGTGCCGAGCGTCACCAGCAGGGTCAGCCCCTGATGCGCCAGCACGACGCGCAGGCACCGGCCATAGGCCGCGATCACGCCGTCGTTCAGCCGCCGGCCGAAGCGGGCGAATGCGCCCTCGCGCCGCGCCACCGGGCTGTCGGCGCCGTGCCCGACGGGCTTCAGGAGCCGCGCGCACATCATCGGAACGAGCGTCAGCGAGACCACCGCCGAGATCACGATCGTGGCCGACAGGGTGATCGCGAATTCGCGAAACAGGCGCCCGACCACATCCGCCATGAACAGGAGCGGGATCAGCACCGCGATCAGCGACACGGTGAGCGAGATGATCGTGAAGCCGATCTCCCGCGAGCCCTTGAGCGCCGCCTCGAAGGGCGTCTCGCCCTCCTCCACGTGGCGGGCGATGTTCTCGATGACCACGATGGCGTCGTCGACGACGAAGCCGGTGGCGATGGTCAGCGCCATCAGCGACAGGTTGTCGAGGGAGAAGCCCCAGGCATCCATGATCGCGAGAGCGCCGATCAGCGAGAGCGGCACCGACAGGCTCGGGATCAGGGTCGCCGAGACACTGCGCAGGAACAGGAAGATCACCATCACGACGAGGCCGATGGCGAGCATCAGCTCGAACTGCACGTCGTGCACGGAGGCGCGGATCGTCACCGTGCGGTCGGTCAGGATCGCGACCGTGACGGCGGCCGGCATGGTCGCCTGAAGCTGCGGGAGGAGCCGCTTGATGCGGTCGACCGTGTCGATGACGTTGGCGCCGGGCTGGCGCTGGATGTTGAGGATGACGGCCGGGGTCCGGTCGGCCCAGGCGCCGAGCCGGGTGTTCTCGGGGCCGTCCACCACCTCGGCCACGTCGGTGAGGTGGACCGGGGCGCCGTTGCGATAGGCGATGATCGCGCTGGCATAGACCGCCGGGTCGCGGACCTGATCGTTGGCGTTGATGGTGTAGGACTGGGTCGGCCCGTCGATGTTGCCCTTGGGCGTGTTGACGTTCAGGTTGGCGATCGTCGTGCGCAGGTCGTCGATGTTGAGGCCGTAGGCGGCGAGCGCCCGGGAGTTGAACCGCACCCGCACCGCCGGCCGCTGCCCGCCGCCCATGCTGACGAGCCCGACGCCCGCCACCTGGCTGATCTTCTGAGCCAGACGCGTTTCGGCCAGGTCCCTGACCTGGGTCAGGGGGATCGTCGCGGAGGTCAGTGCCAGCGTCAGCACCGGCGCATCGGCCGGATTGACCTTGGCGTAGATCGGCGGAGCGGGCAGGTCGGAGGGCAGCAGGTTGCCCGCCGCATTGATCGCCGCCTGAACCGACTGCTCGGCGATGTCGAGGGGGATGTCGAGATTGAACTGAAGCGTGATGACCGAGGCCCCCGCCGAACTTTGCGAGGACATCTGGTTGAGGTTGGCCATCTGGCCGAATTGCCGCTCCAGCGGCGCGGTGACGGCGGAGGTCATCACCTCCGGGCTCGCCCCCGGATAGAAGGTCTGGACCTGGATCGTCGGGTAATCGACCGCCGGCAGGGCCGAGACCGGCAAGTTGAGATAGGACACCGCGCCGACGATCAGGATCGCCAGCATGGTCAGGGTCGTGGCGACCGGGCGCAGGATGAAGAGGCGGGACGGGTTCATGAGCAACCCCCACGCGCCGAATGTTCATCCCTCGCCCCGCCGTTGCTCGGGCCTCGCCGACCAAGGCAGGCCTCCGCGCCCGCGCCGGAGACGCCCGACGGGAGTCTCGGCGTCGCGCGCGATACGGGCCCCATCACTGCGGCCGCCGGCGGCCGCGGCCCTCGGGGGTGCCGGTCGGGGTCGAACCGGTCGCGCTCGGCGGGCTGCTCGACGCGGCAATCGGCGCTCCGGGCGCGGCAGGTCCGGCAGCGGCGCCGGGAGCGCCGGGAGCGGGCGTGCCCGCCTGCGGCCCCGGCGTCTCGCCGACCACCCGCACCGGGGCGCCCTCCCGCAAGCGGTCGGTGCCGTCGGTGACGACCCGGTCGCCGGGGGCGAGGCCCGACAGGACGACGCTGCGGGTGCCGTCGGTCTCGCCCGTCGTGATCGGGCGGACCGTGACCTTGTCGTCGCCGTCCATCAAATAGACGTAGGTGCCGGGCGTGCCGCGCAGGATCGCCGCGTTTGGGACGACGGGGGCGTTCTCGATCGTCTCGACGGTGAGGCGCGCGTTGACGAACTGGTTCGGGAACAGTTCCTCTTCGTCGTTGTCGAAGAGCGCGCGCAGTTTCACCGTGCCCGTGGTCACGTCGATCTGGTTGTCGATCGTGTCGAGCCGGCCGGTGGCGATCTCGTGCTGATCGCCGCGGTCATAGGCGCGCACAGTGAGCTTGGCCCCCTGGCGGAGGCGGCGCATCACCCGGGCCACGTCGTCCTCGGGCAGGGTGAACACCACCGAGATCGGGTGGAGCTGGGTGACGACGACGATGTTGGTCGAGCCGGCGGTGATGTAGTTGCCGAGATCCACCTGCCGCAGGCCCACACGCCCCTCCACGGGCGAGATGATGCGGGCATAGGTGAGATTGAGACGCTGCTGGTCCACGAGCGCCTGATCGGCGGCCACCGTGCCCTCGTTCTGCTTCACCAGAGCCGCCTGGGTGTCGACGTTCTGCTTCGAGATCGAATCCTGCCGATTCAGCGTCTGATAGCGTGTCAGGTCGAGCCGCGCGTTCTGAAGCAGCGCCTGATCGCGGGCGAGCTGACCCTGGTACTGGGCCAGCAGCGCCTCGTAGGGCCGCGGGTCGATCTGCGCGAGGAAGTCGCCTCGCTTCACCGTCTGCCCCTCGCGATAGCCGATCTGGGTGAGGTAGCCGGAGATCTGCGAGCGGACCGTGACGGTCGCGAGCGGGGTCACCGTGCCGAGGCCCTGCAGCACCACCGGCATCGAGGCGGTCACGATCGGGGCGATGCCGACCGCCTGCTTCATCTCGGTGGGTCGTCCGGGACGACCCGCACCGCCGCGGCCCGGCGCGGCGGCCGTCTCCTCGGTCGGGGCGCGGCGCGCCTCGTAGGTGCGGTGGGCGACGGCCCCCACGCCGCCGAGCGCCAGGAGCACGAGCATCCAGCGGCCCAAGCGGTTGCGGCGCCGGGTCGGGGCGGGCGGTGGAAGCGTCGGAACCTCCCGGTATTGCCGGGCCGTGTCCGTGCGGATCGGAGAACTCTCGTTCATCCCTCAAACTCGTCGGAGCAGATCGGTCGGACGGCGGTTCACGTCCCCTCCCCCTCCGAAGATAATGGCGAATCGTCCCGGTGACGGCGCCGTCGATGCCGCATCCCCAGCGCTTCCTCGCGGAAGGCTGCGGAATCGGCCGAACCTCGCCCGGCAATACGGTCTCTCTAGGGCGCCGACGTTTCCGGCGTGTTGCTGGGGACCGGCGGGGACCGACCGGGCTCCGGCGGATGCCCCGCCTGGTACCAGGGCAGAAGGTCGCGGAACCCCTGGTCCACCGGCGTCACCGGCACGGCGGCGCGCAGCAGGAATCCGGCGATTCCGGTTCCAAGCGCGAGCAGGAGGCAGGTGATCAGACGCATGGGATCAGACGCATGAGCCGAGGGAAACCTCACGGCATCGCCCTGGCCAGGATGACGGATGGACGAGAGAGACGGCCGGGATCCCGCGCCGGTTTCCCGAAGAGCGGATACGAAGAAGAGCGGACACGAAAAAGGCCGCCGTGTCGAGCGGCGGCCTCTTCTGTACACGACCGGACCGGCCTCCACTTGGGAGAAACGAGGGGGCGAAGTCCCTCCCCGGTGGTGGCCGGTCCGACCGTGTCCTGAACATGCGCTCACGACTGACGATCGTCAACATTCGTCAGCGCCCGACAGGCGACTTTCGCGCAGATTTCGCCCCCGAACAGCAGGATCGTGTGCGTGAACGCACTTCGAATGTCGCGGTCGCGAAGATTTCGACCAGTTCTCCCGCGCCGGGCCTTGTCCTTCTCCGACGGGACACAAGCAGCGGGCCAGTCTCCAAAGTGGACAGTGTCGGGACGCCTTGCGGGGCCTATCGGGGGCTTGGCAGGGGCCTTGGAGCCGGCTTCGGGTTCTGCGAAGACGCCCGCCATGGACCGCACCTTCAATCCCGTCTTCGCCGAGCTGCCCGAGACCGTGTTCGAGAGGATGTCGCGCCTCGCCCGCGAGCGGGGGGCGATCAATCTCGGCCAGGGTTTTCCCGACGGGCAGGGTCCGGACGACGTGCGCGCCGCCGCCGCCCGGGCCCTGGAGAACGTCAGCAACCAGTATCCGCCGATGATGGGGCTGGCGTCGCTCCGCGCCGCCATCAGCGCCCATTACCGGCACCATCAGGGCCTCGAACTCGATCCCACGAGCGAGGTGATGGTGACCTCCGGCGCCACGGAGGCGTTGGCCGGCGCCCTGATGGCGCTCCTGCGCCCGGGCGACGAGGTCGTGCTGTTCGAGCCGATGTACGACGCCTACCTGCCGCTGGTGCGTCGCGCCGGGGGCGTGCCGCGCTTCGTCACCCTGAAGCCTCCCCATTTCCGCCTCGACGACGCGGCCCTCGCCGCGGCCTTCTCTGAGCGCACCCGCGTCGTCGTCCTCAACGACCCGCTCAACCCGAGCGCCACGGTGCTGCCGCAGGAGGATCTCGCGCGTCTGGCCGCCTATTGCTGCCGCTTCGACGCGATCGCGCTCTGCGACGAGGTGTGGGAGCACGTCGTGTTCGACGGCCACCGCCACCGGCCGCTGATGGCGCTGCCGGGGATGCGCGAGCGCACCGTCAAGATCGGCTCGGCCGGCAAGATCTTCAGCCTGACGGGCTGGAAGGTCGGGTTCGTGATGGCCTGCGAGCCGCTGATGCGGGTGCTGTCGCGGGCGCACCAGTTCCTGACCTTCACGACGCCGCCGAACCTGCAGGAGGCCGTGGCCTACGGGCTCGCCAAGGACGACGCCTATTTCACCGCGATGCGCGCCGGCCTCGCCCGCTCGCGGGACCGGCTCGCGGCGGGGCTGGCCGGACTCGGCTTCACCGTTCTGCCGAGCGCCGGCACCTATTTCCTCTCCATCGACATCGCCGCGTGGGGCGAGGACGACGAGACCGTCTGCCTGCGGATGGTCCGGGAGCACGGCGTCGCCGCCATCCCGATCAGCGCGTTCTATCAGGAGGGGGCGGTGCGCAGCCTCGTGCGCCTGTGTTTCGCCAAGACCGACGCGACCCTGGATGCGGCCCTGGAGCGTCTGGCCAGAATGCGGCCGGCGTGAGGAAACCGTGCGCGCGCTTCCTTGCCGAGCGGGTCGGCCAGGGCCACATCCTCGCACATGACCACGCAAGCCGACACCCCCCGCATGGCCTTCCGCGACCCCGCCGGCTCCGCGCAGATGCGCCGATTCACCGACGCCAGCCCGGAGGCGAGCCTCCAGCGCCTGGAGCAGCTCGCGCATCTGATGGATTCGGCCTTCGTCCTGCCGGGCATCAACCGCCGCGTCGGCCTCGACGCGGTGATCGGTCTCGTGCCGATCGTGGGCGACATCGCCGGCATGGCGATCGCGTCCTACATCGTCTACGAGGCCAGGCGCCTTGGCGCGCCGCGCTGGCTCGTCTGGCGGATGATGGCCAACGTCGCCCTCGACGGCGCGGTGGGGGCGGTGCCGCTGGCCGGCGACCTGCTCGACGCCGCCTTCAAGGCGAACCGCCGCAACGTCGCCCTTCTGCGCCGCCACCTGGAGCGCAAGGGCGGCCTGCGGCCGAGCGAGATCGAGGGCACCGCCATCCGGCTCGATTGAGCCGGGGACCCGGCCGCCCGACGGAGGGGTGAGCCGATGAACGAGAGGCCGCGACCCGAGCCCGACGCGGTGCCCGTCACCGCGCCGGCCCCCGTGCCGCAGGCGCAGGCCCTGCCGCGGGACGCGTCACCGCCCCGCCGTCGCGGCCTGTCGCCGCTCAACCGGCGCCGTCTCGCCAATTTCCGCGCCAACCGCCGGGGTTCGTGGTCGGCGATGATCTTCGCCGCCCTCTTCGTGGTGAGCCTCTTCGCGGAGGTGATCGCCAACGATCGGCCGATCATGGTGGAATACAAGGGCGAGTGGCTGTTCCCGGTCCTCGTCGACTACCCGGACGAGAAGTTCGGCGGCTTCCTGGCGCAGACCGATTACCGGGCGCCGGAGACGCGGCGCGAGATCGAGTCCAACGGCTGGATCGTGTGGCCGCCGATTCCCTACGCCGACAACACCTTCATGAGCGACCTGCCGACGCCGTCGCCCTCCCCGCCGACCTGGGCGCTGTCGGACGCGCAATGCCGCCCCGTCGCCGAGCGGGCGGGCGTCACGGTCCAGGGCCGCGAGCTCGGCTGCCGCGACATCGAATGGCACTGGCTCGGCACCGACAACGCCTCGCGCGACGTGCTGGCCCGGGTGATTTACGGGTTCCGCATCTCGGTCCTGTTCGGCCTCGTGCTCGCCGGCATCTCGTCGGTGATCGGCGTGATCGCCGGTGCCGTGCAGGGCTATTTCGGCGGCTGGACCGACCTGATCTTCCAGCGCGTCATCGAGATCTGGAGCGCGATCCCGACGCTCTACCTCATCATCATCATGTCGGCCTTCCTCGTGCCGAGCTTCTTCACATTGCTGGCGATCCTGACGCTGTTCGCCTGGACCGCCCTGGTCGGCGTCGTCCGGGCCGAGTTCCTACGGGCCCGCAACTTCGAATACGTGCGCGCGGCCCGCGCCCTCGGTCTGTCGAACATCCGCATCATGACGCGCCACCTCCTGCCCAACGCGATGGTGGCGACGCTGACCTTCCTGCCGTTCATCCTGAACGGCTCGATCACGACCCTGACCTCGCTCGACTTCCTCGGCTTCGGCCTCCCGCCCGGCTCCCCCTCGCTCGGCGAGTTGCTGGCGCAGGGCAAGGACAACATCAACGCGCCCTGGCTCGGCCTCACCGGCTTCTTCGTGGTCGCTGCCATGCTGAGCCTGCTCGTGTTCGCGGGCGAGGCGGTGCGCGACGCGTTCGATCCTAGGAAGACCTTCGGCTGAGCGGGCTCAGCGCAGGGCCTGATCCCCACCGGGGGGACCGCGCCAGCCCGTATCCACGGTTACGCCGGCGCTGCGGGTGGCCGTGGAATCGCCGCCGACGGTGACGCGGTATTCCCCGGCCTCGACCACCAGGGTTCCGTCGGGCTCGTGGTAGCCGAGATCCCGCACGGGGATGCGGAACTGCGCATAGCGCGTCTCGCCCGGGGCGAGATCGAGGGGGACGGCGCCCTTGAGCAGGCGTTTCGGGCGGCTGCGAGCCGCGACCGGCTGGCTCAGGTAGAGTTGCGCCACCGCCCGGCCCGGCCGCGCGCCGATATTGGTCACCGCGGCCCGCACCTCCAGCGCCGCGTCGGACTGATCGCCCGGACCGACGCGGGGCGTGAGCACCTCCGGCTCCCCGTAATCGAAGCGGGTGTAGGAGAGGCCGTGGCCGAACGGGAACAGCGGCAGGGGCGAGGCGTCGGCATAGCCCATGGTCCATCGGCTGTTGGGCTGGTGCGGGCGCCCGCCCGGCAGGACGTCGTAGGTCAGGGGCATCTGCCCCACCGACCGCGGCCACGACACGGGTAGCTTCCCGGACGGATTGGCATCGCCGAACAGCGTCTCGGCGATCGCCGGACCGCCTTCGGTCCCGGGGATCCAGGCCATCAGCACGGCATGGGCCCGCTCCAGGGCCGCGCCGAGTTCGGTCGGGCGTCCGCCGAACACCACGAGCGCCACGGGCTTGCCGGGCGCGGCCACCGCCGCGAGCAGGTCATGCTGCAGGCCGGGCCAATCCAGATAGGCCGTCGAGGAGCCCTCTCCCGAGCGGTCGCGCGGTTCGCCCATCACCGCGACGACGAGGTCGGCCTCCTGCGCCGCGCGCACCGCCGCCGGGAAGCCCTCGCGGTCCAGGCAGGTGCGGGAGCACCCCTCCGCGAAGACGACCTCCACGCCGGCTGCGGCGGCCCGTTCGCGCAGGCCGGCCAGGATCGTGACCGTGTCGTGCGGCTGGCCGGTCCCCTCATGGGGCCCGACCTGATCCCAGGCCGCGTCGGCGAAGGGGCCGACCAGGGCGATCCGGCGCACCTTCTTGGGATCGATCGGCAGCACCTCCTCCCGATTCTGGAGCAGGACGAGGCTGGCGCGCGCCGCCTCGCGGGCGATCCGGCGCGTCTCCGGCAGGAGCAGCCGTGCCTCCGCGCCCGCGGGATCGAGGAGCGGCTTGTCGAAGAGGCCGAGGCCGAACTTCAGCCGCAGGACGCGCCGCACCGCCGCATCGACGGCGCCCTCCGGCACCCGGCCCGACCGCACCTCCTCGGGGAGATGGCGCAGGTAGAGACCGCTCGTCATGTCCATGTCGACGCCGGCCAGCATCGCCTTGCGGACGGCCTCCGCCCCGTTGCGGGCGACGCCGTGCTTGACGAGGCTCGAGACCGCCTGCCAGTCCGCGACGACGAGGCCGGAAAACCCGAGCTGGCGCCGCAGGATGCCGGTCATCAAGCCCGTATCGGCGGTGGTCGGCACGCCGTTGAGGGCGGTGAGCGCCGTCATCACCGCATCCGCGCCGGACCGGATGCCGGCACGGAACGGCGGCAGGTGAAGGTCGTGCAGCTCGGCTCCCGACACGAAGGTGGCGTCGTAATCGCGCCCGCCGAGCACCGCCCCGTAGCCCGCGAAATGCTTGAGCGTGCTGGCCAGCCCCCCGTCGCGGAACCCCTCGACCTGGGCCCCGGTGAGCCTCCCGGTCAGCCAGGGATCCTCCCCGAGCCCCTCGACGACCCGGCCCCAGCGCAGATCGCGAGCCACATCCGCCATTGGTGCGAAGGTCCAGTTGATGCCGACCGCGGCCGATTCCCGGGCCATGGCTGCCGTCGACCGGCGGACGAGGAGCGGATCGAAGCTCGCCGCCAGCGCGAGCGGCAACGGGAACACCGTGCGGTAGCCGTGGACCACGTCGAGGCCGACGAGGAGCGGGATCCCGAGCCGGGAGGCGCGGGCGAGCCGGTCGGCGTCGGCGGCGAGCCAGGCATTGCTGAAGTTGATGACCGCCCCGACCTCGCCTCGCGCAAAGGCCCCCGAATCGAGGATCGGCTCGTTGGAGATCAGGTTGAGCTGGCCGGCCTTCTCCTCCAGCGTCATCTGGGCCAAGAGCGCCTCGACCCGCTCCTCAAGGGGGGCGGCTGCGGCGGGGGTGGCGACGGCCCCGAGGGACAGGCAGGCCGCCACCACCCGGCGGACCCACCGCGACACCTGACCCCGCATCGATCCCTCCCGCCCCCGGCCCGGTTCGTGGCCCGCGCCGAAGCGCGGCCGTACGCCGCGACCATGCGACAGGCAGGATGAACGAAGTCCCTCAACCGGAGGTATCGCGATGAGGTCGTCCTCGGAAACGGGACCCATTCCCCGGCCGCCTCGGCATCGTTCGCGCCACGGCGGCCCGCTCACCGGCTACGGTGCGCGCCGTTCGGATCGGAGATTCGCGCGAGACGGATGCTCATCCGGGGGCGCCTGTCGCGAACCGGGATCCGCTTCGGCGTAGAACTCTCTGAGCGGCGAGGTCGACGGCGGCGCGTTCGACCATCACTTGGTCGCGGCCGGCATGTTTGGCGCCGTAGAGGGCGGTATCGGCCCGGCGCAGCAGATCGTCCAGGCCGCCCCCCTGCCCGGTCGCGGCGATGCCGACGCTGACGCTGATGCGCAGATCGGGGTAGTCCGGTGGCGCGATCCGGCCGACGGCGCCGCGCACCGCCTCGGCGATCCGGGCGGCGGCGACCGTGCAGGCCTCCGGCAGCAGGCAGGCGAATTCCTCGCCGCCGAGCCGCCCGAACACGGCCCGGCGCGGCAGCATCGGCAGGGTGGCGTGGCAGAAGGCGGCCAGCACGGCGTCGCCGATGCTGTGGCCGTAATCGTCGTTGATCGCCTTGAAGTGATCGAGGTCGAACAGGAGCAGCGTCGCGGGGCCGGCGGCGAGCCGATGTCCCGCCCGGTCGACGAAGGCCCTGCGGTTGGCGATGCCCGTGAGCGCGTCGGTCTCGGCGGCGAGGCGCTGCTCGTGCTCGGCCCGCTCCTTGGTCAGGGCCATGAACACGAAGGCGATGGCCACCGAGAACAGCGTTCCCGTGAAGCAGAGCGCGGCAAACCAGGGCGACTCGAAGGTGGGCCGGAGCGGGGGCGTCGGCAAGGTGAACGCGAGCGGGATGCGCACCCAGTAGATCCCCGCATAGGCCGCGAGCAGGAAGACAGCCGGATAGCGGGAGACCAGCGGCTCGCTGCGCCCCTGCCAGACCGCGCGCGCGCCCAGCGCGCAGTAGAGGCCGGCGATGGCCGAGGCGAGGATCACCCGAGCGGGAAGGGAGGCGTAGAAGTCCGGCACGAGGCAGGCCGCACCCCAGAGGAGGCCACCCGCGACCGCCCAGCCGACCAGGGGACGCCGCCGCTCGAACGCGCGCACGCCGCTCCAGATCAGGCCATAGGCACCGATCATCAGCGCATTGGCGAACCCGATCGAGACGGCGTCAGGGATCTGGCCGCGCAGAGCCAGAAGGCAGGAGGCGCAACTGCCGAGCAGATGGGCGATGCCCCAAATCTTGAGAGCGGATTCCTTCTGGCTCTGGTTCCACGACAACAGGAACAGCACCCCCACCAAGAAGGTGACGGCTGCGGTCATCAGGAAGAGCGTGGGCACATCGAGGCGCATCGTTGCCCTGGATCAGTGCGGCGGGAAGGGAGCCATCCGCTCTGGGGAGTCTACAGCATCATGTGCAAATGAATTGCAACCTCAGTGCAAGGCTGTGCGGCCGCGGCGTGTCGCCCACCTCAAGAGGTTGCAGTGTCGGGGCCCGCAGCATCGTTGAGTGGGTGCAAATCCCGCACCATTCCCTTCAGCCGCGCATCAAGCACGTGGGTGTAGATCTGGGTGGTGGCGATGTCGGCGTGGCCCAGCAATTCCTGCACGATGCGCAGGTCGGCCCCGTTCTGAAGCAGATGGCTCGCGAAGGCGTGGCGCAGGACGTGCGGGCTGACCCGGTCGGTGCGCAGGCCGGCGGCGGCGGCCACCGTCTTCAGGTCGCGGGCGAAGGCCTGCCGGGTCAGGTGCCCGCTCTCGCTGTCGGCGGGAAACAGGAAGGGGCCGTCCGCGGGCCCGAGCGCCACATGGGCGCGCATCGCGTCCCGGGCGAGGTCGGTGAGCGGCACGAGACGTTCGCGCCCGCCCTTGCCCTTCACGACGAGGTAGCGCTCGCGGGCCGCCGCGGCCGTCCGCGGCAGGGCGATCAGCTCCGAGACGCGCAGACCCGTGGCATAGAGGAGTTCGAGCAGGCACAGCATCCGGACCGCCGCGCGCTGCTCGGCCCGGTCCTCGCCCGCGGCCTCGACCCGCGCGCGGGCGGTCGCGAGCAGGCCGTCGACTTCGGCCACCGACAGCACCTTCGGCAGACCCTTGGTGCGCCGCGGGGCGGCGACCGGCGCGGTCGGGTCGGTCTCCGCGAATCCTTCCGCGTAGAGAAAGCGGTGGAAGCCGCGGATGCAGGAGAGGCGCCGGGCCGCCGACGAGGCCTTGAGGCCGCGCGGCTCCAGGGAGGCGATGTAAGCCCGGACGGTTTCCGCCTCGAGCGCCGCGGGATCGAGGCCGTCCTCGGCGAGGAAGCCGAGATAATCGTCGAGGTCGCGCCGATAGGCCGCCAGGGTGTTGGCCGCCGCGCCGCGCTCGGCGGCGAGCATGTCGAGATAATCCGCGGCCCGATCCAGGTTCCCCGCGATGCCTCCCGGCCCGGGTCCGTCCGGGCGCGCGCTCATCGATTGGCCGGCTGCAGCTTCGAACTCGGGATCGCGACGCTCATCTCGCGGGGCGTCGGCGCGACGAAGTTCGCCAGAGCGAACATGCCGGCGAAGATCAGACCCGCGATGATCGCGATCGTGGCAAGAAAACGGAACAGGGTAGGCAAGGGAACCGGCCTTTCGCCGAAGCTACGCGGACGAGCGGGTCGTGTTGCAATGCGGGACCGTGGGCTTCGATCACACGGGCCCGCCGCGAAGGCAAGATCCGCGAAAGCACAGGCGGCCCCTCAAATCGGAGCCCCCGCCCCCCATCCACGGTCTCGGTCGCCGTCTCAGAACCGGTTCTTCCACGCCCGCAGAGCCGTGAACACCGCCTCGGGGTCCGCCCCCTCCGGCAGGTCGACGGCACGCGCCAAAGCCGGCTCGGCCGAGCGCAGGAAAGGGTTGGTGGCCCGCTCCGCGCCGATGCTCGAGGGGATCAGGAAGCGGTTCTGCGCCGCGAGGCGCTCGGCCTCCGCGGCCCGCGCCGCCAAAGCGGTATTGTCCGGGTCGGCGGCCAGGGCGAACCGGGCATTCGAGAGCACGTAATCGTGTCCGCTGTAGACGGCCGTGTCGTCGGGCAGGGCGAGGAAGCGCCGCAGCGAGCGCCAGAGCGTCGCCGGCTCGGCCTCCATCACCCGGCCGCAGCCAAGTGTGAACAAGGTGTCCCCGGCGAAGACGACGCGGGCCCCGGCGAAATGGTAGGTCACGTGGTCGCTGCAATGCCCCGGCGTCTCCCACACCGCGGCCTCCAAGGCCCCGACCGACACGCGGTCCCCTTCCGCGACGTGACGGGCGGCCCCCGGAACGGACGCGGCGGCCTTGGCCGGCACCGTGACCCGGGCCCGGGTCCGCTCGACGACCTCGGGAATGCCCTCGATATGGTCGGCGTGGCGGTGGGTGACGAGGATGTCGGTGAGGGTCCAGCCCTCGGCCTCGAGCACGCGGAAAACGGGCGCGGCCTCCGGCACGTCGATGGCCGCGCAGGCGCCGGTCTCGGGATCGCGGATCAGCACCCCGATATTGTCGCTCCGGCAGAGGAAGGCGCGAATCTCGGGTGCGGCGTTCGGCATCGGCATGTCTCTCGCGGTCGGACGGTGCTGAGGGTTCGGGAACGGATCGGCCAGGGAAGGGAGTCGAGGAGGGCATCGACCGACCATCGGCGGAACCGGCGCGTCGTGGGGACGGTTCCGTTCGCCGGGCGTCGCCCGGCTTGCCGGGGGGGCCTGCGATCCCCATTGATGCCCCTCAATCGCGTCTCGCGACACGACCCCCGCGCGCCGCGCGGGATGGGTTTCGGCCCTCGGACGTTTCGCGAAGATGGCCTGAAACCCCCGGGAGGACAACCGGCCGTGCCGGCACCCCATCCGATGCGCCTCGACGTGACGGACCTGCGGGCGTTCTATGCGAGCCCGCTCGGCGTCGTCACGCATCGGGTCGTCGCCCGCTCGATGCACGCTTTCCTCGGCTCGGTCTCCGGCCTGCGGGTGCTCGGGCTCGGCTACGTCACGCCCTATCTCGGGCCGGTCCACGTGATTGCCGAGCGAACCCTGGCCTTCATGCCGGCGACGCAGGGGGTGGTGAACTGGCCCTCCAGCGGACGCTCGGTGACGGCGCTCGCCGACCCGACCATGCTGCCCTTGCCGGAGGCCGCGGTCGACCGGGTCATCCTGGTCCACGCCCTGGAGGCGGTCGAGAGTCCGAGCGAGCTGCTCGCGGAAGTCTGGCGGGTGCTGACGCCGGGCGGGCGCCTCATCCTGGTAGTGCCCAACCGCACCGGGGTCTGGGCGCGGCGGGACGCGACGCCCTTCGGCCACGGCCAGCCCTATAGCCGCTCGCAGCTCGTCCGGCTGATGCGCCAGACCCTGTTCTCGCCGGAGGGCTGGGCCGAAGCCCTCTACATGCCGCCGGTCCGCAGCCGCTTCTGGCTCGGCACCGCGGGCGCCTGGGAGCGGCTGGGCACCGGCCTCTCCTTGCCCTTCGCGGGCCTGCACGTGGTCGATGCGACGAAGCAGCTGTACCGCCCGGTCGCCGTGCGGCAGGTGCGCCGGCTGGAGACCCGCGTGCCGGCGCGGGTCCTGCTGCCGGCCGGTCAGCCGGGCTGAGACGGAGCCACCGGAGACAGGGCCGCCGGTCCTGTCTCCTTGCATCCAGCGGACGCGCGCCGCCCCGCCGCCGGGGGGGGCTCTTGACGATGCGGCCTCGGCATCGTGGAGGGATATGCGTCCGAGCGATCCCGGCGGAGCCGTCCACCCATGAATGTCGAGACCGCGCTGACGAGCTTCCTGCTCGCGCTCTCGGGCCTGTTCTCGATCGTCAATCCGGTCGGCTCGGCGCTGATCTTCGCGCAGATCACGGCTGAGCGCACGGGTGCCGAGCGGGCGGAACTCGCGCGCCGCATCGGCTTCTACGCGGCGCTCATCATGCTCGCCGCGCTCTGGGCCGGGGCGCCGATCCTCAACTTCTTCGGCGTGTCGCTGGCGGCCCTGCGCATCGCGGGCGGCCTCGTGGTGGCGGCCTCCGCCTGGTCGCTGCTCTCGGCGCCCGAGGCCCGGGAGGCGCGCAAGCACGCCGAGGCCGGCCCCGAATCGGGGGAGGGATTGGCGGAGGTCGCGTTCTTCCCCCTCACCCTGCCCTTCACGACCGGGCCCGGCACCATCGCGGTCGCCATCGCCCTGGGTGCCAACCGTCCGGCGGAGGGACCGGAGCGGATCGGCTTCTACCTCGGCGCCTCCCTGGCGGCGCTCGCCATCGCCGGGATGGTGCGCCTCGCCTACGGCTCCGCCGACCGGGTCGTGACCCTGATCGGGCCGGTGCGGGCGCGGGTGCTCGGGCGGCTCTCCGCCTTCCTGCTCCTGTGCGTGGGCACGCAGATCACCGTGAACGGCGTCACCGACGTCCTCGAGCCGCTTCTCGCCGCCCGACGCGGCTGACAGGCTTGATCTTCCGGCGATTGCGGTAGAAGCGCCCCTCGGGGACGCCGTTCGGAGCCAAGGTGATGAAGCTCGTCGTTGTGGGCGCCGAGGGGCGCATGGGGCGGATGCTGATCCGCGCGGTGGCCGAGGCCGAGGGCTGCAGCCTGCACGGGGCCGTCGAGCGCGCGGGCTCGCCCGCCATCGGCCGGGATGCGGGCCTGCTCGCAGGCGTGGGCGAACTCGGCGTGTCCGTCTCCGACGATCCGCTGGCGCTGTTCGTGGCCGCCGATGGCGTGCTCGACTTCACGACGCCGGCCGCGACGGTCGCCTTCGCCGAACTCGCCGCCCAGGCCCGGATCGTCCACGTGATCGGCACCACCGGCTTTTCGCCGGACGATCTGAGCCGGCTCGAAGCCGCGAGCTACCATGCCCGGATCGTGCGCTCGGGCAACATGTCCCTCGGGGTGAACCTGCTCGCCGGCCTCGTGCGCCGGGTCGCGGCGACCCTGGGCGAGGAATTCGACATCGAGGTGCTGGAGATGCACCACCGGATGAAGGTCGACGCCCCCTCCGGCACCGCCCTGCTGCTCGGCGAGGCGGCAGCGGAGGGACGGGGCGTGTCCCTCGCCGACACGCGCGTCTCGACCCGCGACGGCCATACGGGGGCGCGCCGGCCCGGCGAGATCGGCTTCGCGACCCTGCGGGGCGGCTCGGTGGTCGGCGACCACAGCGTGCTCTTCGCCGGTCCCTCCGAGCGGATCACCCTCTCTCACCATGCTGAGGACCGGGCAATCTTCGCCCGCGGCGCACTCAGGGCCGCCCAATGGGCCTTCGACAAGCCGCCGGGCCAGTACGGCATGGCCGATGTGCTGGGATTGTAGCGGTCAAAGTCCAGCGCGGGGGCCTGACAGGCTCGGCGATCCGTAGCCAACCCCCGTCATGATGCACTGCAGCACGCTTGGGGCGGGGCGAAGCCTCTGCTAAGCAGCGCGGCCATTCGGCCTCGGCGCTTCGGCAGCGACCCGCGGCATTCCGGCGCCGGCTCGCTCGGGCCCCGCCCCTCCAGGAGACGGACCTCACCATGGAGCGCACGCTCGTCCTCGCTCGCCACGGCCAGAGCGAGTGGAACCTCAAGAAGCTGTTCACCGGCTGGCGCGACCCGGACCTGACCGAACTCGGCGTCGCCGAGGCGCGCAATGCCGGGCGCTGGCTCAAGGCGCAGGGCTCCGGCTTCGACGTCGCCTTCACCTCGAACCTCAAGCGCGCCCAGAAGACCTGCGCCCTGATCCTGGAGGAGATGGGCCTGTCCGGGATCGAGACGATCCGGTCCGAGGCGCTGAACGAGCGCGATTACGGCGACCTCGCGGGGCTCAACAAGGACGATGCCCGCGAGCGCTGGGGCGACGCGCAGGTCCACGAGTGGCGCCGCTCCTACGACGTGCCGCCCCCGGGCGGCGAGAGCCTGAAGGACACCGCGGCCCGGGTCCTGCCCTACTACATCCAGACGATCCTGCCCCGAGTGATGCGCGGCGAGCGGGTCCTCGTGGCGGCCCATGGCAACTCGCTGCGGGCGCTGGTGATGGTGCTCGACGGCATGACGACGAAGACCATCGCCAGCCTCGAGATCGCGACCGGTATCCCTCTGGTCTACCAGCTCAAGGCGGACACCACGGTGGATTCCAAGCTGATCCTCGACAAGGACATCGACCACGACACCTGAGCCCCGGGGCTCAGGCGGCGCCCAGCACCTCCTCGACCGCCCGGGCGACCCGGGCCGTCGAGCCCGATTCGTCGAGCGGGTTGCGGCGCAGGCGGTGGCGCAGTGCGCTCGGCGCGACCTGCCGGAGATGGCTGAGGGCGACGGTGTCGGCGCTGTCCAACGCCGCGGCGGCGCGGGCAGTCCGCATCAGGGTGAGTTCGCCGCGCAGGCCGTCGGTGCCGAGCGCGAGGCAGAGCCGGGCCGCCGCTTCGAGCACCGCATCCGGCACCGCGACGCCCCGGAGACGCTCGCGGGCTGACAGGATCGTCTTCTGTAACGCCTTTTCCGGCTTCGCCTGCGCCGCGCAGAACCCCTCCGGGTCGCGCTCGTAGGCGTCGCGGCGGCGCACCACCTCGATCCGCGTGGCGATGTCGGTCGGCGTGCCGACCTCGCAGGCGAGGCCGAACCGGTCGAGAAGCTGGGGGCGAAGCTCCCCCTCCTCGGGATTGCCGCTGCCGACGAGCACGAAGCGGGCCGGATGGCGCAGGGACAGGCCCTCGCGCTCGACGGTGTTGACCCCGGAGGCCGCCACGTCGAGCAGCAGGTCGACGAGATGGTCCTCCAGCAGGTTGACCTCGTCGATGTAGAGGAAGCCGCGATTGGCCCGCGCCAGGAGGCCCGGCTCGAACGCCTTCTCGCCGCGTGTGAGCGCCCGCTCCAGGTCGAGGGCGCCGACCACCCGATCCTCGGTGGCACCGAGCGGCAGATCCACCACGGGCACGGGGATGAGGTGGCTCTTGCCCCGCCCTTCGGCGCAATGCGGGCATTCGGCGGCGGGGGCGTCCGGGGCGCAGGAATAGGGACAGCCCGCCACCGCCCGGATCTTGGGCAGGAGCGCGGCCAAGGCCCGGATCGCCGTCGATTTGCCGGTGCCGCGATCTCCGAAGACGAGGACGCCGCCGACCGACGGATCGACCGCCGCAATCAGCAGGGCCCGCTTCATCTCCTCTTGGGCGACGATGGCGGTGAAGGGAAAAGCTGGCACCGAGAGGGCGATCCGTGGCTCGAGCGCCGGACCGAGAGGCGCTCGGCGGGCGGGCGCGATCATGCACGATTCCGCCGGGGGAGCCAGCCACGCTTGCGCTGATCGGTGGAGGTCGCCGCCTCGACCCTGGACACGACGCGCGCCCGGGCGTCCAGTGGCGTCCCTCGTCCCTCGTCCCTCGTCCCTCGGGAGACCCGACATGCGTGCCCCGCTCCTGCGCACCCTCGCTTTGCTGAGCCTCCTCGCCGCGGCGCCGGCCCTCGCCCAATCCCCGAGCTCGGTGCCGTCCCCGGGCGCACCCAAGCCTCCCACCGCCCCCGCGGCGCCGACGGCACCGGCCAAACCCGAGGCCGCGGGCGAGAAGACGGCCCTCATCGACATCAACACCGCGAGCGCCCAGGAACTCAGCGCACTCAAGGGCATCGGCGAGGCACGCTCGGCCGCGATCGTGAAGGGCCGGCCCTACCGGGCCAAGGACGAGCTCGTGCACAAGAAGATCATCCCGGAGGCGGTCTATGCCGAGATCAAGGACCGGATCATCGCCCGGCAGAAGTAGGCGGGCTTTCCCAAGCGGGCCTGAGGATGCTAGGCGCGGGAGCCCCGCTTCGCCGCCCGATCGTTCCGTCCCATGGCCGCCCAGACCTCGCGCATCCGTCTCCACCGGGGCGACCTGCCCGCCGATTTCGCCCCCGGTGCGGCGATCGCCATCGACACCGAGACCCTGGGCCTGAACCCGCGCCGGGACCGGCTCTGCGTGGTCCAGGTCTCCCGCGGCGACGGGAGCGCCGACGTGGTGCAGATCCGGCCGGGCGACGCCGCCGAGCGGCTCAAGGCGGTTTTGGCCGATCCGCGCGTGCTCAAGATCTTCCACTTCGCCCGCTTCGACCTCGCGGTGCTGTTCCAGGCCTTCGGGGTGATGCCGGGCCCGGTCTACTGCACCAAGATCGCCTCCAAACTCGCTCGCACCTACACCGATCGGCACGGGCTCAAGGACGTGGTCCGCGAACTCGTCGGCGTCGACCTGTCGAAGCAGCAACAATCCTCGGATTGGGGGGCGGACACCTTGAGCCAGGCGCAGGTCGATTATGCGGCCTCCGACGTGCTCCATCTCCACGTCGCCCGCGAGCGGCTCGACGCCATTCTGGCCCGCGAGGGCCGCACGGCGATGGCGGAATCCTGCTTCGCCTTCCTGCCGACCCGGGCCCGACTCGACCTCGCCGGCTGGCCGGAGACCGACATCTTCGCCCATTCCTGAGAGGTCCGACCCCGCCGCAGCTGATGCGGCGGCGCCACGGGGCGGGAGAGAGTACCGAGACGGTCCATTTCGGATCGCCGCCGTGCGGGGGCGCACGCGGGCGCTGTTGATCATTTCTTGCAGGCGAGGCCATAACTTCGCCACCGCGCCGGGTGATCCGGCCGGCCCTGGCGCGACCGCTCAGCGCGCCGACCCTTTCGGGAACGCGATGCAGGTGGCCGACCCCCCCCGGACGGACCTCGACGCCCTGGCTGCGAACGAGAACGCGCGCCGCCGCCGGGCGCATGGCCGCGCGCGCCGCCACAGCGCCCAGGTGCGCACCCTGCGCCGGGTGATTCCCGCGGCGGCGGGCCTCGCCGTGTTGGGCCTCGCGGCCGTCGTGCTCTGGGGACCCCTGGCGGGAAGCCTGCCCGACGTCGAGATCGGGCCGATCTCCGTCTCCGGCAGCAAGGTGACGATGGAGAGCCCACGCCTGTCCGGCTTCCGCAAGGGCGAGCGCGGCTACGAGGTCACCGCCTCGGCGGCGCAGCAGGACGTGCGCAAGCCCAGCATCATCGAACTTCAGGCCATGAAGGGCCACGTCGCCACCGACGATCGGGGTGGGCGGGCCTATCTCCAGGCGCAGGGCGGCGTGTTCGACTCCACCCGAGAATCCCTGACCCTGGAGCGGAACATCCGGGTCTGGACCGACAAGGGCGAGGAGATCCAGCTCTCCGTCGCGACCGTCGATTTCAAGGCCGGCAGCCTCCACTCGTCCGAACCCGTGAAGGTCACCGTGCCGGCGGGCTCGATCGTGGCCGACACCCTCGACGTCGTCGAGAACGGACGGGTCGTCTCCTTCGTCGGCCGCGTGCAGGCCGTGTTCCACGAGGCGGCGCCCGACGCGACCGTGGTGGCGAGCCGCCACGAGGCGGCCGAGCGCATCCGCACGTCCGCGGCGGAGCCGCCGGAGGCCAACCGATGAGCGCGCTCGCCACCCGGGCGCTGCTCGCCGCCCTCGCTCTGGCGCTCACCGCCCCCGGCGCGGGCGCCGTGGCGCAGGCGCCGGCTGGCGCGACGGCCAAGGACGTCTCGAAGGATGCCGGGAAGCCGGCGCCCCTCGGCACGGTCGGCGGCGGCAAGGGCCCGATCAAGATCGACGCCGACCGGCTCGACGTGTTCGACAAGGAGAGCAAGGCGGTTTTCGCCGGCAACGTCGTGGCCGTGCAGAGCGACAGCACGATCCGCTGCTCGGCGCTGACCGTCCATTACAAGCGCGACCGGGACAAGGATCCCGGCCGGACCGGCGGCGCCGAGGCTGCGGCTCCGAAGGACGCCAACGCCCTCGCCGGCAACGGCATCCGCAAGGTCGAGTGCGCCGGCCCGGTCACCGTCTCCCAGAAGGATCAGGTCGCCACCGGCGACAACGCGGTGTTCGATCAGGAGGCCAAGCGCATCATCCTCACGGGCAACGTCGTGCTCAGCCAGTGCCAGAACGTCACCCGCGGCTCGCGCCTCGTCTACGACATGACGACCGGCCGGGCGAACATGGATCCGGTGGCGGGCGGGCGCGTCTCGGCGATGTTCGTGCCGGGCCAGGGCGGCGAGGCCAAGGGCGGCAGCGGACCGAAGGGCTGCGCGCAGCCGGCCGTGGCCGGTAAGCCCGGCGCCCGGCCGGCCGCCGAGAAGCCCCCGGTCAAGACGCGGGCTCAGGCGAACTGACCATGGCGGGTGTTGCGATGCCCGCCGCGGTGCCGTTGCGCGCGGGCGCCGACGCCGCCCCCGCTGGCCGAGGCCGCAAGGGCTCGCTGTTCGGACGGTGGCTGGGCCGTGCCGCCCCCCGCAGCGAGGCGCGCGACCCGACCGCCGAGGGCGGAGGGCCCGGCATCCTGCAGGTGCGGGGTCTGCGCAAGAGCTACGGCACCCGCACCGTCGTCCATGAGGCGGGCCTCACCGTCCATAACGGCGAGGCGGTCGGCCTGCTCGGCCCCAACGGCGCGGGCAAGACCACGATCTTCTACATGATCACCGGATTGGTGCCCGCCGATCGCGGCTTCATCAGCCTGGACGGTCTGGAGATCACCCATCTGCCGATGTACCAGCGGGCGCGCCTCGGCATCGGCTACCTGCCCCAGGAAGCCTCGATCTTCCGCGGCCTCACGGTGGAGGACAACATCCGCGCCGTGCTCGAGGTGGCCGAGCCCGACCGCAAGGCGCGCGAACGCAAGCTCGAATCCCTGCTCGAGGAGTTCGACATCGCCCGTCTGCGCAAGTCGCCCTCGATCGCGCTCTCGGGCGGCGAGCGCCGCCGCTGCGAGATCGCCCGAGCGCTCGCCTCCTCGCCGACCTTCATGCTCCTCGACGAGCCCTTCGCCGGCATCGACCCGATCGCGGTCGGCGACATCCAGGACCTCGTCAAGCACCTGAAGCAGCGCGGGATCGGCGTGCTCATCACCGACCACAACGTGCGCGAGACGCTGGGGCTGATCGACCGCGCCTACATCGCCCATTCGGGCCGCATCCTCACCGAGGGCACGCCCGAGCAGATCGTGGCGAACGAGGACGCGCGGCGGCTGTATCTCGGCGAGGATTTTCGCCTCTAGGTCCCCGCCGGCTGGCTCTCGTCAGAAACCCGAGCGGACAACGTGCGGGATCGCGCCCCGACTCACAGAAGGCTCGTCATTCCGGAGCGCTGATCGGCGAACCCGGACCCGCAGGGGCGCGACGGAGGCTGCCATAGACGGACTGTCGGCGACGCGGGTTCAGCCGCGCATTCCGGGTGGATACCGGGTTCCGCGGAGCGGCCCCGGAATGATTGCCATGCGTGACCGCAGGAGTCTTCCCAATTCATCCGTCCGGGTTCGAACGATGGGTCGCGGTGGCGGGTGCGCGAAGTTTTGCCACCGCCACTTCCTTCAGGCCGTCAGCCCCGCCGCAGCGCCTCCAGCACCTTACCGCCCGGCCGGCCGGTGGCCGGCATGCCGAGCCGGCGCTCCACGTCCTTGATCGCCTCGCGGGTCTTCGAGCCGACCTTGCCGTCCGGCTCGCCGACATCGTAGCCGCGGGCGATCAGGCGGGATTGCAGGTCGCGGCGCTCGGCGCGCGACAGCGGCGGATCGTCGGTCGGCCAGTCGGCCTGGACGCCGGGGCGCCCGCGCAGGCGGTCGGACAGGACGGCGATGGCCAGACCGTAGGATTCGGCGGCGTTGTAGGAGTAGATCGCGTCGAAGTTGCGCGTCACGAGGAAGGCCGGGCCGTTGATGCCGGCGGGCGCGATGATCCCGGCGGGGCCCTCCCCGCTCAGCGGGCGACCATCGACCCGCGTGACGCCGAGGGAGGCCCAGTGGCCGACGGCATGCTTGTTCTTGCGGCCGGCGCCCGCGACGTTGAAGCCGCGCGGCAGCTTCACCTCGTAGCCCCAGGGCTGCCCGTTCGACCACTTGGCGACCCGCAGGAAGTTGGCCGTGGAGGCGACCGCGTCGGCGACCGAGTCGACCACGTCGCGGCGCCCGTCGCCGTCGCCGTCGACCGCGAGGCGCTGGTAGGTGGTCGGCATGAACTGGGTCTGGCCGAAGGCCCCGGCCCAGGAGCCGGTCAGCCGCGAGGCTTCGATGTCGCCCCGCTCGATGATCTTCAGGGTGGCGATGAGTTCGCCGCGGAAGAAGTCGCGGCGGCGGTTGCCGGAGCAGGCAAGGGTGGCCAGCGACTGGATCAGCGGCATCTTGCCGAGATTCTTGCCGAAATTCGACTCGACACCCCAGACCGCGGCGATGGTGTGGCGGTCGACGCCGTAGCGCGCCTCGGCATTGGCGAGGGCGGCAGCGTGCTGGCGCATGGCGGCGCGCCCGTCCTCCACCCGCTCCTCGTCGACCAGCGCGGACATGTAGTCCCAGATCGGCGTCTTGAACTCGGGCTGGGCCTGGGACAGCTCGATCACCTTGTCGTCGAAGGTGATGCCGCTCGTCGCCGCCCGAAACGTCTGCGCCGAGACGCCGGCGCCGGCCGCCTGGGCCTGGATGCCGGCGAGGCAGGACGGGAAGTCGGCCCGCGCGGGCGTGGCGGCGAGGCCCGTGGCGAGCGCCAGGGCGATCAGGCTGGCGCGGGGCGGCGGCGTCGGCATGGTCGGGTCTCTCCGGCGAGTCAGCGGCTTTTCGGGGCCAAATCAGGCGATACGAGGGTTAACGAAGCGTGACGAACCTCCATCCCGGCGCGCCGACGGCGTTCGGATTTGACGCGGCCGCCCTTCTCGTCTAGCACGCCGCCTGCGGTCGGGGCTCCTCAGCGGGGCCCCGCATCGTTTTCATGCGCACCCGCGAGCGGCAATGTCCGCTCTGTCGCCCGCGCGGCTCCGGCCGGGCAGGAGAGGAGGGCGCGTTCCTCACCAGTCTTGTTCCAGAGGAACAGCGAATGTCAAAACGCGTCCAGGCGAAGCACAAGCTCGATCGCCGCATGGGCCAGAACATCTGGGGCCGCCCGAAGAGCCCCGTGAACCGCCGTGAATACGGTCCCGGCCAGCATGGCCAGCGCCGCAAGGGCAAGATGAGCGACTTCGGCACGCAGCTGCGCGCCAAGCAGAAGCTCAAGGGCTATTACGGCAACATCACCGAGAAGCAGTTCCGCCGCTACTACGCCGAGGCGATCCGCCTGCGCGGCGATTCCGGCGAGAACCTGGTCGGCCTGCTGGAGCGTCGCCTCGACGCCGTCGTCTACCGGGCGAAGTTCGTCGCGACCCCGTTCGCCGCGCGCCAGTTCGTCAACCACGGCCACGTCAAGGTCAACGGCCGCCGGGTCAACATCCCGAGCTACCAGGTCAAGGCCGGTGACGTGATCGAGGTGAAGGAAGCCTCCCGCCAGCTCGAGTTCGTCGTCGTGGCGAGCCAACTCTCCGAGCGCGACGTGCCGGACTACATCGAGGTCGATCATCAGAAGATGACCGCCCGCGTCACCCGGATCCCGGGCCTCTCCGAGGTGCCCTACCCGGTGCAGATGGAACCGAACCTCGTCATCGAGTTCTATTCGCGCTGATCGGTTTCCCGATCTGCCAACAACGGAACAGGGCCGCCCCTCGGGGCGGCCCTTTCTCGTTCACGCAGTGTTTCTCGTTCACGCACCGCGCGGAGCGGTTCAGAAGACCGCCTGGCCGATGGCGAGGGCGATGACCACGATGATGATCGCCAGGACCAGGAAGAGACCGAACAGGATGCGGGCGATCGAGCTCGCCCCGGAGGCGATGCCCGTGAAGCCGAGCCCGCCGGCCACCAGGGAGATCACGAAGGCGATGGCGGCCCATTTCAGGAGGGTCATGACGGAAGACTCCACAACGTAAGCGGAGCAGGAATTCCCGTGGGGACCGGGGCGTTCCGTCGCCGGGCCGGATTCATCGCTTCTCCGCCTCCGCCGCCTGCCGCACCAGGAGCTCGGCGAGGGCGTGGTAGAGCCCGTGGCGGCAGACGAGCTTCGACACCGCGTCGGCGATCAGGGCGGCCAGCATCAGCGGGATCATCATGGCGTGGTCCTGGGTCATCTCGGTGACGATGACGAAGGCGGTGATCGGCGCCTGGAGCACGCCGGTCAGGTAGGCGACCATGCCGACGAGCACGAGCGCGCCGACGGGCGCCTGCGGCAGCAGCAGGGCGACCTCCGCGCCGAGGCCCGCGCCGACGGCGAGCGAGGGCGCGAACAGGCCCCCCGGGATGCCGCTGATCGAGGAGAACACGGTCGCCAGGAACTTGAGCGGGGCGAAGTCCCAGCGCGGCGCCTCCTGCCCGTGCAGGATCGCCCGCGCCTCGTCATAGCCGGTGCCGTAGGCGCTTCCCCCGGAGGCGAGGCCGCACAGTGCCAGACCGAGCCCGCACAGGGCCGCGAACAGGATGGCATGGCGGCCGATCCAGGCGCCCGCCCGGCCCGGCAGGCCGCGGGCGACGGCGATGACGATGCGGCTGAAGACACCGCCCGCGAGGCCGCCCACGACGCCGAGCAGGGGCACCGCGATCCAGCCGGCTTCGAGGGGCAGCCGCGCCTCCGTCTTCCCGAAATACGAATAGTCCCCGAGGATCGCGAGGGAGGTCAGGCCGGCGGCGACGATGGTCGCCACGACGAGCCCGCTGCCGCTCCGGTCATAGGCCCGGCCGAGTTCCTCGATGGCGAACAGGATGCCGGCGAGCGGCGTGTTGAAGGCCGCCGCCACCCCGGCGGCACCACCGGCCAGGAGGAGGCCGCGCATCCGCTCCGGGCTCAGGCGGCCGAAGGCGGCCATGATCGCCGCCCCGACCTGGACCGTCGGCCCTTCCCGCCCGACCGATGCGCCGCAGAGCAGGCCGAGCAGCATGACGACGATCTTGCCGAACGCGACCCGCAGCGAGATCAGGGCGTGACGCGCCCCCGCGTCGGTGATGGCCCGGGCGGCGATGACCTGCGGGATGCCCGACCCCTGCGAGTTCGGGAAGACGGTTCGGGCAAGCCACGCCGCGAGGGCGAACCCGGCCGGGCAGAGCACCAGCGCGAGAGCCGGCGACAGCGTGAGCAAGTGGCGAAACACCGCCTGCGCGGCGTCCGCCGCCATGGCCATCAGGACGGCCGCCAGACCGACGCCGATGCCGCCCGCGACGAACAGGCCGCGCCGCCGCCAGACCGTCCAGCGGCCGCGGGACGGATCGTGCAGCCGGCGCAGGGCCGCCTGGAGGGCCGGGAGGGGAAGCGGCATGGGATCGCGTTGGCGGGAGGGCGTCGGCCGGGGATAGCAGGTATCCTGCCGGCCAAGCTCGGGCGCAATCCCGCGGCACCCTTCGGAGGGACGTCGGAGCGGCGCCGGTGTTCCCCGGGGGCGGGCCGTCGACCCGCGTTTGCTGCCCTGGTGTGCCCCGCCGGACCTTGCGCACGACTTTTTCGCCATGGCAGCGTCGCCGTGCGCTGCGGCGATGCAGCAAATGGTCCCGGTTGCCGGAACCGTCGGAAGCCGCAGGTATGGATGCGGCGGAAACCGCAGCGTCGGCACGGGCCGGCGCGGTGTCGGGCATCGGGATCGACCGGGGAGACGGCATGGGGCGGCTGACCACGGTTCCGGCGAGCGCGGTGCTGCTCGGCATCGCCGGACTGATCCCGTTCATCGGCTTCGCGGCCCTGTCGGTCAGCGGGTCCGATGTCGGCCTCGGTATGATCGGCCTGTCGCCGCGGACCATCCTCTCGGCTTACGGAGCGGTGATCGCCTCGTTTCTCGGCGGCATCCGCTGGGGCGTCGCGGCGGCGCGCGGCGCCGGCTGGCCGGATTACCTCCTCGCCATCGTGCCCTCGCTGCTCGCCTGGACGGCGCTCGCGGCACCGGCGCCCTGGGACCTGCGCATGCTGGGCGTCCTGGTTCTGGTCTGGGGCCTCGTCGACCAGGATCTCTCCCGCCGGGGCCTCGTGCCCGTCTGGATGAGCCGGATGCGGCTGGTGCTGTCGGGTGTCGCGGGGGCCTCCCTGCTGGTCGCGGCCTGAGGCCGTCTCGCGCCGGCCCGGGCAGCCATCTCGGAACGACAGCCCTGCGGCGCAGGACCCGAGAGCGGCGTTCCCGGCCTTCGGATTACGATCGGCGCGGCGCCATCCGGCCGAGGATGCGTCCGAGCTGGTCGGCCGAGTAGGGCTTGTGCAGCACCTCGAAGCCGCCGGCCCCGTCCTGCGCCAGCACGTGGCTGTAGCCGGAGGCGAGGAGCACCGGCAGCCCCGGCATGCGAGACCGCAGGATCCTTGCCAGGGCGATGCCGCCCATGCCGGGCATCATCACGTCGGAGAACACGACGTCGAAGCCGGCGCCGTCGTCGCCGAGCGTCTCCAACGCGTCCTCGGCATTGGCCGACCACGTCGTCCGATAGCCGAAATCCTCGAGGATCTGGGTGGCGAAGCGCCCGACCTCGATATTGTCCTCCACCACCAGCACCCGCTGGCCGTCGCCGGTGGGGAAGCCCTCGTCCTTGCACTCCGGCACCGGCTCCTCGCCCGCACCGCCCTGGAGCATCGGCAGGTAGAGGCGGAAGGTCGTGCCCCGGCCGACTTCGCTCTCGACCGCGACATCGCCACCCGATTGCTTGGCGAAGCCGAACACCTGACTGAGCCCGAGCCCCGTGCCCTTGCCGATCTCCTTCGTCGTGAAGAACGGCTCGAAAATCCGGTCGATCTGCTCGGGGGCGATGCCGCCGCCGGTGTCGGTGAGCGAGACGCTGGCGAAGGGTCCGGGGGCCGCGGCATGCCCGCGGATGGGCGGAAGGGTCCCGGCGCGCTCCAGGCGGAGGGTCAGGACGCCCTGGCCGTCCATGGCGTCGCGGGCATTGACCGCCATGTTGACGAGCGCCGTCTCGAACTGGCTGACATCGGCCCGCACCCGACAGGGCGCGTCCGGGATCTCGGCCACGACGCGGATCCGCGCACCGGTGACGGTGTCCAGCATTTCCCCGACGCTGCGCAGCCGCTCGCCGACATCGAAGGCCTCGGGATTCAGCGCCTGGCGCCGGGCGAAGGCGAGGAGCTGGCCGGTGAGCTTGGCGGCCCGGTCGACGGTGTCGGACACCGCGTCCATGTAGCGGCGGCGGCGCTCTTCCGGCAGGTCGGGCCGACGCAGGAAGTCGACGGAGGAGCGGATGATGGTGAGCAGGTTGTTGAAGTCGTGGGCGACGCCTCCGGTGAGCTGGCCCACCGCTTCCAGCTTCTGCGACTGGCGCAGGGCTTCCTCCGCGCGGGCCAGGGCCGCGGCCTGCTCGTGCTCGGCGGTGGTGTGCCGGCCGGTCGCGTAGACCTCGCCGTCCTCGAACGCCCCCGTCCACGAGAAGCGCCGATACGAGCCGTCGGCGTGCCGCAGGCGAAATTCGTGCGGGGTCACCAGGGGCGCCGTCACGATACCGGCGAAGGCGGCCTTCGTGGCCGCGACGTCCTCCGGATGCGTGAAGTCGAAGACACTGCGCCCGATGAGATCGGGCGCCTCCCGGCCGAGCAGGCCGGCCCAGGCGGCGTTCACCGATCTGAGGCATCCCTCGGTATCGGCGACGACGAGAAGGTCGGGCGAGAGGCGCCAGGCACGGTGGAGCGCGCGGGTCCGCTCCGCCACGCGCGCCTCGAGCGCCTGATTGAGGTCCCGCAACTGCCGCTCGTACCGCCGCCGCTCGGAGGCGTTGAAGACCGTGATCCGGATGAAGCGCGCGCTGCCGTCGCCATCCTTGCGCACCACGGCGTTGACCAGAACGGGCAGCACCGTGCCATCGGCCTTCAGCAGGTCGAGGGCGACCTCGTGGAAGAAGCCCTTGATGCGCAGCAGCGGCGCGAAATGGGTCTCGTAATAGACCTTGCCGGCGATCGTCAGGAGATCGAGGAAGCGGCGACCGACCAGGTCCCCCGATGCGTATCCGAGCCAGGTCGAGAGGGTGTGGTTGACCTTCGAGATCCGCCCGTTGGGCAGCGCGGAGGCATAGCCGCACGGCGCGTTCTCGAACAGATCCTCGAGGTCCTCGGTCTCCGGGCCCAGCGTCCGGCCGCTCAAAGGAACGCCTCGATGGCCGCGATGGTCTCCTTGGGGGCGGACAGGTTCGGGCAGTGCCCCGTCGTGTCGAGGATCGCCAGCGTGCTGTTCGGCAGATGGCGATGCATGTAGGCGCCGACTTCGGCGGGGGCGAGGATGTCCTCGGCGCACTGGATGACGAGGCACCGGGCCTGCACGTCGGCGAGGTCCGCCCGGTTGTCGGAGAGGAAGGTGGTCCGGGCGAAGCGCTTGGCGATGGCCGGATCCATGCGGCAGAAGCTGTCGGTCAGCTCCTCGCCGAGTTCAGGGCGATCCGCATGGGCCATGATGGCCGGCGCCATCGCCTGCGACCAGCCGATTTGGTTGTCGTCGAGGAAGTCGAGCAGTTCCTCGACCTGTGCGGCGCTGAAGCCGCCGACATAGTCGGTATCGTCGAGATAGCGCGGGGACGGACAGATCAGGATCAGGCTCTCGAACAGCTCCGGGGCCTTCTTGTAGGCCAGGATGCCGATCATGGCGCTGACCGAATGGCCGACGAAGACGCCGCCGGTCACGGACACGGCCCGACAGATCGCGACCACGTCGTCGGCATAGCCGTCGAGCACGGCGTATCGCACGGCGTCGAACGCCGCCGGGTCGGAGCCCCCGGCGCCGATATGGTCGAACAGGACCGTCCGGTATCGGTCCTCGAAGGCGGGAGCCACGAAGCGCCACATGTTCTGATCGCAGCCGAAGCCGTGCGCGAAGACCATCGCGGTCCCAGCGCTCCCTGCCACCTTGACGTTGTGCCGCCGAACGATCGACACGCTCCGACTCCCGAACGGGAGCGATCTAGCATCGATTCCCGTGTCCCGCCCCAACCGTTTACCGTCTTCGACACCCGCCCCGGCATGGGTCGCCCCCCTATTCCGGGGCGCTCGACGCTACGCCTTGCCCAGCATGGCTCGGCCGATGGCGAAGACTCGACCGTCACCGAGGAGATAGGCGGTGAAACCGTCGGGAAACAGCGGTTCGAAGACGGCATCCCGCACGTTGAGCCCGCCCGTATAAGCGCCGAAGGCCGGCATCACGAGGCGGCGGCCGTCGCCGATGAAGCAGCGGCGCCGCACCGAGCGCCCGCGCATGCTGACCTTGCCGCACGGATGCAGATGGCCCGCGACCTCGCCCGCCTCGGCCCCGGGCCGCGGTTCGTGGCGCAGGGTGAGGCCGCCGAGGGCGAGGGTCTCGCAATAGCGCCCGCCGACGCCCTCGCTCACCGCGGCGTCGTGGTTGCCGGCGATCCAGACCCAGTCGCGCCCCTCTTGCAGGGCGGCCACCATGGCCCGGTCGCCGGGCTCCATCCGCTCGGGCCCGCGGGCGTCGTGGAAGGAATCGCCGAGGGCGACGACGCAGGCGGGATCGAGCCGCTGGATGACCTCGTGCAGAAGGCTCAGGGTCTCGCGGGTGTCGTAGGGCGGCAGGAACTGGCCCGAGCGGGCGGCATAGGCCGAGCCCTTCTCCAGGTGGAGGTCCGACACGACCAGGGTGCGGTGCCCCGGGAGCCAGAGCGCGCCGGTGCGATCGAGGCTCAGCGCCTCGCCGGCCAGCGACAGGTCGGTGCCTTTCACGGTCTTCTCGAGTCGGCTGGCCAGTGCCAAGGTCGCATCCTCATCGGGGCATGGAGGGGACGACCCGCCACCTCAAGCCAGCGCCTCTTCGAGCAACGCGGCTTCGGCCTCCGCCAGAATCTCGTCGGCCCCCTCCCCGTAGACCCGCTCGCGCCCGATCTCGAGCATGACGGAAACGGAGAGGGGCGAGACACGGTCGAGTGACCTGTGGATGATTCGCCCCCGGATGCGCCTCAGCATCATGCCGAGCCGGGTCACGTCGAGGAGTCCCGTTGCCGCATCCTGGCGCGCGGCCCGCAGGAGCAGGTGGTCGGGCTGGTGGCGGCGCAGCACGTCGTAGATCAGATCGGTCGAGATCGTGACCTGCCGCCCGGTCTTCTTCTGGCCGGGAAAGCGCCGCTCGATCAGCCCGGCGATCACCGCGCATTGCCGGAAGGTGCGCTTCATCATCGCCGATTCGTCGAGCCACGCCTCGAGGTCGTCGCCGAGCATGTCCTCGTCGAACAACGCCTCGACGAAGCCCGGGGCGAGGGCGGCGCGCTCGCCGACGTCCCGCGTGCCCCAGATTGCGATGCCGTAATCGTTGGCGGCAAAGCCCAGGGGCCGCAGCCCGGCCCGCTCGAGGCGCCGGGTGAGGAGCATCCCCAGGGTCTGGTGGGCGAGCCGCCCCTCGAACGGGAAGGCGGTGAGATAGTGGCGTCCCGCCCTCGGAAAGGTCTCGACCAGCAGGTCGCGCTCGCCCGGCAGCACCGAGTGGCGGCGCTGCTGGGCGAGGTATTCGGAGAGCTGGCGGGGCAGCCGGTCCCATTCGAACGGGTCGGCGATGATCGCCCGCACCCGCGCGGCGAGGAAGGTCGAGAGCGGGAACTTCGAGCCGGCATAGGACGGGATGGCCGGATCGGTGCCGGGCCCGGCCCGGGTGACCAAGCATTCGTCCTCGGCCAGCCCCTCGAAGCGCAGCACCTCACCGGCGAACAGGAAGGTGTCGCCCGGCGTCAGCGTTTCACAGAAATCCTCCTCGATCTCGCCGAGCACCCGGCCGCCCCGCGGCAGCACGGTGCCGGGTTTCCCGCGCAGCTGGCGGCCGAGCCGCACCTTGACGTGGGTCGATTCGATGATGGTGCCGATGTTCATGCGGTATTGCTGCGCCACCCGCGCATCGCGCACCCGCCATTTCCCATCGGCTCCTCGGAGGATCTTGGCGAAGCGCTCGTAGGCGCGCAGCGCGTATCCGCCGGTCGCCACGTAATCGACGACCGCCTCGAAATCCTCCCAGGACAGGGTCGCGTAGGGCGCGGCGGAGACGATCTCCGCATAGAGGTCCGGCGGATCGAACGCGTCGGCGCAGGCCATGCCGAGGATGTGCTGGGCCAGCACGTCCGGGGCACCGATCCGGGCGTCGGGGGTGTCCTGGGCCGCCTCCTCCACCGCGTCGAGGGCGGCGCGGCATTCCAGCATCTCGAAGCGGTTGCCCGGCACCAGATAGGCCTTCGACGGCTCGTCCATCCGGTGGTTGGCCCGGCCGATCCGCTGCATGATCCGGCTCGCCCCCTTCGGCGCCCCGACATTGACCACGAGATCGACGTCGCCCCAGTCGATGCCGAGATCCAGCGTGGCCGTGCAGACGATGGCCCGCAGCTGCCCCGCCGCCATCGCGGCCTCGACCCGTCGGCGCTGCGAGGCGTCGAGCGAGCCGTGATGGAGGGCGATCGGCAGGGTGTCGTCGTTGAGCCGCCACAGCTCCTGGAAGGTGTATTCGGCCTGGAGCCGGGTGTTGACGAAGACCAGCACCGTGCGGTGCTGACGGATCAGCGCGTAGATCGCCGGCATCGCGTGCCGGGCGGTGTGCCCGGCGAGCGGGAGCGTCCGGCCGATATCGAGCATGCGCAGCTCGGGCCGCGCGCCGCCGGTCGCGACGACGAGATCGGCCAAGTCGGGGAGCGGCACGGGGAGCGGCGTCCCGTCCGCCTCTGCGGAGGGCGGCGGCGTCTGCGCCACCAGGTACTGTCGCAACGCGTCCGGCTCGCGCACCGTCGCCGACAGCCCGATGGCGCGGGCCTCCGGCGCCAGACGCCGCAGCCGGGCGAGGGCCAGCGAGAGGAGGTCGCCGCGCTTCGAGGTGACGAGGGCGTGCAGCTCGTCGAGCACCACGGTCCGGAGACCGGCGAAGAAGCTCTCGGCCTCCCGGTGGGCGAGCAGCAGCGAGAGCTGTTCGGGCGTCGTCAGCAGGATGTCCGGCGGGCGCTGGATCTGGCGGGCGCGCTTGTGGGCGGGCGTGTCGCCGGTGCGGGTCTCGACCGTGACCGGCAGCCCCATCCCCTGGATCGGCGCTTCGAGGTTGCGGGCGATGTCGACGGCGAGCGCCTTCAGCGGCGAGACGTAGAGCGTGTGGAGGCCCCGCTTGCCGGGCGGCGTCGCGGCGAGTTCGACAAGGCTCGGGAGGAAGCCCGCCAGGGTCTTGCCGGCCCCCGTCGGCGCCACGAGAAGCGCCGAGCGCCCGGCCTGCACCGTGGCCATCAGGGCGAGCTGGTGCGGGCGCGGTGACCAGCCGCGGGCGGCGAACCAGTCGGCGAAGGGTCTCGGGAGGTCGGAGGACGGCACGCCCCTCAGGTAACGGGCCCGGAGCGGCCCGTCACCGTGTCACGCCAGCGCCATCAGGAAGCGGTCGATGAGCTCCAAGGCCCGCTCGGTCATGGCCCCGGGATAGCGCACGAAGATGTGGCAGCCACCGGGATAGACCGCAGTGTGGCCGCCATTGCCCGCCGCCGCCCAGCGTGCGGCCATGTAGAGGGTGTCATCCAGGAGCGGGTCGGCGGTGCCGATGGTGAAGAGCGCCGGGGGCAGGCCCTTGAGATCGGCGTAGAGCGGCGAGACGTCGGGACGGCGGCGGTCGATCCCGTCGCGCACGTAGTCGTCGGCGAAGCGCTTGAGATCCGTCGTGTTCACGACGAGCCGCTCCTCACCCCAGAGACGCACGCTCGGGGTCAGGCCGAGATCGTAGAAGCCGGCGTTCAGGTTGGCCCCGCGGAAGGCGCGGATCAGGTCGTGCCGGTCACGCAGGCGGAGCAGCACCATCACGGCGAGATGGGCGCCGACCGACTCGCCGCCGATGGTCAGCGCCGCGACGCCGAGTTCCGCCCGGCCGGGGCCGGCGAGCCAGACGGCGGCCGCCTCGCAATCCTCCAGCGCGGCCGGGTAAGGATGCTCGGGCGCGAGCCGGTACTCGACGGAAAGACAGACGAAGCCGCAGGCATCGGCGATGCGCTCGAGCCAGGGATCCTGCTCGTCGGCCGCGCCCCAGACCCAGCCGCCGCGGTGGATGTGCAGGTAGGCCCCCCGCGGCTTGCCGGCGAAGCGCCCTTGCGGCCGGATCACCCGAAGGGTCAGCGGTCCGCCGGGGCCGTCGATCGTCAGGATCTCGGCCCGGGCGCTGCGCGGCATCGCGGGCGACGCCTTTGTGCCCTCCCGCCGGCGCGCGCGCACCTCCGCGATCGGCAGCGTCCAGGGATCGGCCTGCGCGGCATGGGCGGCGATGATCTCGGCGTTGAGCGCCTTGGTCTCGGCGTCGATCGTCGCCGGATCGAACAAAGCGTGGTCGATCATAGCCTTCCCGGGGATGCGCGTGGATGCAGCCCGCCATCTTGAGCGGAATGGGTTCGGATGCCATGTGGCGGGGGCCGCGATACCGCCCAACTCCTGCCGGCTTGAGGCGGTTTCAAACGAGTTGTGGCGGGCGGGCAACGTTCCGGCGGCGGCGCGAAGGATTGAGCACGGTATGATCGGCGACCACGACCCGCGGCGGCGCGCCCCCCTCGATCACGGCGCCTATGCCGATCCGCGCGCCGGCACCCAGCATCGGCGCTCCGCCCTGAACCGCTTCCTCGGCGGATCGCCCGCCGCGGTGGTGGTGAAACTCCTGTTCCTGTCGGTCCTCGTCGGCGCCGTGATGGCGATGTTCGGCCTGACGCCGGGGCTGCTGTTCTGGCAGGTCTACGACGTCGCCCGGAACCTGATCGACCTCGGGATGGAGACCTTCCACGATTTCGGCCGCTGGATCCTGGCCGGCGCCCTCGTGGTGGTGCCGATCTGGTTCGTCGCCCGGCTGCTCACGGTCTCCCGGGAGCGCTGACCGCCGGAGCCGCGCCCCATCCTGGTGAGCCGTGCCCACGGCTCTCGGCCTCTATCGTGACGCGCTCGCATCAGCCGAGCCGGCCTGCCCATCGGCGGAGGCGTCCTCACCCGGCCGGCGGACCAATCGCCGCTCCCGATTGCCTCGTGATCGAGAGCGGTTCTAAGAAGCACGGACAAGAAAGAAGAAATCCGAGGACGGCGCCGTGCAGACCAGCTTCTCTCCCGCGCAGCTCGCCGATCCCGCCATGGCGGCCTCGGAGAAGATTCTGCGCACCTGCGTGCATTGCGGCTTCTGCACCGCGACCTGCCCGACCTACCTGCTTCTCGGCGACGAGCTCGATTCACCGCGGGGGCGGATCTACCTCATCAAGGACATGCTGGAGGGCGGCAAGCCGGCCAGCCGCGAGGTGGTCAAGCATGTCGACCGCTGCCTCTCGTGCCTGTCTTGCATGACGACCTGCCCGTCGGGGGTGCACTACATGCACCTCGTCGATCACGCCCGCACGCATATCGAGAAGACCTACCGTCGCCCCCTCTCGGACCGGTTGCTGCGGTCGGTGCTGGCCCTGGTCCTTCCCTATCCCAACCGCTTCCGCCTCGCGCTGCTCGCCGCCAAGATCGGCGCACCGCTCCGGCCGCTCGCCGCGCGGGTGCCGCGGGTCGGCAACCGGCTGGCCGCGATGCTCGACCTCGCGCCGCCGCAGCTTCCCAACCGTAATCCGACCGACCGGCCCGGCGTCTTCCCCGCCGACACCTCGGCCCAGGAGATCAGCGACCTGTTCCAGACCGGCCGCGACGCCGGGCCGGGACGGCGACGCGGTCGCGTCGCCCTGCTGCGCGGCTGCGCCCAGAGCGTGCTGCGGCCCGACTTCAACGAGGCGGCGATCCGCCTCCTGACCCGCCACGGCATCGAGGTGGTGCAGCCGAAGGGCGAGGGTTGCTGCGGTGCACTCACCCATCACATGGGCAAGGAAGACTCCGCCCGTGCCCATGCCAAGCGGACCATCGACGCCTGGATCGCCGAGATCGACGGCGAGGGGCTCGACGCCATCGTGGTGACCGCCTCGGGCTGCGGCACGACGATCAAGGATTACGGCTTCATGTTCCGCGACGACCCGGCCTATGCCGAGAAGGCGGCGCGGGTCTCGGGGCTCGCCCGGGACGTGACCGAGTACGTCACGCAGATCGGCCTCCTGCCCCCCGTGGCGGAGACCGACCTCGTCGTCGCCTACCACTCCGCCTGCTCGATGCAGCATGGCCAGGCGATCCGCACGGAGCCGAAAACACTTCTGAAGCAGGCGGGCTTCACCGTGAAGGACGTGCCCGAAGGCCATATCTGCTGCGGCTCGGCGGGGACCTACAACATCCTCCAGCCCGAGATCGCCGGTCGCCTGCGGGCCCGCAAGGTCGCCAATATCGAGCGGATGCGGCCCGACGTCATCGCCACCGGAAACATCGGCTGCGCCACGCAGATCGGGAAGGGAACCGACATCCCGATCCTGCACACGGTCGAGCTGCTCGACTGGGCGACCGGGGGCCCGCGGCCGGAGGCCCTGGAGGGGGTGATCGCGGCCGCCGCGGCACCGCAGCGGCGGCTCGCGTGAGCCTTGCGCGCCCTGCGCTCTTCCACCGCTCCTGGTGGAGGTTTCCTTGACCTCGCTGCAGGTGCGAATTAGGCCGCAACCAGCCCCGGCCCGAGATCGTTTGCATCGCTGATGACAGAAGAACCCGCAGAGCCGCCCGTGGTCCTCCTCGTCGAAGACGACGGTCTGCTGCTGATGGAAGCCTCGGACACGCTGGCCGAGGCCGGGTTCAGCGTCCTAGAAGCCTCCCACGCCGACCGGGCGCTCGACGTCCTAGAAGGCCGTCCCGACGTCGAGGTGCTGATGACCGACGTCGACATGCCGATGGGCTCGATGGACGGTTTCGCGCTCGCCCGCCTCGTCGCCCACCGCTGGCCGAAGATCCCCGTCCTGATCGTCTCCGGCATGGGCACGCCCGGCCCCGGCGACATGCCCGAGGGCGCCCGCTTCATCCCGAAGCCCTACGCACCGAGCATGCTGGTGCGCACCCTCAAGGCCTGTCTCCGGCGCGCCGCCTGAGGGTTCGGGACGTCTCGGAGCGACGCCCTCCGCCGGCGGGGTCCCCCTGTCGGCGGCTCCGGGGTATCGCGAAAAAACGTTTCGCGGCAGAAGAGCCGCCGAGACGCGCGAATGTCAGGTCGATCCATGAGTGCCGAGCCCAAACCCTTCCGACTCGCCACGCAGGCGGTCCATGCGGGCGCCGCCCCGGACCCGGCCACGGGTGCGCGGGTGCAGCCGATCTACTTCACGAACGGCTTCGTGTTCGACTCGACGGAGCAGGCGGCCGACATCTTCGCCATGCGCAAGACCGGCTTCTCGTACTCGCGGGGCTCGAACCCGACGGTCGCCGCCCTGGAGCGCCGCGTCGCCGCGCTGGAAGGCGCCAAGGCGGCGGTGGCGGTCTCGTCGGGCCAGTCGGCCGTGCTCCTCGTGATGATGACGCTGATGCAGTCGGGCGATGCCTATGTCGCCTCGCCGCGGCTGTTCGGCGGCTCCCTCGGGCTGATGCGCCGCCTCGACGGGCGCTACGACCTCAAGCCGCATTTCGCCGCCGACCTCACGCCGGAGGCCTTCGAGGCCGCGATCACGCCCGAGACGAAGGCGATCATCTGCGAGTCGATCGTCAACCCCTGCGCCACCGTGATGGACCTCGAGGGGATCGCCGCGGTCGCCAAGCGGCACGGCCTGCCGCTCGTGGTCGACAACACCCTCGCCTCGCCCGCCCTGATCCGGCCGATCGCGTACGGCGCCGACATCGTCGTGCATTCGACCTCGAAGTTTCTCGGGGGCTCGGGCCAGGTCATCGGCGGCATGATCTGCGACGCCGGCACCTTCGACTGGGCCTCGAAGGGCTCGCGCTACAACCTGATCAACGATCCCTGGCCGGATTACGACGACCTGATCGTCAGCGATCGCTTTCCCGAGACCCCCTTCGCCGTCGCCTGCCGCCTGTTCGGCCTGCGCGACCTCGGCCCCGGCCTCTCGCCGATGAACGCGTTCCTGACGCTCACCGGGATCGAGACCCTGCCGCTGCGCATGGCGCGCCACTGCGCCAACGCCCGGACGATCGCAGCGTACCTGCAGGCCCATCCGGCGGTCGCCTGGGTGAGCTATCCGGCCCTGCCCGGTCAGCCCGGCGAGGCCCTGGCCAAGCGCTACGTGCCGCAGGGGCCGGGCTCGATCTTCACCTTCGCGCTCAAGGGGGGCGAGCCGGCCGCGCTCGCCTTCATCGCCGCCCTCGAACTCGTCTCCCACCTCGTCAACATCGGCGAGATCAAGTCGCTGGCGATCCACCCCGCCACCACCACGCACCGGCAGCTCCGCCCCGAGGAGCGGGAGGCCGCCTGTGTCGGCCCGGAGACCGTGCGCCTCTCGATCGGCCTGGAGGATCCCGAGGATCTGATCGCCGACCTTGAGCAGGCTCTGGCGAAGGTCGGCTGAGCGCCGATGGGCCGGCGGCGCGCCGCGCTCTGGCTTCTCGTCCTGGTCGGCCTCGGCGCGGCCGGGATCGTCGCCGCCGACGGTCTCCAGATCGGCCGGACCGAGCCGGCGCTCGTCGCCGCACCGGAGCGCGCCGACCGCGTCGTCGTCGAGAAAGGGGCCCGCCGCCTGACCCTGCTGCGGGAGGGCCGCGTGCTCGCGACCTATCCGGTCTCCCTCGGATTCACGCCTTTGGGCCACAAGACCCGCGCGGGTGACGGGCGGACCCCGGAGGGGACCTACGCCATCGCCTACCGCAACCCGAAGAGCGTCGCGCACCTCTCGCTCAAGGTCTCCTATCCCTCCCCGGCCGACGAGGCCGCCGCCCGATCCCGCGGCGAGCCGCCCGGCGGCGACATCATGATCCACGGGTTGATGCGCGGGTTCTCCTGGGTCGGCCCGCTCCACCGCATGATGGACTGGACGCAGGGCTGCGTCGGCGTGACCAACGCCGAGATGCGCGCGATCTACGCCCGCGTCGATGTCGGCACGCCGATCGAGATCCGGCCCTAGAACGCCGGTTCGGCGGCGCAGAGGGTCCCTGCGGGCCCGTGCCGTCACGGCGCGGCGTCCCGGGCAGGGCTTCTCAGAAATGGGTGCCGATTCTCAGGCGCACCTGATGCCGGTCGAAATTGGTGAGGTCGCGATCCTCGCCCCTGCGGGCCTCGCTGCCCGAGACCTGCGTCCCCCAGGTGACCGAGATCCAGGTCGCCTCGGTCAGTTCCTTGTAGACCGTCGGCCCGAGATAGACCGCCTGCCCCGCGAAGCGGTCGAGCCCGAGCCCGTGATAGGCGCGCAGGTAACGCGCCTCCAGGCCGAGGAAGAGGCCGGGTCCGAAGCGCCGCGCGACGGCGCCGGAGACCTCGACATTCGAGGCTCTCTGGTCGGAATTTCCTCCGTCGAGCCGGGACCGGCCCAGGGCGTAGACGACGTTGACCGCGCCCACGACCTCGCCCGGCACGATCTCCCGGTCCATCAGGAGACCGGCCTCGACCGAGACGCCGCGGGCCCCGAGACCGGTCGCGGCGTCGAGGCGGCTCCCGCCGATCACCGTGTTGAGGGTCAGGCCGAACGGCGCCTCCTCCCGCGTCAGCAGCCGCGCCCGCGTCTCGACGAAGCCGCCCGCCAGCGCGGCGACCGACCGGTCGTCGAGTCCCGGCACGTCCCGCATCGCGTAGCCCGCGAAGGCGAGGCCGGGGGCGACGCGGAAGCGGTCGCTCAACGGAAGCTTGAGCACGAGGGCGCTGTCGACGGCGCGGAACGACCCGCCGCGTTTGCCGAGCCGGGCCGTGGTTTCCGATTCGAGCTCCTTCTCCGGCGGGGCGCCGAGATCCGAGCCCTCGGTGAAGCCGAACAGGTGCTCGGTGTCGACGCCGTGATCGGACGATCGGGCCGGGGACGCGAGGGCAGACGCGGCAAGGAAAGCCGCGAGGCTGGCGAGCCGGAGGGAGGGGCGCTTCACAGGAGGGACTCGCGTCGAACATTATGCATGATGCTATAACTGATAGATCTTGCGCAGACATACAGTCAAGGCTGATCCACAGGTCGATCAGGAGGTGCCCCGTCGCTCCGTTGGCCGGCGGGGTGATCCGTTCGAGGCTTGGCCCGACGAGCTTCGGGAGACCGGCCTCCATCGCGGCGGCGCGGCGGCATCCACCGCCTCCCTCGGGAAACGCGGCGGAAGCGGTCGCCTTCGGGCGTCCCTCTCCCATATGCGCTCCCGATCGAATCGCGGAGTGAGCCCCATGCGCGCCTACGAGATGTCCGCCGCCGCCGGCCTCGGCAGCTGGACTCTGGCCCAGCGCCCGACGCCGGAGCCGGGCCGCGGGCAGGTTCTCGTGCGGTTGCGGGCCGCCTCCCTGAATTACCGCGACCTGCTGATCGCGCAGGGCCACTACCCCTTCGCGGTCCATCTCGACCGGCTGATCCCGGTCTCCGACGGCGCCGGCGAGGTCGTGGCGGTCGGACCCGGCGTGCGTCGCTTCCGGGGCGGAGAGCGCGTCGCCGGCATCTTCTCGCAGAGTTGGCTCGGCGGGGCGCAGGTGGCCGACATGTGGCAGACGGCGCTCGGCGGTGCCATCGACGGCGTGCTGGCCGAGTATCAGCTCTTCGACGAGGACGGTCTCGTCACGCTTCCCGACGGGCTGAGCTTCGAGGAGGGGGCTACCCTCCCCTGCGCGGCGGTGACCGCTTGGAACGCCCTCTACGGCCTGAAGCCGCTCAGGGCCGGCGAGACCGTGCTGACGCTCGGCACCGGCGGCGTCTCGATCTTCGCCATCCAGTTCGCCCGCGCCGCGGGGGCTCGGGTCATCGCGACCTCATCGAGCGACGCCAAGCTGGAGAAAGCCCGCGCGCTCGGCGCTCACGACACCATCAACTATCGCACGCATCCGGATTGGGAGCGCGAAGTGCGCCGGCTGACCGATGGCGTCGGCGTCGACCACGTGGTGGAGGTCGGCGGCACCGGCACCCTTCCCCGCTCCATCGCCGCGACCCGAGCCGGCGGCCAGATCGGGCTGATCGGCCTGCTCGCGCAGGGCGAGGCGATCGACCCGCTGGCCATCCTCGGTGCGAGTTGCATCGTGCGCGGGGTCGCCGTGGGGTCGCGGGAGATGTTCGAGGACATGAACCGGGCGATCGCCCTTCACCGGATCGCGCCGGTGATCGACGCGGTCCACGCCTTCGACGCGGCCCCAGCCGCCCTGGCGGCCTTGGCCGAGGCCGCGCATGTCGGCAAGATCGTGGTCCGGATCGGTTGAGCGAGGGGACGGATATGCGTCGCGCGGTCTTCCTGCTCCTTCTGGCGCCGCTTCTTCCGCCCTCGGTGTCCCGGGCGGGGGATGGAACGGAGGCGATCACGGTGCGGACCGAGTCGTTTCCCCGGCCGCCCTATTCCGGGGCGACCTACTACGTCTACCAGCAGGGGGACCGGACGATCTGCACCAAGCTCGCGGTCTGCAATAAGTTCGACCAATGCGAGACGAGCTACGTCCCGGGCGCCTTCCGCGCGCCCGAGGACACGGCGACGGGCATACCCTACGACACGACCCCGGCGGTGACGATCGCGGCATCCTCGCTCGCCAAGCATGTCTGCCTGACGCGGTTCGGGCTGGTGGCGCGGTAAGCCGTCCGGGCGCCGCGGTGAGCGACAAAGCCGGGGCGCGGGGCTACCCCGCGTCCGGCTTCGCGCGGCGGTTCAGCGCCCGCAGCGCCCCACGGAAGGTGCGCACGTCCTGCTCGGTCATCGCCATGCGGTGGAGCATGTCGCGCATGTTGCGCGCGATGATCTCGCGTTTCTCCGGCGGGTAGAAGCCGGCCTCGGCCAGGGTGTCCTCCAGGCTCGCAAACAGCGACAGCACCGCCTCCCGGGTCGCGGGCGGCGAGAGCATCTCGCCGGAGAAGCGCAAGGCGGCGAGCCCAGCGGCCCGGCGCCATTCGTAGCCCATCAGCAGCACCGCCTGGGCGAGGTTGAGCGAGGGAAATTCCTCCGTGACCGGAAAGGTCACGATGGCGTCGGCGAGCGACACCTCGTCGTTGGTGAGGCCGACCCGCTCCCGCCCGAACATGAGCCCGACCCGCTCGCCCCGGCCGATCCGCTCGGCGACGCCCGCGAGGGCGGGCTCGGGGGCCAGGACGCGCTTCATCTGGCCGCGTTCGCGGGCGGTGGTGGCGAGCAGATGGTGCAGGTCGCCGATCGCCGCGGGCACGGTGTCGTAGAGCCGGGCCCCGTCGAGGACATGGGTGGCGCCGGAGGCCGCCTCCCGCACGCCCTTCTTCGGCCAGCCGTTCTTGGGCGCCACGAGGCGCAATTCGGACAGGCCGAAATTCGCCATGGCGCGGGCGGTCATGCCGATGTTCTCGGCGAGCTGCGGTTCGACCAGGATGACGATGGGGGCGGTCATCTCACACTCGAGGTCGGGCGCCGCCAGCGAGGCCGGCAGCGCCCATGCCGGACAATCAGATCTTCCCGTCGAGGCCCATCTGGTAATACTTGTGGACGATCTTGTCTTGGTTCTCGAGAAGCCAGTCGATCGACGGCTCGTTGGTCATCGCCTTGCGGATCGCCTCGGTCATGCCCTTGCGCTGGATCTCGAACAGGGCCTTGTGATCGACGCTCTCGGCCTGGATCACGCCGGGGCTCAGCCAGACCGAGCAGATGATGCCCAGGTCGTTGGCCTTCTCCTTGGGGATGTAGCCGGCGCGCACGGCGTCGAGCACGCCGTTGGCGATGGCGTATTGCACCGTGCCCATCAGGATCGAGGTGTACTTGTTCTCGGTGACGCTGACCTTGGAGACGCACAGCGTCACCGGGCGCACCATGATGTCGGTGTTCAGCAGCGCGAAGACGCGGGAATGGCCGACGACCTGATCGCCGGTGAGCGTGGCGAGCGCGGTGCCGACCGGCCCGTCGAGTTCGCCGATGATCACTTCCGGTTCGGACGCGGTGTTGGGCGGGCCGCCCGCGACGAGGGCCTCGCCGGCGCGCAGGATGATGCGGTCGCTCATGATGTCTCCTCCCTGTTTCTGTTTTGGCGTGGAGGGCCGTCGCAGCCGGGACGGCGTTTGTCCAGAGCACGATGCGAATGGCGGCTCGGCTCTTGCTTGGGCTCGCGCCGGAGCGTGGCGTGGGCCCCGTGACAGATCGCGACGTCCGAAACCCGCTCCAGAGGCCCGGCTTTGTCGTGATGCTGCGGCGCGTTATAGGGGCGCCGGTAGGGTCGCGGGGCTGCGTGCGGCCGGGTTCGCGGCGGCACGCCAACAGGCAACTGAGGAACCGACATGGCGAAGATCAAGGTGGCCAATCCGGTCGTCGAGCTCGACGGCGACGAGATGACCCGGATCATCTGGGCGGACATCAAGAACAAGCTCATCCACCCCTACCTCGATCTCGATCTGGACTACTACGATCTCGGCGTCGAGCACCGCGACGCCACGAGCGACCAAGTGACGGTCGATGCGGCCGAGGCGATCAAGCGCCACGGCGTCGGCGTGAAATGCGCCACCATCACCCCCGACGAACAGCGGGTGGAAGAGTTCAAGCTGAAGGAGATGTGGCGCTCGCCCAACGGCACGATCCGCAACATCCTCGGCGGCGTCATCTTCCGCGAGCCGATCATCTGCTCGAACGTGCCGCGCCTCGTGCCGGGCTGGACCCAGCCGTTCGTGATCGGGCGCCATGCCTACGGCGACCAGTATCGCGCCACCGATTTCAAGGTGCCCGGCAAGGGCCGCCTGACGATCAAGTTCGAAGGCGACGACGGCACGGTGATCGAGAAGGAGGTGTTCAAGTTCCCGGACGCTGGCGTCGCGATGTCGATGTACAACCTCGACCAGTCGATCATCGATTTCGCTCGGGCCTCGTTCAACTACGGCCTCGCCCGCAAGTACCCTGTCTACCTCTCGACCAAAAACACCATTCTCAAGGTCTATGATGGCCGCTTCAAGGATCTGTTCCAGAAGGTTTTCGACGAGGAGTTCAAGTCGAAGTTCCAGTCCCTCGGCTTGACCTACGAGCACCGCCTGATCGACGACATGGTGGCGTCGTGCCTCAAGTGGTCCGGCGGCTATGTCTGGGCCTGCAAGAACTACGACGGCGACGTGCAGTCGGACACCGCGGCGCAGGGCTTCGGCTCGCTCGGCCTGATGACCTCGGTGCTGATGACGCCGGACGGCCAGACCGTCGAGGCCGAGGCCGCCCACGGTACCGTGACGCGCCATTACCGCGAGCACCAGAAGGGCAAGGCGACCTCGACCAACTCGATCGCCTCGATCTTCGCCTGGACCCGCGGCCTGTCCCACCGGGCCAAGCTCGACGGCAACGCGGACCTCGCGAAGTTCGCCTCGACACTGGAGAAGGTCTGCGTCGATACGGTCGAGGCCGGCCACATGACGAAGGACCTCGCCCTGCTCGTCGGCCCGGACCAGAAGTGGCTCACCACCGACGGCTTCCTCGACAAGGTTGACGAGAACCTGAAGGCTGCGATGGCGTAAGGCGCGACCGCCAAACGCCGGCCCGTCCCGCCACGACCTCCGCGTCATGTCCCGACGCGGAGGTCGTCGTCTTCCTGAGCGCGGGAGACGGCGAGGCGCAGGATCGCGGCGGAGGCCTCGTAGCGCTCCCGCCGTTGGTCCGGCTCGGGAAGGGCCCGGGCCGGGTCGAGGTTGTCCTCGTTGTCGGCCGAGCTTGACGATGGTGGCGAGGCGATCGTCGGTCTCGGCGATCGCCTGGACCCAGGCGACATCGTTCGAGCCTTCAGGACGGCCCAGCCGCTCGACCGCCGCGACCACGGGCGGATCGAAGCCGGCGCGCGCAGGTCGTCGGCGGTGGCCATGGCTCGAATCCTTCATGTGCAGGGTGATGGCGCCCGGCCTCCGCCCCGATGTCGAACGGATCGATCGGCGCGCCGGTCACGGAGCACGTCGCGGGGAGGGTTCCCCGACGCGACGTGCGGGGGCTGCGATCCCGCTGCGGCGGTTCAGCAAGAGGAGCGCGACTTCCGAAAAACCCGGAGCCGGCTTCTTGAACGCCCGATCCGCAGGCGCGCCCCCTGCAAACGAGGACGATTCGGCGTCCTCAGCCCGTCTTCTTCGCCGCGTTGCGCTTGCGGGTCTCGGCGGCCTTCTTCGCCGAGGCCGAACGCTGCTCGGGCGTGCGCTGGGACGAGGCCGTGCCGCCGCTGCGGCCGCCCTTGTGGGCCGCCGGGTGTCCGGTCGAGCGGCCCCGCCCCGAGCCGCCGGGATGATTTCCGCCGCCGTCGTCCTTGTTGACCGTCGCCCAGGCGCGGGACTCGGCCTCCTTCTCGGGCACGCCGCGGGACTCGTAGGATTCCGCGATATGCTCCGCCTTGCGGATCTGCTTGGTCGTGTATTTCGACGTGTCGCCTTGAGGCATGGCTCTCTCCGGGCTCCGCGCGACGCTCACCCGCCCGGCGCGTCGAGCACCGCCCGCAGGCGCCGGATCAGGTCGGCGCGGCGGTAGGGCTTGTTCAGGATTTCGAACTCCGGACGCGGCATTCCGGTTCGCTCCAGGCTCGCCTCGGCATAGCCGGTGGTGAGCAGCACCCGCAGGGAGGGGCGGCGCCGGCGCGCCTCGCGGGCGAGCGTCAGGCCGTCCATCCCCGGCATGATGAGATCCGAGAACAGCAGATCGATCCCGGGATCCCCGTGGAGGATCTCCAGCGCCTCGCGCCCGTGGCGGGCCATCAGGGTGGTGTAGCCGTAGTCCCGCAGGATGGCGCGGGCGAGTTCGGCCACGTCCGCCCGGTCGTCGACGATCAGCACGGTCTCGGTGCCGGGCCGCTCCTCCACCATCGGCGCGGCGGCGCCGATCTCGGCACCGCCCTCGTCGCTGGCCGGGAAGGACAGGCGCACCGTCGTCCCCTCCCCCACCACCGATCCGATCTGTACGCTGCCGCCGGATTGCTTGGCGAAGCCGTAGACCATCGAGAGGCCGAGCCCGGTGCCCTTGCCCTCTTCCTTGGTCGTGAAGAACGGGTCCATCACCCGGGCGAGGAGGTCCGAGGCAATCCCGGTCCCGGTATCGCGGACGGCGACACCGACGCAGCGCACGCCGCTCCGGGGCTCCTCGTTGCGGGTGGTGATCGTCACGCGCCCGCCGCCCGGCATGGCGTCGCGGGCGTTGATGAGGATGTTCAGGAGCGCGACCTCGACCTGCGCCGGATCGAGCCGGCAGGGCCAGAGATCGGGCGCGAGGTCGGTCTCGATGGTGACGGCGTCTCCGAGCGTGTGCCCGGCGAGCTCGCGCATCGCCTCGATGACGGCGTTGAGGTCGATGGTCCGGCCCTCCAGCCGCTGCTTGCGCGCGAAGGAGAGGAGCTGGTGGGTCAGCGTCGAGGCCCGCTCGGCCGCGTCGCGGATGTTGCTGACCGCCCGGCCCATCCGGGCGCGGTCGGCGTCCGGCCGTTCCAGGTTGGTGGCGAGCGAATCGGCGTAGCCCAGGATGACCTGGAGCAGGTTGTTGAAGTCGTGCGCGATGCCACCGGTGAGTTGGCCCAGGGCCTCCATCTTCTGGGCCTGATGCAGGGAATCCTCCGCCTGGCGGCGGCGGGTGATGTCGAGCTGCGAACCGAAAAAATACAGGAGCCGGCCATCCGGGCTGTAGACAGGGCTCACGAACAGGGCGTTCCAGAAGGCCGTGCCATCCTTGCGGTAGTTCAGGATCTCGAGGGCGATGTCCTTCCGCGCCACGATGGCCGCGCGCAGCTGGGCCCGCGCCTGCGGATCGGTGTCGGGCCCCTGCAGGAAGCGGCAATTGCGTCCAACCACCTCGGCCTTCGCGTAGCCCGTCATCTCCAGGAAGGCCTGGTTGACGAAGACGATGGGGTGATCCGCCTGGTTCGGATCGACCACCGTCATCGGCATGCGGGTCATCTCGACGGCGGCGAAGAAGATGCCGCTGCCCGACTCGAACTCGCGCCCGGCGAGGCCCGCTTCGATCCGCGGATGGGCACCGTGGGCGGGCTTCTCGGGAATCTCGGTCATCGCAAGCCGCCGCCCCTCCTCAAACGCGCGAGCCGGCCGCGACGGCGGCCGGCGATGCCTCGTGTCGCAGGCGGCCGCGACGGGACCCACCGGTCCCGCCGCGGCGGCGCTCACGCCTCTTCGTCGATGCCGAAGCGGACGCTGTCGACGTTCGCCCGCTCATAGGCCTGCATAACGTACTGGTAGGAGCGCTCCATCTCGCTGTGCTCCTCCCCCTCGTTCTCGATCGGCTTGAGGACGAACATCAGCATGGAGCGCCCCGTCACCGAGTAGGTCTCCCCGACCTTGAAGCTCTCGATATCCTGACCGTCGGGCAGGTTGGTGTCGAGGAGCCGCGTCCAGGCCGTGCCGCCCGGCGCGTCGGGGAAGGTGAAGCCGACGACATCGTGGTAGGCATTGTAGAACAGCAGCAGGGTGGCGTCCCCGCCGCGACGGTGGATGCCTGACGCCTGAGCCCGCCCGTCGAGCAGCACCGCCAGCGAGCGGGAATTGCCGTCGTTCCAGTTTTCCGGCGTCATCTCGGTGCCGGCCGGCGTCAGCCAAGTCACGTCCTTGACGCCGAACTCCTCGTCGTAATTGCCGGTCACGAAACGGCCGCGGGAGAGCATCGGCAGGGCGTTGCGCAGCAGGATCAGGCGCTGGGTGAACTCCGTCAGGTCCCGCTCGTCCGGGCCGATCGCCCCCCAATCGACCCAGCTCACCTCGTTGTCCTGGCAATAGGCGTTGTTGTTGCCGGCCTGCGTGCGGGCGAACTCGTCGCCGGCGAGCAGCATCGGCGTGCCCTTGGAAAGGAACAGGGTCGCGAGCAGGTTGCGCATCTGCCGTTTGCGCACGGCACGGATCTCGGGATCGTCGGTCGGGCCCTCGACGCCGTAATTGTAGGAGAGGTTGTGGCCGTGTCCGTCGCGGTTGTCCTCGCCGTTGGCCATATTGTGCTTCTCGTTGTACGACACGGTGTCGTTCAACGTGAAGCCGTCATGCGCCGTGATGAAGTTCACCGACGCCCAGGGCCGGCGCCCGCGCTTGTTGAACTTGTCGGCCGAGGCCGTGATGCGCGAGGCGAGCGAGGGGAGCAGGCCACCATCGCCCTTCCAGTAGCCGCGCACGTCGTCGCGGAAGCGATCGTTCCACTCGGCCCAGCCCGGAGGGAAGCCGCCGACCTGATAGCCGCCAGGGCCGCAATCCCACGGCTCGGCGATGAGCTTCACGTCGTTGAGGACGGGATCCTGGCGGCAGGTGTCGAGGAAGCCGCCGCCCTCGTCGAAGCCGTAGGGCTCGCGGCCGAGGATGGTCGCCAGATCGAACCGGAAGCCGTCGACCCGCATCTCGTTCGCCCAGTAGCGCAAGCTGTCGGTGACGAGCTGGAGCACCCGCGGGTGCGACAGGTTGAAGGTATTCCCGGTGCCGGTGTCGTTGATGTAGTAGCGCGGCTGGTTCGGCAGCAGCCGGTAGTAGGAAGCGTTGTCGACGCCCTTGAACGAGAGGGTCGGCCCCTTCTCGTTGCCCTCGGCGGTGTGGTTGTAGACGACGTCGAGGATCACCTCGAGACCGGCGCCATGCATGCGGGCGACCATCTCCTTGAACTCGGAGAAGGCGAAGTCCGGCACCGCGGCGTAGCGGCGGGCGGGGGTGAAGAACGAGATCGTGTTGTAGCCCCAGTAATTGATGAGGCCCTTCTGCTGCAGGTAGTCGTCCTGCACGAACGAATGGACCGGCAGCAGCTCGACCGAGGTGACGCCGAGGCTCTTGATGTAGTCGAGCACCGCCGGATGCCCCATGCCGGCATAGGTGCCGCGCAACTTCTCCGGCACGGCCGGATGGAGCTTGGTGAAGCCCTTGACGTGGGTCTCGTAGACGATCGTCCGCTCCCACGGCACACGGGGCTTCTCGTCGCGGCCCCAGGTGAAGGCGGGGTCGATCACCCGCGAGCGGCGGGTATAGGGGGCCGAATCCCGCTCATCGAAGGTGAGATCGTCGCCGGTCTCCATCTTGTAGCCGAACAGGGCCGGGTTCCACTGGATGGTGCCGACGAGCCCCTTGGCGTAGGGGTCGATCAAAAGCTTGTTCGGGTTGAAACGGTGGCCGGCCTCCGGCTCGTAGGGGCCGTGGACGCGGTAGCCGTAGATCGTGCCGGGCCGCGCGTCCGGCAGGTAACCGTGCCAGACCTCGTCGGTGTACTCGGGCAGCTCGATGCGCTCGATCTCGTTCTTGCCGTCGTCGTCGAACAGGCACAGCTCGACCTTGGTCGCGTGCGCCGAGAACAGCGCGAAGTTGACGCCCCGCCCGTCCCAGGTGGCGCCTCGGGGATGCGGCGAGCCTTCGCGGATGCGCGAGCGCGAAATGCGCGGCTTGGGCGTCGCAGTCCTGTCGTGATCGGCCATCGTCGTTCCGTCTGTCATCGTGGCAGGCCCCCCGCGGTGGCCCCGGCCGGACTCTGAACGTTCACGCCACGGTGAAGCTCCCCCGGGGCGTCGCATTGCAGCAATTATTTCCGTGCCGGTATCGAGGGCGGAGATGTGGTAGGCGTCGAGGGGAAACCCGGGCCGAAGGCGGCTGTTTCAAGCCCGGCTCCGCGCCGGGCCCGAAGGAGGACACCGTCCGATCATGAGTGAAGAGACGCGCGGCACATCCCCGGGCCTCCAGGCCCTCGCCGACCGGCACGGGGTGAGCCTGGAGGGCGTGCGCCATCTCGTCCGCGCCCTGGAGGCCGGCCACGGCAACATGGCGCAGTTCGACCACCCGGATCTCGGCGGTTTCGGCCAATGGTCCCGCGGCGGCATGGTCATGATCGGACGCATGAACGACCACGCCCTCAAAGCCCGCGTCGACGCGCTCTGCACCGAGCTCTCCGCCGCCTTGCCGCCGGCGGAGATGCAGGGCGCGTCGGGCGCGGGCCATTGGTGGCCCGAGGGGCTCGGGCAGCCCTCGAGCGTCGGGGCGCAGAATGGGACGCGCTACGCGTTCTTCCCGGGAAGCCGCCGGCTCGCCGTCGAGACCGACGGGCGCGTCGTCCTCTACGACACCGGCGGCCGGGAGGTGACGGGCGTCTCGCAGCAGCAGGGCGGATCCGCCTCGTTCGCCTTCAGCGGGCCCGGGGGAGGATTCTCCCTGCACGACCTTGCCCGCGCCAGCCCCGAGGATGCCGGAAGCGGGTGGGCAGAACCCGCCCCGCCCGCCCGGCCCGAGAGGTCGACGCTGATGGCGGCGGAAGCGCCCGCCCCGCCCGAAATGCCGAAGCCGGCGGCGGCGGAAGCGCCCGCTCCGGCCCGAGCCGCCAGCAATGCCGCCTCGGCGACGGGCGCGTCGGACGTCCTGACCCTGCTGGAGCGGCTGGCCGAACTCCACCGCAAGGGCGTGCTGACCGAGGCCGAGTTCTCGGCCAAGAAGACCGAACTGCTCGCCCGGCTCTGACGGGCCGGGCCCGATCGCCGCAGCCCCCGGCGGCCGGCGGGGTCCGCGCCATATGCGGACGATGGCCGGGCGCGACTTCCTCGACATCGACCGCATCTTCCACGAGCCGGCCGTGCTCGCCTATCCGCGCGGGCAGGAGATTCTGGCGCGGTTCCCCGCGGCCGAGCGGATCGCGGTGCCCTCGCACTGGAACATCCCCTCGCTTCACGGCAATGCCGGATCGGTCGAGGACTGGGTGCGCATCAAGCGCTCGACCCTGGTGCTCGGCGTCAAGAAGGGGCTCGCCCTGCGCCCCAACGGCCGTTCCGCCCATTTCATCGCGCCCTCGACCTCCAACGGCTGCGCCATGGCCTGCGCCTATTGCTACGTGCCGCGCCGCAAGGGCTTCTCCAATCCGATCTCGCTGTTCGTGAATGTGGAGGCGGTGGCGGCCGCGATCACGCGCCACGCCGCCCGACAGGGGGGGCTGCCGGCCCCCGACCAGATCGATGCGACGGACTGGGTCTACGATCTCGGCGAGAACGGCGATCTCTCGGTCGACGCCATGGTTTGCGACACCGTCCGCGACCTCGTCGCGCTGTTCCGCGGCCTGCCCAACGCCAAGGGCTCGTTTGCCACGAAATGGGTCAACCGCGATCTCCTCGACTACGAGCCGCGAGGCCGCACCCGCATCCGCTTCTCCCTGATGCCCGCGCGGATCGCCCGGATCGTCGACGTGCGCACGAGCCCGATCTCCGAGCGCATCGCCGCGATCGACGACTTCCTGGCCGCCGGCTACGAGGTGCACGTCAATTTCTCGCCGGTCATCCTCTACGAGGGCTGGGAGGCGGACTGGGCCGAGCTGTTTTCCGAGATCGACGATCGTCTCTCGGACGCCGCCAAGCGCCAGCTGAAATGCGAGATCATCATGCTGACCCACAATGCCGGGCTGCATGCGGTCAATCTCGGCTGGCATCCCAAGGCCGAGGCGCTGCTGTGGCGCCCGGACATCCAGGAGACGAAGCGCTCCGAGGGCGGAGGCGAAAACCTGCGCTACCGCACGGGCTGGAAGGGCCGCTGGCTCGCCCGGTTCAAGGCGCTGCTCGCCGAGAGGATGCCCTATTGCACGGTACGCTACGCGTTCTGAACCGCGGACACGGGGAGACGGCATGAGCGAGCACGAGGGCTACCTGCGCGAGGCGGTCGAGATCGCCCGGGCCAACGTGGCGGAGGGCGGGCGCCCCTACGGCGCCGTGATCGTGCGCGACGGCGCTGTGGTGGCGCGGGCGGCCAACACCACCCACACGACCCTCGATCCCACCGATCATGCCGAGATGGCGGCCCTGCGGGCGGCGAGCCGGCGGCTCGGCCGGGCGAAGCTCGACGGCTGCATCGTCTACGCCAGCGGGCGGCCCTGCCCGATGTGCCACGCGGCGATGCGCCTCGCCGGCGTCGAGCGGGGCTACTACGCCTTCACCGCCGAGGAGGCGGAGGCCGAGGGGCTCATCAGCGCCGGCATCTACGCCGAATTGTGCCGCCCTCCCGAGGAGCAGCCGATGCAGGTCCGCCACCTGCCGCTGCCGGGCGAGGCGAGCCCGTTCCGGGTCTGGGCCGAGCGGAAGTCGGGCGGCTGAGCCGGCCCTTTCCGCCGCGTTCGGGCGGCCTGACGCCGCCCCCGCCCCTCAATGCGTCCAGGGCGCGGTGCGGTTGAACTTGAAATTGTCGGAGTAGGACAGCCCCTTGCGGATCGTGGGGGGCTTCGGTTCCTCGACTCGGTAGGCGATGCCCTGCGAGCGGGCATAGGCCACCGCCTCCTCGGCGGTGTCGAATTCCAGCCGCACCTGCTGGAGCATGTCGGAGGAGCCGGTCCAGCCCATCAGCGGATCGGTCTCGCGCGGGGCCGTCTGATCGAATTCCAGCACCCAGAGCTTGGTGCGCGCAAGCCCGGACTGCGTCGGGTCCTTGGCGGGGCGGTAGATGCGGGCGCTCGACATCGGATGACTGACGACTCCGGGAAGGCCATGGTCGGGGCGATAGGATTCGAACCTACGACCCTCTGCTCCCAAAGCAGATGCGCTACCAGACTGCGCTACACCCCGACACCCTCTTGGGCCTAGGGGAACTACGATTTTCGGCCCCGCCGGGCAAGCCTGGGAGTGGCCGCGAAGGGCACATCGCGAGGTCGTCCCGAGCGGTTCGGGGCGAGAACCGCCAAAACAGTCACCCAGAATACGCCCCAGGCGTTCTCGTCTCGGGCCTTTCTCGCTCCCTAAGCGGCATCGACCTGGGGAAGAGCCTCACGCCGGAAGGGCGCGACGCCTTCGCCGCCGCCAGCGACCGGCCAGATCGGAATGGTCGCAAGCGCGAGCGCCAATGGGGGCCGCCGGAGCGGCGCCTGCCGCTCGGCGCGGCGCAGCGATGTGACCGGGGCGCCCTGGGGCACGCGCGACTGGCTGAAGGTCGATCTCTGCAGTTTCAAAATCCACGACGGCAGGCGCCGGCTGGCAAGGGAACTGGGATGACGTCTCTGAGCGTTCTGACGGTGTGTGCGGCGCTGTTAACGGCACAAGCTCAAGCAAAACATCAAAGCAATTCGCCAAAATGGATCAAAGACCTATCTAAGATTAAATGATCGAATCATCATGAGACCGTCAAACTTCTACGAGCGCTGCGGAGCGTAGCCGATAGATTTCACAGCGAGTTCCATAGCCTGAAGATCGGAGACGGGGACACCGGAAATAGGAAATATCTGGTTAATTTTATCATTAGCACAAATGTTTGATTTTAATAGTTCAATTTTATATTTGTTGGGACACTCGTAAAAATTATAAACACAGATCTAATTCGGCATATTCGCAAATAATGCTGGTTTTATTGCGAATTTATCATGTGTATATGGCGCACTTGTGCACCTCCACCCAACCTCCGGCTTGTGGTTGCGTTTGTTGCCCGCCCGCAACAGATCAACAACGTTTTAGTTCCAGTCCCTCAACCTGAGATGGACGCCACAGCCACGGCGTGCTGAAAAATAATTCGACGGCAACGACCGTCTTCCGGGGGCTCTTATGAACATCCGAGTTTGTTTCGCGGGCGCCCTGCTCGCAACAATGGCTGCTGCCTGCGTTCCGACCGAAAAGGTCGCGTTCAATGCCGGGCCTCAGCAGCAATCAGTTGTCCGGGACGGCCGGAATGCCGTGATCTCGAAAAAGAAGAGTTCAACGGTCATCGTCACGTCCGCATCTCGCGAGATTGCAAGTGGAAGCCGGCCCGTTTTCGTCGTTGGTATCCAGAACAACGGCAAGATTCCGAGCGATTTCCGGGTCACCAGTGTGAGCGCCGTTCAAATTCAGGATGGGGCGCCATCAAAGTCGATGGCCGTTGTGACCTACGATCAGCTCGTGTCTGAAGAGCGCACGCGCCAGGTCGTGAGCGCGATCCTGGTTGGCGCGGCCATCGCTGGGAACGCCTACGCCGCACAGAACGCGAGCTACACCAACAGCGGGCGCTACAGCCCCATCGCTGGCGCCATCAATGGGGCCCGGGCCGATGCCCAGAATGCCGCCCTCATCGGTGAAACAGTTGCCGGCGGTCAGCTCAACCTCGCCGCGTTGGAGCAAAACGTCATCAAGGACAATACGGTGATGCCGGCCGAGTGGGTCGGTGGCCAGCTTCACATCGAGCCTCCCGCTGGGGGCGTCGGGGCCGCGAAGGCCTATGTGATTACCGTGCCGGTCGGCAACGACATCCATGAAATCACGGTCACGCAGGGCAAGGCGGTTTGACGTGAGACCAAGGCAGCGGATCGCACACATAGCGCTCCGCCGCCTCCAACCGCGGACACACGCCTTCGAAGAGCTGAGCCCCCCTCCTGCACTTGCCCATCACAGCGTCCGCCATTTGCTCCGGAATGACCCTCTCATGGGCACGGACCATGAGCCGGAAGCGGTCGAAGGCGTCGGGGTCGTCGATCTCGGGCCGGTCGGCATAGCGATCGATGGCTGGCCAACGGACCTGCCCGGCGCCGCGCATGGCGGCCCGCTGCCAATGGTCGGAGATTCAGCGAACCCCTCGCTGTCAGAGGCGAGATGAGAGGCCGCCCAGATCATGCCGGCGCGGAAGCCGCGGAACACCGCTTCGCTCAGCCGCTGGGACGCGCGATTTTGGGAGGCGGGCAGTGGCGGACGAGGACCCGTCTCAGGAGGCGTCGGGTTACGGCGCTCCCATCGCCCGGATAGCCCGCAGCGGCCGGCCCGCTCGCGTGCGCCTCACGCCAGGCCCGCGTGCGACGGCATCTCCCTGCGGCGAAGCCGGCGCAACGTCGCTTCCCAAGGAAGACCCGCCCCGTAGGGGTCAGACCAAGATGTCGAGGACGCGCCGGTCCGCCTCGAGCGACGATTTCAAGAGGGCCGTGGTCACGCCGACCTCGGTCTTGGCCGAGACGAGATCGACCGCCGCCCGGGTCGGGTCCGCCGCGCCCTGCGGAGAGGCGACGCGGCTCGCCGCGCCGTCGAAGCGCTGGAAGGCGGCGGACAGGGCCGCCGTGCTGGTGGAGACTGCCGAGACCATCGCCCGCTCCGTGCCGTCAGGGCCCCGACGAAAGCACGCGAGGCATGAAGCTTTCCTTGTCCGATTCCGCGCAAGGCGTTCGATCCGGCGGCTTGAACCCGCGGGAGGGCGCTCCCACCTCGCCGCTGGCCGGAACGTGAGCCGGCCGGCGGAAGGACGAAGCGCGCGATGATCGACCTGCACTATTGGCCGACCCCGAACGGCCACAAGGTCACGATGTTTCTGGAGGAGGCGGGCCTGCCCTACCGGATCCATCCGGTCGATATCGGCAAGGGCGCGCAGTTCGAGCCCGCCTTCCTGGCGATCGCGCCGAACAACCGGATGCCGGCCATCGTCGATCATGCGCCCGCCGACGGGGGCGCGCCGGTCTCGCTGTTCGAGTCGGGAGCGATCCTGCTCTATCTCGCCGAGAAGATGGGCCGCTTCCTGCCCACGACGTCCCGCGGCCGGGCCGAGGCGCTGCAATGGCTGTTCTGGCAGATGGGCGGCCTGGGACCGATGGCGGGGCAGAACCACCACTTCTCCCAGTACGCCCCGGAAAAGATTCCCTACGCCATCGACCGCTACGTCAAGGAGACGAACCGGCTCTACGGCGTGCTCGACCGGCGCCTCGCCGACCGGCCCTTCGTGGCGGGGGCCGACTACACCATTGCCGACATGGCCTCCTATCCGTGGATCGTACCGTGGGAGCGGCAGGCTCAGGATCTCAACGCCCATCCGAACCTGAAGCGCTGGTTCGAGGCGATCCGCGAGCGGCCCGGCACGCAGGCCGCCTACGCGCGGGCGACGGAGGTCAACCCGAACCACGGCCAACCGATGAGCGAGGATGCCAAGCGGGTGATGTTCGGCCAGACCGCGGCGACCACGCGGGGCGACTGACACCGCGGCGCCCCTCGGAATGCGGCGGCGGCGGCGCGCGGACGGTGCGGAGGCCCCGAAGCGCCCCCCGCTCCGGGCTCAGCGCCCGCTGCGGCGCGTCGCGACGCGGGTGAGCGCGGCGAAATCCCGGTCGGCGTCGCCGTGGGCGATGGCATCGAGCAGGTTGTCGCGCAGGACGCTTGCGAACGGCATCGGCACCGAGGCCGCCTCGCCGGCCTCCAGGACCAAGCGGACGTCCTTCATCCCCAACCGCAGGGTGAAGCTCGGCGGATCGAACCGGCCCTCGCTGATGATCGCGCCGTAATTCGTGTAGACCGGCGAAGCGAACAGGGTGCTGGTCAGCATCGCCAGCACGTCCTTGCCGGGAATGCCGTGGCCTTCCGCGAAGGCCGAAGCCTCGCCCATCGCCTCGATCGCCGAGACCAGCATGAAGTTGCCGGCGAGCTTGACGGCGTTGGCCTTCTCGGGCTCCGCCCCGAAGCGCCAGGTTTTCGTCCCCATGGCGTCGAGGAGCGGCTGCACCCGGGCGATGGCTTCGTCCGCGCCGGCCGCCACGATATGGAGCGCGCCCGCCGCCGCGGCGTCCGGCCGGCCGAAGACCGGAGCGGACACGTAAGCGATTTTGGCCCGGGCATGGGTCTCCGTCAGCTCCTTCGCCAGGGCCACCGAGATCGTCGACAGGCCGACATGCACCGCCGGGCGGGCCGTCCCCTCGAGGAGGCCGCCCTGCCCGATCACGGCGCGCAGGGCCGCGTCGTCGGCCAGCATCGTGAAGGCCGCGTCTCCCGAAAAGGCCTCCGCCGCGCGGGCCACCGGCTCCGCCCCCTCGAGGGAACGGGCCGCCTCCGGCGTGCGGTTCCAGACCCGGACCCGATGACCCGCTTCGACGAGGCGACGGGCCATGGCCCGGCCCATGCGGCCGAGCCCGATGAATCCCACATCCATGTGCGTCTTCCCGCCTGTCAGTTACGGTCGAGGAAATCGAGCATCAGCCCGTTGAACATGCCGGTCGCCTCCATGTGGACGAGGTGGCCGACATTGGCGATGACCTCGGCGCGGCCGTTGGGCATCCGCGCGGCGAGCGCCCGGGCGTGGCCGGTGTTGTCGCCCATGCCGGAGCGCTTCTCCGGCGGCGCGAACGCCTTGCCCGGCGCGTTGCGGTCGTTGGCGCCCATGATGAACAGGGTCGGGGCACTCACCAGCGGGATCTCGTGCACGACCGGCTGGCCCCAGATCATCTGGTAGGAGTTCACGAACGACCGCAGCCAGCGCGGATATTCGCCCGAGCCCTTCACCCGCTCGCGGATCTGCACGAACGATTCGATCGCGGAGACCGGCAGCGACAGGGCGTAGCTGGTCATCAGCTGCTTGCGGTAGGCCTCCGCGGTCAGGTCGCCCTCGCGGGCCATCAGCGCCTCGTCGGAGACCGGCGGCACCGCGAAGCGGTAATCCTCCAGGCCGATCGGCGCCTCCAGCACCAGACTGTTGATCCGCTGCGGATAGGTGCGCGCCATCCGCACGGCGAGCATCCCGCCCATCGAATGGGCGACCACATCGAACCGCTGAAGGCCGAGGGAATCGGCGAGCGCCACCGTGTCGGCGGCCATCCGGTCGAAGGTGAAGGCGCCGATGGGCTTCGAGGATTTGCCGAAGCCGAGCTGATCGGGGACCACGACCCGGTACCCACCCTCGGTCAGCGCCCGGATCACCGGCTCCCAATAGCTCGAGGGGAAATTGCGCCCGTGCAGCAGAAGGGCGGTGCGGCCGTTGCCCGCCCCGTTGGGAGCGACGTCCATATAGGCGAGGCGCTGGGCCTCGCCGTCGCGGCTCACGGGGAAGTAGCGGACCGGGTAGGGATAGGCGTAGCCTTCGAGCGCGATGCCGAGCGCGTTCTCCGGCCCGTCGAGGGCCTGCGTGGGCGAGGCGGCCAGGGCCAGCGCCAGCAGCGCCAGGATCGGGGCGGATCGCATGTGAACTCCTTATTCGATTTCGGCAGAGATAGGGCGCTGCCCGCGCCCGCATCAATCCGGATGGGTGACAGGTTCGACGCGCCGCCGCTTGTCGAGTGCGCGGCTTCTGCGCTAACCCTCCGGCCCGCCCCCCGCTCGGATCCGCGCGACGCCATGGTTTCCCCCACCCGAGACGCGGCCGCGCCGAAGAGCATCCTGGAGAGCCTCGCCGGCACCCGCGTGCTCGTGGTCGAGGCCCGCTATTACGAAGATGTCGCCGACGAACTGCTCGCCGGGGCGCGGGCCGCCATCGCGGCGGTCGGCGCCGAGGCGCGGGTTTTCACCGTGCCGGGCGCCCTGGAAATCCCCGCGGCCGTCGCCATCCTCCTCAAGGAGGGCGAGCGCGCGGGCGAACCCTACGACGCGGCGGTGGCCCTCGGCTGCGTCATCCGCGGCGAGACCGGGCATTACGACATCGTCGCGGGCGAGAGCGCCCGCGCGCTGATGGATCTCTCCGTCGCCGAGCGCCTGCCGCTCGGCAACGGCATCCTCACCGTCGAGACCATGGAGCAGGCCCTCGTCCGCGCCCGGGTCTCCCAGATGAACAAGGGCGGCGGCGCGGCGGAAGCGGCGCTCAGCCTCGTCGCGATCAAGCGCGCCGCCAAGTCGGAAGCCGCCCGATGAGCCAGCCTGCCGAGACACCGGCCGCCGCGAAACCCGCCCCCCTCAGCCTGCGCAAGGGCGCCCGCCTCGCGGTGGTGCAGGCGCTCTACGAGATGGAGATCTCGGACAAGGGCGTGATCGAGGCCCTGGCCGAGTTCGAGGCCTTCTGGATCGGCCAGAACATCGACGGCGTCGCCCACCCGCCCGCCGAGACCGCCTTTTTCCGCGACGTGCTGCGCGGCGCGGTCGAGGAGCAGCGGGCGATCGACCCGAAGCTCGACGCGGCGCTGGCCAAGGGCTGGCCCCTGCGCCGGGTGGAGGTGGTGCTGCGGGCGATCCTGCGGGCGGGCGCCTACGAGTTGATGTTCCGCCGCGACGTGCCGGCCCGCGCCGCCATCTCCGAATATGTCGATGTGGCCCACAGCTTCTATGGCGGCGACGAGCCCGGCATGGTCAACGCCGTGCTCGACCGGGTCGGCCGCGAGGTGCGCTCGACCGAATTCGGCATCCCGGCGGCGCCGAAGAAGGACTGAGCCCGGTTGGCTCGTTCCGACGATCCTTCCTTGGCCGACCCGTCCGGTGCCCCGGCGGCGCGTCCGGGCGAGGAGGCCCTGATCGCGCGCTACTTCGCGCCGCTCGCCGGCCCCGGCGCCGAGGGCCTGCGCGACGACGCCGCGAGCCTGGCCCCGCGCCCGGGGCACGACCTCGTGGTGACCACCGACGCGATCGTCGCTGGCGTTCACTTCTTCCCCGACGATCCACCGGGCTCCGTCGCGGCGAAGGCGCTCGGCGTGAACCTCTCGGATCTCGCCGCCAAGGGCGCGACACCCCGCGGGTTCGTTCTGACCCTGGCCCTTCCGGACGGCTGGACCGAGGCATGGCTCGCCGCCTTCGCGACGGGCCTCGGGACTGCCGCGCGGGCGCAGGGCTGCCCACTTCTCGGCGGCGACACCGTGCGCTCCGGCGGACCGGCCTTGATCGGCGTGACCGCCTTCGGCGAGGTGCCGGCGGGGACGATGCTGCGGCGGCAGGCGGCCCGGGCCGGCGACCGGCTCTGCGTCTCCGGCACGATCGGCGACGCGGCACTGGGCTTGCGCCTGCGACTCGCGCCGGAGGCCGGCCTCGGGGCCGTCGCGCGCGAGGCGCTCCTCGACCGCTACCTCCATCCCCAACCCCGAATCGCTTTGGTCCCCGCCCTGCGAGCCCATGCCCGCGCCGCGATGGACGTGTCCGACGGCCTCGTCGGGGATCTCGCGAAGATGCTGGACGGCACCGGGTTGAGCGCGCGCGTGGATGCCGACGCGGTGCCGCTCTCATCCGCCACCCGGGCTCTGATCGCCCGGGACGGCGCCCATCGGGCGACCGCGTTCACCGGCGGGGACGATTACGAGATCCTCTGCGCCGTGCCGCCGGAGGCGCTGAACGCCTTTCTCGACGCGGCCCGGCAGGCCGGCGTGCCGGCGACCGCCATCGGTACGGTTGAGGCGGGCGAGGCCCCGCCCCGCTTCCTCGACGCCGAGGGACGCACGTTGGCCTTCGGGACAGGCTCGTTCAGTCACTTCTGACGGCGCCGTGCGCGCCGTCAGAGCACCTCGGGACCCGCACCTCGGGACCCGATGGACCCGAGGGCAGCCTTGTGGAGGGGGCATCGACGGGCGGGGGAGCGGGTTCCGACGAGATCCCGCGTCCTCTCACACCCGCACTCGCCTCACTCCATCACGGCGGCCTTCATGATGACGACCATGGTGGCCCGGCCCGGGGCGTCGCCGAGGCAGCGGATGCTGTGGGGACGGTCGCAGCGGTAGCGCAGGGTCTCGCCCGGGCCGGCCCGCTGGACCTCGCCCGCGACGTCCACGGCGAAATGGCCCTCCGTCACCGAGAGCGATTCGACCGAACCGCGCTGGTGGGGGTCCGACTCGAGCACCCCGCCCGGATCGGCGGTCACGTCATACCATTGCAGCCACTCGACCGTCTTGATCCAGCCGATGATCGCGAGCCGAACCTTGCCGTCCTCGGACACGAGCCGCGGCGTATCGGCCCGCGAGAAGCGCTCGATGAACGGCTCCTCGTCGGAATGGGCCAGCACCCGCTCGATCGACACGTCGAGCGCCTGGCTCAGGCGCCAGATCGTGGCCAGCGTCGGGTTGGTCTCGTTGCGCTCGATCTGGGAGATGATCGACTTCGCGACGCCCGATTGCTCGGCGAGTTCCGAGAGGGAAAGGTTGTAGGCCTTGCGCAACCGCTGGATCGTCTTGCCGAGCTGGCCAGAGAGCACCTGGGCGCCGCTGACGAGATCCTTCGGTCGTCCGCGCTCGAGGCTTGCCGTGATGTCCTGCATCCTACCGGTCCGCTGGCGCTCCCCGCCACCAAACCGTCGGCGAGGCCCGGGCGAGCGCATCGATCTGCGAGAGATCGTTCCGTTATCCGAACGAACGTTTGATTTGTCAAACGGCTTCCGCGACTGGCGAAGGGTGTCGCGAGGCCGATCTTCGACCGCATTCAGGCCGGATACGGTCTCCCGCACGAGGCTCGGGGACCTCGTGCTGCAGCGCGTCGGCGTCCCCTCGGGCCGACGCTCAGGTTTCGGATCGCGGCCTTTCGCCGAGCTCGGGGCGCAGGATCATGCGACCCTCATAGCCGTCGTAGCCGCCGCGATAGGTGAAGCGGTTGATGGCGATCTTCCGTCTCGTTTCCGACGCCTGCTCGCTGGTCCAGGCCGAACCGTCGGACGACCGGGCGGACCGGCGTCCTTTCGCCGACCGGGTGAGAGGGGGCTTCGACATACGCACGCTCCGTATCGCCTTCCGATCGCCGCGACATGCTCGCGGGATGCCCGGCCTCCCGCGCGGTTCCGCCCAGTCCGGGCCGGCATCCCAGGACCCACATTTAGAGCGCTCGCCCCGGGAAGGGGATACCGTTTTGGCTCAGGGAGGCGCGTCAGCTGGGGATCGAGCGGTTCATCGCCACTGGGCGAAGAAGTGGTGGAGCGGCCCGTGACCGCGACCGACCGGCACGCCGTCGGCGGCGCGGATCGCCTCGGTGACGTAGGCCTTGGCAGCACCGACCGCCTCGGCGAGGGGCTGGCCCCGGGCGAGGCCAGCGGCCACCGCGGCCGACAGGGTGCAGCCGGTGCCGTGGGTGTTGCGGGTCTCGATGCGCGGCGCCGCGAAGCGGCGCAGCGTCCCGTCCCGGCTCAGCAGATGATCGACGCTCTCCTGCCCCTCGCCGTGCCCGCCCTTGATGAGGACGGCGCGGGCGCCCCGCTCCAGCAGGCGCCGCGCCTGACCGACCGCCTCGTTCTCGTGGACCGCCTCCCGCTCGCCCAGCAGGGTCGCGGCCTCGGGGAGGTTGGGCGTCACGAGGTGAGCGAGGGGCATCAGCGAGTCCCGGAGCGCCGCAACGGCCTCCTCCGAGATCAGCCGGTCGCCGGAAGCCGCGACCATGACGGGATCGAGCACCACGGGGATGCCGACGGCATGCCGCTGCAAGGCCTCGACCACGGCGGCGATCGTCTCCGGCCGCGACAGCATCCCGATCTTCACCGCACCGACGGTGAGGTCGGAGAAGATCGATTCGATCTGGGCGGCCACGACCTCGGCGGGCACGTCGTGGATGCCCTGCACCCCGACGGTGTTCTGCGCGGTCACCGCGGTGATCACGCTGGCGCCGTAGACCCGCAGGGCCGCGAAGGTCTTGAGATCGGCCTGGATCCCGGCGCCCCCGCTCGAATCCGAGCCGGCGATGGTGACGGCGATGGCGGTCATGCGATGCCTCCCTGTTCCTGGTCCGGACGCGCCCTCAGGCGCCCCGCGCCGCCAAAGCCTCGTCGATCCGGGCCCGCAGGTCCCGGGCCTTCGCCTCCGTGGCGCCGCCCTTGAACAGGGCTCCGATCAGCGCGACGCCGTCGGCACCGGCGCGGATGGTGGAGGCGGCGTTGCTGGCATCGATCCCGGCGATGGCGCCGAGCGGAAGCCCCTGCCCGCGGGCGAGGCGGGCGCGGAAGACGATGCGCTGAAGCCCGTCGAGGCCGACCGGCGGATCGGGGTTGTCCTTGCTGGTGGTCGCAAACACCCCACCGATGCAGGCGTAGTCGATCGGCAGGCGGTACAGTTCGTCGGCCTGGGTCCCGTTCTTGACCGTGAGGCCGATCACCGCCCGGGGACCGAGGAGCCGGCGGGCATCCTCGGAATGCAGGTCCGACTGTCCGAGATGCACCCCTTCGGCGCCCGCGGCGAGGGCGAGATCGACCCGGTCGTTGACGAGCACCGGCACGCGGCCCGCCACGGCGGCGCGGATCGCCCGGATGCGGGCGAGCGCCGCCCGGGCGTCGTCGATGGTCTTTTCGCGGTACTGCAGCAGCGTGACGCCGCCCGCGACCGCCTCGGCGGCGAGCGCCGCCAGCGCGGCCCCGTCACCGCCCAGCACGCCGACATCGAGGAGGCCGTAGAGCCGGAGATCGACGGCTTTCGTGGCGGCCGGGCGTGACAGGCCGAGTCCCGTGCCGAGGCTCATCGTGATCCCTCGCGTCGCCCGCACGCCATCCCCGTCCCGCTCCCAACGCTCGCTTGCTCGGACTGGTCTAACGCATCGATGCGAAAAGTGGAGGGTCTTCCCGGGAGCGACCGATCACGACGACACGGACCGTTCACCCGGACCGCGAGGGAGGGTCGGTTTACCGTGCCGTGCCCGTGATCCATCCTTGGTCCGGACGGAGGAGCGTGCCATGGTGCGGCATGGCATCACCGACCGCCCATCCCTACGCCGTCGACGTGCGGCGCTGCCGCGCCAACGGCCACTTCTCTTGGTCGATCAAGAGGCAGGGCAAAATCTGCGGCCAGTCCATGGCCGGCTACGAAAGCTTCGAAGAGGCCCGTCGGGAGATGAAGGTCGCCCTGACCGCCCTCATCGCCGCCCTGGACCCCGCTCGGTAGATCGTTTTGGCGCGGTGGACCGTTGTGGGGGCCATGGCCGCCCGCGGGTTCGTTCGCGACACGGTCTCCTGGCGCTTCGGACCGTCCAGCGGGTGTGCAGGCGCCAGCGCGACGCGTTGACGGTCACCGCTCCGATCCGGCAAGAGCGGCGCGCGCGTTGGAGGCCGATGGCGGGATGCGCGTCCGCGCCGGCCTGCGACGCCTGAATCGACCTCACGAATGTCGCACGAAACCTTCGATGTCCGCCGTATCCTCCCTGGGCTTGGTGACGCAGCGGGCGTCTGATGACGGACAGGACGCCGGGATCAGGAGAGCGGCGAGCATCGAGCCATGAGCGACGCCCTGACTACGGTCGCACCAGATTCGACGGCTCCCGTCGATCGACGCGAGCGCGCCGCGTTCACCTCGTCGGTGGGGCTCGTCGCCGTCATCGTCGCGGCGACGGACGGCGAGCCGCGGGCGCTGACCGTGCAGGTCGCCGGCCAAGCCCCTGGCCGGGACACCGCGCTGCCGGCCGGCCCTCTGGTGCCCGAGCACGCCACCCTGGAGCGGGGCCTGCGGGCCTGGGTGGAGCAGCAGACCCATCAGCGCCTCGGCTATGTCGAGCAGCTCTACACCTTCGGCGACCGGGACCGCGAGGGCGGAGCGCGCGGCGTGCACCTGCTCTCGGTGGCCTATCTCGCCCTGGTGCGGGAGCTCCGCCCCGCGGGCCTCGCCGAGGCGGCGTGGCGCAACTGGTACCGCTATTTGCCCTGGGAAGATTTTCGCGAGGGACGCCCGGCAGCGCTCGACGCGATCGAGCCGCGGCTGATGGCCTGGGTGGCCGAGGGCGGCGACGCCAAGCTGCGGCGCCAGCGCGAGGACCGGGTCGGGCTGAATTTCGGTACCGGCGGCACCTGGAACGAGGAGCGGGTTCTGGAGCGCTACGAATTGCTGTTCGAGGCCGGCCTGATCCCGGAGGCGCATGGGCAGGCCGGCGTGGCGCAGCATGACGACGCGGCGGTCACCGGCCAGCCCATGGCGCTCGACCATCGCCGCGTGCTCGCCACCGCGATCGGCCGCCTTCGAGGCAAGATCAAGTATCGACCCGTGGTCTTCGAGCTGATGCCGCCGGCCTTCACGCTGCTCCAGTTGCAACGCACCGTCGAGGCGCTGTCGGGCACGCGCCTGCACAAGCAGAACTTCCGCCGGCTCGTGGCCCAGCAGGGGCTGGTGGAGGAGACCGAGGATGTGACGAGCGGGACGGCGGGGCGTCCGGCCCGGCTCGTGCGCTTCCGCCGGGAGGTGCTGCTGGAGCGCCCTGCCCCGGGCGTGCGCCTGACCCCCACCCGCCGACCCGGCTGAGCGCGGCGCCGGGCCCTCGGGCCGTTGCGCCTACAGGGCGAACCTCACCCCGGTCAGCTGTTCGGACACGGTCCAGAGGCGCGAAGCCGTGTCGGGATCTTTGGCCTGCGGGGCGATCCAGGCGGGTTTGGGCGCGCCGCGACTCTCGCGGATCCCGTCCGGCCCGTAATAGCCGCCGCCCCGGGCGACCGGCGCCGTCGCGGCGTAGAGGATCGGCAAGGCGCCGGCGGCCGCGGATTGCCCGGCGAGGGCGAACAGGAAGCGGCCGATGCGCTGCTGGATCGGCCCGGCCCGGTCTCCCCTGCGGAAGACATCGGTGAGCGCGAGGCCGGGATGGGCCGCCATGGCCTGTTCGGGCCGGCCGGCGGCCCGGAGGCGGCGCTCGAGTTCGAGGGCGAAGATGAGCATCGCGAGCTTGGTCTGGCGGTAGGCCGTCTGCGCGCCATAGGCCGCGCGCCCGTGGAGGTCGTCGAAGCGGATCGCGCCGCTGCGATGGGCGACACTGGCCACCGTGACGATCCGGGTTCCCGATGACGGACGCAGGCACGGCAGCAGGAGCCCGGTGAGGGCGAAATGGCCGAGATAGTTCGTCGCGAGTTGCCGCTCGAACCCGTCCTCGCTCTCCTCCCGCCGCGGCACCGCAGCGATGCCGGCATTCAGCACGAGGAGGTCGATCGGCCCACCGTCCCGCCGCCAGTTCTCGGCGCAGGCGCGAACGCTCGCGAGGCGAGCGGTGTCGAGTTCGCGCACCGTGAGATCGGCCTGGGCGTGCCGGCGGGCGATCCGCTCGGCCGTCCGCACGCCCTTGGCGGGGTCGCGCACGGCCAGCACCACATGCGCCCCGGCCCCGGCCAGCGCGAGGGCGGTCTCGAAGCCGATGCCCGAACTCGCCCCCGTCACGAGGGCGACCCGGCCCGTCTGGGACGGGATGTCGGCCGTCGTCCAGCCCCGCTCAGCCATGGACACACCCCATGGGTCGGGCCCTCGCTTGATCCGTCACGACGACCCCTCTGGCAATCGGCCGGCCTGTCCGGCCCCTGTCCCGTCGATGCATCCCGACGCCGGTCGGTGTCCGCGCCACCGGCGGTCCGGGCGCCCGTCCGGAACCGGCGCGGACCCTCACGGCCGCTGGGCGGCTTGCGCCTGCCGCGCCCGCATCCGGGCCTGGAGCCGCTGGCGGCGGGCCGCGATGACCGTGCCGTTCACCTCGCCGCCGAACAGGAACATCGCCGCGAGCCAATAGAGGAAGACGAGGAACACCATTGCGGTGGCGAGGCCCCCGTAGGTGGAGGCATAGGCCGAGGAAAACCGATCGAGGTAGAACCCGAAGCCGAGGCCGGCCAGGAACCACAGCGCCAGCGTCACGCCGATGCCGGGCAGCACCGCCAGCAGGGAGCGGCGCCCGGCCGCGACGAATTTGTGGGCGATCACCAAGACGAGCCCGATCAGGACCGCGGTGATGACGATGCGCCCGATCGCGATGGTGAGGCCGAGGGGCTCCAGCCCCGGCGCCACGAACACGAGCTGTCGCCAGATCAGCGGCCCGAGCACCACGAGCAGCGCGAAGGCCAGCATCGCGAAGGCGCCGCAGATCACGTAGCCGATCGATTCGAGCCGCGTGAGCCACCAGGGCCGCATCTCGCGCAGCCCGTAGGCGCGGTTGAGCCCGACGCGGAGCGACTCGACCCCCGAGGAGGAGAAGTACAGGGCGAGCACGGCGCCCAGCGTCAGCACGCCGCCGCGCTGCTCGGTGAGAATGCGGTGGACCTCGCCCACGATCGGCTTGGCGATCTCGCGGGGCACCGCGTCGAAGATCAGCGTGCCCGCCTCGTCGGCGAGCGATTTGGTCCCGAACACGCCGGCGAGGGCGGCGAGCAGGATCAGGAACGGGAACAGCGAGGTCAGCATCGACAGGGCGATGTGGCTCGCGATCGCCCAGCCGTCATGGGCGACGAAGCGCTGTGCGGCGAGGCCGGCGATATCGAGGCTGGTGCGCAAGGGTCTCACGGGCAGTGGCGGCTCGCGTCTCCGAGGAAGGGAGGGCGGCGCGACATACGGCTATGCGAGGCCTTCGCGTCAACGGGGCGGCGCCGATCCGGCCCCCCTCCCGTCGCCCGCCGCGCGGACCGCCCAGCGGTTTCCGAGCGGTCGGGCCGGCGCAGCGATCACTGCGTCTTCGTGTCCGAGCAATTGTAGGTGCCGCCCGCGTCGGCGACCGCCCGGGCCAGCCCACCGCTCTGCGTCCGGCCGAACACGAGGCAGACGTGGTAGGTGAGAAGCTTGGACGCCGGAAAGCCCGTGAACGGCACCGATCGGGTCCCGTCATAGGTCGCGGTGAGGCTCATTCCGTAGAGGCTGGTCGAACCCCAGGCGATCTTCTCGGAGGTGGTCGGCGCGTTGGAATCGTCCTGCGGCAGCTCGTATTGCGCGGATTGGTAGGGCCATTCCCAGTCGCACGGCAGCAGCTGCGGGATGCCGGCATCGGTGCAGCCGCCTCCACCGTTGTAGGTCTGCGAGGTCTTTCCGCGCGCGACCGAATACCCGTCGTTGATCTTCGAGGCAGCGAGCGGAGCGGGTTCGACCAGGCCCATCTCGTGCGCGCCCGCGACCAAGGCGGTGTAGCGCGCGCCGGTATTGGTTTGGTTCCAGGTCCAGGTTGCGTTCCGCGTGAGTGGGGTGGTGATCGAGGCGAAGCGATACCGGTCGCCCCAGAAAGCGAACTTGATGGGGTTGCTGCCCGCATCGAAATCGAGCTTCCCGTAGGGGCCGCGAAGGTCGAAGCTGACGCGATCGGGACCGGGCACCTCCGCCATGTCGACCTTGGTGACGACACGCGGGTAATCCGCACCGTCGGCGAAGTACCAGTACACCGTCACCGGCAGCGTATAGAGCTTGTAGATGGCCGGATTCGTGCCGAGCGGGGGCGAATCCTCGCCGGTGTTCGCGTTGTAGCCGGCGGCGTTGACGGTCCCATAGCGCGGATAATTGACCCGGAAGCGGATCGCCCCCCGATTCGCCGGTGTCGGGAACACATAGGTGCTGGCGGTGAAGCCCCTGCCGAGGGGCGAATCGTCCTTCTTGAAGATCTTCCCGGCGATCGTCGCCGAGGCGCCGTCCGAGAACTTCCTGTAGCGCTCGTGCGAGACGAAATACCCGAATCCTTCGTTCGCGCTCGACGAGTTTGCCGTCACCGTCGTCGTGACGCCGCTGGCAACGTATTGGAACGTCGAGCGTACGATGAAGCCACCATGGCCGGTATTGCCCGCGCCTTCCTTCTTGAAGGAGACGGTGCGTTTCAGCCCCTTCGAATCCGTCCAGCTATACCGATAGACAGCAAGGCCATTGATGGTCGGCTCGTCGAGCACGACGGCTTTCGCCGGCCCGGCCGCCATCGGGGCGGCGAGACATCCGGCCAAGAGGAGACCTCGGAGGCGAGGGCGTGCCATCATGACTGCATTCACCCTGTCGTCCGGAGATGTCGCGCGATCACGATCCGCGCGGATGCTCGCGCTGCGCGGCGTGAAGAAAATCTGGAAAGTCTTCGACGCAAGCTGAACAATAAGCTGTGCCTCGCCGGCTCGTCAATCGAATACACATCACTCGCGCCAGGAAATCATGCAGGTTCCCGGCGCTGCTTTCGGCCTCAAAACGGCGCGGCGTCCTCGGCGGGTTCGGCCGTCGCGAGCATCGGCGCCCGGTCGTCGAGCCGCTCCGGCATCCCGGCCTGACCGGCGAGGCGTTTGCGTTTGCGTTTGCGTTTGCGTTTGCGTTTGCGCGCGACGCGTGCTGCCTGCCCGCGCCATGTCCACGCTCCTCAACGGCTTGATCCCCGCCGCCTTCGTCCTGATCTGGGCCACAGGCTTCGTCGCCGCGCGCTACGTGGCCCCGCTCTCGGAACCGCTCGTCTTCGTGGCCGCCCGGCTCCTCCTCGTCGCGCTCGTGCTCGCGGGGATCGCGGCCGTCATGGGCGCACGCTGGCCGCGGGATCGGGCCGGGTGGCGCGACGCCCTGGTGGCGGGCGTGCTCATGCAGGGCCTCTACGTCGCCGGCGTGTTCTGGTCGGTGAAGCACGGCCTGCCCGCCGGCATCGCCGCCCTCGTCGGCAGCCTGCAGCCGCTGCTGACGGCCGCCGCCTCGGAGCCGCTCCTCGGCGAGCGGGTCGGGCCCCGGCGCTGGGTCGGGATCGGCCTCGGCTTCCTCGGAGCCGGACTGGTCCTGGCGCCCCGGCTCGGGGCCCTCGATCCCGCCGGGATTCCGCCGACGGCGCTCGCCGTCTGCCTGACCGCCATGCTGGCCATGACCGCAGGGACGCTCTGGCAGAAACGCAAGGCGGCGCAGGCCGACCTCGTGACCAATGCGGCGGTGCAGTTCGTCGGGGGCTTGGCCTTCGCTCTGCCGCTCGCGCTCCTGGCCGGGGAGGCCTGGCCCGCGCCGAGCCTGCCGCTCGCCCTCGGCATGGGCTGGTCGGTCCTCGTCAATTCGGTCGCCGGCATCCTGCTGCTGATGGCGCTGATCCGGCGAGGGGCGGTGGCGGGCGTCGCCTCGCTGTTCTTCTTGGTGCCTCCGGTCTCGGCGGCGATCGCCTATGTCCTGTTCGGCGAGACCCTGACCCTGGTGCAGGTCGGGGGCATGGCCGTCGCCGCGGCGGGCGTCGCCCTGGCCGGCGGCGGGGCGGCCCGTCGATCGCGGTAAAGTGCATGATGAATTCAGACCGAGATCATCCCAAGGTCGGGGGCTGCGGCACCAAGAAAGGACTACTGTGCCGCGGATCCTGCCTATAATGAACCGCAATTCGTCATCTTAGAGAGAGACAGCCATGGCCGCCTCCCCCGCCGTTCAACCCGCCAACGACCCGCAGGATTTCGTCACCCTCGCCAACGAGGCCGCCGTGGGCGCCAAAGCGCTCGTGGCCGAGGCGACCGCCCGGGTGAAGGCGCGCGTCGCCGGCACGGACGGCAAGCTCGATGCGGGCAAGCTGGAGCGCGAGCAGCATGCCGCCCACGGCCTGTCCTGGCTCGCCACCTACGGCGAGGCGGTGCGCGAGCTTGCCGACTACGCGCGCCGGCTCCAGGGCGAGGGCAGCTTCGGCGAGACCGAGGCGCTGCTCGTGAAGGTCGGCGTCGGCGAGTATCTCGACCAGATGTTCGGCGGCATCCCGATGAGCCAGGGCGAGATGGTGCGCCCGACCTCCTCGCTCGGCTTCTCGTCCTCGGAACTCGCGGGCTTCCGCACGCCGGCCATCGACGCCGTGATCACCCAGGGCAACACGCCCGAGAACCGCGCCGCGCTGATCGCGAGGATCCGCGAGGCCACGACGTCGGGGGCCGCCACCATCGGCGCGTCGGGCCTCGACGAGGACATGGAGGCGATCCGCTCCGAGATGCGCCGCTTCGGCAAGGCCGAAGTGGTCGAGCAGGCGCATGAGTGGCACCTCGAGAACGCTTACATCCCGATGTCGATCATCGAGAAGATGGCCGAGCTCGGCGTGTTCGGCCTCACCATTCCCGAGGAATACGGCGGCATGGGCATGCCCAAGGCCGCGATGTGCGTCGTGTCCGAGGAGCTGTCGCGGGCCTATATCGGCGTCGGCTCGCTCGGCACCCGCTCGGAGATCGCCGCCGAGCTGATCCTGTGCGGCGGCACCGAGGAGCAGAAGCAGCGCTTCCTGCCCGGCATCGCGTCGGGCGACATCCTGCCCACCGCCGTCTTCACCGAGCCGAACACCGGCTCCGACCTCGCGAGCCTGCGCACCAAGGCGGTGAAGGAGGGCGACGTCTGGAAGATCTCCGGCAACAAGACCTGGATCACCCACCCGGTCCGCGCCGACATCATGACCGTGCTCGTGCGCACCAAGCCCGAGGAGAAGGGCCACCGCGGGCTCTCCATGCTGATCGCCGAGAAGCCGCGGGGCGACGACGCGAACCCCTTCCCGGTCGAGGGTCTCTCCGGTGGCGAGATCGAGGTGCTCGGCTACCGCGGCATGAAGGAGTACGAATTGTCCTTCGAGGGCTTCTCGGTGCCGGCCGGCAACCTCCTCGGCGAGATCGAGGGCAAGGGCTTCGCCCAGCTGATGCAGACCTTCGAATCGGCCCGCATCCAGACCGCCGCCCGCGCCATCGGCGTGGCCCAGTCGGCCCTCGACATCGGCCTGCGCTACGCCGAGGAGCGGGTGCAGTTCGGCAAGGCGCTGGTCGAGTTCCCGCGGGTCGCCGACAAGCTCGCCATGATGGCGGTGGAGATCAACATCGCCCGCCAGCTCACCTATTTCTCGGCTCGCGAGAAGGACGAGGGCAAGCGCTGCGATCTCGAGGCCGGCATGGCCAAGCTGCTCGGCGCCCGCGTCGCCTGGGCGGCGGCGGACAACGCCCTGCAGATCCACGGCGGCAACGGCTTCGCGCTCGAATATCCGATCAGCCGGGTGCTGTGCGATGCCCGCATCCTCTCGATCTTCGAGGGTGCCGCCGAGATCCAGGCTCAGGTCATCGCCCGGCGCCTGCTGGAGCAGTGATCCGCGCGGGAGGCTCGGGCCCCGGACCGCGTGATCCGGGGCGAGGCTCCCGGTCGTCCGCACCGCATCGGGTGGCGCGAGCGACGGGATCCGCCGCTCGGATCGCGCTCCAAGACTAAGAAAGGGCCCCGCCCGGTCATCCCGGGCGGGGCCCTTTTCTTGTGCCATGAGCTCAGGCCGTCACAGGCCCGGGAGGCGGCCGAAATCGCTGCTGCCGAGCCGGGCGAAGCGGCGTTCGATCGATCCGGCATAGCCCGACAGGGTCCGATGCCAGCCATGGGCCTGCGCCTCCAGGTCGGAGAAACCGCCGGAGCCCTCGCTGCGGGGCGGGGCGCTCCGGCGCATGGCCCGTACCGGACGCTCGAGGCCGGCCATCCGGGCGGTCGCGCGACGCTCGGGCCGCGCAGCGCGCT
>NZ_CAKLBV010000006.1 GCF_920984675.1 Methylobacterium sp. Leaf118
CGCCCTCCGCCATCGCCCGCGCGCGCTCCGCCGCCGGCCGCGGCCCGCCGCGACGCCACCGGCGACAATTTCTTAACGCATTCGCGTCCGCGTGCTACACGCCCGCCGTCACCGCTCGCGGTCGCCCTCCCGATTTCCCGGATCTTTTTCAAGAAGCATCGATGTCGTCACCCGTCGTCACGCGCTTCGCGCCCTCGCCCACGGGCTACCTCCATATCGGCGGCGCGCGCACGGCCCTGTTCAATTGGCTTTATGCCCGACGCTTCGGCGGCCGGATGCTGCTGCGCATCGAGGACACCGACCGGGAACGCTCGACCCAGGGCGCCATCGACGCGATCCTGGACGGGATGCGCTGGCTCGGCCTCGATTGGGACGGGGAGGTCATCTACCAGTTCGCCCGCGCGGAGCGGCACCGCGCCGTCGCCGAGAGCCTGCTGGCCGCAGGCCACGCCTATCACTGCTTCGCCACCGCCGAGGAACTGACGCAGATGCGCGAGACGGCCCGCGCCGAGGGCCGGGCGCCGCGCTACGACGGGCGCTGGCGCGATCGCGACCCGGCCGAGGCGCCCGCGGGCGTGAGACCCGTCATCCGGCTGCGCGCCCCCACCGAGGGCGAGACCGTGGTCGAGGATGCGGTCCAGGGGCGTGTCACCTGGGCCAATCGCGATCTCGACGACCTCGTGCTGCTGCGCTCGGACGGGACGCCGACCTACATGCTCGCGGTCGTCGTGGACGACCACGACATGGGCGTCACCCAGGTCATCCGCGGCGACGACCACCTGACCAACGCCGCCCGCCAGAGCCAGATCTACCGCGCGCTGGGCTGGGACGTGCCGGCGATGGCCCATATCCCGCTCATCCACGGTGCGGACGGGGCCAAGCTCTCGAAGCGCCACGGGGCGCTCGGCGTCGAGGAATACCGCGACCGCGGCTACCTGCCGAGTGCACTGCGCAATTACCTGGTCCGGCTGGGCTGGAGCCACGGCGACCAGGAAGTCTTCTCGACGGACGAGATGATCGCCGCCTTCGACCTGAAGGCGATCGGCCGCTCGGCGGCGCGGTTCGACTTCAACAAGCTCGAGAGCCTGAACGGCCTCTACATCCGCGGCAGCGACGACGCCGCCCTGGCCGACGCCATCGCGACGATCCTCCCGGCCCGCGGCCCGGAGCGCGGCCTGCCGACGAGCCTGACCCCGGAGCTTCGCGCCACGCTGATCGCGGCGATGCCGGGGCTGAAGGAGCGCGCCAAGACCCTCGTCGAACTCCTCGACAGCGCCTACTACCTCTACGCGCCCCGCCCGCTCGCCCTCGACGCCAAGGCGGAGGCGCTGCTCGCCGGGGATGCTCCGGAGCGCCTGCGCGCCCTCCTGCCGGCCCTGGAGGCCCTTCCGGACTGGTCGGCGCCCGCCACCGAGGCGGCGGTGCGGCGTTTCGCGGAAGAGCAGGGCGTCAAGCTCGGGCAGATCGCCCAGCCCCTGCGTGCCGCGCTCACCGGCCGGGCCACCTCGCCACCGGTCTTCGACGTGCTGGCGGTGCTCGGCCGCGACGAGGCGCTGGCCCGGCTGCGGGACCAGCTGCCGGCGTGACGGCATCGCGCCGGAGCCCCCTCTCTGCCCGAATCTTGCGGCGGCGCGACGCACCGGACTGACAACTCGGCCCTTTTCTCGCATCTGCGAAGGACGAGGGACAGCGGCCCGTTGCTGGTCGCCGACCGATCCGCTAACCCGGTATTCCAGTGAGCAGGCGCAGCGCCCCGCTGCGGTGCCACAACGGGGTGGAGGGTCGGTTCGGCCACCGCTCCGGTGCTGTCCCCGTCGCGAGAAAGGTCCGCGTTCCCATGAGCGCTTCCGCCAGCACCATCATCGTGGGCGACAAACACGTCGAGCTCCCCGTCAAGTCCGGCACCATCGGTCCCGACGTGGTCGATATCGGTAAACTCTACGCCCAGACCGGCAAGTTCACCTTCGATCCGGGCTTCACCTCGACCGCCTCCTGCGAATCGAAGATCACCTATATCGACGGCGACGAGGGCGTGCTGCTCTACCGCGGCTACCCGATCGAACAGCTCGCCGAGCAGGGCGACTTTCTCGAGACCGCCTACCTGATGCTGTTCGGCGAGTTGCCGACCGCCGCCCAGAAGGCCGATTTCGACTACCGGGTCACGCGCCACACCATGGTGCACGACCAGATGAACCGCTTCTTCCAGGGGTTCCGCCGCGACGCCCATCCGATGGCGGTGATGGTGGCCTGCGTCGGCGCGCTCTCGGCCTTCTACCACGACTCGACCGACATCTCGGACGAGCAGCAGCGGATGATCGCTTCGCTGCGCATGATCGCCAAGATGCCGACCCTGGCGGCGATGGCCTATAAGTATACGATCGGCCAGCCGTTCGTCTATCCGAAGAACGATCTCGACTACACCTCGAACTTCCTGCGGATGTGTTTCGCGGTGCCGTGCGAAGAATACGTCATCAACCCGATCTATGCCCGCGCGCTGGACAAGATTTTCATTCTTCACGCCGATCACGAGCAGAACGCCTCGACCTCGACGGTGCGTCTGGCCGGCTCCTCCGGCGCCAACCCCTTCGCCTGCATCGCCGCCGGCATCGCCTGCCTGTGGGGTCCGGCCCATGGCGGCGCCAACGAGGCGGCGCTCAAGATGCTCATGGAGATCGGGCATCCCGAGAATGTGCAGAAATACGTCGCCAAGGCGAAGGACAAGAACGACCCCTTCCGCCTGATGGGCTTCGGCCATCGGGTCTACAAGAACTACGACCCGCGCGCGCGCATCATGCAGAAGACCACCCACGAGGTCCTGAACGAGCTCGGGATCAAGGATGATCTGCTGGAGGTCGCGGTCCAGCTCGAGCAGATCGCCCTCAAGGACGAGTACTTCATCGAGAAGAAGCTCTACCCGAACATCGACTTCTACTCGGGCATCACCCTCAAGGCGCTCGGCTTCCCGACCTCGATGTTCACGGTGCTGTTCGCGCTGGCCCGTACCGTTGGTTGGATCGCCCAGTGGGCCGAGATGATCGAGGATCCGTCGCAGAAGATCGGCCGCCCGCGTCAGCTCTATGTCGGCGCCGACCGCCGCGATTACGTGGCGATCGGCCAGCGGAGCTGAACGGAACGCGGCACACGAAGGAACCGGGCGCAATCCCGGTTCCTCCTGGGCTCCGCCCTGGACCCGCGCAAGGTCTGAAGCCGGGGCCGGCGCTCAGAGCCCGCGTTCGCGCCGCAGGCGCACCACCGCCCGGTCGAGGGCGCCGAGAAAGGCCGAGCGGTCGCTGCGGGAGAACGGCTTCGGCCCGCCGGTGATCGCCCCGGCCTCGCGCAGCTCCTGCATCAGGTTGCGGGTGGCGAGCGCCATGCCGACGGAGGCGTCGGTGAACGCCTTGCCGGTGGGGCTCAGGGCCGTCGCGCCGGCCTTCACGCAGCGGCTCGCGAGCGGCACGTCCGCCGTGATGACGACGGCGCCGGGGCCGACCCGTTCGGCGATCCAGTCGTCGGCGGCGTCGAACCCGTCCCCGACGATCACCCGCTCGATCCAGGGCTCCCGCGGCAGGTTCAGGACGCTGTTCGAGACGACGAAGACGTGGAGCCCGTAGCGGCCGGCCACGCGAAACACCTCGTCCTTGACCGGACAGGCATCGGCATCGACGTAGATCCGGATCGGCTCCGGCGCGGCCGCGCTCATGCCGACCGCCGCGCCGCGAGCACGATCCGGGCGGCGGCCCGGCTCGGCTCCTCGTCCCCGGGCAGCCGCATGAGGCTATCGATGCGGCCGAGCGCGTCGAGCTGCGCGCGGCGGGCCGGGCCGCCGGCCATCAGCGGCGCCAGCGTGTCGGCCAGGCGCTCGGGCGTACACTCGGCCTGTACGAATTCCGGCATGGCGTTCTCGGCGAGGATCAGGTTCGGCAGCACGATCGTCGGCACCTGGATCAGGCGGCGGGCGATGACCTCCTCGACCCGCGAGACCTTGTAGGCCACCACCATCGGCACGCCGGACAGGGCGAGTTCGAGGGTCACGGTGCCCGAGGCCGCGAGCGCCGCGCGCGCTCTCCGGAAGGTCGCGTATTTGGCGGCCTCGCCATGGACGATGCGGGGGTGCCGCTCCCAGGCAACCGCGAGCCGCTCGATCAGGGCCTTGTGGCGGTTGACCGCCGGCAGCTCGATCTCGAACGGGCCGACGCGCTTGGCGAGTTCGGCGATCGTGCGCCCGAAGACCGGCATCAGCCGCTCGATCTCCGAGCGGCGCGATCCCGGCAGCACCGCGAGGACGGGCGGGCGCCCCTCGCGGACGGCTTGTTCTGCGGGCGAGGGGCGAAGCTCGGCCAGCCGCTCGATCAGGGGGTGGCCGACATAGGAGCAGGGCGGGCCGCCGAGCCGGCGATGCGCCTCCGGCTCGAACGGCAGCAGGGCGAGCACGTGGTCGATGAAGGGCACCATGCCCTTGGCCCGCCACGGCCGCCAGGCCCAGACGCTCGGCGAGACGTAGTCCACGATCGGCAGATCGGGCAGCCGCCGGCGCACCCGGGTCGCGACCGCATGGGTGAAGCCCGGACTGTCGATGATGACGAGGACGTCGGGCTGGGCCGCCACCACCGCGTCCACGGTCTCGCGGATGCGGCGCAACAGCGTGCGGGCCCGCGCCAGCACCGGCAGGTAGCCCATCACCGCCACGTCATCGATGGGAAAGAGCGAGGCGAAGCCCTCCGCCGCCATGGCCTCGCCGCCGACGCCGCCGAGCCTCGGCGGCTCGGGCGAGAGGGCGCGCAGGGCGCGAATCAGCTTGGCGCCGAGCTGGTCGCCGGAATCCTCGCCCGCCACGAGCCAGAGGGTCGTGTGACCGGTCACGGGGTCACCTCCAAGCCGATCAGGAAGAGCCCGGCCGCATCCGCCGCCGCCACCGTCCGTTCCACATCGATCACCAGCGTGTGGCTGGCTCCGATGGCGAGGCCGGCGCAGCCCGCGGCGGCGGCCCGGTCGATGGTGCGCGGGCCGATCGCCGGCAGGTCGATGCGCAGGTCCTGGCCGAGCTTGGGCAGTTTGACGAGGACCGCGCCGAGGCCCGCCGTGCCGTAGCCGAAGGGTTTGCGCAGGAGCGTCCGGGCCCGGGCGAGCATCCGGTCGGTGCCCTCGGGGCCCTCCACGGCGATCACACGCTCGGCCGTGACCACCGCCGCCTGGCCGACATCGAACGGGCTGAGGGCGGCCAGCATAGCGCGGCCGGTGGCGATCGACCGCTCCGCCTCTTGGTCCGGGGCGTGCCGACCGAGGCGGCCGGCCTGGCCGAGCAAATCGGGGGCGACCTCGTGCACGCCGAGCACCCGGTGGCCGTTCTCCTCCAGCAGCGCCAGGACGGCGCGCAGGAGGCGGTCGTCGCCGCCCGCCAGCGCGCGCAGGATGTCGCGGTTGCGCACGGCGTGCGCGGCGTTGAGGAGCGCCGCCGGGCTCGGACGGGCGACGCTGCCGGCCGGCACCACCGCCTCGGGCGCCCAGGCCTTCAGGATGCGCAGGGTGCCCGGGATGTCGAGGAGATCGACCACCGCGTCGGCGCGCCGCCGCATCGCCCGCTCGGTGAAGCCGCGCACGGCCAGCACCCGGAAGGGCCGTCCGGCCCGGTCGAGCGAGGCCGCGACGAGTTCCGGCAGGCGGCCCGCCCCTGCCACCAGGGCCAGGGGCCCGGCGGTCGCGTCCACCGCTCAGAGCGCCGCGGCGACGGGGCGCGGCGTGCAGATCGAGCGCTTGCCGCCCTCGCGGATAAAGGCCAGCACCTCGTGGATGGCCGGATGGGTGTCGAACTCGGTGGCCACGTCCTCGACGCGCTCCATCAGGGTGCCCTCCTGCGCGAAGAGCAGGCGGTAGGCACGGCGCAGGGCGTGGATGTCCTCGCGGGAGAAGCCGCGGCGCTGCAGGCCGATGATGTTGAGCCCCGAGAGATAGGCGCGGTTGCCGAGCACCATCCCATAGGGAATGCAGTCGTTCTCGAGGCCGGACAGGCCGCCGACGAAGGCGTGGTCGCCCACCCGGGCGAACTGGATCACCGCCGCGCCGCCGCCCAGGATCGCGTAATTGCCGACCGTGCAGTGACCGGCGAGCATGACGTTGTTGGAGAAGACGACGTGGTCGCCGACCCGGCAATCATGGCCGACATGACTGTTGGCCAGGAAGGCGCAGTGGTTGCCGACCGTGGTGGTCAGCCCGCCGCCGGCCGTCCCGGGATTCATGGTGACGCCCTCGCGGATCAGGCAATCCGAGCCCACGGTGAGCGTCGAGGGCTCGCCGCGATACTTCAGATCCTGCGGCGGATGGCCGATCGAGGCGAAGGGATAGATCTTCGTGCGCGCCCCGATCGTCGTGGCGCCCGCGATGACCACGTGGCTGATGAGCTCGCAGCCGTCGCCCAGGCTCACCTCGGGGCCGACATGGCAGAAGGGGCCGATCCGCACGCCCTCGCCGAGGCGGGCGCCGGGTTCGACGATGCTGCTCGGATGAATGCCGTCCTGCACCGGGCTCACTCCTCGGTCACCAGCATGGCACCGATCTCGGCCTCGGCGACCAGCACGCCGTCGACGCGGGCCTCGCCGCGGAACCACCACATGGTCTTGCGCTGCTTCATCTTGGTCATGTGCAGCCGCACCTGATCGCCGGGGACCACCGGCTTGCGGAACTTGCACTTGTCGATCGTCATGAAGAAGACCTGCTTGGTCTTCAGCTCCGCCGCCTTTTCGCCGATGACGTGGCGGCAGCAGATCGCGCCGGCGGTCTGGGCCATGGCCTCGATCAGGAGCACGCCCGGAAACACCGGCATCCCGGGAAAGTGCCCGGTGAATTGCGGCTCGTTGGCGGTGACGTTCTTGATGCCGATGCAACTCTCGTCGCCGTCGATCTCGATGATCTTGTCGATCATCAGGAACGGATAGCGGTGCGGCAGCAACTCCAGAACTTTCTGGATATCGGCCGATCCCAGCTCCCGCGGCGTCTCGCTCATCGGTCCCAACGCTCCCCGCTCAACGCCTCTGCGGCGGCCGTTGCCGCCCCGACCCGGTGACCCTGTCCGGTGAAGGCCGCCTCTTCGGCAGAAAATCGGGCGGATGCAAGACTTTTACGCCAGCCGCCGTACGGGCCGGGCCCAAGCCGGCTCCGATCAGACGATGCGCCGGTCGAGCCGGAGGATGCGGCAGGGCTCTCCCGCCCGCGCCGCGGGGGCGTGGGGCGGGCGGATCAACAGGGCCTCGCTGGTCCCGAGGACGGCCAGCATCGAGGAATCCTGGCGGTTCTCGGGGTGGGCCACGGGCAGCCGGTCCGGCGCCGTCTCGAGATGGGCGCGCAGGTAATCCTGGCGCCCGTCGTTCTCGGGCAGATCGCGCCCGAGCAGGGCCGGCTCGCTGCGGTCGGCCCCCGCGCCGGGATCGCCGAGCAGAGCCCGGATCGCCGGCACCACGAACAGCAGGCCGCAGACGATCGAGGAAACCGGATTGCCGGGCAGGCCGATCACCGTCATGCCCCCGAGCCGCCCGTGCATCAGCGGCTTGCCGGGGCGCAGCGCCACCCGCCAGAAGCCGAGTTCGAGCCCCTCGTCGCGCAGGGCGGCCTGGACGAGGTCGTGGTCGCCGACGGAGGCGCCCCCCAGCGTGACGAGGAGGTCGGTCTCCGCCGCGCGGGCGCGCCCGACCGCCTCCCGCAGCGCGCCCCTATCGTCGGCGGCGATGCCGAAGTCGATCGCCTCGGCTCCCGCTTCCGTCGCGAGCGCCGCGAGAGCGAGGCCGTTCGAGGCCACGATCTGGTCCCAGGCGGGCGTCGCGCCCGGGCGCACCAATTCGTCGCCGGTGGCGATCACCGCGACGCGGGGCCTGCGCCGCACCGGCAGCTCCGCGTGGCCGGCCGCCGCCGCGAGGGCGAGGCGGCGGGCCTCGAGGGTGTCCCCGGCCCGCAGCAGGACCTGCCCTTGCGAGAAATCGAGTCCGGCCCGGCGCAGGAAGCGTCCGGCGGCGACGGGTTCGCGGGCGATCACCGTGTCGCCGTCGGCCTCGGCGTTCTCCTGGATCAGGATCGCGTCGGCGCCCTCCGGCACGGGGGCGCCGGTAAAGATGCGCACCGCCTCGCCGGGCGCGATCGTCCCGGCATGGCCGTGACCGGCGGCACTGGTGCCGACCAGCCGCAGGCGCGCCGGGATCGCGGCGAGGTCGGCGGCGCGCACGGCGTAGCCGTCCATGGCGGAAGCCGGGAAGGGGGGCTGGGTGCGGGTCGCGCCGAGATCGGCGGCGAGGGTGCGGCCGGCCCCCTGCGCGACAGGCACGGTCTCCGCCGCGACGGGGCCGGGGATGGCGGCGAGGATCCGCGCGAGGGCTTCGGCGACGGGGAGGAGAGAGGTCATGGACGCGGCCTCACGCGGCCCGCCCGCGTCGTCCTCGGCCTGGGTGGGGGCGGGGCGACAGGCCGCGGCCGGCTCACGCCCCGTCCTCCGCCCGCCATTCCCCCGATTTGCCGCCCTCCTTGGAGAGCAGGCGGATGCCCTCGATCCGCATGCCGCGATCGGCGGCCTTCACCATGTCGTAGACGGTGAGGCAGGCGACCGAGACGGCGGTGAGCGCCTCCATCTCGACGCCGGTCTGGCCCTGCACCCGCACCTCCGCCGTGAGCCGCAGGCCCGGCAGGGCGTCGTCGGGCTCGCAGGCGATCCGGACCTTCGTCAGGAGCAGCGGGTGGCAGAGCGGGATCAGCTCGTGGGTGCGCTTGGCCGCCATGATGCCGGCGAGCCGGGCAGTGCCGATGACGTCGCCCTTCTTGGCGTCGCCCTCGCGGATCAGCGCCAGCGTCTCGGGCCGCATCACGACGACGCCCTCGGCCCGCGCCGTGCGGGTGGTCGCCGCCTTGTCCGAGACATCGACCATGTTGGCCGCGCCCGTGGCATCGAGATGGGTGAGGCGGCCCTCGCTCACGGCGCCGCGTCCCCGAACAGCAGCGCCCGCGTCGCGGCGGTCACGTCGGCCTGCCGCATCAAACTCTCGCCGACGAGGATCGTGTTCAGGCCGTGGGCGCGCAGCCGCGCCACGTCGGCATGGCCGCCGATGCCGCTCTCGGCCACCGCGATGCGATCCTCGGGGATGCCGGGCTTGAGGCGGATCGCCGTCTCGAACGAGACGTCGAAGGTCTTGAGGTTGCGGTTGTTGATGCCGACCAGGGCGGTGCCGAGGGGCAGGGCCCGCGCCAGCTCCGCGGCATCGTGGACCTCCACCAGCACGTCCATGCCGAGATCATGCGCCGTCTCCGTGAGGGCGGCGGCCTCCGCGTCGTCGAGGCAGGCCATGATCACGAGCACGCAATCCGCGCCCCAGGCCCGCGCCTCGAACACCTGATAGGGCTCGAACAGGAAATCCTTTCGCAGGACCGGCAGCGCACAGGCGGCGCGCGCCTCGACCAGGTATTCCGGCGCCCCCTGGAAGGAGGGCGTGTCGGTCAGGACCGAGAGGCAGGTGGCGCCGCCCTCGGCATAGGCCCTGGCCAGTGTCGCGGGGTCGAAATCGGCGCGGATCAGGCCCTTGGAGGGCGAGGCCTTCTTGATCTCGGCGATCAGCGCCGGACGGCCCTCCGCCACATGGGCCCGGATCGCCTCGGCGAAGCCGCGGGGTGGGGCGGCGCGGGCAACGCGCTTCTCCAATGTGGCGAGCGGCACGCGCAGCTGCGCCTCGGCGACCTCGCGGCGCTTGTAGGCCTCGATCCGGGCGAGCACGTTGGCGCGGTCGGGCGTCGGGCTCGCGATCACGTCGGCCACGATGTCGTCCATCGGTTCATCCTCGGCGCCTGAGCGGCCTCTATCACGCATTGGAGACGGCGACGAGGCGCGCCAGCGTCGCCCGCGCCGCCCCTGATTCGATCGCGCTCTGCGCCCGGGCGACGCCCTCCGCGAGGGTGCCGACGGCCCCCGCCACGACGAGGCCCGCCGCCGCGTTCAGCACGGCGATGTCGCGATAGGCGGTGGGCGCGCCTTCCAGCACGGCGCGGAGCGCGGCGGCGTTGTGGTCGGGATCGCCCCCACGCAGATCCTCGAGGGTCGCCAGCTTCACGCCGACCTCGCGCGGATCGACGGTGAAGCGTCGCATCGCGCCGTCTTCGAGGGCGACGACGGCGGTGGGGCCGGTCGTGGTGATCTCGTCGAGCCCGTCGGCGCCGTGCACGGTCCAGACCCGGCGGCTGCCGAGTTGCCCCAGCACCCGGGTCAGCGGCTCGGCCCAGGTGGGACGCGACACGCCGAAGACCTGCGCGGTCACGCCCGCCGGGTTCGAGAGCGGCCCGAGCATGTTGAAGATCGTGCGGAACGGCAGCTCGGAGCGCACCGGCGCGACGTGGCGCATGGCGCCGTGATGGGTCTGTGCGAACATGAAGCACAGGCCGGCCTCCGCGAGGCAGCGCGCCAGGGCGTCGGGCGGCAGGCCGATCTTCACGCCCAAAGCCGCCAGCACGTCGGCGGCGCCCGAGCGGGAGGTCGCGGCGCGGTTGCCGTGCTTGGCCACCGGCACCCCGCAGGCGGCGGTGACGATCGCGGCCAGCGTCGAGACGTTGTAGCTGCCCGAATGGTCCCCGCCGGTGCCGACGATGTCGATGGCGCCGTCCGGGCCTGCGACGGGCAGCATCCTGGCCCGCATCGCCGAGACCGCCCCCACGATCTCGTCCTCGCTCTCGCCGCGCACCGCAAGCGCCGTGAGGAAGGCGGCGGCCTGGACCGGCGTGACCGCGCCGGAGAGCAGATCGTCGAAGGCGGCGCGGGCCTGATCGCGGGTCAGCGCGGTGCCGGCGGCCACGGTGGCGAGGTGGGGTTTGAAGGAATCCATGGGTGTCGGGCTCTGCTCAACCCCTCGCCCCTCCGCCGGAGAGGGTGGCCCTCGCGTCAGCGAGGGTCGGGTGAGGGGAGCGCCGCCTTCGGATGGACCTGAGCCGGCCCCTCTCCCGCCTCGCATCCGCGAGGCACCCTCCCCCGCAGAGGGGGGAGGGAGGAGGGTCGTGTCGCGTCAATGCACGGCGAGGCCGTGCTTGTCACGCGTGGGCGGTGCGTTCCACCCGCCACGCGGCCGCGAGGTCGAGGAAGTTGCGCAGGATCTGCGTGCCGTGGTTCGACAGGATGCTCTCGGGATGGAACTGGACCCCGTGGACCGGCAGGTCGCGGTGCTGCAGCCCCATGATGAGCCCGTCCGCCTCCGCCGTGACGGCGAGGTGCTTGGGGCAGCTCGCCCGGTCGACCACCAGCGAGTGGTAGCGGGTGGCGGAGAATCCCTCGTTGATGCCGCGGAACACGCCGGTCGCCCCGTGGCGGATGGTCGAGACCTTGCCGTGCATGGGGGAGGGCGCCCGCACCACCGCGCCGCCATAGGCCTGGCCGATGGTCTGGAGCCCCAGGCACACGCCGAAGATCGGGATCTCGGCGCCGAGGTCCCGCACCACGTCGAGGCAGATGCCGGCCTCGTTGGGCGTGCACGGCCCCGGCGACAGCACCAGCGCGTCCGGTGCCCGTTCCCGGATGCCCGCCACGTCGATCCGGTCGTTGCGCACCACATCGATCCGGCCGCAGAGCGGGCCGATCAGGTGGACGAGATTCCACGTGAAGGAATCGTAATTGTCGATGACGAGGACGTTGGACATCGGGCACGGCCTTGCGGCGAAGTTCGTCGGCGTGTCCTCCCATTCCCCTCCGTCGAGGCCCGCGCGAGGGGGCGCCCTGAGACGGCGTGCGGGAACGGGAAGGGCCGGGCTCCGGGGTGACGAGGGCGGTCCGCGAAGTCAAGGCGAACGGGTGCCACGTCCCCCGTTCGCGACGCCTACTGCCCCCGCTTGGCCCGGCTCGCGAAGGACACCGCGTCCTCCGCGGCCCGGAACAGGGCCTTGGCCTTGTTCACGCATTCCTGCTGCTCGGAATGCGGGTCCGAATCGTAGACGATGCCGGCGCCGGCCTGCACGTGCATGCGGCCGTCCTTCACGATGGCGGTGCGCAGGACGATGCACGTGTCCATCTCGCCCCGCGCCCCGAAATAGCCGATGCAGCCGCCATAGGGGCCGCGCTTCTCGCGCTCCAATTCGTCGATGATCTCCATCGCCCGAACCTTCGGCGCGCCCGAGACCGTGCCGGCCGGGAAACCCGCGGCCAACGCCGAGAGCGCGTCGTGGGACGGATCGAGGTCGCCCTCGACGTTCGAAACGATGTGCATCACCTGGGAATAGTATTCGAGGAAGAACGAGCCGGTCACGGTGACGCTGCCGATCCTGGAGACCCGGCCGACATCGTTGCGGCCGAGGTCCAGGAGCATCAGGTGCTCGGAGCGCTCCTTGGGATCGGCGAGCAGTTCGTCGGCGAGCGCCTTGTCCTCGGCAGGCGTGGCGCCGCGCCGCCGCGTGCCGGCGATCGGGCGGATCGTGACCCGACCGTCGCGCACCCGCACCAGGATTTCGGGGGACGAGCAGACGACCTGAAAGTCGCAAAAATCGAGGTAGCACAGGAACGGGGCCGGATTGGTGCGCCGGAGGGAGCGGTAGAGCGCGAAGGCCGGCAGGGTGAAGGGCGCCTCGAAGCGCTGCGACAGCACCACCTGGAAGATATCGCCCGCGACGATGTATTCCTTGGCCTGCGCGACCATCCCGAGGAACGCCTCGTGCGTCGTGTTCGAGACCGGCGTCGGCGCGGGAAGACCCGTGGGGTCCGCCCGCGTCTCGATCGGCAGCGGGCCTTCCAGCGCCGCCGCGACCCGGTCGAGGCGTTCCTGCGCGGCCTCGAGGGCGGCCCCGGCGGCGACGCCCGGAGCGGGGCGCACGGGGGTGACGACGGTGAGCGCGTCGGCCACCGCGTCGAACACCACCATGGTCCGCGGGCGCACGAGGATCGCGTCCGGCACCCCGAGCGGGTCGGGGTTCGGCTCGGGCAACCGCTCCATGGCCCGGACCATGTCGTAGCCGAGATAGCCGAACAGGCCGGCGGCCATCGGCGGCAGGGCCTCGGTGCCGGCCTCGCCGATGGCGCTCTCGGCGATGAGGGCCCGCAGCGAGTCGAGGGGCGCGCGGTCGTCCGGCTGAAAATCCGAGAGGGCGGCGTCGCGGGCGATGGCCGGGCGGCCGTCGCGGCAGCGCCAGATCAGGTCCGGGTCGAGCCCGATCATCGAGTAGCGACCGCGCACGGCCCCGCCCTCGACGGATTCCAGCAGGAAGGCGGGACCGGCATGGCCCCGCCGCAGCTTCAGGAAGGCGGCGACCGGGGTTTCGAGGTCGGCCACCAGGGTCAGGCCGAGCAGGCTCGGCCGGCCCGCCTCGTAGGCGCGCAGGACGGCAAGGTGGGCGGGCTCGGTCATCGTGTGCCTCAGTACTCGCCGCCCAGCGCCCGCCGGAAGGCGGCCTGGTTGACGTTCACGCCCGCACTCTTCTGCACCTCGGCGATGAACTGGCCGAGCACGTCGTCGGCGAGCGCCGTGCGCAGGGAGTTCACCAGCTGCGTGTCGGTCGGCGTGCCGGGCACGAAGGCCGGCATGGTCGCGGCCGTCACCTTGAACACCGCCCGGCCCTCGCCCGCGGGCGCCGAGGCCGCCTTGCCGACGGGCGTCACGAAGATCCGCTCGATCACCTCGGAGGGGAGCTCGTCCCGGCTCTGGTTGCGTCCGAGATCGGTCACCGCCTTGGCGGTGACGCCGGCCTCCTGCGCCACGGCCTCGACCGCCTCGCCCTTGTCCAGGCGCTCGGCGAGCTCCCGCGACTTGGCGACGAGGCGCTTCTCGATCTCCGCCTTGGTCCAGCCCTTCACCGCCTCGTCGCGCACCTCGTCCAGCGGCTTCTCGCGGGAGGGCGTGACCTTGACCACGTCGTACCAGATCGAGCCGCCGTCCTTGGTGCGCAGGGCCTCGGTGTCGTTGCCGACATCGGCCCGGAAGGCGGCCGGAAGCGTGGTGTCCTTGTCCGGGATGCCCTCGACGGGATTGCCCGCCGGGTCGAGCCCGCGGGAATCCACGGAGGCGATCGCGACCAGCGGCAGGCCGCGCTCCTGGGCGATCTCCGCCAGCGGCTTGGCCGAGGCGCGGGCATCCTCGATCGCGTCCTGCACCTTGTCGAGCCCCTCGCGGGCGCGCCGCAGGGCCACTTCCTGGCGGACCTCGCCGGCGACTTCCTCGAACGGCTTGACCGAGCCGGGTTCGATGCCCGTCACCCGCAGCAGCACCGTGCCGAAGCGGCCCTTCACCGGGCGGCTCACGGTGCCCTGCTCCAGGGCGAAGGCCGCGTCGCCGACCGCCGGGTCGAACAGCTCGGACTTGGCGAGCGTGCCGAGTTCGAGCTGCTTCGGATCGAGGCCGCGGGCGGCCGCGACCGCCTCGAAGGGCTCCGCGCCGCTCTCGATCTTGGCCCGGGCCTCCTCGGCGGCGGCCTCGTCGGGGAAGCTGATCTGCTGGATGGTGCGGCGCTCGGGCTTGCCGAAGCGCCCCTTGTTGGCCTCGTAGGCCGTCCGGGCATCGCTCTCCGACACCGCGTCCGGCTTGGCGAGGGCGTCGGCCTCGAGCACCAGCAGGTTGAGGGTGCGGTATTCGGGGGCGCGGAAGGCGGCCTTGTTCGAATCGTAATAGCTCGTCAGCGCCTCGTCCGTCGGGGCCGCGATCTCGCCCGCCACGGTGGGCGCCAGCGTCAGCACCGTCGCGCCGCGCCGCTCGGTCGAGTAGCGGTGCACCGCCTCGCGCATCGCCTGCGGCACGGGGAGATCGGCCACGATCGCGTCGGCGAGTTGCAGGCGGGCGATGACCGAGCGCTGCTCGCGCACGAACAGGGCCTCGTTGAGGCCCGCGCGCTGGAGCGTCTGGTAGAAGAGTGTGCGGTCGAAGCTGCCGTTGGCGCCCTTGAAGCTCGGCTCGTCCTGGATGGCGCGCAGCACCGCGGCGTCCGAGACCGCGAGGCCGAGATCGGTCGTCTTCTGGTCCAGCGCCGCCTCCGTCACGAGCTGGGACAGGACCTGCCGCTCGAGGCCGATGGCGCGGGCCTGTTCCGGCGTCAGCGTCCGCTTGAGCTGGGCCTGATAGCGCTGGAGCTGGTTCTGGTAGGCGGTCCGCACTTCCTCCGCCGAGATCGGCGTCTTGCCGACGGTGGCGACCGTCGTGCTCGAGCCGCCACGGAAGAACTCCTCGACGCCGAAGATCGCCACGCCCGCGATGAGGAAAGCGAAGATCACCGACAGGACGATCTTGCCGAGCCAGTGTTTGCTGGCGCTGCGAATGGACTGGAGCATCGTTGGCCCGGACCTACAAAACCCTGATCGCCCCGGGCGCACTGCGCGGGACCGACCGTCCGGCACGCGATAGACGATCGGCGCCGCTCCCGCAAAGGGCCTGCGCGGCGCCGGACAGGCCGCGGGGCACGACACCCGGGACCGGACCCGAACGGTTTGCGCGCCCAAGCTTGCTCTGCTAGGTCCGCGCCTCAATTCTGATGGAACGCGAGCGCGGAGAGGCCGGGACGCCATGGCAAGCGAGGGACGACGTCCGCTGGTTGCCGGCAACTGGAAGATGAACGGGGTGCGCAGCTCGGTCCCGATCGTCGAGGCGATCCGCGACGGGTTGTCGCCGACGCTCGTCGACACGATCGACGTCCTGATCTGTCCGCCCGCGACGCTGATCTCCTCCTGCGTGGCCGCGGTCTACGGCTCGGCCATCGCCATCGGCGGCCAGAACCTGCATGCCCGCCCCAGCGGCGCCTTCACCGGGTCGATCTCGGCGGAGATGTTCGCCGATCTCGGCGCCACTTACGTCATCGTCGGCCATTCCGAGCGGCGCGCCTACCATTACGAGACCGACGACGGCGTGCACGCCAAGGCGCTCGGCGCCCGCCGTGCCGGCCTGCGCGGCATCATCTGCGTCGGCGAGACCATGGAGGAGCGCCAGCAGGGCCGGGCGCTCGACATCGTCCGGGCGCAGCTCGCGATCGGCATCCCCAAGGGCGCCACCGCCGCCGACACCGTGATCGCCTACGAGCCGGTCTGGGCGATCGGCTCCGGCCGCACCCCGACCCCGCAGGAGATCGCCGAGGTCCACGCCTCGCTCCGCGAGATGCTCGACAAGATGGTCGGCCACGAGGCGCAGCAGATGCGCATCCTCTACGGCGGTTCGGTGAAGCCCTCGAACGCCCGCGAGCTGATGGCGGTTGAGAACGTCGACGGCGCGCTGGTCGGCGGCGCGAGCCTCGTCGCCGAGGACTTTTTGGGGATCTGCCGCGCCTACGAGGGATGACGGCCGCGATCGCGCCGGGCGCGATCGGCGCGGTCCTGCTGTTCCTCGCCGCCGCCGCCGCATCGGATCGGCAGGAGAGGGCGTCCGACGACCTCTGCGGCCTGACCGTCGCGGTCCCCGCCGGGTTCGAAGCGCGGCGCGACGGGGACCGCACCGTTCTGCGCCCGATCGGAGGGGAGGGCCTGCGAAACGTCTCCGAGATCGGGCTGACATTCGCCCGCAGCGCGCCCTCCGCTTCCCTCGAAACAGTGAGGCCCCTGGGCCCGACCGTCGCCCGCTATCGCTTGAGCCCGGAATCCGGTGGGTCGGGTGGGCCAGAGAGTCTCCTGGTCGCCGAGCGGTCGGTGGCCGGCGGCGTCATCCGGCTCGAGGCCTCGATTCAGGGGGACGAGGGCGGGCCGCCCGATTTCGGGCCGGCGTGGCACGCCCTCGCGACGGTGCGCTGCACCGTTCCCGCCGTCCCGTGAGCGTCATGCTGCTCAATCCGGCAACCCGAGCGCTACGGGAGCGTCGAGCACGGTCCCGAAGTGGTGGCGCCGGAGGCGCCTCGAAGGCGCTCGAACGGCCCAGGGACGAGACGACACGGAGTCGTGCCCGCAGGCTCGGCTGCACGTCACCGACGTGCCGCGCTGCCACGGACGCTCCTTAGTCGGCGCGCACCGGCGTCTTCGACACAGCGTCCTTCGTCCGCTCGATCATCGACAGGACGGCGACGTAGAAGGCCTGCTGCAGCGGGCTCATCCTGTCCGGCCGGATCTTGTCCGACAAAGCCGCCTGCAATCCGTCCATCGCCGCCGCCCGTCCGGCCGGGTCGGGCCGTTCGAGGGCGACCCGCAGGAGGTCGGTCTGGACCGCGGCCATCTCGTCCCGGTCGGCGCGGTCGATGAAGGCCGCGAGGCGCGCGGCGTCGGTCTCGAAAGTGCTCATGGGCTTTCCTCGCACGGACCCGAGCCCCCTGGCGAGTCGGCACAAGCGGGAAATCGTGCGGGTCGTCCCGCCCGCCGCTCGTCGGGAACGGTTGGCGCGGCTGGTCAAACGGTGTAGGAGCCCCCACTTCGTGCGGCGGCAACGCGGGCGCGCGTTTTTCGCGCGACCGTGCGCCTCACCGCACAGCGAGGCTCCGCCTCAGGCGGACACCGGAATCACCATGCAAACCTTCCTGATCGTCGTCCACCTCCTCATCGTCCTGGCGCTCATCGCCGTGGTGCTGCTGCAGCGCTCGGAAGGCGGTCTGGGCCTGGGCGGCGGCGGCAGCGGCGGCGTTTCCGGCTTCATGACCGGCCGGGGCCAGGCGAACGCGCTCACCCGCGCCACCGCGATCCTGGCCGCCCTGTTCTTCACCACCAGCATGGCGCTGGCGGTGATGGCCCATCGCACGGCGGCCCCGCGCTCGATCCTCGACGGCACCGCGCAGCAGGGGCAGGCGCCCCAGCCCGACAAGCCGGTCACCGCCGACAACCTGCTCGACACCCTCCGCGGCGGCGCTGCCCCGGGCGCGCCGGCGACGGTGCCGCAGGGCGGCTCGCCCGCCGCGCCGGCTCCGACCGCGCCCGCCGAGACCACCCCGCCCGCCGCGGCGCCTTCGACCCCCGAAGCGGCGCCTTCGACTCCGGAAGCGCCGCAATCGCGCTGAACCGCCGCCAAAGACGGCGGAGCCCCTGGCGGCGCCCGCCGACAGGGCAAGCATTTCTAAAGACACGTCCGCGACGGCGCGGGGCCCGCAGGCCCGTGCCGCGTCCCGCACGGCCGGCGGGGCGCGGTAACCGTTGTGGTTTGGCGAATCGCTCGAGCCCCTTTATGGACCAAAGCCCATGACGCGGTACGTCTTCATCACCGGCGGCGTGGTATCCTCCCTGGGCAAGGGTCTCGCCTCCGCGGCCCTCGCGGCGCTGCTCCAGGCCCGCGGCTATCGCGTCCGCCTGCGCAAGCTCGACCCCTATCTCAACGTCGATCCGGGCACGATGAGCCCGACCCAGCACGGCGAGGTCTTCGTCACCGACGACGGCGCCGAGACCGACCTCGACCTCGGCCATTACGAGCGCTTCACCGGCCTGCCGGCCTCCCGGGCCGACAACGTGACCACGGGGCGCATCTATCTCGACATCATCACCAAGGAGCGGCGCGGCGACTATCTCGGCGCCACGATCCAGGTGATCCCCCACGTCACCAACGCCATCAAGGCCTTCGTCCTCGACGGCAACGACGATTACGACTTCGTCCTCGTCGAGATCGGCGGCACGGTGGGCGACATCGAGGGCCTGCCCTTCTTCGAGGCGATCCGCCAGATCGGCCAGGAGCGCCCCCGCGGCAGCGTCTGCTACCTGCACCTCACGCTGCTGCCCTACATCCCCTCGGCCGGCGAACTGAAGACGAAGCCGACCCAGCACTCCGTCAAGGAGCTGCGCTCCATCGGCATCCAGCCCGACATCCTCCTCTGCCGCTGCGACCGGCCGATCCCGCAGGACGAGCGCCGCAAGCTCGGGCTGTTCTGCAACGTGCGCGAGAGCGCGGTGATCGAGGCGCGCGACGTCGACACGATCTACGCCGTGCCGCTCTCCTACCGCGAGGCCGGCCTCGACCGGGAGATCCTGGCCCATTTCGGCATGGAGCCGTCCCAGGAGCCGAAGCTCGACCGCTGGCAGCGGATCCTGGAGCGGGTGCGCAACCCCGAGGGCGAGGTCACCATCGCCATCGTCGGCAAGTATACGGGCCTCAAGGACGCCTACAAATCCCTCACCGAGGCGCTGACCCACGGCGGCATCGCCAACAACGTCCGCGTCAACCTCGCCTGGATCGAGGCGGAGGTGTTCGAGCGCGAGGACCCGGCGCCGTTCCTCGAAGGCCTGCACGGCATCCTCGTACCCGGCGGGTTCGGCCAGCGCGGCGCCGAGGGCAAGATCCAGGCGGCCCGCTACGCCCGCGAGCGGCGCATTCCGTATTTCGGCATCTGCTTCGGCATGCAGATGGCCGTGATCGAGGCGGCCCGCTCCCTCGCCGGCATCGCGAGCGCCAACTCCACCGAATTCGGCGAGACCGCCGAGCCGGTGGTCGGCCTGCTGACCGAATGGATGCGCGGCAACGAGCGGGAGCGGCGCGCGGCGGCAGGCAATCTCGGCGGCACCATGCGGCTCGGCGCCTATGGGGCGACGCTCCAGGCCGGCACCAAGATCGCGCAGATGTACGGCGACACCGAAATCTCCGAGCGCCACCGCCACCGCTACGAGGTCAACATGGCCTACCGGGAGTGCCTGGAGGCCAAGGGCCTGCGCTTCTCCGGCCTTTCCCCGGACGGCCTCCTGCCGGAGACCGTGGAGCACGAGGGCCATCCCTGGTTCATCGGCGTGCAGTTCCATCCCGAACTGAAGTCACGCCCCTTCGAGCCGCATCCGCTGTTCAAGGGCTTCGTCGCCGCCGCGGTCGAGCAGAGCCGCCTGGTCTAGCGCATCGTCCTGGATATCGTATCCAGGACGATGCGCTAGGTTCTTGTGCCGCATCGGCTTTTTTCCGAAAGCCGGTTCCCACCTATCGGACCGATGCTCTAGGAGACCGCACGCCCGTGACCTCCCTCGCGGGCCTGCCCGCCTTCCTGGCCTACTTCGCCGTTTCGCTGGCCCTGACGGCGCTCTACCTCGCGACCTACCTCACCGCGACGGCGCATCGGGAGATCGCCCTGGTGCGGCAGGGCAACCTCGCCGCGGCTTTGGCGCTGGGGGGCAGCCTCCTCGGCTACGCCATCCCGCTCTCGGCGGCGATCCGCTACGCCGGCTCGCTTCTCGACTGCGTGGTCTGGGGGCTCGTCGCCCTCGTGGTCCAGGTCGTCATCTACTGGCTGATGCGCCCGCTTCTGCCGGACCTGTCGCGCCGCATCGACGCGGGCGAGACGGCGCCCGCGGTGCTGCTCGGCGCGGCCTCGCTGGCGGCCGGGCTGCTGAACGCCGCCTGCATGAGCTACTGAGGCCGTGGGCGACGGCGATCCCCGCGCCCGGACCGTCGCAGCGACCGAGCGCGCCGCGACCAAGCGCTCGCAGACCGTCTCGACGATGCTGGTGGCGGGCGCCGGTCTCGCGGCCCTCGGCCTCGGCAGCCTGACCCGGACCGCCCCGTCCAAGGACGTCTTGGTCTATCCCGATCCCGCGGCCTGCGCCGCCGAGGGGATCCGCCCGGCCGACGCGTGCCGCAGCGAATACGCCACCGCCCGCGCCGCCTATCCGCGCACGGCACCGCATTACGACACGCTGGACGCCTGCGCGCGCCACCACGGCAGCTTCCGCTGCCTCACCGACGCGACGGCGACCGGCCCGCAAGGCATCGTGCCCCGCATGGCCGGCTACATGATCGGCCGCTCGGCCGCGCAGGGCGTGACGCCCGAGCCCGTCTACGATCACGCCAGCGGCCATGGCGGGCATAATGGGCATGGCGGCAGCTACTGCACCGGCTCCGGCTCGAGGGTCTCGACGGGGTCCGGCGGCTCGGCCTCGTCGGGAAAACTCGTCGCGTCCAAGGGCAAGACCGCGTTCGGCGGCTTCGGCGGGAGCGGCAAGAGCTTCTCCTCGTTCGGCTCCTGATGCGCCGCATCCCCATCGGCGAGCGCCCGGACTGGCGCGCGCGGGCGCAGGAGGCCGGTTTCACCTTTCACACGATCGACGGCGCGCCCTACTGGGACGAGAGCCACGCCTACGCCTTCACGCTCCGTGAGATCGAGGACGACATCGAGGGCCCGGCCGGGGACCTCCACGCCCTCTGCCTGGATTTCGCCGCCGCCGCCGTCGCGGACGAGCGCATCCTCGCCTCGCTCCGCATTCCCGAATCCGCCTGGGACGCGGTGCGCGAGAGCTGGCACCGGGGCGATCCGAGCCTCTACGGGCGGCTCGATTTCTCCTACGGGGGAACCGGCCCGGCCAAGCTCTTGGAGTACAATGCCGACACGCCGACCGCCCTCTACGAGACGGCGGTGTTCCAGTGGCTCTGGCTGGAGGAGGGGCTTCGGGACGGGCGCCTGCCGCCGGGCAGCGACCAGTTCAACGCGGTCCACGAGCGGCTGATCGACCGGCTTCGACGGCTGGCGCCTGCGGGTCTCACGGGGTTCGCCGCGGAGGCGGCAGCCCCGGAAGACATCGGCACCGCCGCCTACCTTCAGGACTGCGCCGTTCAGGCGGGCTGCGCCACGATCCTCCTCGACCTCGCCCAGATCGGCCTGCGCGCCGACGGCGCCTTCTGCGGGCCGGACGAGCGCCCGCTCGCCACCCTGTTCAAGCTCTATCCGTGGGAATGGGCGTTTCGCGATGCCTTCGGGGCGGCCATCGGCGCCGCATCGACGCGCTTCCTCGAACCGCCCTGGAAGATGGTGCTCTCGAACAAGGGGCTGCTCGCCCATCTCTGGGCCCGCGCCCCGGGGCATCCGAACTTGTTGCCCTGCTTCTTCGAGGACGACCCGGCCTGTGCCGGGCTCGCGGGCGATTACGTGCGCAAGCCGCTCCTGTCCCGCGAGGGCGCCAATATCGAGATGTTTTCCGGGGACCTGCGGATCGCCGGGGCGGAGGGGCCCTACGGCGCCGAGGGCTTCGTTCGGCAGGCGCTCGCCGAACTGCCGGCCTTCGACGGCCGGCGCCCCCTCGTCGGCGCCTGGATGGTCGGCGATGCGCCCGCCGGCCTGTGCATCCGGGAGAGCGAGGGCCCGATCACCGGGGACGGCGCCCTGTTCGTGCCGCATCTGATCGAGCCGGGCTGACGATCGCGCAGGGTCGTGGGCACGGGGCCGGGTGATCCCCGGCCCCGTGCGATTCGTGACGGACTCGCTTAGCGGCCGGCGGCGCCGCCTGCGCCGCTCGCACCCATGTTGCCGCCGGTGGTGCCGCCGGCCGCGCCCGGGGCGCCCGGGGCCATGCCGGTTCCGGTCGAGCCCGTCGTGCCGCCGGTGGCCGAGCCGGTCGCGCGCTCCATGCCCTTCTCGGAATTGCTCTTCACGCTGCCGGGGTTGTTCATGTTGTCCTGCGCGCTGCCTCCGGCGGCACCCGCGCCCGGCGCCGTGCCGGTCTGCGCGAGGGCGGCGCCCGAAAGGGCCAGGGTCAGCGAGGCGGCGAGGGCGATCGTGGTGGTTCGCATGATGGTGTCCATCCCTGATGAGTGTCGGAGGAGCGAACCCCACGGTCGACGGCTTTGTTCAGAACAATCGTCTCCGCCGGGGCGACGGTGCCGGAAGGCCCGGCCGCAAACCTTCGGCGCCCGCGACGCTGCGTCCGCGCTGTGCCGACGGGCGCGGGCGCTATATCAGGGGGCCGTGACCGAGATCCTGTTCTACCACCTCCAGCGCCAGCCCCTCGAGAAGGTGCTGCCGAGCCTCCTCGAGAAATCGCTGGAGCGCGGCTGGCAGGCGGCTATCCAGGCGGTGAGCGAGGAGCGGCTCCAGGCCCTCGATGACGGGTTGTGGACCTACGCGGACGAGAGCTTCCTCCCCCATGGCACCGACCGCGACACCGATGCGGCGACGCAGCCGGTGGTGCTGACGCTGCGCGACGTGAACCCCAACGGTGCGTCGATCCGCTTCCTCGTGGAAGGCGCCGAACTGCCCGAGGATGCGAGCGGCTACGCGCGCATCTGCATCCTGTTCGACGGCACCGACACCGACGCGCTGCTCCATGCCCGGGAGCAGTGGCGCGGCGCCAAGCAGGCCGGCCACGCGGTCGCCTACTGGCAGCAGGACGAGAGCGGGCGCTGGACCAAGAAGGCGTGAGGCGACGGGTCGCCGGCCGAGGGGCCGGGGACGCGCGATCGAGGATCGGACACGAGCCCATGATGCCACCGACCAAGCCCTGCCCGTCGCGGGTGGCCCGGGCCTGCCTCGCGGGGCTCCTCGCCCTGACCGTGGGCCTCGCCCCGGTGCCCGGGCTCGCCCAGTCCGGCCCCCCGCAGGGCCAGGCCCGCAAGGCTCCGGAGCGCGAGGGCCGGCGCCTGCCACCCGATTCCACCACCGACCACAGCCTGACCCTGCCGGGGGGGGGATCGCTCGCCTTCAAGGCGACCGCGGGCAGCCTCGCCCTCGTCGACGAGGACGGCAAGCTCCAGGCCGAGATCGCCTTCATCGCCTATCAGCGGCCCGGCAAGCCGGAGGAGGTCGCGTCGCGCCCCGTGACCTTCGCGGTCAATGGCGGGCCGGGGGCGTCCTCGGCCTTCCTCAACATCGGTGCGATCGGTCCCTGGCGCCTGCCGACCGACGGGCCGACGATCAGCCCGTCCCAGAGCCTCGCTCTCCAGCCGAACCCCTCGACCTGGCTCGACTTCACCGACCTCGTCTTCCTCGACCCCGTCGGCACCGGCTACAGCCGCGCCGCCGACGGGGACGGCAAGAAGTACTGGAGCGTCGATGCGGATGCCTCGATCCTCGCTGCCGCCATCGCCCGCTACCTGCGCCAGAACGACCGGCTCGGCTCGCCGAAATTCTTCGTCGGCGAGAGCTATGGCGGCTTCCGCGGGCCGCTCATCGCCCGCAAGCTCCAGGACGATGTCGGCATCGGCCTGTCGGGCCTCGTGCTGCTCTCGCCGGTGCTCGACTTCGCGTGGCTGCAGACGCCCCGCACCACGCCCTGGGGCTTCGTGACCCGGCTGCCCTCCTTCGCGGCCGCCGCCCTCGAGCGCACCGGCGCCACACCGACGCGCGCCCTGATGCGGGACGCCGAGGCCTATGCCTCGGGCGCCTATCTCGCCGACCTGCTCAAGGGCCCCTCCGACCCGGAGGCGGTGGCGCGCCTCACCGACCGCGTCGCGGCGCTGACCGGCCTCGACCCCGAGACCGTGCGGCGGCAGGCCGGACGGCTCAGTGCGGGCAGCTACCAGCGCGAGATCGGCCGCGCCGCCGGCCGGGTCGCCTCGGCCTACGACACCGGGGTGACGGGCTGGGACCCGGACCCGACCTCGGCGCATTCGGGCTTCGAGGATCCGGTGCTCACCGCCCTCCAGGCCCCCCTCACCGGCGCCATGGTGCGCCTCTACGCCGAGCGTCTCGGCTGGCGCATCGACACCATGCGCTACGAACTCCTGAACAACGCGGTCAATCGCGGCTGGAGCTGGGGCTCGGGCCGCTCCGCTCCGGAGGCCATGGGCGCCCTGAAGGATGTCCTGGCGCTCGACGGCACCCTGCGGGTCCTCGTCGTCCACGGCTTCACGGACCTCGTGACGCCCTACTTCGCCTCGAAGATGCTGATCGACCAGATGCCGGTCTACGGCGCGGCCGACCGGCTCACGCTCTCGGTCTATCCCGGCGGCCACATGTTCTACACTCGGCCCGACTCGCGAAAAGCCTTCCACGACGACGCGGCGGACCTGTTCGCCCGCGCCGTGAAGGCGCGCTCGGACGGCAGCGCGGCGGGTGAGGGCCCCGCGCTCGAGCGCGACCGACCGACCCCGTGAGGCTCGTCCCGGCGCTGATCGCGGCCCTCGCTCTCTCGGCCTGCACGGCCACCGAGCGGGCGGCCCCCGTCGCGGCTCCGCCGGCGCCGCGCATCGCCCCGCCCGCGGCGCCGGCCTTTGTCGGCCCGGTCCTCGACGGAAGCGGGGCCTGCACCGCGACGGATCCCGGCACGGCCACGGCGATCGAGCCCGGCATCGGCGAGTGCGCGCTGGTGCGGCTCAAGGGGCGACCGCCGACCGACGTGCTGGTCGGGGAGGGTCGCGCCGGCCGCGAGGTGCAGGTGCTCTATGCCGAGCCCGGGGCCCGGGAGCTGTATTTCTTCGTGAACAACCGCCTCGATCGCATCGTACGTTAACGCGCAGCCGGACTGGGCGCAGGATTGCTTGCCACTCGACCGGCCTGGGCGGATCGCCGGGCAGGAAGGTGACCGCGCGATGGCCCACGAGTACCGGTTCGGCATCGAGGAAGAGCTGTTCCTGGCCACGGCCCGCACCCGGGCGGCGCCGGAGGGCTCGGTCGCGGCGTTCCACCGGGCGGCCGGCCATCGCCTGGAGGGTGTCGAGCGCGAGCTTCTGGAGAACCAGGCCGAGATCTGCTCGCAGCCGTCGGTGAGCTTCGCGGAGACCCACGAGGCGCTGGCCCGGCTGCGCACGAGCCTGGGCCGGATCGGGCGCGAGCACGGTTTGAAGGTCTTCGCCGCCGGCACCCATCCAACCGCGATCTGGGCCAAGCAGCGCGAGACCGCGACGTTGCGCTACCGCAAGATGATCGACAACCTGCAGATGGTCGGACGCCGCTCCGTCGTTTGCGGCCTGCACATCCATGTCGAGGTGCCCGAGCCCGACGCGCGCATCGCCCTGATCAACCGGCTCACGCCCTACCTGCCGGTCTTGCTCGCCCTCTCGACCTCCTCGCCGTTCTACGATCGGCACCGCACCGGGCTCGCCGGCTATCGCCTGCGGGCCTATGCCGAACTGCCGCGCACGGGCCTGCCGGAATCCTTCACGGATGCCGCCGATTTCGACCGCTACGTCCGCGTCATGACCCGGACCGGGGCCATCGAGGATGCGACCCATCTCTGGTGGCACATCCGCCCCTCCGTTCGCTATCCGACCCTGGAATTGCGGGTCGCCGACAGCTGCACCCGCCTGCGGGACACCCTGGCGATCGCCGCGCTCTACCGCTGCCTCGTGCGCCTCTGCGTGCGCCGGCCGGACCTCGCCCCCCCGCCGAGCGGCGCCGCGCGGGGCTTCGCGATGGAGAATCTGTGGCGGGCCCAGCGCGACGGGGTCCATGCCGCGCTCATCGACCCGGCGACGGAGGAGGCGGTGCCGATGCTCCGCCTCGTCGAGCAACTGCTCGACCTCGCGGCGGAGGATGCGGCGGCGCTGGGCTGCGCCGCGCAGGTTGCACACGCCCTGACCATCGTGTCGTGCGGCTCCAGCGCCGACGGCCAGATCGCGGCTTACGAGGCGTCTCTGGCGGCGGGCGGCAGCGAGCGCAAGGCGCTCTCCAGCGTGATCGACTGGCTCGCCCGGCAGACCGCCGATTGCGGCGAATAGGCTCGGCCCGCGGCGGTGTCAGGAACCGGGAGGGGGCCCCCCGGTTCCCACCACCCGTCCAGGCGCCGCGCCAGGAGAGCCCCATGAGAACGTCCACCGCCGCCATCGCCGGCCTGCTCCTTCTCGGAGCCGCCGGTCCCGGACAGGCCCAGTCCGTCGGCGAGAAGACCGGCGTGAATTCCCTGATCGGCGTCAGCCCCTCGACCCAGGATTTCGTCACGCAGGCCGCGATCAGCGACCTGTTCGAGATCCAGACCAGCGAACTCGCCGTCGAGCGCGCCGATGAGCCGACCAAGGCCTACGCTCGCAAGATGATCGAGGATCACCGCAAGGTCTCGCAGGAGATGAAGACCCTCCTCCAGGGCGGCAAGGTGAAGGCCGAGCTGCCGACCGCGCTCGATTCGGCCCACCAGGCCAAACTCGACAAGCTGAAGGGTCTGAACGGCGCGGACTTCACCAAGCAGTACCACGACGATCAGGTGACGGGGCACAAGAACGCCACCGACCTCTACAAGCGCTACGCCGAGGGCGGCGACAATCCGGAGCTCAAGGCCTTCGCCGCCAAGCACAAGCCCCATCTCGACGCGCACCTGACAATGGCCCAGGACCTCGACAAGAAATAGGGATCGGCGATGACGCGGCGAGCCATGCACGCCGCGTCCAGACCCCTGCGCGAGGAGCGTATCGCGGACCGGTCTAGGTCCGGGCGCGCGTGGCGAACGCGCTCGCCCGTGCCCGGATGACCGTGGCGGCCCGCTCGATGCCGGCGCGGTCGACATCGAGATTGGCGGTCACACGGATCTGGCGCGGGCCGAGCGCCCGGATGCGGACCCCGTCCTCCAGGCAGGCGGCGGCGAAGGCCGAAGCGGTGACGCCGAGCCCGTCAACCGTGAAGCACAGGATGTTCGACTGCCCCGCCGTCGGGTCGAAGCTCAGGCCCGGCGCATCGGCGATGGCTCGATGGAGCCAAGCCGCGTTGGCATTGTCCTCGGCGAGCTGCGCGATGTGGTGGTCCAGGGCGTAGAGGCCGGCCGCCGCGAGCACGCCCGACTGGCGCATGGCGCCGCCCAGGCGGTACTTCCACTGCCAGGCCGCCTCGACGAAGGCGGCCGAGCCGCACAGCACCGCGCCCACCGGGCAGCCGAGTCCCTTGCTGAGGTCGATCCAGACGCTGTCGAAGCCCGCCGCGTAGTCCGCCGCCGGGATCCCGGTCGCGGTGACCGCATTGAGGAGCCGGGCCCCGTCGATATGCGCCTTGAGGCCCCGGGCCTGCGCGTAGTCGCGGATGAGCCGCATCTCCGCCACGTCCCAGACCGTGCCGCCGGAGAAACTCGTGGTCTGCTCGACGGAGACCAGGGCGGAGCGCGGCGCCGTGCGCTGGGGCGGGCGGATCGCCGCCTCGACCTGGGCCAGGGTGAAGAGGCCGACCCGCGTCGGCAGGGCTCGGACCGAGACGCCGCCGATCGCCGCCGAGCCCGCGGCCTCGGTGTTGTAGATGTGGGACTGATCGTCGACGATGATCTCGTCGCCGGGGCGGGTATGGACCAGGATCGAGGCGAGGTTGCACATCGTGCCCGAGGGCATGAACACCCCGGCTTCCATGCCCAGGAGGGCCGCCACGCGCTCGCACAGGGCGTTGGTGGTCGGGTCCGATCCGGATTGTTCGTCGCCGACCTCGGCGCGGGCCATGGCCTCGCGCATGCCGGGCGTCGGCCGTGTCTGGGTGTCGCTGTACAGGTCGATCATGCGGGGTCTCGGTCGCGGCCGTCGGCCTTCGATGGCGTTGAATGTGCATTAAAAATACGATCCGTGCCAAGCCCGTGCTAGGGTCGGGGCCCGTGTAAGGCGGGGCAGAAATGTCAAGCTTTTCGTGTGACTCACGAAGTCGGCACGAGTCCGGAGTCTCGACAGAAGGCGGATCGATGCCTAGACGTTGAGACGCAATGGTTCGCCTTCAAGAATGATTTGACTTGTCGATGAATAGAATTGAGCCCAGTATCGGGATCAGCCGCCGCTACCTCCACGATGAGGTGGCGGACCGCATGCGCGAGCTGATCAACGACGGCGAGCTGGAACCGCGCGCGCGGGTGAATGAGAGCGAGCTGACCGAGCGCTTCGGCATCTCGCGCACGCCCCTTCGCGAGGCCATCAAGATCCTCGCAACCGAAGGGCTGCTCGAGCTGCTCCCGAATCGCGGGGCGCGGGTCGCCAGCATCTCCCGCACCGAACTCGAGGAGATGATCGAGGTCGTCGCCGGGCTGGAGGCGACCGCCTGCGACATCGCCTGCCGGGTCATCACCGAGGCCGAGTTGGCCGCCATCGAGGCGCGGCACGAGGCGATGATGGTCGCCTGGCGGGGACGCCACGAGGCCGAGTATTTTCGGCTCAACCGGGAGATCCACGAGGCGATCATGCTGGCGAGTCGCAACGCCAAGCTGCGCAGCCTCTATATCGGCCTGACCGGCCGCATCCAGCGCACCCGCTATTCGGCCCATCAGACCGACGAGCAATGGGCCCGGGCCGTCGACGAGCACGAGCGGATGATCCCGCTGCTACGCGACCGAAACGGCGATGCGCTCGCCGCGCTGATGCGCAAACACATCCGCTCGAAGAAGCCGGTGATCGCGGCGACCTACGGCGAAGAGAGCTAGGACCGGGAGAGTCAGGACATCGTCCCGGATCCGGACGGGTCCGTCCGCGATCCTGAGCCATCCCGGCGGTGTCCCGAGCGCCGGCCTCCGCCGCCCGGGTCCGGGTGCCGGGAGCGCGCTCCCTCAGCGCCCCGTCCAGTTCGGCGGGCGCTTCGCCAGGAAGGCTTCCATGCCTTCGCGAAAATCATCGCTCGTGTAGCATCGCGCGATCAGGTCGTCCCCAGACTGGTCGGGGTCGTTGGCGGCGAGCCGGCGCAGGGCTTCCTTGGTGGCCTGGAGCGTGAGCGGGGCATGGCCCGCCATCAGGGTCGCGAGTTCGGTCGCGCGGGCCTCCAGGGCCGGCCCGTCCGCCACCATCTCGTGGACGAGGCCGATCGCCTGAGCCTCCTCGGCTTCCACCAAGCGGGCGGTGAACAGGATTTCCTTGACCCGGGCCGGGCCGATCAGGGCGGCGAGCCGCCCCAGCGTGCGCGGCGACAGGCAATTGCCCAGGGTGCGGGCGATCGGGATGCCGAAGCGCGCGTCCCGCGTGGCGATGCGCAGGTCGCAGGTCGCCGCGATGACGGCGCCCCCGCCCGTGCAGGCCCCGGCCACCGCCGCGATGGTCGGCATCGGCAGCCGTTCGATCGCGTCCAGCACCCGATCGATGAAGCGCTCGTAGCCGATGGCGTCCGCTCCGGTGGCGAAGCCGCGGAACTGGGCGATGTCGGTGCCCGCCGCGAAGGCCTTCCCGCCCGCGCCCGTGAGGATCACCGCCCGGACCGAGCAGTCGCCCTGAAGCCGCTCGCACAGGGCGATCAGCCCCTCGTACATCGAGAAGGTCAGCGCGTTGCGCGCCTGCGGGCGATTGAGGGTGATGCGGGCGATCCCCGCCGCATCGACCGAGAACAGCAGCGCGTCGGTGGGCGCGGAATCGTGGGGGATGGCACTCATGACGGGGTCTCTTCGGCCGGGTGTTCGGAGGCGGGTTTCGCACAGGCGGGCCGCACCGATCGAGCTCTAGCACGGGCTCGTCCGGGACGATCGCCCGGCCCCGGCGCCTTCGTTCGCGCCCACTTCGCCGCCCTTTTCGGCCATCCGGTCCGGCCGGTGGCGTGATCGCCTCTCATGGGGCGTGGAACGCTCGCGGCCCGCGCCCGGTTGACGGCCCGAGCGTGGCCGTGCCGGGCCGGCGAGGGAGAAGCACCATGCGGGGTTTGAGCATTGCGGCCGGGATCGCGGCGACGCTCGGCGGCCTGATCGCGGCGGGTTCGGCCGAGGCCGGCTGCACCCGGCAGATCATCAACCGCTCCGGCTACACCGCCCTCGTCAGCCGAGACGGCGGCCCCTGGGTCGCGGTGGGCCCGCGCCGCTCGCAATCGATCCGCTACCGGGATTCGGGCCGTATCGACGTGGCGTTGACCTGCGGGCGCGGGGCCGGGCCCGAGGCGGCGGCGTTCCGGGCGAGCTACGGCACGGTGGCGGTGATCGACCGCTGCTACATCGCGTTCGGAGACGGGTTCTTCGAGCCGCAGCTCGGCGGCGGCTTCTTCGGTCGCAAGGACACGGGGCCGCTCGCCCTCAACAATCCGCGCCAGGGTGACCTCGTCGTCGGGCCCGTGGCCGGCGCCTGCGCCGTGGAGCGCGGCGCGATCACGGCCCGCTACTGATCCTGACCCGCGCCGTTCCCGACCGGTCGGGGACAGCCCGATCCATCGGATCGGGGCCGCCCGACCCGGCGGGGGATCGGCCCGGGTTCAGCCGCCGGGCTTCCTGTCCGCCGAACCCGGGGGCTCGTTCGGAGCCGGGGCGCCCTTCGGCAGTTCCGGATTCTGCGGGTTGTGGGGCGCCGCCACGGGCGCGGGCACCGGATCGGCGGGCGCCTGGGGGTTCTCGGCGGTAGCGGTCGGCTTGTCGAGCTCCGGCAGGCCGTCCTTCAGCTTGGCGTTGATCTTGACCAGATCGTCGGGCTCGGGGTTCAGATCCTTGGCGTGCTGCCACTGGAACTTGCCCTCGAGCCGGCGGCCGGTGCGCCAATAGGCATCGCCGAGATGGTCGTTGATGGTCGGATCGCCCGGCTTCAGCTCGACTGCCTTCTCCAGCTCGCGCACGGCGTCGTCCCAGCGGCCGAGGCGGAAATAGGCCCAGCCGAGGGAATCGATGATCATGCCGTCGCGGGGCGACAGATCGACGGCCTGCTTCAGCATCTTGAAGCTCTCGTCGATGTTCATGTTCCGGTCGACCCAGGAATAGGCGAGGTAGTTGAGTACCTGCGCCTTGGCGTTCGGCTGGGTCACGGGCAGCAGGGTGAGCGCCTTCTTGAGGTCGGCCTCGGCCTTCGGCCAGTCGCCGGCCCGCTCGAAGGCAGTGCCGCGGAAGTAGAACAGCGTCCAGTGCTGGGCCTCCTTGTCGGCGGAGACCAATTTGATGGCGCGGGAATAGGTCTCGGCGGCCTCGGGGAACTTCTTGCGCGAGCGCTGCACGTTGCCGAGGGCGGAGATGACGTCGATGTTGTCCGGGTTGCTCTTGAGCACCGTATTCAGGTGCTCCAGAGCCTCGTCGCCGCGGCCCATCTGCTCCAGGTTGAGGCCAACCTGGATGTCGGCATTCAGCTTCAGGGGCGAACTGGCCGGGATCTGGGCGTAGGCCTCGTTGGAGCGCTCCGCCTGCTTCATCCGGTCGAGGGTGTCGGCGAGGGTCAGGCGCGCCACCGCGTGCTCGGGGGCGAGGTAGAGGGCGAGGCGCAGATAGACCACGGCGGGCAGCTCGTCGCCCTGGGTCGAGCCGGCCGAGCCGAGCCCGTAGAGCACCTCCGCCGCGCCTTCCTGGGCCGAGCTGATCAGCGGCGTCAGCGGCTTGCCGGCCTTGAGCTTCTCGAGGGCGTCGACCACCATCGGGTGGCGCGGCATCACCTTCTCGAACTGGCTGTAGGCGTCGATGGCGAGGTCGGTCCGTCCGGCGCCGGCCTGGAAGCGGGCATAGGCGTCGACGATGCGCAGGGTGTTGTGGTCCGCCTCGAACGCCGCCTTCAGCTTGCGCTCGGCCTCGCCCTTGTCGCCGACCAGCGCGGCGATCAGGCCCGCATGGTAGTCGCGGAAGACGTTGAAATAGCGCTCGCCGCGCAGGCGGTTCAGGGTGTCGTTGGCGCGCTTGCCGTCATTCGCGCCCGCATAGGCCCAGGCCGTGAGAAGCGTCGCGGTGAGGTCGGCGGCCGCGCCCCGCCCGCTGCGGCCGAAGCTCTGGCGCGCGGCGGAAAACTGCCCGGCCTTGAGCTGGCGCACGCCCAGGGCAAGGTGGGCGAGCCCGTTCGAGCCCTCGCGGGTCGCGAGCCGTTCGGCGGCCCGGAACGCGTCGGTCATGGCGCCGTCGGCCAGCAGCGAGACGAAGGCCCGCTCCAGCAATTCGGCGTTGCGCGGGTCACCCTTCACGGCCTCGCGGTAGAAGCTCGCGGCGGCGGCGGTGTCCTTCGAGGCGCCCGCGATGTAGGCGGAGAGGAAGTTGCCTTCGAGGGATTCCGCGGGCTCGTATTCGGAGATCGGTGAGGATTCCCGCGGCTGCAGGGCGGCGGCCGGCAGGCTGCCGGCCACGGAGGCAGCGAGCAGCAGGGCGAGCGCCGAGGCGCTCCGGCGGGCGGCGTATCCGTTCATGATCACCAGTCGCGGGCTCCTTGCGGCGCCGACGGGGCTGAGCCCTTCCAGTCGACCGGCGCCCATTTTGCGGGGACACTGTACCCATCCCGCCATGACCGCAAGGCGAAAGGATGGCGCGGCCGGGCCGGCCGGGAGCGGCGTTCAGGCGCCCGGTTCGATCTCGGCGCGGGCGTCCTCGACGAGCCGGGCGAGGCCGGATTCGACCTCGTCCCCGAGGAGCGCGCGCTCGGCCGTGGTGAGGTCCCGGGCCCAGGCGCCGCTGCCGAACCCCTCGCGGCACCGCGCCCGCTCGGCGTCGATCGCGGCCTCCGTTCCGGAGGGATCGGCGCGCATCGCCGCGACGAAGCCGAACCACGCGGCCCGCTCCACCACGGCGAGGCGCGCCCGCAGCCGCATCTCCACCGCCCGGGCCGGATCGACCGTCCCCTTGCCCTCATCGGCCATGGTCGTCCCCTTCGTAAAATCAGCGGCGCCGCTCGCAGCGGGTCTTCACATAGGTGTTGGCGTCCGCAGGTCCCGCGCTCGCCGCGAGCACCGGGCCTTGAATCAGGCATTCCTGAAGCGTGTTGGCCGGACCGATGATGACGTCGAGGGCGGTCTCGCGGGAGCAGTCCGGGACCTGAACCGAGGAGGCGCAGATCAGAGCGACGACGAGGATGGGGTTCATGCGGACCCGGGCTCCTGGCCCGGCCGGAAGCGGCCAGGGACGGAGGAGGGTAGTCCCGTCGACCCGCGGAACGGAAATGCCGGACGGGATCGGGCGGCACGGTGTCCAGCCGTGCTAAGTGACTGACGAATCATCCACTCTCCTGCGATCGGGCGTCGATCCGCACGGGGGATGCGGCGATAACATCCCGCGACCCGGCTGCGGCACAGGGGCGCGGCGCGTGGGGGCCCGTCGCGCCGGCCCGCCGGGCCGGGTTCCCGGGCCCGTGCGGAGGCGCGACGATGCCCGCCCCAAAAAAGTCGCATGACCGGCTTGTTTTCCCCGGCCCGATGGATCGTTGCTGAAGGAGGCGACCATGTCTTTCGACGTGATCCTCACGAAGTCCGCCCAGGACATCGGCGAGAGCCGCGGCGTCCTGCCCGAGATCGAAGAGCGGGCCCGCGATGCGATCGCCGATCTGCCCGGCGAGGGTCTCGAGGAACTGGAGCGGCGGCTGTTCCACGCCTTCGCCCTCGAGGACGGCACCGAGGTGATCTGCTCGCTGACCGCGGACGGCGCCGTGCGGATCGATGCCTGCGAGGCCGACAGGGCCGCGTGAGCGGCGCCCGGAACCGACGGGCCGGCGACGGGCTTCCTCCTCCCGAAACCGTGATCCGCGAGGAGGGGAGATGTCCCACGACACCGTCGGCGTCGAAGCCGATTTTTCGAGCCGCGAGGCTGCCCATGCCGCCAAGGCTCGGCTCGTGCGGGCGGGGTTCGCCCGCAACAGCATCGACATCTACCGCCGGGGCGACGACTACGTCGTGCATCTCCCGACCCGGGAGGAGAACCGCAACCGCGCCGCCCGCATCCTGAAGGGCTGGGCGCTCGTCGAGAGCGCCAAGCGCGGCGGCTGGGCCGCCGCCGACGGGCTCGGCTCGCACCCGCTCCTCGCCCTCGGCGTCGCGGCGCTCGCGGGGTTCGCCCTCTACGGGCTGACCAACCGCCGCTGAGGCGGCGGTCAGGCGCCGTCGAAGAAGCGGTTGCCCGGCCGTTTCAGCCCGAGATGGTCACGCAGCGTCGTGCCCTCATACGCGGTGCGGAACAGGCCGCGGCGCTGCAATTCCGGCACGACGTCGTCGACGAAGGCGTCGAGCCCCTCGGGGACGAACGGGAACATGACGTTGAAGCCGTCGCAGGCGTCGGCCTCGAGCCATTCCTGCATCCGGTCGGCGACCTGCGACGGCGTGCCGACGAAGGTCAGCCCGCCATAGCCGCCGACCCGCTGGGCGAGGTGGCGGACGCTGGCCCCCGTGCGGCGGGCATAGTCGACTATCTGTGCCTGGCCGCTCCGACTGGCATTGGTCTCGGGGATTTCGGGGAGAGGCGCGTCGAGATCGAAGCCGGAAGCGTCGATGCCGAGCCTGACGGAGAGGTTGGCGAGCCCGCTCTCGACCGGCACCAGGGCGTCGAGCCGCGCCTTCTTCTCGATCGCCTCCGCCTCGGTGGCCCCGACCACGACGAAGGCGCCGGGCAGGATCTTCAGGGAATCCGGATCGCGTCCGACCGGCGGCATCCGGCCCTTCACGTCGGCGTAGAAGCGTTTGCCCGCCTCCAGCGAAGAGGCTGAGCCGAACACCACCTCGGCGGTCTCCGCCGCGATCTGGCGCCCGGCCTCCGAGGCCCCCGCCTGGACGATCACCGGCCAGCCTTGAACCGGGCGAGCCACGTTGAGTGGGCCCTTCACCGTCAGGAATTCGCCCCGGTGGTCGAGGGTGTGCAGCTTGGCGGGATCGAAATACAGCCCTTCCTCCCTGTTGCGGACGAAGGCGTCGTCGGCCCAGGAATCCCACAATCCGGTCACGACGTCGAAGAATTCGCGCGCCCGCTCGTAGCGCGTCGCGTGGTCGAGATGGGCGTCGCGGCCGAAGTTCAGCGCCTCGTCGGGATTGCTCGAGGTGACGAGGTTCCACCCGGCCCGGCCACGCGAGATGTGGTCGAGCGAGGCGAACTTGCGGGCGACGTGATAGGGCTCGTTATAGGTGGTCGAGGCGGTGGCGATCAGCCCGATCCGTTCGGTCACCATGGCGAGGGCCGGCAGGAGCGTCAGGGGATCGAACGAGGTCACCGTCGCCGAGCGCTTGAGCGCGTCCATCGGCATGTTCATCACGGCGAGATGGTCCGCCATGAAGAAGGCGTCGAACCGCCCCGCTTCCAGCTTGCGGGCGAAGCGCACGAGATGGTCGAGGTTGAAATTCGCGTCCGGAAAGCCGCCGGGGTAGCGCCACCAGGCCGTGTGGATGCCGACGGGACGCATGAAGGCGCCGAGATGCAGGCGTTTGCGAGGTTGGCTCAAGGCGTCCTCCGGCACGGGTGAGCGGGAAGGGGACTTGGGAACGGGGCCATCGGATGCCGCCGATCGGGGGCCGCGGTCCCCGGCGGCAGGCGCGCACCATCGGACGGCCGGCCCGGGTTTCGGGGGGCAGTCACGCGGGGGCCGATCGTTTCCGGGAGGCCCTGTCTCGCCCGAGCCGGGCGTGCCGGCCGGTTGGACCGGGGCGAACGGAATGCGCTGCCGGCGCCGCTGTCCAGCCGGCGGAGGCGATCGCCCTGAGCGTCTTCGGGATCAGGGGGCCGCGTCGGCCACGGGGGACGCGCCGAATGCGGTGCCGGGGAGATCGCGGGGCGCATGGCACGGGCCCTACCGAACGAGCCGCTTTCTCGAGACGATCAAAGATCTCAGGAGAATGGTGCCCAGGGACGGAGTCGAACCGCCGACACTGCGATTTTCAGTCGCATGCTCTACCAACTGAGCTACCTGGGCATCGGCCGCCGCGCTGGGCGCTGGCGACGGAGCGGGGGTATAGTGAAGCCCGGCGGGCCTGTCCAGCCTCGTTTCGGCTCCCGGCGGAGGCTTTTTTGCCGGCGCGGGAGAGGGCCTCGCGAGAGGGCCTAACGGGCGCCGTCGTCCTCATCCTCGGGGGGAGGGCGGGCGTCGTCGTCCAGGGGCGTCGGAATGGCGTAGCGCTCGCCGAGCCAGCGACCGAGATCGACATCGGCGCAGCGCGGCGAGCAGAACGGCTTCGTCTCGGCCTGGGCGGGCTTGCCGCAGATCGGGCAGGCGGGTCCGCCGGCGGGCGCGGTCTTGCCGCTCACGTGGCCGCGCCCCAGGCGCCGCGCACCGGAAAGCCCTCGCCCTCCAGGAGGCTCATGGTCTCGTGCAACGGCAGGCCGACCACCGCGCTGTGCGAGCCGACCAGCTTGACCACGAAGGCCCCCGCGAGACCCTGGATGGCGTAGCCGCCGGCCTTGCCGCGCCACTCGCCCGAGGCGAGGTAGCCCTCGATCTCGCGGTTGGAGAGGCGCTTGAAGCGCACCCGCGTCTCGACCATCCGCTCGCGCTGCCGGTCCTTGGGCGAGAGCACGCAGACGCCGGTATAGACGCGGTGCGCCCGGCCCGAGAGCAGGCGCAGGCAATCGGCCGCCTCGTCGAGGGTTTCGGCCTTCGGCAGCACCCGGCGGCCCACCGCGACGACGGTGTCGGCCGAGACGAGATAGGCCGTCCGCAGTTCGTCGCGTCGCCGGGCCGCGGCCTGCGCCGCCGCCAGCTTCTCGCGGGCGAGGCGGCGGGCGAGTTCGCGCGGCGATTCGGACTTGCGCGGCGTCTCGTCGATGTCGGCCGGCAGGAGGGCGTCCGGCTCGATGCCGACCTGCTGGAGCAGGGCGAGCCGCCGGGGCGAGGCCGAGGCGAGCACGAGGAGCGGACGGCCGGGAGCGCCGGACGGGGAGCCTTCGGAGAGCGGAGCGTCGATCATCCGCGAGGTCTTACGCACAGGTCATCGGCGCCGCAAAGCGCCATGCTCCGCCCGGCACGGACCGGACCGCAGCCGATACGGCGGCTCGGCACGCCAAGGCGGGAACCCGTTCGGAGGCCGGTGACGGCGGGCAAATCCTGAAACGTTCGACCTCCGCGCCGCATGGGGCTCGACTTGCATTGCATCCGGTTCATGCCCCTCATGCGCGGACACGGTGCCGTGAGTCGCGGCAGCGGACAAGAAACCTCCCGGGAGTCAGTTGGATGGGCCTTTCACGTTTCTCGCGCCGGGCGCTCGTCGTCGGCGGCCTGGTCGCGGCCGCCCTGCCGAACGCGGGTCTGGCACAGCAGCCGGCCTATCCGACGCGGCCCATCACCCTGGTGGTGCCCTTCGCGGCCGGCGGCTCGACCGACGTGGTCGGGCGCCTCGTCGCGCAGAAGATGTCGGAGATCCTCGGCCAGCAGGTCGTCGTCGAGAACGTGGTCGGCGCGGGCGGCAACGTCGGCGCGGCGCGCGTGGCGAAGGCGGAGCCCGATGGCTACACGATCCTGATGGGCACGGTCGCCACCCACGCGCTCAACCCGCTGATCCTCAAGCGCAAGCCCTACGATCCGGTCACCGACTTCGCGCCGGTGGCGCTTTTGGCGGTGGTGCCCAATGTCCTGGTCGTCAATCCGAAGCTGCCGGCCAAGGACGTGAAGGAGTTGATCGGCCTGCTCAAAGCCGACCCGGGCAAGTACAACTACGCCTCCTCCGGTGTCGGCACGCCGCTGCACCTCTCGGGCGAGCTGTTCAAGAGCATGGCCGGCGTGCAGATGCAGCACATCCCTTATCGCGGCTCCGGTCCGGCGCTGAACGACGTCGTCGCCGGTCAGGTATCGATCCAGTTCGACAACCTCCCCTCGGCCTCCGAATTCATCAAGGCCGGCAGCCTGCGGGCGCTCGCGGTGACGACGAAGGAGCGCGCCGCGTCCTTCCCCGACGTCCCGACCATCGCCGAGGCGGGTCTGCCGGGCTACGAGACCTACACCTGGAACGCCCTGTTCGCCCCGCCCAAGACCCCACGCCCGGTCATCGACGTGCTCAACGCCGCCGCGACCAAGGCCCTGGCCGATCCGGGCCTCGCCGAGCGGATGAAGGCCTTCAGCGCGAAGGTCTCCCCCTCGACGCCCGAGGCGCTCGGCGAGCACGTCAAAGCCGAGATCGCCAAGTGGACGCCCGTCGTGAAGGAAGCCGGCATCCAGGCCGACTGACCCTCCGCGCCCGACGCGCCCCGCCGATGTCGGTGGGGCGGCCACGATCCCCGTCCCGATGGCCGAGACCCCGCTCGGTTCGCGCTTGGCGTGTGCACGCTCCGCTGCCGGACGTGCTACTGAAGACGCTTACAAAGACATGAATGTCCTCATCTTTCCTCGCTCGCAATGATGGCGCGGGGTGGGTTTTGTGAGAAAGAGATGACGGACCGCGGAACCCGCGGTCGATGCCGGACAAGCGAGTTTGCAACGCGTCCGGCAAGCAGGAACCACTGCAACCCGCCTGTGAGGGCGGTACGGGACAGGGAGGATACGGAATGGACGGGCCCCTCGACGGCGCGCAGCGCCGCCGCGGCGTGGTGCGCGCCCCTCAGAGCCTGGTGGCCGGGATCGGCCTCATCCTGCTCGGATTGTTCGGAATCTGGGCGTCGAGCGATCTGGAATACGGTTCGCTCCGCGCCATCGGCCCGGGTCTGATGCCGTTCTGGCTCTCCCTCGGCGTCATCGCCTGCGGCATCGCGCTGGCGGTCGCCGGCTTCACCCATGACGGGGCGCCGCTGCAATCCTTCACCCTGCGGGGGCCCGTGGTGGTGATCCTGGCGATCCTGCTCTTCGCCATCACGATCCGGCCCTTCCCCTTCGGCGGCATCACGACGCCGGGCCTCGGCCTCATCGTCGCCGGCCCGCTCGCCGTCATCGTCGGCGGCTACGCCACGCACGAGGCCCGTTTCCTCGATCTCGTGACGCTGGCCCTCCTCCTGACCGCAGGCTGCATGATCCTGTTCGGCGACCTGCTGAACCTGCCGATCCCGATCTTCCCGAATGCGGTGGTGCAGGCCCTCACCGGTACGATCCCGGCCCGCACGATGCTGCGGATCGCGGCGGGCGCGCTCGCCCTCTTCGGGCTGCTGCTGATGCTCCTGCAGCGCCGCTCCCACAAGCGTGGGACGGTCGACGTCGCGCGCCATTCCCTGACGACCTGACCCTGGAGCAGGCCCCGTGCCGGATCTTGTCTCAAACCTCGGCCTCGGCTTCTCGGTCGCGCTCAGCCTCCAGAACGTCGCCCTGTGCTTTCTCGGGTGCCTCGTCGGGACCCTGATCGGCGTGCTGCCCGGTGTCGGGCCCATCGCCACGATCGCGATGCTCCTGCCCATCACCTTCGGTCTCGACCCGGTGGGCGCCCTCATCATGCTCGCCGGCATCTATTACGGCGCGCAATACGGCGGATCGACCACGGCGATCCTCGTCAACATCCCCGGCGAGGCGACCTCGGTCGTCACGGCGCTGGACGGCCACCAGATGGCGCGCCAGGGCAAGGCCGGCATCGCGCTCGGCACGGCGGCCATCGCCTCCTTCTTCGCCGGCACGGTGGCGACCCTGCTGATCGCCGCGTTGGGGGCGCCGCTGACGCAGCTCGCGCTCATCTTCGGTCCGGCGGAGTACTTCGCCCTGATGGTGATGGGCCTCGCCTTCGCGATCGTGCTGGCTCACGGCTCGGTCCTGAAGGCCGTCGCCATGATCCTCCTCGGCGTGCTGCTCGCCGTCGTCGGCACCGATCTGGAGACCGGCCAGGAGCGGATGACCTTCGGGTTCTCGTTCCTGACGGACGGCGTCGATTTCTCGGTGCTGGCCATGGGGCTGTTCGGCGTCGCCGAGATCCTGCGCAACCTCGACAGCACCGAGACCCGCGACGTCATGCGCGAGCGCATCGGCCGGCTGCTGCCCAGCTTCGCCGACCTGAAACAGGCGACGCCCGCGACCCTGCGCGGCACCGCCATCGGTGCGACCCTCGGCATCCTGCCCGGCAACGGCGCGGTGCTCGGTCCGTTCGCCGCCTATACGATCGAGAAGAAGCTCGCGAAGGATCCGAGCCGGTTCGGCCGCGGGGCCATCGAGGGCGTGGCGGGTCCGGAGAGCGCCAACAACGCCGGCGCGCAGACCGCCTTCATCCCGCTCCTGACCCTCGGCATCCCGCCGAACGCGGTGATGGCGCTCATGGTCGGCGCCATGACGATCCACGGCATCATCCCGGGGCCGGGCGTGATGACCAAGAGCCCCGAGCTGTTCTGGGGCATGATCGCCTCGATGTGGGTCGGCAACCTGATGCTGCTGGTCATCAACCTGCCGCTCGTCGGCGTCTGGGTGCGCCTGCTCAAGGTGCCCTACCGGCTGATGTTCCCGGCAATCCTGATGTTCTGCTCGATCGGCATCTACTCCATCAACTCGCTGCCGACCGATGTCATCATGATCGGCTTCTTCGGGTTCATGGGCTATCTGCTGATCAAGTTCGGGTTCGAGCCGGCCCCGCTGCTGCTCGGCTTCGTCCTCGGCAAGCTCATGGAAGAGTATCTGCGCCGCTCGCTCACGCTCTCGCGCGGGGATCCGATGGTGTTCCTCGAGCGTCCGGTCAGCGCCGTCCTGTTCATCATCGCCTTCGCGATCGTCGCCGCCGCCCTGCTGCCATCCTTGCGCAAGAGCCGCGACGAAGTCTTCACCGAGGCCTGAGGTTTGAGGCCGCTTCAACGATCAAGGGGGAACACAGTGAAGAAGGCTTTCGCATTCGGATTCCTGGCGGCGATGACGGCCTTCGCCGCCCGGGCCGACTCGTATCCGCAGCGGCCGATCACCATGGTGGTGCCGTTCGCGGCCGGCGGCCCGACCGACGTCATCGCCCGCATCGTTGCCGAGCCCATGTCGAAGGTGCTCGGTCAGCAGGTCGTCATCGAGAACGTGGCGGGTGCCGGCGGCACCACCGGCATCACCCGTGCCTCGCAATCCGCGCCCGACGGCTATACCATCATGATGGGCCATATGGGCACGCACGGCGCCGCTCCGGCGCTGTTCAAGGGCCTGAAATACGACCCGGCCAAGAGCTTCGACCCGATCGGGCTCGCCGCCGGAACGCCGATCGTCATCGTCGCGAAGAAGACCATGGCCGCCACCGACCTGAAGGGCCTCGTCGAGGCGCTGAAGTCCGGCGGCTCGTCGATCAACCAAGCCCATGCGGGCGTCGGCTCGGTCTCCCACTCGACCGGCGTGCTGTTCGACTCGATCATCGGCGCCAAGCCGACTCTGGTCGTCTATCGCGGCACCGGCCCGGCCCTGAACGACCTCGTGGCCGGTCAGGTCGACTTCATGACCGACCAGATCGTCAACGTCGCTCCGCAGATCGCCGGCAACACCATCAAGGCCTACGCCATCGCGACGCCGGAGCGCTCGCCGAGCCTGCCCAACGTGCCGACCACCAAGGAAGCGGGCCTGCCCGATTACCAGGTCAGCGCCTGGAACGCGGTCTTCGCTCCGAAGGGCCTGCCGGAGGACGTCCGCAAGAAGCTCGTCGACGCGCTCGACGCCGCCGTGAAGGACCCGAACGCCACAAAGCGCATCCTCGAACTCGGCGGCACGGTGCCGAAGACCGAGGAGGCCGGCCCGGTCGCCCTGCAGAAGCTCGTCGAGAGCGAGGTCGCCCGCTGGACGCCGGTGCTGCGCTCGGCCGTCGAAGGCAGCAATCCCTGATCGGGATGCGGACCGCTTCGGCGGTTCCACACCCATGACGGCGCCATCCCCGGCCTTTCGCGAGGCCGGGGATGGTCGTGGGCCTGGGGTCCTGGAAAATCACGAAAGAGCCCGGCCGCTGGCCGGGCTTTTTGCGTGTCGTGCGCGGCGTCGGGACGCCCCCGCTGCCGGGAGGCGGCGCGCTTCAGGACGCCTGGGGCGCCTGCGCGAAGGGCCAGCGGGCCCGCGCCGGCACGGTCAAGTCGTCGATGAGGCCGAGGCGCAGGCGCTCCAGCCCGGCCCAGGCGATCATGGCGCCGTTGTCGCCGCAGAGCGGCAGGGGCGGCGCGACGAAGCCGAGACCGACCTCGCCGGCCTGTGCCGCCAGGGCCCGACGGATCGCGCCGTTGGCCGCCACCCCGCCCGCCGCCACCAGGGCGGTCGGGTGGCCGGCGACGCCGCCGAAGGCCCGCAGGGCGACCCGCACCCGGTCCACCACCACATCCACCACCGCGGCCTGGAAACTCGCGCAGAGATCGGCCACGTCGCGGCTGGCGAGCGGCGCGAGGCGCTCGGCCTCGAGGCGCAGCGCCGTCTTGAGGCCGGACAACGAGAAGTCGGCCTCCCGGCGTCCGATCATCGGGCGGGGCAGGGCGAAGCGCTCCGGATCCCCTTCCTCGGCCAGCCGCTCGACCTCCGGTCCGCCCGGATAGCCGAGACCCAGGAGCTTCGCGACCTTGTCGAAGGCCTCGCCGATTGCGTCGTCGATCGTGGTGCCGAGCCGGACATACTCGCCGACGCCCTTGACGGCGACGAGCTGGGTGTGGCCGCCGGAGGCCAGCAGCAGCAGGTAGGGGAAGGCGAGCCCGTCGGTGAGCCGGGGCGTCAGCGCGTGGGCCTCGAGGTGGTTGACCGCCAGGAGCGGCTTTCGCGCGACCAGCGCCAGGGTCTTGGCGGTGACGAGCCCAATCAGGACGCCGCCGATCAAGCCGGGCCCGGCGGCGACCGCGATGCCGTCGAGGCCGGCGAGGTCGGTGCCGGCCCGCTGGAGCGCCCGGGCGATCAGCCGGTCGAGCACCTCGACATGGGCGCGGGCGGCGATCTCGGGCACGACGCCGCCATAGGCCGCGTGCTCGGCGATCTGGCTCAGAACCTCGTTGGCGAGGATGTGCCCGCGTTCGCCCTCGCCGAGCGCCACCACGGCGGCGGCGGTCTCGTCGCAGGTCGTCTCGATCCCGAGAATCTTCATCGGCTCTTCGGGGGCTCCGCTCGGTGCATCGCGTGCTCGGGGCTTGCGCGCGCCCTCGATCGCCCCGCACACGGGGGGCGGTCTCCGCCGTCGCGCGGAGTCGGTTTACGCAGAATCGGCGTGTTCCGACAGGGAAAACATGCGGGTTCGCGCGTCACGCCATCCTGGGGAGAGGCCGATGCGGATCTGGGTGCCACGGCCGGAACCGGGCGCGTCGCGCACGGCGCGCCGCCTCGAGGCGGGGGGGCATTCCGCCCTGGTCGCGCCGGTGCTGCACGTCGTCCCGACGGGCGCGCCCCCACCCGCCGGCCCCTTCGACGGCGTCATCCTGACGAGCGGCAACGCCGTCGCCGCACTAGCCGAGGCGGGATTCTCCGACTGGCCGGTCTTCGCGGTGGGGGCGCGCACCGCGGAAAGAGCCCGGCGCGCGGGCCTGACCCGGATTGTCTGCGCCGAGGGCGACGCGGGCGACCTCGCCCGGCTGGTCGCCGCGAGCCTGCCGCCGGGCCGCGCCCTGCTCCACGCCGCGGGCGAGGACCGAAAGGCCGAGCCGGGAGCGAGCCTCGCGGCGGCGGGCTACCGGGTTGCGGCCTGGACCGCCTACGCCGCGCGCCCCGCGCCGGCGCTTCCCGAGGCGGTGGCCCACGCCTTACTGGACAGGGAGGGGGAACCGCTGCGGGCGGTGCTGCACTTCTCCCGACGCAGCGCCGGGATCGCGGCCGATCTGTGCCGGGAGGCGGGGCTCGCCGGAGCGTTTCGGGCGCTCGCGCATTACTGCCTGTCGCCGGATGTGGAAGCGGGACTGGTCGAGTTCGGCCTCGCGGCCCATTTTGTGGCGGCGCGACCGAGCGAGGAGTCTCTCCTTGCCGGACTTCCGGCCCCGGATTGAGCGGCGCCTTCCCTGATCGGGAGGAAGCTGCATTCAGTCGGGGGTGGAAACGCGGCGATGTTGTGATGGATAGCGGCGGCAAACCCTCCTATGGGAGGGCAACGCCGGAACGGCGGCTTAAGGGAGTGGACGCCCGTGACTTCACCCAGGGACGATGGTCCGAAGCCCGCGAACAAGGGCGCTTCCCCCGCCTCTCCCTCATCGGCCACGCCGCCGGCCTCCAAGCCTGAAGCCGCCAAACCCGATTCCAAGACGGTCGAGCTCGCCAAGCCGGAGCCCAGCAAGTTCGAGCCAGGTAAGTTCGTGCCGGGCAAGTCCGAGCCGCTTAAATCCGAGCCGCTCAAGCCCGGCACCACCGGCAGCAGCGCGCTGCCCGGCGGACCCGCCGGCCCGTCCGATCGGTCGCGGGACGCGCGCCCCGGCGAGCCGCCCCGGCCCGGGTCGTTCGCGGGCGGCGCCGTTCCGCCGGTCGGCGCCAGGACGTCCGATCCTGCCAAGCCGTCGGACTTCGCCAAGCCGTCGGACCTCGCCAAGCCGTCCGATCCCGCAAAACCCTCCGAGGCGGCCAAGCCCGGCGCCGCGGTGCCGCCGATCGGGACGTCGTCGGGCGCGCCTCCCCGTCCGTCCTCGCTCTCGCCCGCCGGCGCCGTGCCTCTGAAGCCGGGCGCTACGGGCAGCAGCGCCGTGCCCCCGTCCCCGGCCTCCGTGGGCCCGATCGCTGCGAAGGCGGATGACCCGGTCAAGGCCGGCGCCACCGGCAGCAGCGCGATCAAGCCCGAAGCTCCGGCGACCGGCACGAAGCCCGAAGATACCAAGTTCTCCGATACCAAGTCCTCCGATTCCAAGACTTCGGACGCGAAGGCCACGGACGGCCGGCCGGGCTCCGGCCCGACCCGCGTGACCGAGACCGCCTCGCTGACCGAGGGACCGATCCTCGACATGAAGGCCAAGCGTCTGTCCGAGCCGTCCGAGGCCGGGAAGGCGGGCTCTAAGCCGGATGGGGCGGGCAATGGCCCGGCGGCGGCCAAACCCTCGACCGGTCCTGCGAGCGGTGCCTCCACACCGGCCGCCGCCAAGGCGGGGCCGGGCGTCGGCGCCGTGGCGGCCTCCGGGCTTCTCGGCGGGTTGATCGGCGCGGGTCTCCTCTACGGTGTCACGACCTTCCAGCGCGGCAGCGACCCGCGCCTCGCGGGGCTCGACAAGACGGTGGCCGGGCTCGCTTCGAAGGACGCGCTCGGCGCCCTCGAGAAGCGCATCGCCGCCGACGAGCAGGCGCTGAAGCCCCTCAAGGACGCCGTCGGCCGGGCCGAGGCCTCCGCCAAGGCGGCCGACGAGCGGGCCCAGGACGCCCTGCGCAAGGCGGGCGGTACCGCCCCTGCGGCGGAGGGGGCCGCACCGGCTGCGGAGGGCGGCGCCACTGCCCAGGCCCCGGCGGTGCCTGCCGATCTCGTGGCGCGGCTCGATGCCCTCGACCAGCGCGTCTCGGCACTGCAGGAGGAGCCGGGGCGCGACGGCACGGCCGAGGTGAAGACCGCGCAGGGGTCCCCGGCCGATGCCGGGGCGCTCGCCGCCCTCGACGGGCGCCTCAAGGCGCTGGAGAGCGCCGGGGACAAGGGCGCGGCGGCGCCCGACTTCAGCCAGAAGCTCGCGGCCCTCCAGAGCGAGATCGAGGCTCGCACCAAGGCCAACGAGAGCGCCGAGAACGGCCTCGCCAAGCGTCTCGACGAGGTGCAGAAAGCCCTCGAGAGCCGGGTGGCGGCAGCGACCCAGGCCGTCCAGGACGCCACCCAGGCCGGCAAGCAGGCGGCGGAAGCTGGCCAAGCGCGGGCCGACGAGGTCGCCAAGGGGATCGACCGCCGCCTCCAGGAGCAGGCTGAGCGGATCGCCGGCCTCGACAAGGCGCTCGACCAGAGCGCCAAGGCGGCGACCGTCCAATCCGCCCTGCGGATCGTCGCGGCGGACCGGATCGCCACCGCGCTCGATGCCGGCCAGCCCTATCCCGAGGCGCTGTCGAGCCTGCGCAACCTCGAGCCGGCGGATTCGAAGCGCATCGGCTCGCTCGCGCCCTTCGCCGACAAGGGCGCGCCGACCGCCCAGGCGCTCGCCGCCGAGTTCCACGGTGTCACGGGCAAGATCGCCGAGGCGAAGCGCGCCGCGCAGGCCAAGGCTTTGGCCGAGACCGGCAGCGTCGGCGACCGGCTGATGAACATGGCGAGCTCGATCGTGCAGGTGAAGCGCAGCGACGCCCCCGCGGCGCCGACCGCGTCCGGTGCCGCCAGCGCCGGCGGGGAGGCCTCGACGGCTCAGGTCCAGGCCGCCCTCGACCGGGGTGACCTTCCGGCCGCCGCCCAGGCCTTCGCCGGCCTGCCGGACGAGGCGAAGGCGCAGGCCGGCGATTTCGGCGCGCGGCTCGCGGCCCGTGCCGAGGCCGGTCGAGCCGCCCAGTCGCTGCTGGCCGATGCCTTCACCGGCCTGCCTCCGGCGCGCTGACCCTGCCGCCGCGATCATGACGCATCCGTATCCGCTGGGCCCGCGCACCGCGCCGGCCCGCTTCATTCCACTCCGCCCGGGCCGCGAGCGCCCGCTCGCCGTGCTTCCAAGGAGGCCCTGATCCATGTGGCGCGCCCTCGTCTTCCTGGCTCTGCTCGCCGTCGCGGCGTACGGAGCCGTCTGGATCGCCGACCATCCCGGCACCGTGACCGTGGTCTGGAGCGGCTATGAGATCGGCATGAGCCTCGCCATCGCGCTGACCGGCGTGCTGGTGGCGGCGATCGTTCTCGGCATCATCTGGGCCTTGGTCACCGGCGTGATCGGCCTGCCGGCGAGCATCAGCCGCGCGACCCGCGAGCGTCGCCGCAACAAGGGCCTCGCCTCGCTCTCGCGCGGCATGATCGCGGTGGGCTCGGGCGATCCGCTCGCCGCGCGCCGGCACGCGGGCGATGCCGAGCGCCTGCTGGGCGCGCAGCCGCTGACCCTGCTGCTCAAGGCGCAGGCCGCCCAGATCTCGGGCGACCGCGACGCCGCCGAGCTCGCCTTCCAGCGCATGGCGGACGATCCCGAGACCCGCGTGCTCGGGTTGCGCGGCCTGTTCGTCGAGGCCCGCCGCCGGGAGGACGAGGGCGCCGCCCGCGCCTACGCGACGGAAGCCGCGCGCCTCGCCCCCAGCGTGACCTGGGCCAACGAGGCGGTGATGGAGGCGCAATGCGCCGACGGGGACTGGTCCGCCGCGACCGCCACGGTCGAGCGCCGGGCCGCGTTGGGTCTGACCGACAAATACGCCGCCCGCCGCCAGCGCGCGGTGCTGCTCACCGCCGCCGCCCAGAGCCACGAGGCCGGTGAGCCCGACACGGCCACCGAGCAGGCGCTCAAGGCGGTCAAGCTCGCCCCCGATCTCGTCCCCGCCGCCGTCATCGCCGGGCGCCTGCTCGCCCGCCGCAACGACCTGCGCAAGGCCGCCAAGATCGTCGAGACGGCTTGGAAGGCCTCGCCGCATCCGGAACTCGGCAAGGTCTATCTCAACCTCCGCACCGGCGATTCTGCCCGCGACCGGCTCGCCCGGGCCGAGACGCTGGCCAAGCTCTCCTCCTGGGATCCGGAGGCCCGCCTCGTGATCGCCCAGGCTGCCGCCGAGGCGAAGGAGTTCGGCTGGGCCCGCGACGCGCTGGCCCCCATCCTCGACGAGCGCCCGACCGTCCGGGTCTGCCGGATGATGGCGCGGATCGAGGCCGCCGAGCACGGTCCCGACAGCGGACGGTCGCGCGAGTGGCTCGCCCGCGCCGCCCGCGCGCCGCGCGATCCGGCCTGGGTCGCCGACGGGGTGATCTCCGAGCGCTGGGCGCCCCTCTCGCCGACCACGGGGCGCCTCGACGCCTTCGTGTGGAAGACCCCGCCGGAGATCCTGGCCGGGCCGGACGAGGACGACGCCCCGCTTCCCGAGGCGCCCTCGGCGGCGAAGTCCGATCGTCACCCGCCGCAACTCGGCAGGGTCGATCTCTCGAAGCCGGACCTCGGCCCATCCGAGAGCGCTGCTCCGGAGGCCAAGGCGCTTGAGGCCAAGACGCTCGACGCGTCCCCAGTGCTACCCCCCGCGGTGCCCCCGCAGCCGACGCCGCCGGTCCCGGGCTTCCTGGAAACGGGCGCGGGGACGTCCCCGGCCGCCGCTCCGGTGCCTGCCCCGGTCCCGCCCGGGACGCCGTCGGTGCGTCCCCGGCGCATCGCCTGAACCCCACCTCCGACGATGGGGAGCTCCCTTGGGCCCCCATCGTCGCCTGAGCGCCGCCGGCTTGACGGGGCGGCCAAGGGCCGTCCGCCCGGTGATGCGCCGTCCGCCAACACGCTGCCCACGACCCCCATGCGGCCATGACCGCCCCTGGGCCGGCCACACCGACGCGGCCCTTTCGGTGACTCCGGAAACACGGTCCGCCGGCCTCGCGGCGAATGCCCGACGGAACGCCGTTTGCAGCTTGCCAGAACCCGGCGCCCCCGCTACAGCACGGCGCCTGCCGCGCGGAACCGTCGCCGAGTTTGCATACTCGCCGCGGTTTCCGGTGGGCACTGGAGGGGTGGCCGAGTGGTTGAAGGCGCACGCCTGGAAAGTGTGTATACCGGAAACGGTATCGCGGGTTCGAATCCCGCTCCCTCCGCCATCTGTGCTAAAATCGCCTTCTGGGCGAACAATTTGTCGCCGATCACCTGATATTACCGCCGATCACCGCATGACATCGTGCTGTACGGAAGGCCACCGATCCCCTTCTGTTGTGTTGACGACCGTTCTGCTGCCAATATGAGAGCCTGTTTGACTACGTTGCGCAGTCCTGGGGTCGGTGATAGGTGCGCAGCAAGCGGTTGCAATTCGCGATGCTGACAGCATCTTCGGCGGCCGCCGGGCTCTGCTCCCAATGCCGGGTCAGGCGGCGGTAACGCGTGGTCAGCGTGCCGAAGGTCGCTTCGATGCGCCAGCGAAGCGGCAAGGGCTCGAAGCCTTTGATCTCGGGTGGGCGGGTCGAGACCTGAAACGTCGAGGCCCTGACGCGCGGCGGCTTCGTCCATGCGTGCGCCGATGTAGATGCCCATCGACCTTCACCCCCTCGGGTGCCCAGCCGGCCTGCGCCGCACGGTCGAACAGCCCGCCGGCCGTCTGGGTGTCGTGCACGTTGGCGGCCGTAACGAGCGCCGCCAGAACGAAGCCGTGCGAGCAGGTCGGCACGTGGTGCCTGATGCCCCGGACCTTCTTCTTGCCATCCGTCCCACGCACCCCGGCCTGCGGACCCGACACCACGCTCTGTGAGTCCAGGATCGCAGTCTTGGGTTCGGCGGGACGCCCGCGCTTCTGTCGCACCGCCCGCGTCGGCAGGGCAGCGATCTCCGACCAGTGCCCGTCGGCGCGGAAGCGGTCATGCCACGTACGCGCGGTCTCTTACGGACCCAAGTCCGTCGGCAGGTAGCGCCAGGGGCAGCCTGTCTTCTCCAGGGACCGGCAGGCGTTCACCATCTCCCGCAGGTCCCCCGCCAGCAGATCGTCGCAGGCCAGCAAAGGCGCGACCGTTGCCCATTCTGCATCCGTCCTCATCGGCTTTTCCTTCCGAACCCAACGCGCGAAAGCACCCCCCTGGTTAAACAGGCTGTCTAATCCGCCGTCCTATTTCGGTAGTGGCCCGAGGATCGCCAAGTTGTGCCGTTCGGCTGCCGCCACCAAGAACGCCATATCGGGAGCGGCCGGCGGAGCATCGCTCGGCACGCTCGCCTCGGCGATAAAGTCAGCAAAATCGCTTCCCGTCGTCATCAGCAGGATTCTCGCCGGGCCTTCTCCTTCTATACGAAATCCATGCGGAATAGCGCGCGGACCGAAGGCGAAGTCCCCGGCCTGAAGCAAGGTTCTGCCACCCTCCAGGATCACCGACATCTGTCCTTCGATGACGTAGAACGACTCGTCTTCAGAATGATGCATATGCCACGGCGACTCGAAGCCGGCCGGGATGATCTGCTCGATCAGGCTGAAATGACCGCCGGTCAGTTCCCGACCAGCCTTGATCCAGGTCGGCAGGCCGAGAAACCGGCGTTCCTCGACACGCGGTGTGACGTTCGTGGCAGTGGGCGCAGTCAGGTTCACGGCGCGATCCTCGATGGACAATTGGCTCATCATGAGGCAATTTAGCGGAACATAGATTCCACGGAATATCTCTATCGTCAATATGGAAGATCGAACAAACCGCCGCGCCTATCGCATGAAGGAGCGCGCAAAGACCCAGGACGACACCCGCGAGCGCATTGTTGCCGCGACGATGCTGCTGCACGATGAGCAGGGCGTCGCCGGAACGTCTTTCGTCGACGTCGCCAAGCGCGCCGGCATCGGTGCGGCGACGGTCTACAGGCATTTTCCCAATCTGGGGTCCTTGGTCGCGGCCTGCGGTGCCCATGTCTGGCAGGAGATGGCACCGCCGATCCCTGAACGGGCACCGGTGATCTTCGAGGGACTCGACCGGTTCGAGGATCGCCTGCAGCGCCTTGTCGATGAACTGGACGATTTTTATCGGCGCGGTGCGCTCCGCCTCAAAAGGGCATATGCCGATCGGCATCTCATCCCGGAACTGGACCAATTTCTGCGGGCCGTGGAGGCGGGCGTTGCGGCCCTGGTCCGCGAGGCGTTGAAGAACGAGGCCATGTCGGGCACTGCTCTTCAGCTTGTGCTTGCGTTGACGGATTTCCCGGTTTGGGGTTCGATGCAACGAATAGAGTGTGATGACTTGGAGCGACGACTCCTTGTCACGAGGCTCCTCCGATGCGCCATCATCTCGGCGGGATAACCCGCTCATGTCTACGGTTCATGTATCCGTAGATGCCGCGACTGAGGGGGCTCCCGAAGAAGGCAAACCCGGTCGTGAGCGTCGAACGCCTTCTTACGGGTGTCGCGTGAATATCCGCAGCGAAACCAGCTTTTTTTGCGACCTGCCGATATGACGGCGCAAACCTGCCGCCAAATGCTCGATATCGTCGTGGTTGGATACCCAAATCTCCCCGGAAACCGCCGATTGCCGCATAGGCTTGAGTATCCGCACAATTGTGAGAGGCTTATCATTAAATTATAGTGCTCATCATCATCGGGCGCGGCCCGCCAGCTTCAACTCAAAGACCGAGAGGCCGTAATACCAACCCTCTCCGATCGGGACTCACGGGGTAGCCTCGGCGTCCGAGGGGTGATTCTATCTTCGGGTTTGGAGCCTGAGGAGGATGTCATGGCTGCTCCTGTGCCGCTGCGGCCGGACTTCGACGCCGAGGGCCTGCGCGCCTTGGCCAAGGGCGCGCGCGATCCCGCCCAGACCCGGCGCCTGCTGGTGCTGTCGGCGATCGACGCGGGCGGTTCGCGCTCGGCCGCGGCCGCGCTCGGCGGGGTCGGGCTCCAGACTGTGCGGGACCGGGTGATGGCCTTCAACGCATGCGGCCCCGACGGGCTGATCGATGGCAAGGCCCCTGGCGCCCGCCCGCGCCTGGACGCCGAGCGGCGGGAGGCGCTGCGCGCGTTGGTCGAGCAGGGCCCAATGCCGGCCGCGCACGGGGTGGTCCGCTGGCGGCTGATCGATCTGGCCCAGATCCTGTTCGAAGATCACGGCGTGTCGGTGTCCGAGCAGACCTTGAGCCGGGTGTTGCGGGGCATGGGCTATCGGACGCCCTCGGCCCGCCCGCGCCATCACGCCCAGGCCCCGGACGCCATCCCGGCTTTGAAAAAGCTTTCCCCGCCCGCTGGGCGGAGATCGCGCAGGCTGTCGGCGGCAAGCCAATAGAGGTCTGGTTCGCTGACGAGGCCCGCGTCGGCCAGAAGAACACGATCGTCCGGCGCTGGGCCAAGCGCGGCACGCGCCCCTCGGCCCCGAAGGACCAGCGCACCGCCTCCGCCTTCATCTTCGGCGCGATCTGCCCGGCACGGGGCACGGGCGCCGGTCTCGTCATGTCCCACTGAACCACCGAGGCGATGGGCCTGCATTTGGCCGAGATCGCCCAGGCCGTTGCCCCCGGCGCACACGCCGTCCTGCCGCTCGATCAGGCCGGCTGGCACACGACGAAGAAACGCGCGGTGCCCGCCAACATCACGCGGCTGTCGCTGCTGGCCCGCTCCCCCGACCTCAACCCGGTCGAGAACCTCCGGCAGTTCCTGCGCGACAACTGGCTCGGCAACCACATCTTCAAATCCTACGCCGACATCCTCGATCACTGCTGCGACGCTTGGAACACCCTCATCGACCGACCCTGGCGCATCATGTGCATCGGACACCGAGACTGGGCACATGTGTTCTGATCGATCAGAATTGGTTTGAGCCCCGGGGAATATCGTGCAGATGTCGTGCATGAGCCTGCCCTGGCTCGACCTGACCGGCTGGCTTTGGACCGTGCTGATGGAGTGGATCAGCCAGGACCGAAGGGGTCGGACTTGTGGCGAGGCCACATCCCCCAGAAACGCTCGCCATCCGTCGATGCGACCCCAATCCCAACGATGTCAGCAGCAAGGGCTGGCCCTTGTATGCCAACCTCCGCATACCATCTCAGGACCATCCAACCGGATGGTCTGAGGATGGCGCAAAGATGGCAGGTGACGTTCCAGACCCCCGACCCAAAGTGCCCGAGAGCGAGAAGCTGACGATCAACCTCGGCTTCGTCGATCTCGGCCGCATCGATCTGCTGGTCCGCGACGGCTTCTATGCCAATCGCGCCGACTTCATCCGAACGGCCGTGCGCAATCAGCTCGACCGTCAGGGCGATGCCGTGACGCAGTCCTTGGCCCGTAAGAAACTGAGCCTCGGCCTCTCTCACTACACCCGGCAGGATCTGGAGGCGGCGAGAGACGCTGGCACCCCGCTCCAGATCCAGGTTCTCGGCCTCGTCAGCATCGCCCCTGATGTGACGCCGGAACTCGCCCGTGCCGCCATCGCGTCCGTGCAAGTGCTCGGCGCCTTCCACGCCAGACCGGCGGTCAAGGCAGCCTTGGCTGACCGGACGGCCTGATCGTTCGCCCCGACCCATCCGCGGTGCGGCCAGCCTTTCCGCGCCGACCCATCGACCTCATCCAGGATCATCACCATGAACGCGTTCTCCCACATCGATATGGGCGAGGTGACCCGTCTCACCCGCGCCGGCCAACTCGCGGAAGCCATGGCCCTTCTTCAAGGGCGCCCGCCCTCCGCCGAGCCGCAGGCGGACGCCCGGGAGGGAGCGCCGCGCAAGGACGGCCGCACCGCACGACCGTGGTCGATCATCGACATGGTCGCCCCTCGGACCCCGGGCGGAGCGTGGACCGCAACGAGCCTCGGCGAGGGGACGGTGGGCGAAACACCCGCTGACAGGACCGGTGCCTCGGAAAGGCAGGGGCTCGCCGAGACCCTGCGGTCCCTCCGTGAGCGCTTTCCCAAAATGGGCTCGATCTCTGGCCTGGGGGACGGCTTCGGATCGCCTCAGCGATCTCCGGTCACGGTACCCGATGGGGCTCGCTACGAGGAGCGGACATTCTCTGGCGCGGCGGGCAGCAGGACGTACAAGATCTATGTCCCGAGCGGTTATCGCGGCCAGGCCCTTCCGCTCGTTGTCATGCTGCACGGCTGCACCCAGTCGCCCGATGACTTCGCGTCCGGGACGCGGATGAACGAGCTTGCCGAAGAGCACACCTTCTTGGTGGCCTATCCCGCCCAGCCTCAGTCGGCCAACATGCAGAGGTGCTGGAACTGGTTCAATGCTGCCGATCAGCAGCGCGATTCGGGCGAGCCGTCGCTGATCGCGGGCATTGCTCGTGACGTCATCCGCGAGTTCTCGGCCGACCCGAGGCGGGTCTACGCGGCGGGGCTGTCGGCCGGCGGCGCGGCCGCCGCGATCATGGCGGCGACCTACCCTGATCTCTTCGCGGCCATCGGCGTCCACTCGGGACTTCCCTATGGGGCCGCCAGGGACATGCCGTCCGCCTTCGCTGCCATGAACGGCGGCGGGACGGCCCCGCTGCGGGGATCGCACGAATTGGTCCCAACCATCGTCTTCCACGGTGATGCGGATCGCACCGTCAACTCGGCCAACGGCGACCGGATCATCGCACAGGCCGGGCTGGAGGGAGCGTCCGGGACGGTCGTCACCCACGGGGAGAGCCCGGGTGGCACCGCCTACACCCGCAGCGTCCAGTCCGACCGTTCGGGCCGAGAGGTTCTGGAACAGTGGGTCCTCCATGGGGCGGGCCATGCCTGGTCCGGCGGAAGCCCGAACGGCACCTACACGGATCCGCGCGGTCCCGATGCCAGCCGCGAGATGGTGCGCTTCTTCCTGGCTCATGCAGGCCGAAGCGATCCGACACAGCATTGAGGCCAAGGCTCCCGATCCGCTTGAGACGGGAACCACGGCAGCGCGGCTGCGAGCCCGAACGCGCGGCAGCCGCGAATGCGATCGACGGTGAGCGCCAACAGCGGACCCTCGCTCATAACCGGCGGGCGGTCCGCTCTCGATGCAGAGGGCGGCCTGATATTCGCCAGCCGTGCTCCCCCGCCCACCTTGCCGGCGGCAGAGGTACGAGAGGCGCTCAGCTCAGGAGCGCGATGCTCCGCGAGCAGGATCATGTAGCGGTTCGACATCCCGAGCCCGTGGACCAGGATCACGGGCAGCCGGTCTTCCGGGGCGGAATCGACCGAAGCGCGGCCATGCATGGCGAGGCCGCCGACGCGGTCGTGTCTCGCCGCGAGTCACCGAGGGCGCCCTTTCCGCCTCCGGCTCGCGTACCGTGTCGCTGCCGATCGGACCGAGGCCAGGCGGGACCGAACCCCGGCGGCCATCGCAGCGATCCACCCCTGGAACCCGTTCATCCGCCCTGCCGATGGCGCCCACCGTTATCTGGGAGATCGCTTTAACCTCCCGCTTACCCTGACCCGCCAGTTTGCCGGCCCTGATCAGCGCGAGGAGTAGGCATGTCCGACACGACCGACACCGTGGGCATCGCAGGCGACCGGATCCGCTCCATCATCGAGCGCATCGAGCGCATCGACGAGGAGATCAAGGATCTCATGGAAACCAAGAAAGAGATCTTCGGCGAGGCCAAGGGCGAGGGGCTCGACGTCAAGGTGCTCAAGGAAATCCTCAAGCTGCGCAAGCAGGACAAGGACGAGCGTGACGAGCAGGAGACGCTGCTCGACCTCTATCTGCGTGCAATGGATGCGCCGTCGCCCGCGCCCGTCGCCCAGGCAGCCTAATCGACAGCCCCGCCACCGGGCCACGTTCATCGGGCCCGGTGCGCAAACAAGCACGACATCGCGGGCGCTGAGCGTCGATCAGGGGCCCGGCATCAGTCGCCCGCTTCGGCATGCGCAACGCTGCATCCACCGTCTCGGCCGCGATCAGGCGGTCGCAGGCCCCCGAGCCGAAGGTCCATCGGCCAGACGGCGGAGAGCGTTCGCGATGCGTGCGATCAACCGTGACAGCGGAGACCGCCAGAGACCGTATCCGTCGTCGCAGAGCGGGTCGTTGACGACGGGGCTGCCATCCTGGCCGACGAGGACGTTTCCGACATTCGGATCGAGCGCACGGGGAGAGACGGCGCGCAGCGTCGCCACATAAGCCTCGTACCCCGGCCACGAAGCCCTGAAATCTTCGCGTATCCCGTCGAAGCTCGGATGATTGACGAAGGGCTCGTAGGCCGGCCATTCCGCCTTGAAGCGCTGGCGGACGCCCTCGTCCATCGCCACCCCGGGATGGTCTGCAAGGACGGCGTGAGCGTAGGCCAACCACCACGTGTCCGGCCTCGGATTCGTCAAGCGCGCGCCCACCGTCATCAACGCACCGCAGCGGCTCACGGACAGGTCGTGGACACGCGGCGCATGCGGCCCATTGGAACCCCGGAAGCCCTTGCGGAGAAGAGCCGCGTAATCGCCGAAGCCATCGGCCTTGCGAGCGAGGCGCACGATGACGTCCGGGTGGTCCGGATGGGCGTGGACGGAGCCGTGATAGCCATAGCCGATCTCGGCCCAGCCGGTGGCGAGCAGCGACGCATGGGCCCCGGCGGCCGAGCGTTCGACGATGCCCAGAGCGGCGAGCGACGGCCCGGACGTCGGAACCCGGTTTGCGAATCGCAGCATTGCCGTCACTCCTTCCTGCCGAGCAGTGGACCGACGCGACACACACTCTGACGCTGCAAGGCAGGGTCAGAAGAAATGGCCGAACGGGCGGGTCCGGCGATGGTCTCGAAGACCCTGTCGATGTCGGGAGCAGAGTGACGCGACTGTCACACCACCGTCATCGAATGACGCGAGGTCGCGGAAAGTTCAAGTGCTACGAAAGCGTAAACCGATGAATGCCTGGCATGCGCTGTCCTGACGCATGAAGCGTCAAGGATTTGTCGTCCTCGCCAGAAGTCGTCGGGCAAGGATGTCCTCGGCGTCACCCAGGCCATGCTCCGCATCGGGCCGGACATGCCGCCCCGCATGGGCGGGGCCGACCTCGACATCGTCGAGGACGACGTAGTGGGTGATGCGGTTGCGGATCGCGTGCTCGGCGATCTCGTCGCCGCGCGCGGCCTGCTCGGCGGGGAGCATGGCGCCCGTCCGGGCATCGCGGCTGGCGGAGAGGATGGCCGTGCGCCAGTCGGGATGGAAGCAGTCCGTGGGCAGACCCGCCTCGACGAGAGTCGCACGGCAATCGGCGACCCGCCACGTGGAGGAGACGACCACTCGCGCGCCGAATGCTCGCACCAGGGCGGCGACACGGGCGACCTGGGCCGGGTTCAGCCTGTCCTTGCCCGCCCGCCGCTGATAGCCAACGGTGGTCACGACGCCGTCGACGTCGAGATAGATCGTCGGCCGTGCCGTCCCTCCGTGCTCGTCCAAGAAGCCGACCCCGTTCCCGTGCGGCCACCCCGCATCCGCCGCCGCACGGCTACAGCGCGGCAACTCAGCCGTCCAGCGACGGTTCATTGCGCCGAACCCGGTCGAGGAGCGTGCGCAGCGCGCGCGCAGAGCAGGAACACGCTCGCCACCGTGAGTGCCATAAGGATCGTTGAGGCGCCGAGCGCACCAGCGAGCGCCGCACCGGTAACGTCGCCGAGGTTCACCGCCGCCATATGGACTTGGAACTGGACCGCCGACGCGCGTCCCTCGCGGCTCGCCAGCAGCACGGCGACGTAGAGGGGCGCCGGCACGACGCTGGCGAGCCCGAGAATGACGGACCCCGCCCCCGCGGCTAGCCCAGCCGCGATCAGCGATCCCGCAATGCCGAACGCCACGGTGCAGGCGAGCCGGAGCGCCTGCCGGGCAGGCCGCGGTCCGATCCGATCGACAATGGCGCCGATGTCCAGGGCGCCGAGGGTGCCGCCGAGAAGCGCGAGCCCCGCCTGAACTCGAGAGAGGCTGCCCGCGTCCCAGCCATGGACCTGGACCAGCGCGACGGCGAAGGGCACCTGAAACAAGGCGAGCCCGAAATCGATGACAAAGCACATCGCGAGCAACAGCGCCGCCTCGCGTGTCTGGAACGCTGCGGGGAGCCGGTGCGTGAACATCATCGCCTCAACGAGCCACCGGCCGGAGCGAACAGACAGCGCACCGAGGCCTGATTCATGGCGCAGGTTTAGAGCGAGACGGCGCTGGCAAGTGCCTGTCGCCAAGATGCAACATGCGCATGAATTGAGATAGAGATTGTAATTATTATAATTTCTGTTGCCTTGTCCTGATTGAGTTCCTGCTGGCCGGACAGGCGCTTAATTGCCTGCACCTTTTCAGGTTGGAAGTCGTTCAAACTAGAAGATTGCTTGCACAACTCTTGCTTCCACATCCGCGCCGCTCCAGGACATCCGGAGGGGTGCGAGGTTCGTCAAGCGATAGGACTTGGGTTTATGCAAGGGGTGTCGGTCGATGCTCTTCATCGCCGCGAGGGTTTGAAGCTCCAGCGCTTCCTCCTGCGCCTGCTCGGCAATCCGACGGACGCTGCCGACGCGACGCAGGAGACCTATCTGCGCATGCTCGCGGCCCTCTCGCGCACGCCCGTCGAGCACCCTTCGGCGCTCCTTTTCCGGATCGCCCACAACGTCGCCTTGCGCACCCGCAACCGGCACCGGCTCGAACGCAGGCTGTTCGCGGACGGCAGCGAGGTGGACCTCGTGGACGTCATCGACGGCTTCGCGCTCCCGGAACGGCAACTGATCGCGCAGCAGGAGCTGAAACGCCTCGCTACCGCCATCGACCAGTTGCCGCCGCGCTGCCGAGAAGTGTTCCTTCTGAGCCGCTTCGAGGGTCTCCCGAACGGGGAGATCGCTGCCCGTCTCGGCATCTCGCGCAACATGGTCGAGAAGCACATCATCCGGGCACTCCTGCACTGCCGTCGCTGCCAGCTGAACGATTTTTGAGGAGGCACCCTCAGGAGATCGGCGGCTCGTTGATCTAAAGGACGGGAGCGCATCGGCAGGCTTGCGGCGCGCCTCAGGGGGAACGGCGTGGCCGGCAGCGAACAGACCGACGCGGAGAGCGGTGGCGCGGACGATCCGATCGTGGAGGCTGCAGCTGGCTGGGTCGCCCGACTGTCCTCCCACGACGCCACCGAGGACGATCGGGCAGCCTTCGAGGTTTGGCGGGCCGCCGATCCGGCCCATGCCGAGGCCTATGCCGAGATGGACGCACTGTGGCGCAAGCTCGGACACCTGCCCGATCGCCGGCCCGACCCTGCCGAGGTGAAGGCCGTACGGCGGCCCAAGAGGGTGTCCAAACCCATCCTCGGCCTCGCTGCCGCCATGCTGCTCGCGGGTGCCCTCGCCGATCGATACGGCCTCGTGGACCGCCTACGGGCCGACCTCTGGAGCGGTGTCGGTGAGATCGCGCAGACCACGCTCGCCGACGGCAGCCGCGTCGATCTCAACACCGACACGGCCCTGGTGCTGCGCTTCTCCGAACAGGAGCGCCGGATCGTGCTCCTACGCGGCGAGGCGAGCTTCGATGTTGTGTCGGACCCGAGACGACCCTTCACGGTACAGGCCGGGGATCTGAGCGTGCGCGCCGTCGGAACCCACTTCTTCGTGCGCGCCGACGGGAGCGGCAGCCCGGTCGGTGTCGCGGAAGGCCGCGTCGAGGTCGCGGAGGCGGGCCGGAGGGTCCCGGTCTCGGCCGGGGAAGTGATCCAACGCGAAGGCGACGTCGCCCTGACCGTAGCCGCGGCGAATGTGGAGCGCAGCCTGGCCTGGCGCGAGGGCCGGCTCCTCTTTTCCGGCGAGACCCTGGCGACGGTCCTGGCCGAACTCGGTCGCTACCGTCACGGACGCATCCTCCTCCTCGACCGCCGCCTCGGCGAGCGGCGGGTGACCGGCGCCTTCGACCCCCGCGACACCGACGACGCCCTCGACGTCATCGCCACCACGATGGGCGTGAGGGTCCGGCGCCTGTCCCCGTTGCTCGTGCTGATCGGCTCACCTCTCTGAGGGACGAAAAAAGTCGGGACCCGACGTCAGGAGATCACGCCCTCGTTGATCTTGATCAGTGAGGGGCGAGAGAGAACGCGAAGCGTGCCGCCCCTTCGGCAGATCGATGGGGCTTGGAATGGCGTCGCGGGCGGGCAGGGTTTCACGGGGCAGGGTTTCACGGGGCAGGGTCGCGGGGATCGCGCTCGCTGGCGTGTCGGTCGGGGTGATGGTGCAGGCGGCCTCGGCGCAGAGCCTCGAGGCGGTGCGCGCCGATGTCTCCTCCCATGCACCGGCTCCGGGGCCCGCCAATGTCCGTCTTCGGATTCCGAAGGGATCGCTGGAGAGCGGCCTCGTCGCCTTTACCGAACAGGCCGGCGTCAAACTGGTCTATCCGACCGAACTGACGGCGACCCTGGAGACGAACGGCCTTGAGGGCGAGTTCTCTCCCTTCGACGCCCTGACCAAGCTCTTGGAGGGCACCGGTCTCACCTACAGGCCCGCCGGCGCCTCGACGATCACACTGATCAATCCGCGCTACGTCCAGCTCGGCCCGGAGCCGGCAGGCTCGGTGCGCCTCGACGAGCTGAGCGTCGCGGGCGAAGGCCGGGGAACGGCGATCGTCCCCGTCGGCCTGCCGCCCCGCTCCGGCACCGTCGGACAGCCGCCCGTCCCCTATGCCGGCGGGCAGGTCGCGACCGGAACCCGGATCGGCCTTCTCGGCAACCGCTCCGTCATGAAGACGCCGTTCAGCACGACCGGCTTCACCGAAAAGCTCATCCGCAACCAAGAGGCGCGCTCGGCGGCCGACATCGTCACCAACGACCCTTCCGTGCGTTCGGACGCGCCCTTCTTCAGCGACCGCGACTCGTTCTTCATCCGCGGCTTCTCGGTCACCAACGTCGACACCGCTTTCGACGGCCTGTTCTACCTCGCGAACCCACGCCGGATGCAGCTCGACGGCATCGAGCGCGTCGAACTCCTCAAGGGGCCGACGGCGCTGCTCACCGGCGGCGTCGGTCGCGTCGGCGGCACCATCAACCTCATCCCCAAGCGCGCCTACGACGAGCCGCTGACGCGGATCACCACCTCCTACTTCAGCAACGCCAATTTCGGGACGCATCTCGACATCGGCCGTCGCTACGGCGACTTCAAGGAATGGGGCGTGCGCTTCAACGGCGCCTATCGCGCGGGCGACACGGCGCTGGACAACCACGCCCTCGAAGTGAGCAACGCGACCCTCGGGCTCGATTATCGCGGCGAGCGCTTCCGCGCCTCGCTCGACATGAGCCATCAGCGGCAGAACGTCACCGCACCGGCCTCGCTGTTCAACGCGGTCGCGCCCGGCATCGTCATCCCCCGCGCCCCGAACGGCCGGATCAACACGGCGAGCCGGTTCGAGTACAACGACAGCGTCTACGACATGGTCGCCGGCCGGATGGAGTACGACATCCTGCCCGAGACGACGGTCTACCTCGCAGGCGGCGTCAGCCGCTTCCGCGAGAACTCGCTGTCCTCGTTCTTCACGATCACCAATACGAACGGCAATGCGACCAACTCGTTCGCGATCGCGCCGACCGCGATCGAGGGTTACACCGGCGATGTCGGGTTCCGCAGCCGTTTCGATACAGGCTTCATCGGGCATTTCCTCACGGTTTCGGCCGTCGAGGCCAACAACAAGATCTTCCGCAACGGCTTCTTCCCGCCCGCCCTGCCAAGCGTGCAGACCAACATCTACGATCCGGTCCACCTCCCGTTCGGCAGCATCGCGAACCTCTTCCCGCGCGCCGGCGCGCAGCCACTCCAGGCCGACGGCACCTACCGCAGCGTGGGCATCTCCGACACCCTGTCCTTCGCCGAAGACCGTATCCTTCTGACCCTCGGCGGACGCTTCCAGGACATCGTCTCGAAGGCTTTCGTGACGCGGCCGGTGCCGACCCAGGGCAGCCAGAGCTACGGCTACGCCGAGGGCCGGTTCAGCCCGGCGATCGCGCTCGCGGTTCAGCCGTTCGAAAACCTCACGCTCTACGGCAACTACATCGAGGCGCTTCTTGAGGGGCCGACTGCACCAGGCGTCGGCGTGAACAACCCTGGCGCGGTCCTCCCGCCGATCGTGAGCAAGCAGAAGGAGGTCGGCGTCAAGATCGACTTCGGTACGGCCATGCTCACGACCGGTCTGTTCGAGATCGAGCTGCCCAATGCCTTCGCTGCCCCCTCCGCCGTTCCCGGGGTGCTGCCAATCTTCGGGTTGAACGGCCTGCAGCGCAACCGTGGCGTCGAGGTCAACGTCTACGGCGAGCCCTTGGAGGGCGTGCGCCTGCTCGGCGGCGTCTCCTTCATCGATGCGAAGCTCGCCAAGACGGCCGGCGGCACCTTCGACGGCAACGACGTGCCCGGTGTGCCGGACACCTCGATCAGCCTCTATGGGGAGGTCGATCTGCCGCCGTGGATGCTTCCGGGACTGACCCTGACCGGCCGCATCCTCTATTCCAGCAGCGTGTTCTACGATCAGGGGAACACGCAGGTCGTTCCGGACTGGACCCGGTTCGACGCGGGGGTGCGCTATACCTTCGAGGGCTATGCCGGCAGGCCCGTCCTGCTCAGGGCCACCGTCCAGAACCTGTTCGACGAGGCGTATTATGCCTCGGCCGCTCGTGGCTTCCTCGGTATCGGTGCGCCGCGCACCTTCATCCTGTCCGCATCGGTCGATTTCTGATGCCGATGTGCGGGGAGACAAGCCGCGCATGACACGGTGCCCGGACCGGTAGAGCTCAATGGCGTCGCGAAGCGGATCGATCACCTTGCGCGAGCGGCTCTCCGTCGCCGGCCGCGTCGTGCTGGCGGCGGGCGGTGGCTACGGGCTCGCAGGGCTCGCCACCGCGCTCCTGTCGCTCACGCTGCCGCTGGCACGGCCCGAGGCAGTGGCTGCCGCGACGCTCGCCAGCTTCGTCCTGATGCCGGCCGTCGCCGTCGCCGTCTTCGCGACGCGCTCGCTCCGGCGGGCGGCGCTGGCGCTCGCGGGCTCGGCCTTGGTGCTCGGTGGCCTGGTCGGGCTGGCGATGCGGGGCGCGCCATGAGGGGCAGCTTCCGTCAGTCCATGGCGTGGCTCCACACGTGGTCTGGCCTCGTCGTCGGCTGGGTGCTGTTCGCGATCTTCGTCACCGGCACCGCCAGCTACTACCGCACCGACATCTCCCGCTGGATGCGGCCCGAATTGAGCCAGGCCGCGCCCGTCGCGACGGCCGACCTGCCGAAGGCGGCTGAGCGGGCGGTCGCTTATCTCGAGCAGCACGCTCCGAAGGCCAAGACGTGGTTCATCGGCCTGCCGCAGCCCGACCGACCATTGCTCGACCTGTTCTGGCGCAACCGCCCAGGCGAGCCGCCCAGCCATGTCCTTCTCGATCCGGCGACGGGCACCGAGGCTGTGTTGCGCGACACGGAAGGCGGCGACTTCCTCTACCGCTTCCACTACGAACTGCACATGCCGCCGCTCTGGGGGCGCTGGGTCGTCGGCACTTGCGCAATGATCATGCTGGTGGCGCTGATCTCGGGCATCGTCACCCACAAGCGCATCTTTGCCGACTTCTTCACCTTCCGCCGGGACAAGGCGCCGCGGCGCAGCTTCCTCGACGCCCACAACGTCACCGGCGTGCTCGCGCTGCCGTTCCACCTGATGATCACCTATACCGGCGTCGTCGCCCTCGCGACGTTCTACATGCCCTGGGGCGTGACCGCGGCCTACAAGGGCGACACCCGCGCCTTCTTCACGGAGGCCGGCTGGATCACGGCGCCGCGCCTGCCTATCGGTCGGCCGGCCCCTCCCGCGCCCCTCGGGCCGATGATCGAGCAGGCGCAGGCGAGCGTGTCGGAGCGGCTCGAACGGCTGACCGTCACCCATTTCGGCGATGCCCAGGCGACCATCGTCGCGATGTTCGAGGAGCCGCACGGCCTCGCCCACACGCCGACCCACATCGCCTTCGACGGCGCGAGCGGCGCATTGCTGGAGATCCGCGGCGGTGACCTGAAACCCGCGGCCAAGACCGTCTCCACCCTGATCGGCCTCCACGTGGCGCATTTCGCCGATACGGGCTTGCGGCTGCTGTTCTTCCTGTGCGGGATCATGGGCAGCGCCATGGTGGCCACCGGCCTCGTGCTGTGGTCGCTCGCCCGGCTGCCGAGGGCGAGCGAGCGGCCCTTTTTCGGGCTGCGGCTCGTGCAGGCCCTCAACATCGGCAGCGTCGCCGGCCTGCCCGCGGCGATCGCGGTGTACTTCCTGGCCAACCGGCTGCTGCCGACCGAACTCGCTTCGCGCGCCGAATGGGAGATCCGTGCCTTCTTCGCGGCTTGGATCATCGCAGCCTTGATCCCGCTCGCCCGGCCGCACCGCAGGGCCTGGAGCGAGATGCTGGCCCTCGTCGCTATGCTCTGCCTCGCCGTCGCCGCCGCGGACATCGCCATGGTCGAGGCGCATCCGCTGCGCCGGCTCAGTGGGGGCGAGGTGCTGTTCCTGTGGTTCGACGGGGCGATGCTCACACTTGCCGCTCTTTTCGCCGTCGCAGCCCGCAAGGTCTCGGCCCGTGCTCGGATTAGACCACGGCACGGTCGGTTGTCGGCGGTGTATACGAAGACTAGAGCGGGTCCCGCTTGCGTAGCGACGGCCAAGTCGTTGTCGTAGCCGGCGGCGGCGAGGCTGTTGCGGCACTCATCTGGGGTGAAGCGGGTGAAGGCGTGCCGGACGGCGTCCCAAAGGTCTGGCACGGTGCGGGCGGCTGCGCTCCGCAGCAGGGCTTTCAGCTTGGCGAAGATCTGCTCGATCGGGTTGAACTCGCGGCTATAGGGCGGAAGGTAGAGCAGCCGGGTGCCGGCCGCCTCGACCCGCTCGCGGAGGCCGCTGACCTTGTGAGCTTGCAGGTTGTCGAGGATCACGATGTCGCCGGCGCGCCGCACCGGGACGAGGCGGTTGGCGACGTCGTCGCGAAAGCGCTGGCCATTGGTGGCGCCATCCGCGAGGTCGAAGGCGCACAGGCCGGTGATGCGCAGAGCGGCGGTGACGGTGGTCGTTTGTAATGGCCCTGGGGCACGAGGAGCCGGCAGCGCTCGCCGCGCGGGGCGCGGCCGTAGCGGCGGGCCATGTTGGTGGCAGCTGCCGTCTCGTCCAGGAAGACGAGGGTGTCGGGGTCGAGGTCAGGCTGAGCCGCAAACCACGCCTCACGCGCCGCCTTCACGTCGGCCCGTTCCTGCTCAGCCGCGAACAGCGCCCCTTTTTACGGGTGATCCCGTGGCGCGCGAAGAAGCGTGACAGACCGCTCGTGCTGGTCTGCACGCCCTGCTCGGCCAAGGCGTCGCGCACCTCTCGCAGGAAGCGTTCGGGCCGGGCCTCGTCACTCGCACGACGTCATCGGTGCTAATCGCACCGACGGCGCGCTCGCGCAGCGGAGCCGCATATTCCCGCAGGGTCATCTGCCACTGCGCGACATGCTTCTCGTTGCGCCACTGCGCCGTCATCGCCTCCACGAACGCGTCCGCCACTTGGCCAAAAGTCACCACCAAAGCCGGCGCGGCATCCCGCACGGCCAACGGGTCTGCTCCCTCAGCAACGAGATCGCGGGCGCGAGCCGCGCCCTCACGTGCCTTCGCCAGCGACACATCCCGCGGAATCCCGAGGCCCATCTCGCGCAGCTTGCCCGGCCACCGGGACAGGAAGACCCACCGCCGCCGCTGCCCGTCGCTCACCACGCTCCGCCTGTCGGTGTCGCCGCCGCGGCGTTCGGACTCCGCGCCCTCCGGTAGAACGCCACCGGGGGCGCGCCCGCCCGCCGACGGGCTACGGGTTCCCAGTCAGGGGCTGGCCTGGATCGGAGAGCTGGATCGTCCAGTTCTTCTGCTGGCCCGTATCGACCTCGATGAAGCCGTTGCGGTCGAACCCGCGGGCGAGGCAATCCTCGACGCCGCGGATCGTGAAGGCGGTGTCGCGGGTGCACATCAGGGCGCGGCCGCTCCACTCGCCGCCGCGCGTGTAGTCCACCGCGTAGATGTAATAGAATTGCGCTGCGAGCGTGCCTCTGAGCAGCGTCTCGCAATTGCGGGGCTTCAGGTCCCACCAGCCCTCCGTCACCCAGCCCTGCGCGTCCCGGTAGCCGAGGGTCACGCCGACCTTGCTGGCGGTCTGATTGCACAGGCGCAGGTCCGCCCGGGCGCCGGACGGCCACAGGGCCAGCCCGGTCGCCAGGCAGAGGAGGGCACGCAACGGGGTGCGTAACGGGGTGCGCAACGGGGTGCGAAAGTCAGCCGACGAGGATGACGCGGCAATCGTTGACATTGGTGCGAGTGGGACCGGGCTGAACGAGATCGCCGATCGTCGCGAAGAATCGCGTCGAATCGTTGTCCGCCAGCATGGCCTGCGGATCGAGCCCCGCGGCGCGGGCCCGCGCCAGGGTGGTCGGGTCGACGAGGCCGCCGGCCGGGTCGGTGGCGGCGCCGCGCCCGCCATCGGTGCCGTCGGTGTCGGCGGCGATCCCCGCGATGTCGGCGGCCCCGTTGAGGGCGATCGCCAGCGCCAGCGCGTATTCCTGGTTCGGACCGCCGTCGCCCTCGCCGCGGATCGTCACCGTGAGTTCGCCGCCGGAGATCAGCGCGACCCGCCGCCCCGCCGCCCGGGCGTCGAGGGCCAGCCGCGCGTGGTCGGCTGCGACCTCCCGGGCCTCGCCTTCGAGATCGGCGCCGAGCATCACCGGCTCGTAGCCGGCCCGGCGTGCGGCCTCGGCCGCCGCCTCCAGGGCGTCGATCGGCCGGGCGATGATGCGGTACTCCGCCCGGGCGAAGGCCGGATCGCCCGCCTTCGGGGTCTCGTTGGCGGAGTCGGTGAGCAGGGCGTGGGCGGAATCCGGCAGGGTGATGCCGCGCCGCTCGCAGATCGCCAGGGCGTCGGCGAGGGTCGAGGGGTCGGGCACGGTCGGGCCGGAGGCGATCACCGAGGGGTCGTCGTGCGGCACGTCGGAGATCGCGAGCGTGAGGATGCTTTTCGCGTTCTTCGCCGCGACCGCGAGGCGCCCGCCCTTGATGCGCGAGAGGTGCTTGCGCACGGCGTTGATCTCGTTGATCGGCGCGCCCGAGCGCAGCAGCGCCTTCGTGATCGCCTGCTTCTCGGCCAGCGTCAGGTCGCCGGCCGGCGCGATCCAGTTGGCGGAGCCGCCGCCCGAGAGCAGCACCAGCACCTCGTCCTCGGGCCCGGCGCTCTCGGCGATGGCGAGCGCGGCCTTCGTCGCCTCGATGCCGGCGGCGTCCGGCACCGGATGGCCGGCCTCGATCATGCGGATGCCCGGCGCGTCCTCGCCGTAGCCGTGGCGGGCGACCGCGAGGCCGACGATGCGCTCCTCCGGAACCCCGTGTTCCTGGCGGTAGAACCGGCTCGCCACCGCGGCCATGGACCCGCCGGCCTTGCCCGCGCCCAGGATGAGGAGCCGGCCCGGCGTCGGCGCCGGCAGATGCCCCGGCAGGCACTTGCGCGGATGGGCGGCGGCGATGGCCTCGTCGAGGAGGGCGGAGAGGAGGGCGCGCTGGTCCCGGATGGCCGGATCGGTCGGGGCAGGGGCGGTCATGGGCGTCCTCGCGGAATTTTTGGCGCAGTCTTGTTTGGGGCTTGCTTGCCCGAGCCCCGGCGACACGGCAAGCCTCGGCGGCCTCACAAAACTTTCGCCGCGCTCCGCATTCTTTTTGACGGTGCCGGAGCGGGGGAATGCGCTTGGCACCGATCCGGCATGTCGCTGCCGGACAACCCCTTTCGATCGCACGCGATCGGCCCAGATAAGCGCCATGCTCTCCCCCGATCTCGCCAGCCGGGACGCGGAACTGCGTCCCGAACAGCCCGTCGAACAGATCGACGGCGATCCCGCCCGCGGCCTGCTTCTCGTCTGCGAGCATGCCTCGAACCACGTGCCGGACGATCTCGCCCGCCTCGGCGTCCCGGAGCGGGAATTCTCCCGCCACATCGCCTACGACATCGGTGCCGCGGCGGTGACGCGGCGGCTCGCGGCCGAACTCGGCGTGCCGGCGGTGCTGACGCAGTTCTCGCGGCTCATCATCGACCCCAATCGCGGGCGGCGCGACCCGACCCTGGTGATGCGCCTCTCCGACGGGGCGATCGTGCCGGGCAATGCCCGCATCGACGCGGCCGGCATCGCCGAGCGAATTCGCCGCTTCTACGTGCCGTTCGACCGCGCCGTGGACGCGGCGGTCGCGCGGGCGGAGGCCGCGGGCGCGCCGCCGATGATCCTGACGATGCACAGTTTCACCCCGTTCTGGCGCACCGTCGCCCGTCCCTGGCAGGTCGGCGTGCTCTACGATCGGGATGCGCGCATGGCTCGCCCCATCCTCGACGCCCTCCAGGCCGACCCGGCCGGCCTGTGCGTGGGCGACAACCAGCCCTATGGCGGGGGGCTGCCCGGCGACACGATCGACCGTCACGCCACCGCCCGCGGCCTGCCCAACGCGCTCATCGAGATCCGCCAGGATCTGATCGGCGGCCCCGAGGGACAGGAGGAATGGGCGCAGCGCTTCGCCGTCCTGCTCAGGCCGATGCTGAACCGGCCCGCTTGACGCGCCGGGGGCGCGGGACGACCTGAGCGGACGCGTGACACCGCCAGGAACCTGCCCGATGAGCCAGATCGACCCCGCCACCCAGACCGAATTGGAGGCGGCCGTATTCCGCCGCCTCGTCGCGCATCTGCGCAACCGCACTGATGTGCAGAACATCGACATGATGAATCTGGCGGGGTTCTGCCGGAACTGCCTGTCGAACTGGCTCAAGGACGCGGCGGACGCCCGCGGCCTGCCGCTCACCAAGGATCAGAGCCGCGAGGAGGTCTATGGCATGCCCTATGAGGACTGGAAGCGGCAGCACCAGACCGAGGCGAGCCCGGATCAGAAGGCCCGCTTCGACGCGGCCCCGACCAAAGGTCACTGACGGCGGTGGTCTCCGCGGTCGGGCCTGGCGGCATCAACGGCTGGGTAAGGTTGATGGGCTAACCCCGGACGATCCGGTGTGCCGGCCCTTCGCGGCCGGCCCGCCGCCCCGCCTGAAGGAGCGCCGCCATGGCCGCATCGCCTGCCCCCGCCGTCGACCCGTCCTCCGTCGCGGCCGACCAGCTCAAGAGCATCATCGAGCGCATCGAGCGCCTCGAGGAGGAGAAGGCCGGCATCGCGGGCGACATCAAGGACGTCTATGCCGAGGCCAAGGCCAACGGCTTCGATGTGAAGGTGCTGCGCAAGATCATCTCCCTGCGCAAGCGCGATCACGACGAGCGCCAGGAGGAAGAGGCGATCCTCGAACTCTACCTCCAGGCGCTCGGGATGGCGTAGCCCGTCGGCATCGCGGCGGCTCCCCAAGCGTGGCGCTCCCCAAGCGTGGCGGTCCTCAAGCCGGGGCCACCGCGCATGCTGTTCGGGGCGGCGCCGCGCACCCTCGGGAACCATCGCGCCTCCCGCCTGCCTTCCCCGACAGGACGGCGCTCCGCGCCGCTCGGGCAAGGAGGCGGCCGTGGCACAGCAGATCCCGATCGACCCGCAGGCCCGCGCCGACGATCCGCGCGCGGATGCCGCGCGCGACGACGGCACCCACGCGGTCGCCCCCGATCTCGCCTATCGCCGCCTCGTCCTCGTCAACGTGGTCTTCGTCGGTCCGCCCGGCGCCGGGGACCGGGGCTGGGTCCTGGTCGATGCCGGGATTGTGGGCTCGGCCTCCGCGATCCGCGACGCCGCCGCCTCCCGCTTCGGCGCCGGCGCTCGCCCGGCCGCCATCGTGCTCACGCACGGCCATTTCGATCATGTCGGCGTGCTGGCGGACCTCGCTCGGGACTGGGACGCGCCGGTCTACGCCCATGCCCTCGAGCGGCCCTATCTCGACGGGAGCGCCGCCTATCCGGCGCCCGACCCGAGCGTCGGCGGGGGGCTCATGGCCCGCCTCTCGCCCCTCTACCCGACCAAGCCCGTCGACGTGTCGGAGCGCCTGCACATCCTGCCCGCGGATGGCAGCGTGCCGCCGATGCCGGGCTGGCGCTGGCTCCACACCCCCGGCCATTCCCCCGGCCATGTCTCGTTCTGGCGGGCGGCCGACCGCAGCCTGATCGTCGGCGATGCCTTCGTGACGACGGCCCAGGAATCCGCCTACGCGGTGACGGTTCAGGCTCCGGAGCTGCACGGGCCGCCGAAATACCTGACCCTCGACTGGCCCGCCGCCGAGGCCTCGGTGCGGGCGCTCGCGGCGCTGGAGCCGGAGCGCGCGGTGACCGGCCATGGCCGCCCCCTGGCGGGCCCCGAACTACGGCGCGCCCTCCACGCCCTCGCCCGGGATTTCGCCCGCGTCGCCGTGCCGGATGCGGGACGCTACGTCGCGCGACCGGCCCGCGCCGAGGACGGCTCGGCCTACCGCGCGCCGTGAGCGGGTACTCGGCGGCGGTTCAGCGACCGCGGCAACCGGCCGGGCGCGTCCGCTCAGGCCTGGAACGACAGGACCGCCCGCGTGCCGGGCCCGACCGGGACGTAGGTGAGGGCGGAGCGCAGGTTCGAGGCCATCGCCCGGATGATGCGGGAGCCGAGGCCCGTGCCCTTCGCCTCGCCCTCGCCGGTCCAGCCGATGCCGTCATCCTCGACCGCCAGCGACAGGGTGTCGGGCCCGTCCCGCGCGACGGTGACCCGGATCTCGCCCGCGGCGTTGCCCGGATAGGCGTATTTGTAGGCGTTGGTGACGAGTTCGGTCACGACGACGCCGAGGGAGACGGCCTTGTCGGTGGCAAGGCGGATCGGTTCGGCCCGCAGGCGGATGGCGTGGTCGCGTCCCGAGGCCTTCATGGCGAGCTGCAACTCCTCCACGAGGCCTGCGAGATAGGCGTCGAGCTCCACCGCCTCGACGTCCTGCGAGGTGTAGAGGCGGCGGTGGATGCCGGCGATGGCCGAGATGCGCGCCTGCATCTCCTCCAGCGCCTCCTTGGCGGCCGGATCCTTGACCGCGTTGGTCTGCATGCGGGCGAGGGCCGCCACCAGCGTCAGCGAGTTGGCGACCCGGTGGTTGACCTCGCGTAGCAGCAATTCGGCCCGGTCGCGGGCCTCGCGCACCGCCGCCTCCGCCCGCTCCTTGTCCCGGCGCAGGGCCTCCGCGCCCAGGGCCGTGCCGACCGCCTCGCCGAGCAGCTCGCGGAATTGGCCCTGCACGTCCTTCCAGACGTAATCGACCGCCCCCGCCTTGAGGGCGGCCACCGCGACCCGGCTGTCCTCCGAGCCGGTGACGTAGACGACCGGCGGCGCCTCCGGGAGGGCCCGGATCGCCGGCAGCAGGTCGAGGCCGGTCCGGCCCGGCATGTGATGGTCGAGGGCGACGAGGTCGATCCCGCCCCCTTGCAGCCGCGCCAGCCCCGCCTCGCCGTCGAGGGCGGTCTCCACCACGTAGCCGCGGGCCTGCAGCGCGCGCTGCACGAGGCGACCGAGCCCTGGATCGTCGTCGATATAGAGGATGCGTGCCGCGGGCGCGCTCATCGGCGTCGTCTCATGGATGCGGGCTCATGGATGCGGGCTCATGGGGTCTCCGGAACCTGCATCACCGAGAAGAACAGCCCGAGCTGGCGGATCGCGTTCGAGAAGCCTTCGTAGTTCACTGGCTTGGTGATGTAGACGTTGGCCCCGAGATCGTAGCAGCGCTGGATCTCGCGGGCATCGTCGGTCGTGGTGAGCACCACGACGGGTGAGCGGCGGGTATGCGGGTTGGCCTTGATCCGCTCCAGGATGTCGATGCCGGTCATGTCCGGCAGGTTGAGGTCGAGCAGGACGAGGAGGTGGCGCCGCGCGCTCACCTCGCCCGTGCCGTCGGGGCCCATCAGATAGGACAGCGCCGAGGTGCCGTCGCGGAAGGGCACGATCTCGTTGTTGACGCCGGCGCGACGGATGTTGCGCTCGATGAGCCGGGCATGGCCCTCGTCGTCCTCGATCATCACGATGCAGACGGGATGCAAGGCGGGCTCCATCGTCATTCGGCGGCCAGGCGCGCCGGTTCCGCCGCCGCCCTTTTGCCTGTAGCGGTCCCGCGCGGCAGCGTCACCGTGAAGGTGGTGCCGGTGCCGAGGGTGGACGAGAGTTCGATGCGTCCGCCGAGGGCCCGGGTCAGCGCCTTGACGTGGGCGAGGCCGATGCCCTCGCCGGGCCGGTCCTGCACGCCGGAGCGGCGGAACAGCTCGAACACGCGGGCGTGGTCGTGGGGGGCGATGCCCCGGCCGTTATCCGCCACCGCGTAACGGACGCGCCCGCCCGGAGCGGGCGTGGCGGTGACGTCGATCCGGCCCGGCCGCGCGGGGTCGAGATATTTGAGGGCGTTGTCGATCAGGTTGGCGAAGATCTGCTCGACGGCGAGCCGATCGGCCACGATCTCCGGCAGATCCGGGGCGATCGTGACGACCGCGCCGCGGCTCTCCGCCTGATGGCGCTGCGCGTCGGCGAGGCTCCGCAGGAGGTCCGTCATGACGAGAGGCTCCGGATCGAACCGGCGGCGGCCCTCCCGCGACAGCTTGAGGATGGCGGTGATCAGCCCCTCCATCCGGGTGATGGCGGCGCGGATGAAGCCCAGCGCCTCCTCCATGTCGGCGTCGATCCGCCCGGCCTGCGGATGGTCCTTGAGCGCCGCGCGCACCTCCTCGCGGGTCGCCTCCAGCTCGCTCGTGAAGCCCATCACATTGACGAGAGGCGACCGCAGATCGTGGCTGACGATGTAGGCGTAGCGCTGAATCTCCTCGTTCGACTCCCGCAACTCGCCTTCCGCCTCGCGCTGTTCGGTGATGTCGGTGTGCACGCCGACCCATTCGCGAATCGCGCCCTGGGCCTCGAGCACGGGCACCGCCCGGATGGCGAAGTGGCGCCACGTGCCGTCCCTGGCCCGGACCCGGTGCTCGTGGACGAAGGTGCTCCGTGCGGCGACCGTCCGGTTCCAGGCCTCGACGCTGGCCGCCCGGTCGTCCGGATGGACGGCATTGGCCCAGCCATAGCCCTCGTACTCCGCCCGCGACTGACCGGTCAGCGCCGCCCAGCCGGGCTGCTCGCCGGTCATGCGGCCCTGCGGATCGTTGGTCCACAGCACGCCGCGCACCGCCTGGACTGCGGCGCGGAACCGCTCCTCGCTGGCGCGCAGCTCGCGCGCGACCCTCTGCTGGTCGGACGAGGTGGCGAGGATCGCGAGGAACAGGATGACGAAGGTGGCGCCCGCCACGGTGAGCGCGAGGGTCTGGTGGTTCACGCCCGCGACGTCGAGGTGGCCGGCATGCACCCCGGCGGCCTCCGCCGTGAAGGTCGCCGCCGCCATGCCGGTATAGTGCATCCCGGCGACCGCCAGCCCCATGATGCCGGCCGCCCCGAGCTTCTGTCCGACGCCGCTCGGCCGGACGGTGAGCCACAGGGCGGCGGTCGCGGCGGTGACCGCGATAATGACCGAGACGGCGACCACCGGCGGGCTGTAGGCGACGCTGCCGTGCACCCGCATCGCCGCCATGCCGGTGTAATGCATCGCCGCGACGCCCAGCCCCATGACGGGGCCGCCGACGAGGATGTCCCGGGTCCGGGATCCCTCGCGGGCGACATAGGCGAGGGCCGCCCCGGTGACGCCGACCGCGAGGGCAAGGGACAGCAGCGCGAGGCCGAGATCGTAGGCCGCGGGCAGGCCCATCTCGAAGGCCAGCATCCCGACGAAATGCATCGACCAGATGCCCCCGCCCATGGCGAGCGCCGCCCCCGACAGCCACGCGAGCCGCAGCCGGGGGCCGGCGCCGCGCATCCGGCTCGCCAGGTCGAGGGCGGTGTAGGAGGCGAACACCGCGATGGCGATCGACAGCGCCACGAGCGCCGGGTTGTAGCCGTTGGGCATCATTCGGGTTTCGGCGTCGGATGCGAGCCCTTCAGGCTAGCTCGGCGCGGCGGCGGTGGCCATCGCCTTCGCGCGCGCACCGGGGCGCCGCGGGGACACCCGCAAGGGCGCCGCCACCGCACCGACGCGGGCGCGGAGCCCAGGGGCCGCGCCGAGCGTCCGCCGTGAAGGCCCGCATCCGAGCGGTATAGTTAACCGAATGTAGAGCGATGGCGCCCAAGGTCCGTCCCGGGGCGCTCGTGCCCCTCGGGGAGGCACTGCCGTGACGCAAGCAGGGGATCGGAGCACGCGTCCGTTCGCGGCCTGCGCCGTCGCTCGCCCCGCCTCCGCCCGAGCCGCCTGAGATCGCGTCGGTCCCGCCCATGCCCCCGCACGCGCGCTCCTTCGAAGGCCGCGGCTCCGTCCGGAGCGCCCCGTGAACGCGCCTTCGACCTTCCTGCTCTCGCGCCACCATACGGCGATCCGCTGCCTGTTCGTGATGGCGCTCCATCGCGGCGTCCAGCTGCGGCCGGAGGCGATCGCCGGAATCCGCGAGGAGGATCCCGCCGGCTCGATGCTGCGGGTGCTCGCGGCGTCCGGTCTGGAGGGCAAGCTCCTCCAGGGACGGCGCTGGAAGCATCTGGCCGGGCTCGGCGGCGCCTGGCCGGCGATGGCGCTGCGCAAGGCCGGCAACTGGGTCCTCGTCACCGAAGCGACCGACGGCCCCGACGGGCCGGGCCTGATGGTGATCGATCCCCAGACCGAGGCGCAGGGCGCGATCCCGGTCTCACGCCGGCATTTCGAGGAGGAATGGACCGGCACGCTGATCCTGTGCCGGAAGGCCAAGGCGCCGCCGCCCGAGCCCGAAACCTTCGGGATGAGCTGGTTCCTGCCCGACATCCTGCGGGAGCGGCGCTACCTGCGCGACGTGGCGGTGGCCGCCGTGATGGCGACGCTGATCGGCTTCGCGACGCCGCTGACCTTCCAGGTTCTGATCGACAAGGCGCTCGGCCACCAGAGCTACAAGACGCTCGGCGCGGTCATCCTCGTCGCCGCGATCCTGATCCTGTTCGACGGCCTGTTCGCTTACACGCGCCAGTATCTGATGCTGTACGTGACCAACAAGGTCGATGCGCGACTCGCGACCCGCACCTTCCGGCACATGCTGCACCTGCCGCTTCACTTCTTCGAGGGGCAGAGCGCGGGGGCGCTGACGCGCAACCTGCAGCAGACCGAGACGATCCGGGGCTTCCTGACCGGCCGGCTGTTCCAGGCGGCGCTCGACGCCGTGACCCTGCCGCTGACCCTGGGGCTGCTCGCCTTCTACAGCGGCAAGCTCACCCTCGTCGTGCTGGTGTTCTCCGCCGCCATCGCGGGCGTCATCGGCGTGATCGTCCCGGTCTTCCGCCACCATCTCCAGCGGCTCTACCAGGCCGAGGGCTCGCGCCAGTCGCACCTCGTCGAGACGATCCACGGGATGCGGACGGTGAAGTCGCTGGCCCTCGAACCGGCCCGGCTGAAGGAGTGGGACGCGGCGGTCGCCACCGGCGTCACCCGGCGCGCGGCGGTGGGGCGGCTCGCGGCCTTCGCCAACGTGATGACCACGGGGCTCGAGAAGAGCATGCAGATCTGTGTGCTCGGGCTCGGCGCCCTCGACGTGTTCGACGGGCAATTGAGCATCGGCGCGCTCATCGCCTTCAACATGGTCGCCGGGCGCGTCACCGGCCCGCTGATCCAGATCGTGGCGCTCGTCAACGAATCGCAGGAAGCGCGGCTCGCCGTCGAGATGCTCGGCACGGTGATGACCCACCCGCCCGAGCGCGATCCCGCCCAGTCCGGCATGAAGCCCGAGCTGACCGGCCGGATGGAGTTCGAAGACGTGACCTACCGCTATCCCGGCGCCGCCGCGCCCGCCCTCGACGGGGTGAGCTTCACGGTCGAGCCGGGTCAGGTGATCGGCGTGGTCGGACGGTCGGGCTCCGGCAAGACCACGGTGACCCGGCTGATCCAGGGCATCCAGACCGCGCAGGGCGGCGCGATCCGCCTCGACGGGATCGACCTGCGCCAGATCGACCTGCCCCATCTGCGCCGGCAGATCGGCGTCGTGCTGCAGGAGAACTTCCTGTTTCGCGGCACGATCCGCGAGAACATCGCCGCGGCCCGGCCCGAGGCCTCCCTCGCCGAGATCGTTGAGGCGGCCCGCATGGCGGGGGCGTCCGAGTTCATCGAGCGCCTGCCCGCCTCCTACGACACCCTGGTGCAGGAGAATGGCGCCAACTTCTCCGGCGGCCAGCGCCAGCGCATCGCCATCGCCCGGGCGCTGGTGGTGCAGCCGCGCCTGCTGATCTTCGACGAGGCGACGAGCGCGCTCGACCCCGAGAGCGAGGCGATCGTGCAGGAGCACCTCGCCGAGATCGCCCTGGGGCGCACCATGGTCATCGTCTCGCACCGTCTCACCTCGCTGGTGAGGGCCGACGCGATCCTGGTGCTCGACCGGGGCCGGGTCGTGGATATCGCGCCCCACGGCGTGCTGCTCGAGCGATGCGAGGTCTATCAGCGGCTCTGGCACCAGCAGACCAGGCATTTCCAGTGATGCTGCGCCGCGCCCGATCCGAATCCGGCCTGCCGCCGCCGCGCCGCCCGGTCAGCGCCGCCTCGGCCTGGACGCGGCGGACGCTCATGGGGGCGTCGCGGATGCGTGCGGGCCTGCGCGACGCGCCGCCGCCCGACCTCGACGAGGTCTTCGCCGATCGTCCGCCCGGCGCCATGCGCCTGACGCTCTACGTCGTCGTCGCCCTCGTCGCCGTGCTCACCCTGGCGGCCACGCTCGTGAAGGTCGACATCATCGTCTCGGCCTCCGGCCGGCTGCTCGCGGACGCGCCCAACATCGTGCTCCAGCCGCTCCAGCTCTCGATCATCCGCGAGTTGCGGGTGAAGGCGGGCGACACCGTGCGCAAGGGCGAGGTGCTCGCCCGCCTCGATCCGACCTTCGCCCTGGCCGACCGCACCGCACTCGCCGCCCAGCAGGAGGCCCTGCAGGCCGAGCTCGATCGGCTCGAGGCGGAGCTGAACGACGCCGAGCCCCGCTTCACCGGTCAAGGCCCCGACGTGGCGCTCCAGACCAGCCTCCACCGGCAGCGCCGCTCGCAGTTCGAGGCGCAGCTGCGCGGCTTCGACGCCGAGATCGCCCGGCTCTCCGGCAGCCTCGCGGCGGCCGGGATCAACGCCCGCTCGGCCGAACTGCAGTTCGATGTCTATTCCGAGCTGGAGCAGATGTATTCCCAGCTCTACCGCAAGACCGTCGCCTCGCGGGTGCAGTATCTCGGCGCCTCGGTGAGCCGCCTCAAGGCGGAGCGCGAGAAGAAGGACGAGGACAACCGCAAGAACGAGCTGGAGAATCAGCTCGCCGCCAAGCGGGCCGAGCGTCAGGTCTTCGTCGATCGCTGGAGAAGCGAGCTGATGGAGGCGCTGGTTAAGGCGCGCAAGGAGGAGAAGGGCGTCTCGGAGGGCCTGATCAAGGCCAACCGGATGAACGAGCTCGTGGTGCTCACAGCCCCCGAGGACGGGATCGTCCTCGACCTCGCCAAACGCTCCGTCGGCTCGGTGGTCCAGCCGGCCGAGCCGGTGCTGACGCTGCTGCCGCTCGACGCGCCGCTCTTTGCCGAGGTGATGATCGGGGCGGGCGACGCGGGTTATGCCAAATCCGGCGACGAGGTGCTGATCAAGCTCGACGCCTTCCCCTATCAGCGCCACGGCACCCTGTCGGGGCGCTTGCGCTCGATCCGGATGGACACGGGGCAGGGGGGGCCGAGCCCGGCGCCGACCGGAAACCTGACCCATCGCGGACAGGTCGCGCTCACCGCCGACCGGCTCCGCGCGCTCCCCGAGGGGACGAGGCCGATCCCGGGCATGAGCGTGACCGCGGAGATCAAGGTCGGCTCCCGCAGCGTGATCTCGTACTTCCTCTACCCGGTGATCCGCGGCCTCGACGAGAGCATCCGCGAGCCCTAAGGGCGGCGGTGCCGCCCCTGTCGAGCCATCATCTTACTCGAAAATTCAGCACGCGAAGGATTGATCTCGGCCGCCCCCTCGGCGGGCCCGGACCACGCCAGGACTTAAACCAACTTTAACAGGTCTGTCGGCATATCGGTTCGAGGGGTGCCTTCGGCTTTTTTAAAAAAGTACGGGGGCAGGGGCCTCGCCCGCTGACCGGGCGGCCCTCTGAAGAGCTGGAGCGGACCGTGGCTTCGATCATTGCCAACCTGTCGACCACGCAGATCCGCAATCTGTCGACGACGACGATCGCGGGGCTGACCACCACCGACATCGCCGCCTTCGCCTCGAGCCAGGTCGCCGCCTTGTCGACCACGCAGATCGGGGTCCTGACGACCACCAATCTCGCCCGGATCGCCACCACGCAGCTCTCCGGCTTGAACGGAACCCAGCTCGATGCGCTGACGAGCACCCAGCTTCGCGCCCTGACGACGACCCAGGTCGGCGCGCTCTCCACGGCGCAGGTCTTCGGCCTGTCGTCCACCGATCTCGGTGCCCTGACGACGACCCAGCTCGGGAGCGTCACCACCACCCAGCTCGGCGCTCTCACCACGGCGCAGGTCACCGGGCTGACCACCACCGGCGTCACCGCCCTGACAACGACGCAGCTCGGCGGCTTCAAGGCGACCCAGCTCGACGCGCTCACCTCGGCCCAACTCGGGGCGCTGACGACGACCCAGCTGTCCAACCTGACGACGACCCAGCTCGGCGGCCTCACCTCGGCGGATATCGACACCCTCACCTCGACCCAGATCACGGGCTTCACCTCGGCCCAGGTCGGCGCGCTCACGACCACGCAGCTGAAGGGGATGACCTCGACGGATGTCGGGGCGATCACCACGACGCAGCTCGGCGGCCTCAAGGCGACCCAGCTCGACAGCCTGTCGACCGCCCAGCTCGGCGGCCTGTCGACGACGCAGATCGGAGCCCTCGCGACGACCCAGGCCGCCGGCCTCACCGCCAGCGACCTCAAGGGCCTGACCACGACGCAGGTCGGTGGCCTCTCGACCACTCAGCTCGCGGCCCTGTCCACGAGCCAGCTCGGCGGTCTGACCTCGGCCCAGCTCGGCGCGCTGACGACGACCCAGCTCAACGGCCTGACCACCATCGGCCTCGGCAGCCTCTCGACCGCCCAACTCGCCGGCCTGACCTCGACCCAGGCCGGGGCGCTGACCACCACGGTGCTCGTTGGTCTCAAGACCGTGCAGCTCGGCGGCCTCAGCACGGGCCAGGTCACCGGCCTGACCACGACCCAGCTCTCGAACCTGACTTCGAGCCAGCTCGTCGGCATCAAGACGACGCAGCTCGCGGCGCTGGCGACCACCCAGCTCAACGGCCTGACGACGACCCAGCTCGGCGGTCTCACCACCACGCAGCTCGGTGGCCTGACGACGACCCAGGTCGGCGCGCTGACCACGACGGTGCTCGTCGGCATCAAGGCGGGCCAGCTCGACGCCCTCACCTCGGCCCAGCTCGGGGCGCTGACGACGACGCAGCTCGGCGGCCTCACCACGACGCAGCTCGGTGGCCTGACGTCCTCGGATGTGAAGGTCCTGTCGACGACGCAGGTCGGCGGACTGGCCACGACCCAGATCGCGGCCCTGTCGACGAGCCAGCTCGGCGGCCTGACCTCGACCCAGCTCGGGGCGCTGACGACGACGCAGCTCGGCGGCCTCACCACGGCGCAGATCGGGGCCCTGGCGACGGGGCAGTTCGCCGGACTGAGCACCACCGACCTCGCCGCGCTGACGACGACGCAGCTGACCGGCCTGAAATCGGCCCAGCTCGGGGCGCTGACCAGCACGCAGCTCGGCGGGCTCACCACGACCCAGCTCGCCAACCTCACCGCGACCCAGCTCGGCGGCCTTGGCACCGAGGATGTCCGAGCCCTGGCGACGACCCAGCTCAACGGCCTGACGACGACCCAGCTCGGCGGTCTCACCACGGTCCAGCTCGGCGGTCTGACCACGACGCAGGTCTCCGCGCTCTCCACGACCGCCCTGACCGGGATCAAGGCGGCCCAGCTCGACGCCCTGACGAGCACGCAGCTCGGGGTGCTGACGACGACGCAGCTCGCGAGTCTCGCGACGACGCAGCTCGGCGGTCTGACCTCGACGGATGTGAAGGTCCTGTCGACGACGCAAGTCGGCGGCCTGTCGACGACCCAGCTCGCGGCCCTGTCGACGAGCCAGCTCGGCGGCCTGACCTCGGCCCAGCTCGGCGCGCTCACGACCACTCAGCTCAACGGCCTGACCACCACCGGCCTCGGCAGCCTCTCGACCGCCCAGCTCGCCGGCCTGACCTCGACCCAGGCCGGGGCGCTCACCACCACCGTGCTCGTCGGTCTCAAGACCGTGCAGCTCGGCGGCCTCAGCACCGGCCAGGTCACCGGCCTGACCACGACCCAGCTCTCGAACCTGAATTCAAGCCAGCTCGGCGGCCTCAAGACGACGCAGCTCGCGGCGCTGGCGACCACCCAGCTCAACGGCCTGACGACGACCCAGCTCGGGGGCCTGACGACGACGCAGCTCGGCGGGTTGACGACGACGCAGGTCGGCGCGCTGACCACGACGGTGCTCGTCGGCATCAAGGCGGGCCAGCTCGACGCCCTCACCTCGGCCCAGCTCGGGGCGCTGACGACGACGCAGCTCGGCGGCCTCACCACGACGCAGCTCGGTGGCCTGACGTCCTCGGATGTGAAGGTCCTGGCGACGACGCAGGTCGGTGGCCTGTCGACGACCCAGATCGCGGCCCTGTCGACGAGCCAGCTCGGCGGCCTGACCTCGACCCAGCTCGGGGCGCTGACGACGACGCAGCTCGGCGGCTTGACCACGACGCAGATCGGGGCCCTGGCGACCGGGCAGTTCGGCGGGCTGAGCACCACCGACCTTGCCGCGCTGACGACGACGCAGCTGACCGGCCTGAAATCGGCCCAGCTCGACGCGCTGACGAGCACGCAGCTCGGCGGCCTGACGACGACCCAGCTCGCCAGCCTCTCCACCTCCCAGCTGAAGGGGCTGACCTCGTCCGACGTCGCCGCGCTCTCGACGACGCAGCTCAACGGCCTGACCACGACGCAGATCGGCTCCCTGGCCACGGTGCAGCTCGGCGGTCTGACGACGACGCAGGTCGCCGCGCTCTCCACGACCGCCCTGACCGGGATCAAGGCGGCCCAGCTCGACGCCCTGACGAGCGGCCAGCTCGGCGCGCTGACCTCGACGCAGCTCGCGAGCCTTACCACCACCCAGGCCCGCGGCCTGAGCTCGACCGACGTGAAGGGCCTGACCACGACCCAGGTCAGCGGCCTCACGACCACGCAGCTGGCGGGCCTCACCACGACGCAGCTCGGCGGGCTGAGCAGCACGCAGCTGGCGGGTCTGACCACGACTCAGTTCGGCAGCCTGACCGCCACGCAGCTCGGGACGCTGACGACGGGGCAGCTCGGTGGCCTCACCACCACCGAGGTCGGCGCGCTCACCACGACGCAGCTCGGCGGGATCAAGGCGGATCAGGTCGGGGGCCTCACGACCACCCAGGTCGCCGCGATCACCTCGACGGGCGTCGCCGCCCTCACGGGGACACAGCTCGGCGCCCTGAAGAGCGCCCAGCTCGGGGCGCTCACGACGACGCAGGTCGGCGGGTTGACCACGACCCAACTCGGCGCCCTCTCGACCACGCAGCTCAAGGGCCTGACCACGACCCAGGCCGGCACGCTCACCACGACGCAGCTCGGCGGCCTCAAGGCGCCCCAGCTCGGCAGCCTCACGACCACGCAGGTCGGCGGGCTCAGCACCACGAACGTCGCGGCCCTGACGACGACGCAGCTCGGCGGTCTGACCGGCACGCAGCTCTCGGCCCTGACCTCGACGCTGACCCAGGCGCTGACGACGACGCAGGTGGCGGCGATCTCCACCGCTCAGCTCAAGACGCTGACCTCGACCGATATCGGCGATCTGACGACGACGCAGCTGACCAGCCTCACGACGGCCCAGCTCAAGAGCCTCGCGACGGGCCAGTTCAGCGGCCTCACCTCCACGGAGGTCGCCGCACTGACCACGACCCAGATCGGCGGTCTGACCGGCTCGCAGCTCGACGCCCTGACGACGACCCAGCTCGGCGGCCTGACCACGAACCAGATCACCGCGATCACCACCTCGCAGCTCGGAAGCCTCACCTCCAGCGATCTCGGCGCCCTGACGACGACGCAGGTCGGCGGGCTCACGGCGACCCAGCTCGGCACCCTCTCCCTCGGGCAGGTGAAGGGCCTGACCACCAGCGCGGTCACCGCGCTGACCACGACGCAGGTCGGCGGCCTGAAGGCGACCCAGATCGACGGCCTGACCAGCGCGCAGCTCGGGGCGCTGACGACCACCCAGTTGTCCCGGCTGTCGACGACCCAGGTCCAGGGCTTCTCCTCGACCGACATCGCCGACCTGACCTCGACCCAGATCACCGGCCTGACCTCGACCCAGCTCGGGGCGCTGACGACGACCCAGGTCAAGGGGCTCGCCTCGACGGATCTCCAGGCCCTGTCGACGACCCAGGTCGGCGGCCTGACCTCCTCGGAAGTCGCGGCGCTGACGACGACGCAGATCGGCGGCTTCACCTCGACCCAGATCGGCGTGCTGACGACGTCGCAGGTCGGCGCCTTGTCCTCCAGCGCGATCGATGCGCTGACGACGACGCAGATCGACGGCCTGAGCACGACCGTGATCGCGGCTTTGAGCAAGACCCAGATCCTGGGCTTCAGCTCGACGGACATCGCCTCGCTGACAACGACCCAGGGCAGCGCCTTCACGACCAGCCAGATCGCCGCGATGACGAGCCCGCAGGTCAACGCCCTCGTGACACTGATGGGCGCCTGACGCCCGACATTCCGGTTCGAACTGCTTCTCCGGCCCCCGCGACCCTCCAGGGTCGCGGGGGTCGTTTTGCGTCGGCGCCACGCAGTCGGGGCGGCCGGGACGCGATCGCCCGGGGCCGCCGGCAACGGTCCGTTAACCATATCCTGACGTGATGAGACCGGGGCTCTCGACAGACTTCGCCCGTCCTTCCGCCCGCCGGAGGATGCGCGAAGGGCGCCCGGAGCTTCAGGCACTCATCACTGTTGGCGGATGCGGACCATGGCGGCAGGGCAGGGGGATGTCGGCGGCGAGGCCGATCTCGACGCGGAGTCGCTGGCGCGCATCCGCGCCGGGCAGCTCGATCTGGCCGGGCTCGTCCACGCCACCGAGACCCTGAAGAACCAGGGCCGGTCCGAGAGCACGATCGAGCTCTACAAGACCTGGATCGCGCTCAATCCGGACCATCCGCTCGTCTATGCGGCCTATTTCAACTACGGCATGGTCCTGTCCGACCGGGGCGACATCGCCGGCGCGGTGAATCTCCTGCGCGAATCCGCCCGGATCAAACCCGATTTCTACGCCGCCCAGATCAATCTCGGCAGCGCGCTGGAGCGGCTGGGACAGGTCGGCGCCGCGGTGGCCGCCTGGAACGGCGTCGCGAGCGCGCTGCCCACGCTGACCGGCGAGACCCTCAACTTCAAGACCATCGCCCTCAAGCAACTGGGGCGCGTCTTCGAGACCTCGAACAGCGACACACTCGCCGAAGAGAGCCTGCGCCAGTCGCTCGAGCTGAACCTGCAGCAGCCCGACGTGATCCAGCACTGGATCGCCCTGCGCCAGCGCCAGTGCAAATGGCCGCTCCTCGAAGGATTCGGGACCGTGACCCGCGCGGACCTCGCCGCCGGGATCTCCCCGCTCTCGGCGGCCTGCTATACCGACGATCCGGTGTTCCAGCTCGCCAACGCCCACCGCTATTGCCGCACCTCCGTCGGCCTGCGGCCGGCCCCCGAGGACGCGCTGCCGCCCCTCGACCCGCGCGAGCGCCGGCCGGGCCGGCTGCGGATCGGCTACGTCTCGTCGGATTTCCGCGAGCACGCCGTCGGGTTCTCGATGACCGAGGTCATGGAGCTGCACGACCGCACGGTCTGCGAGATCTTCGCCTATTACTGCGGGATCGCGTCCACCGACGCCACTCATCGGCGCACCCGGGCGGCAGTCGATCACTGGCACGACCTGACCGGGGTGAGCGACGCCGACGCGGCGCGGCTGATCCGTAGTCACGGGATCGACATTCTGATCGATCTCAACGGCTACACCAAGGACGCCCGGACCCGCGTCTTCGCGATGCGCCCGGCGCCCGTCTCGGTGAACTGGTTCGGCTTTCCCGGCACCATGGCCTCGCCCTATCACCACTACCTCATCGCCGACGAGACGATCCTGCCGCGCGAGCTCGAGGAGACCGTCTCCGAATCGGTGCTGCGCCTGCCCTGCTACCAGCCGAACGACCGCCGCCGGGTCGTCGCCCCGGAGCGACCGAGCCGGGCCGAGTTCGGGCTGCCCGAGGGGGCCTTCGTGTTCTGCTCCCTCAACGGCATGCAGAAGATCACCGAGCGGGTGTTCTCGCGCTGGATGGCGATTCTCGCCGGCGTCCCCGACAGCGTGCTGTGGCTGCTCAGCGGCACCGAGGAGACCAACGAGCGCCTGCGGCAGGCGGCGGCCGCGCGCGGCGTGGCGCCGGAGCGGCTGGTCTTCGCCGACAAGCGGGCGAACCCCCACCATGTCGCCCGCTACGCGCTGGCCGACCTGTTCCTCGACACCTTCCCCTACGGCTCGCACACCACCGCCGCCGACGCGCTGTGGATGGGCCTGCCGGTGCTGACGCTGATCGGCCGCAGCTTCGCGGCCCGGGTCTGCGCGAGCCTCGTGCGGGCGGCGGGCATCGGCGAGATGGTCTGCCACTCCGGCGACGACTACGTCGCCCGGGCGATCGCCTACGGCCGCGAGCCGGCGAGCCTGGCGCCGATCCGCGCGCGGCTGGTCGCGGGCCGCGACACCTGCCTCCTGTTCGACACCCCGCTCCTCGTGCGCCGGCTCGAGGGCCTGTACGGCGAGATGGCCCAGGCCGCGGCCCACGACGTGGTGCCGGTGCCGCGCCTGCGCGGGCTCGATCTCTGCCACGAATTCGGCGCGGGCCTCGATCTGCCCGACAGCGAGACGCTCACGGACGAGGCGTTCCGGACGCTCTATCGCCGCCAGTTCCGGGAACACGTGGCCTGCTACGGCGGCGACGCGCTCGCGGACGATCTCGTCTGACCGTCATGGGCGATGTCTGACCGGCGATGGTCCCCGCGACGGCGCTACTCGCCTTCGTCCAGCTCGATGCCGTACTCGGCCAGGACCCAGAAAATCGCCTCGAGGTCGTCCGCCGTCACGTCACGGGGGGGCAGAGCCTCTTCGAGATCGTCGTAGGTGAGCGAGCGCCGGCGCTCGGAATCCGCCTTCGCCAACAGGCGGTCGACGGTCATGCGGATGTCGGCCGGCAGGGCATCGTGGCTCGGCAGCACGACCCCGCCCGCCGGGCGCAGGGCGTCGCTGAGCAGGCGATCGATGATCGCCTGCCGACGCGCATGGGCTGCATCCGGTTCATCCATGGCCGGAATATGGACCGGCGCGGGCGCGCGTCGAGTCCGGATCAGCCGCGGTCGCGCGCTGCCGCCCCCGCGCCCTTGGCGATGCGCACCGGGATCGCCTTCGCGGCGGGCACCTTGGCCTGTGCGTCATGATGCCAGAGGGGGATCAGGACGTTCAGCTCCGGGTAGTAGCCGGCGCAATTGCCCTCGGGGATATCGTATTTCACGATCCGGAGGCCGGTGACCGCCCGGGTGATCCCGTCCGCCGCCTCGGTGTTCACATCGACCGTCCCGCCATCGGCCAGTCCGAGGCGCACGATGTCGTGCTCGTTCATGAACAGCACCGAACGCGTGCCTTTCACGCCACGAAAACGATCGTGGTAGCCGTAGACGGTGGTGTTGAACTGATCGTTCGATCGCAGGGTGATGAGATCGAGCACGTCGCGGCGGTCGCTCTTCATGTCCGGGTCCATATCGAGCCCGTCCGGGGGCACCACGAAGTTGGCTCGGCCGGTCTCGGTCTCCCATTTGCGCTCACGGGCTGCGACCGGCTTGTGCTGGCCGCCGGGCTCGAACAGGCGCGCGTTGAAATCCCTGAACTTTTCCGGATAGGTCGCCTCGATGGCGTCGCGCACGCGGGCATAATCCGCCACCCAGGCGTCCCAATCGACCCGCGGATTGACCGGCAGGGTCGCCTTGGCGAGCTCGGCCACGATCCAGGGCTCCGAGCGCACATGGTCGCTGACCGGCGGAGCCACGCCCCGGGAGCCGTGGAAGCAGGAGGTCGAATCCTCCATCGAGACCGCCTGCGGTCCGCTTCGCTGCGTGTCCACCTCGATCCGCCCGAGACAGGGCAGGATGTAGCTGACCGCACCATGGACGAGGTGGGAGCGGTTGAGCTTGGTCGAGACCTGCACGGTGAGCCGCTGGTTGCGCCACGCCGCCTCCATCCGGCCCGTGTCGGGGATCGCCCGCACGAAGTTGCCCCCAAGGCCGATGAAGGCTTTCACGGTGCCGGCGAGAATCGCCTCGCAGGCCTCCACCGTGTTGAGGCCTTTTTCCCGCGGCGGCTCGAAGTCGTACATTTCCTTGAGTTTATCGAGGGGCACCAGGGAGGGCTCGTCGGCGATGCCGACGGTGCGCTGGCCCTGCACGTTCGAATGGCCCCGCACCGGGCAGATGCCGGCGCCGGGCCGGCCGATATTGCCGCGCAGGAGCATCAGATTGACGAGCATCTGCACCGTCTCGGTGCCGCGGCGGTGCTGGGTCAGGCCCATCCCGTAGATGCCGATGGCCGCCCGCGCCCGCGCATAGACGGCGGCCGCCGCCTCCATCCCCTCGCGCCGGAGGCCGGACTTCGCCTCGAGCGCCGGCCAGTCGAGCCCGTCGCAAAAGGCCTCGAATCGCTCGAACCCGTGGGTGTGCTCTTCGATGAAGTCCACGTCGAGGATGCGCGGGCGCCCCTCGTCCTGCGCCTGCCGGTCGGCGGCGAAGAGCGCCTTGCAGATGCCGGCGATCGCCGCGATGTCGCCGCCCGCCTTCACCTGATGGTACTGCGTCGAGATCTGCGTCGAGGACTTCGTCAGCATCTCGACCGGCGATTGCGGGTTGGTGAAGCGTTCGAGCCCCCGCTCGCGCAGCGGGTTGAAGGTGAGGATCGGGACGCCCCGGCGCCGGGCCTCCTGCAGCGGGTGCAGCATCCGCGGCGCGTTCGAGCCGACGTTCTGGCCGAAGAACAGGATCAGATCGGTCGCCTCGAAATCCTCCAGCACCGTCGTCCCGACCGGCACGCCGATCGATTGCGGCAGGGCCTTCGAGGTCGATTCGTGGCACATGTTGGAGGAGTCGGGCAGGTTGTTGTTGCCGTAGAGGCGCGCGAACAGCGCGTACATGTAGCTCGTCTCAAGCGAGGCTCGGCCGGAGGAGTAGAACACCGCCGCGCGCGGATCGTCCGCCCGGATCGCCTTCAGCTCGCGGCCGATCTCCTCGAAGGCCTGCTCCCAGGACACCGGGAGGTAGCGATCGCGCTCGGCATCGTAGCGCAGCGGATGGGTGATCCGGCCCTTCTCCTCCAGGGCGTAGTCCGACCATGTGAGCAGCTCGGTGACCGAGTGGCGCTCGAAGAAATCGGGCCCGACGCGCTTGCGGGTCTGCTCCCAGGCGGTGGCCTTGGCGCCGTTCTCGCAATACTCGAAGGTCGCGGGCTTGGCGGGCTTCGACCACGCGCAGGACACGCACATGAAGCCGCCGGGCTTGTTCTGCTTCAGCAGCATCGCCGCGCCCGAGGCGGGAATCTCCTCCCGGGTCAGGATCTCGACGAGCGACCGGGCCGAGCCCCAGCCGCCGGCCGGATCGGTATAGGCTTCGATCTTCTGGTCGGACATGGCGAGGCTCGGACGGTTCTCGGGAGACCTCGGCGGAACGGCTGCGCCCAGGCACAGTTCCGACCCGCGACGATGCCGCCGCCCGCGCCGCCCCGGCGCCGCCTAGCGCTCGAAGAACGGATCGCCGCCCGGCGCATCCGGGTTGGTGCCCTCGACGGCGGGTTTCGGCCGGCGTGGGCGCGGGGGGGCCGTGTTCGCGGCGGTGGGGCTCGCGACATTGGCGCCGAGCCGCGCGGCCAGCCCGATCGCCCGCGCCTCGGTGTAGCGCAGGTGGCAATAACCGTGCGCGCCCTCGCGGGCATAGGTGCGGCAGGCCTGCTCGCGGTCGGAGGAGAAGGCGGCCTGCTCCTGCACGATCGGCCGGAGGTCGCCGCCGCGGGCCCGCTGGGTCATGACCTTGAAATTGTCCCGCACCGCCTTGTCGGCGACGCCGCGGGCGGTGTCGAACTCGCCCGCCTGGGAAATCAGCGAGGCCGCCCCGGGCCCCCACAATCCGTTCGGAGTCGTGGCGCAATCCTGGGCGGTGAAGGTGCAGACCTTGTCGCCGAGGGAGGTCGCGAGCACGCTGCCCTCCAGCACGTCGAGCCGCAGGGGGCATTCCGGCGCCGTGGTGGAGAAGCGCGACACGCCCAGGGCGCGCCCCTCGGTGGTGAGCGGCACCGGCTTGCCGGTATTGAGCTTGACCGAGCAGGCCTCGGTCGGCTGCGAGACCTTGGTGCCCGGCAGGGTCATGACGGCGGTGTAGCCGCCGCCGGCCTTCTCGATCTTGAGCGAACCGTTCAGGCCGTTGAGCAGGAGGTCCTGGCCCGCGACGTTGTCCTCGGTCGGGACCTTGAGCACGACCGGCTGGCGCGGGGGAGCGGGCGTGCTCGGCCGCGTCTCGGCGCCCTCTCCGGGCACCGGGCCGGGCTCCGGCAGGCCGGCCGGGGGCTGGACCGGCACGTTGCGCGGCGGCGGCGGCGGGGCCGGCTTGGCCGCCCGGCCGATGCCGAACAGCTCCTCGAAGAAGTTCTGGGCACGCGCCTCCACGGGCAGCAGGGCGAGGAGGCAGGCGAGCGCAAAACTCGCGGAAACGTTCGAATGCATCAGGCCTGTCGCCATCCCGGCTCGGTCGTCGCTTCGATGGGCCGAGTGTCCCCCACGCAACGCCCGCCCGCGGCCGTGGCCAAACGTGGAAACGGCTCGTGCACGGGCGCCGCGTGAGGCACTCCTGAAGGATCCCTACCACGCCACCCGTGGCGTGGACGTGGCAGCCTGGCAACAGGGAAGGGGCCACGCCGCGGGGCGGGGCCCTCGAACATTCCGGGCGCGGCACGGGATGAGACGGAAGGCTCGGCCGTCGGCGCACGTGTTCTTGCGGCGGCAAAGCCACCTTCTTATATGCGGCCTGACACGGGACGAGGCCGGGGACGCGCTTGCCGCCCTGGGGAAGCGCTTCGGATCCATCCCGTTCTCAAACCTTGAAGTTTTGTACCGCCATGGGTCGAGCTGCTTCGGGGCTCGGCGGTCTGCTTGAAAAGCTCGAACAGAGGGATCCCACCATGGGTAAAGTAATCGGTATCGACCTCGGCACCACCAATTCCTGCGTGGCCGTCATGGAAGGCACGCAGCCGAGGGTCATCGAGAATGCGGAAGGCGCCCGCACGACTCCGTCGATCGTCGCCTTCACGGATGACGGGGAGCGCCTCGTCGGCCAGCCCGCCAAGCGGCAGGCCGTGACCAACCCGGAACGCACCTTCTTCGCCATCAAGCGCCTCATCGGCCGGACCTACGACGATCCGATGACGCAGAAGGACAAGGGCCTCGTGCCCTACACGATCGCCAAGGGCGACAACGGCGACGCCTGGGTCGAGGCCGACGGCAAGAAGTACTCGCCCTCGCAGATCTCCGCCTTCACCCTGCAGAAGATGAAGGAGACGGCCGAGTCGCATCTCGGTCAGCCGGTGACGCAGGCCGTCATCACGGTCCCGGCCTACTTCAACGACGCCCAGCGTCAGGCCACCAAGGATGCCGGCAAGATCGCCGGTCTCGAGGTGCTGCGCATCATCAACGAGCCGACGGCCGCGGCGCTCGCCTACGGCCTCGACAAGAAGAAGGCCGGCACCATCGCGGTCTACGACCTCGGCGGCGGCACCTTCGACGTGTCGATCCTCGAGATCGGTGACGGCGTGTTCGAGGTGAAGTCCACCAACGGCGACACCTTCCTCGGCGGCGAGGACTTCGACAACCGCGTGGTCGAGTACCTGACCGCCGAGTTCAAGAAGGAGCAGGGTATCGACCTGACGAAGGACAAGCTCGCCCTTCAGCGCCTCAAGGAGGCCGCCGAGAAGGCCAAGATCGAGCTGTCCTCGGCGACCCAGACCGAGATCAACCTGCCCTACATCACCGCCGATTCGACTGGCCCGAAGCACCTCGCGCTCAAGCTCAGCCGCGCGAAGTTCGAGTCGCTCGTCGACGATCTGGTGCAGCGCACGATCGAGCCGTGCCGCAAGGCGCTCAAGGATGCCGGCGTCACGGCCGCGGAGATCGACGAGGTCGTGCTCGTCGGCGGCCAGACCCGCATGCCCAAGGTGCAGGAGGTCGTGAAGTCGTTCTTCGGCAAGGAGCCCCACAAGGGCGTCAACCCGGACGAGGTCGTCGCCATCGGCGCCGCGGTCCAGGCGGGCGTGCTTCAGGGCGACGTGAGGGACGTGCTGCTCCTCGACGTGACCCCGCTCTCGCTCGGCATCGAGACGCTGGGCGGTGTGTTCACCCGGCTCATCGACCGCAACACCACGATCCCGACTAAGAAGTCCCAGGTCTTCTCCACGGCGGAGGACAACCAGAACGCCGTCACGATCCGGGTCTTCCAGGGCGAGCGCGAGATGGCGGCCGACAACAAGCTGCTCGGCCAGTTCGACCTGATGGGCATCCCGCCGGCCCCGCGCGGCATGCCGCAGATCGAAGTGACCTTCGATATCGACGCCAACGGCATCGTGAACGTCACGGCCAAGGACAAGGCGACCAACAAGGAGCACCAGATCCGCATCCAGGCCTCCGGCGGCCTCTCGGACGCGGACATCGAGAAGATGGTCAAGGACGCCGAAGCCAATGCCGAGGCCGACAAGAAGCGGCGTGAACTCGTCGAGGTGAAGAACCAGGGCGAGAGCCTGATCCACGCCACCGAGAAGTCGGTCGGCGAGTACGGCGACAAGGTCTCGGCCGCCGACAAGGGCGCCATCGAGTCCGCGATCACCGCTTTGCGCACGGCGTTGGAGGGCGAGGACGTCGAGGGCATCAAGGCGCGCACCAACGACCTGATGCAGGCCTCGATGAAGCTCGGCGAGGCGATGTATGCCGCCTCGCAGAACGAGGGCGCACCGGGTGAAGGCCCCGCGGCCTCGGCCGAGAAGAAAGACGACGTCATCGACGCCGACTTCCAGGAAGTCGACGACAAGGACCAGAAGAAGCGCGCCTGATCCGGCGTGACGGCCGGAAGAGGCGACTCTTCCGGCCCGTTTTTTCTCGCCATTTTTTTCGCCATGCCGCGAAGGTGGCTTGATCCCCGGGCCCTGCTCGGGGATCACCCGTATCGAACGTCTCTCCCACGCGACGGTCGATTCCGGCACCGCTGAGCGGCGGGCCGTGTCGCGCGGCCCGGACGAACCGGCGGTCGACGCGAAAAAGGAAGGCTCCAGGGGCCGGGAATGTCCAAGCGGGATTACTACGAAGTCCTCGGCGTTGCGAAGACGGCGACGGAAAGCGAATTGAAGGTCGCCTTCCGCAAGCTCGCCATGGTCCATCATCCGGACCGCAATCCCGGTGACAAGGAAGCCGAGATCAAGTTCAAGGAAGTCAACGAGGCCTATCAGTGCCTCTCCGACGGCCAGAAGCGCGCTGCCTATGACCGCTTCGGCCACGCGGCCTTCAGCCAGGGCGGCGCGGGCGGTCCCGGATTCGGCAACGAGTTCGGCGACTTCATGTCGGACATCTTCGAGAATTTCTTCGGGGACGGGCGTGGCGCTCCTGGCGGGGCCGGCGCGGGGCGCGGGCGCGGCGGCCAGCCCGGGCGCGAGCGCGGCTCGGACCTGCGCTACAATCTCGAGATCAGCCTGGAAGAGGCGTTCTCCGGCAAGACCGAGACGATCCGCATCCCGACCTCCATCGCCTGCGAGCCCTGCTCCGGCTCGGGCGCCAAGCCCGGCTCCAAGCCGCGCCCCTGCCCGACCTGCGGCGGCTACGGGCGCGTGCGGGCGGCGCAGGGCTTCTTCGCGATCGAGCGGACCTGCCCGAACTGCCATGGCCGCGGCGAGGTCGTGGACGATCCCTGCCAGGCCTGCGCCGGCGCCGGCCGGGTCAACCGCGAGCGCACGCTCTCGATCAACGTGCCCGTGGGCGTGGATGACGGGTTGCGCATCCGGCTGGCCGGGGAGGGGGAGAGCGGCCTGCGCGGAGGGCCTGCGGGCGACCTCTACGTGTTCCTCTCGATCAAGCCGCATCCGTTCTTCCAGCGCGACGGGGCCGACCTGTTCTGCCGCGTGCCGATCTCGATGGTGACCGCCGCCCTCTCGGGCGAGATCACCGTGCCGGTGATCGACGGCTCGCAGACCCAGGTCCGCATCCCGGCCGGCACGCAGACGGCCAAACAGTTCCGCATCAAGGGCAAGGGCATGCCGGTCCTGCGCTCGCGCGAGGTCGGCGACCTCTACATTCAGGTTTCCGTGGAGACCCCGCAGAATCTGACCAAGCGCCAGCGCGAACTGCTACAGGAATTCGACCAGTCGGCCTCCGACGAGAATCACCCGGAAAGCGCCGGCTTCTTCTCCAAGGTGCGTGACTTCTTCGTGAGCGGAGCCGGACGGCCTTGATCGTGGGCGGCCTGCGGATCAAACCGCCATGCAGCCCGGTTATGACCGCGGTCGTCGGGGCCCCTCGGCGGGCCCGTTCGTCACGGTGCCGCTTGACGGGTTCCGGGTTTTCGTCGTCTAGGCAGTTTCCCCACCAATGAACCGAGGACCATCGGTCGTGCCGCCGCTTCGCCGTTCCAGCGCCCGAGCCGTCGCCGCGACCCGCATCCGGGAGCAGCGCGAGCCGCTGCCCGACGAGGCCCGCTTCCTGCGCTCGTGGCTCGAGCGTCCGCTGGTCACGGGGGCGGTGACGCCCTCGGGCAAGATGCTCGCCCGGACCATGGCCTCCTACGCCGATCCGTCCGTGCCCGGCCCGGTGATCGAGCTCGGCCCCGGCACCGGACCGGTCACCGAGGCGCTGATCCGGCGCGGGTTCGAGGAGGAGCGGCTCATCCTCGTCGAGTTCAACCCGGATTTCTGCGCGCTCCTGCGCCGCCGCTTCCCGCGCACGACGGTGATCCGCGGCGACGCCTACCGGATCCGCGAGACCCTCAGCAGCGTCGCCGACGCCTCCTGTGCCGCGACGATCTCCAGCCTTCCGCTGTTCACCAAGCCCCTCGAACACCGTCTGGACCTGCTGCAGGGCGCCCATGACCTGATGCGGCCCGGCGCGCCCTTCGTGCAGTTCACCTACGCCGTGGTGCCGCCGATCCCGGCCAAGTGCGAGGCGGGCAGCTATACGGCGAGCCGCTCCAACAAGGTGTGGCTGAACCTGCCGCCGGCGCGTGTGTGGGTCTATCGGCGGCCCGAGAAGGCGCCGTCCTAGATCTGACCGGGCGAGGGCGAGCGTGAAAAACAATTGTTTCGCGTTTGTCGCCGGGCCCCTCAGTGACTGTTCATCGACGAAGACCTAGTTTTCCCATCCGAGGCCGCTTCCAGGCGGCCGGAAGGGAGGCATACCGATGTCGGACACTCATTCGACCCAACGTTTCCGCCGTACCCTCGCCGCTCTGGCGATGCTGGCCGGCGGCCTGATCGGCGGCTCGGCCGTCCAGGCCGCCCCCCTCGCACCGGCGCCCGCCGCGGCCCTCGCGACCGAGGGCGCCGTCGAGACGGTGCAGTGGGGCCACCATCATCACGGCTGGGGCCATCGTCGCCACCACCACCATCACCACCATCACGGCTGGGGTCATCGCCGCCATCACTGGGGCCATCACCACCACCATCACGGCTGGCGCCGCCATCACCACCACGGTGGCTGGGGCCACCATCACTTCGGCGGACACCACCATTACCACGGCGGGCGGCGCCACCACTTCCACTAGGGCGCTCTTTGCCGAAGCGGACACCGTTTCGGCTTAAGTGAGCGCGACGAAACAAAGACTGAGAGCCGTGCTCACGTCCCCCGTGATCGGGCACGGCTCTGGTCGATCGTCCGGGAGCCCGGATCAGGCAAGCCCGCGCGGCGTTTGAGCGAAGCTCAAATCCGCAATCCCGAAGGGATCAACCGGATTTGGTGTGATTCCCTCCGATCCTGCGCCCCGTGCCGGATTCCGCATCCGGCACGGGGCCTTTTTTATGGAGGGCCTGGCGTCAGGCGCTCGGGGCGATGCGCCTAACCCAGGCGCTCCAGGACGGCCTCCCGAGGCGCGGGGAGCGCCTCGCCGATGCGGTAGGCCGCCCGGAGGGCCATTTCGGCCCGGTCCGCGGCCGCCGCGTCCACGGCATGAACCATCGCCAGCACGTCGCCGCTGCCGAGCCGGTCGCCCGGTCGGGCCAGGTGCGAGAAGCCGACCCGCGGGTCGATGGCGTCCTCGGGCCGGGCGCGCCCGCCGCCGAGCCCGATCACCGCGAGCCCGACCGCCCGGGTCTCCACCGATTCGACGGTTCCCGCCGTCCCGGCCGTGACCGCGCGAATCACCGGCGCCCGCGGCAGGTGACGCTCCGGGGCGTCCGCGAGGTCGGCCGGTCCCCCGAGCGCCGCCACCATCCGGGTGAAATGCTCCCGCGCGGCCCCGGATTCGAGCGCCTGCAACAGGCACGCCTCGGCCGCGTCCACCGTCGCCGCCAGCCCGCCCAGCACCAGCATCTCGGCGCCGAGCGCCAGCGTCACCGCGTGGAAGCGCGGCTCGCGGACCCGTCCGTTCAGGTAATCCACCGCGTAGTGCACCTCGACCGCGTTGCCGGCGGCGGAGGCGAGGGGCGCGTCCATGTCGGTCACGACGGCGCGGGTGCGAAGCCCCGCGGCGTTGGCGACCGTGACGATGCTCTCGGCAAGCGCCCGGGCGTCCTCGCGTCCCGTCATGAAGGCGCCCGAGCCGGCCTTCACGTCCATGACGAGGCCGTCAAGCCCGGCCGCGAGCTTCTTGGCCAGGATCGAGGCCGTGATGAGGTCGAGGGATTCCACGGTGCCGGTCACGTCGCGGATGGCGTAGAGGCGCCGGTCGGCCGGGGCGAGATCGGCGGTCTGGCCGATGATGGCACAGCCCGTATCCCGGACCACCGCGCGGAACCGGTCGAGCCCGGGGGCCCCGTCGTAGCCGGGAATGCTGGCGAGCTTGTCCAACGTGCCGCCCGTATGGCCGAGGCCGCGGCCGGCGATCATCGGCACGATGCCGCCGCAGGCCGCCACCAGGGGGGCGAGGACGAGGCTCACCGTATCGCCGACGCCGCCGGTGGAGTGCTTGTCGAGGATCGGGCCGGGCAGGTCCCAGGCCAGCACCGTTCCGGATCGGGTCATGGCGCGGGTCAGCGCCACCCGCTCGTCGAGGGAGAGGCCGCGGAAGAACACTGCCATGGCGAAGGCCGCCGCCTGCCCCTCCGTCACCTGGCCCGCGGTGAGCCCCGCGATGAAGCCGGCGATATCCTCGGGCGCGAGGGCCCGGCCGTCGCGCTTGTCGCGGATGATTTCCTGCGGGAGCCTCATGCAGCCTGATCCCTGGCGCGGAGGAGATCGTCGAGGAGGGTGCTGGCGCCGATCCGCATGCTGTGCGGACCGACCCAGCCCGGCCCCATGATCCGTTCGGCCAGAGCGAGATAGCGCGCCGCGTCCTCGACCCGGCGCAGGCCCCCCGACACTTTCAGCCCCGCCGCACGCCCGGTCCCCGCCGCGCGGATGGCCAGAAGCATCGTCTCGGCCGCCTCGGGCGTCGCCGAGACCAGGGTCTTGCCCGTCGAGGTTTTGAGGAAGTCGGCGCCCGCTTCCAGCGCCAGCCGGCTCGCCGCCGCGACGGCGGCGCTGTCGGGCAGCATCCCGGATTCAAGGATGACCTTGAGGAGGATGCTCCCGCCGCAGGCCCCCCGCACCGTCTCGACCATTGCGCGGGCCACCCCCGCCTCGCCGCGCAGAAGCGCCCGGTAGGGCAGGACGAGGTCGATCTCCTGCGCCCCGTCGGCGAGCGCCCTGCGCGTCTGTGCGAGCGTCGCCTCCCCATCCTCCCCGCCGGCCGGAAAGTTGACGACCGTCGCCACCCGCACCGGGTGGCCGGCAAGCGCCCGAACGGCCGAGGCGACGAAGGCCGGCCAGACGCAGACCGCCGCGACCCCTTCGGCGCAGGCCCGGGCACAGAGCGCTGTGACGGCGGCCTCCGTGCAGGTCTCGCTGAGATCGGTCAGGTCGAGGAGCGGCACCGCCCGGCGGGCGACGTCCGCGGCCTCCAGGGGCGGGAGGGAATTGGGCGGTGTCATCCGAGAATCCTCAAGGCGCCGGAAGGCGGGCCGCGAAGGCGGCGGCGAGGCGGGCGAGGTCCGCGCCGGCCCGCGCCGCCACGGCCTTGGTCTCGGCGTGGTGCGGATCGCCGCCCGCGACGCCCGCGCCGAAGTTCGTGACGACCGAGACCGCCGCGACCTCGAGGCCGAGGAAACGCGCCAGGATCGTCTCCGGCACGGTCGACATCCCGACGAGGTCGGCCCCGAGCCGGCCGGCCATGCGCACCTCGGCCGGCGTCTCGAAGCTCGGGCCGCGGAACCACGCGTAGACGCCCTCAAGCAGGGGGATTGTCTCCGCCTCCGCCGCCGCTTGCAGCGTCGCGCGAAGGGAGGGGGCGTAGGCATCGGTCATCGGCACGAAGCGGGCGTCCGACGGCTCGCCGACCAGCGGGTTGTGGCCGGAAAGGTTGATGTGGTCCGAGAGCATGACGAGGCTGCCGGGGCCGGCCGCCGGCATCAGCGAGCCGGCCGCGTTGGTGAGGAGCAGGGTCCGTGCGCCGAGGGCGGCGATCGTCTCGAGGGGCACGCGCATGGCGGCGGGGTCGCCCCGCTCGTAGGCATGGGCGCGGCCTTCCAGCACCAGGACTGGGCGGCCCGACAGCCGCCCGCGGTGGAGGCGCCCGCCATGGCCGGACACGCCGGGGGCGGGAAAGCCCGGGATCTCGGCATAGGCGAGGCTTTGGCGCTCCGTCACCGCCTCGACCAGGGCGCCGAGCCCGGTCCCGGTGACGATGGCGAGCGCGAAGGGACCCTCGAAGCCCCCGGCGCGCAGCCGCGCGAGGGCGGCCTCAGCCGGCATCGACGCCATGATCCGGCAAGTGTTCGGGCCCGAAGGACGCGGGCAGCAAGGCTTCCAGCGTGAAGCGGCTGCGCAGGCCGTCGGGGCCGGCGACGAAGATCGGCGTGTCCGGCCCGGCGAATTCGCGGATGCGCTGGCGACAGGCACCGCAGGGCGTGACCGGCGCGGGACTGTCGGCCAGAATCAGGATCGCCCGGATGCGTCGTCCGCCCGCCGCCACCATGGCGGCGACGGCGCCGGCCTCGGCGCAGGTGCCGACCGGATAGGCCGCGTTCTCGACATTGCACCCGGCATGAACGCGGCCCGCCTCGTCGCGCAGCGCCGCCCCGACGGCGAAGCCCGAATAGGGCGCATGCGCCTGCTCCCGCACCGCGCGGGCCGCCGCGAAGAGGGCGTCGAGATCCGGGTCTGCGGTCATGGGCGGGCCGGGGCGCGGGCATTCATGGCCCGGTTTGGCCCGAGCCCGGCCCCGATGTCGAGGGGCGGACGGTCGACAGGGCCGGGACGCGCTTCTAAGACCAAGCGGCACGGAAGGCGCGGCAGGGGAGCGCGACGAATATGCTCGGACGCTACGATCGTGGGTCCAACGGCGGCGAGGCCAAGGTCGAGTACGGCGACGGCAACTGGCGGGTCCTGAAGCCCGGCGCCTATGTGCGCTGCGCCGTGACCGGCGAGGCGATCCCCCTCGATGCCCTGCGCTACTGGAACGTCGACCGGCAGGAGCCCTATGCCGGCCCGGAGGCCGCGATGGAGCGGCTCAAGGCGCTGCGCGCGGCCCCATAGGGGCGCCGCCGAGGAGGTCCTCGGCGAGCTGGCGGCGCAGGGCGAGCGCGTCGGCGAAGACGAGGTCGACCCGAAGCACCGCGATGGTCGCGGCTCCCCGGACCGGCAGCCGCACCGCATCCTTCTCCGTCGTGACGAGGCCGGCTCCCTCACGCTCCGCCAGCGCCCGGAGCGCCTCGATCTCCGCCGCACGATAGGGGTGGTGATCGGGAAACGCCCGCGTGGCGACGATCCGCGTGCCGAGGCCTGCCAGCGTGTCGAAGAACTTTTGCGGGCGACCGATCCCGGCGAAGGCGACGACCCGGCGGCCGGCCCAGGACGCGGACGCCTCCGGCACGAGGCGGGCGCGATGCACCGGCATGCCGCGCGCCGCCGCGGCGGCCGCCAGCCGCTCGCCCGGTGCCCCGTCCCCGACCAGCACGAGCCCGCCGACATGCGGCCAGTGCCGTTCGAGCGGCGCCCGCAGGGGACCGGCGGGGAAGCACAGGCCGTTGCCCGCCCCCGCGCCCGCATCGACCACGGCGAGCGAAAGGGTCTTGGCGAGGCCCGGATTCTGCAGCCCGTCGTCCATCACGATCACGTCGGCGCCGCCCGCCGCGCAGAGCCTCGCGCCCGCTGCCCGGTCGCGGGCGACGATCGTGGCGGCATGGCGGGCGAGCAGCAGCGGCTCGTCGCCGACCGCGTCGGCGCCGTGCACCGCCGGATCGACCCTCACCGGTCCGGCCAGGCGCCCGCCATAGCCCCGGCTCAGGAAGGCCGGATGGCAGCCGAACCCGTCGCGCAGGAGGCGGGCGAGGGCGAGCGCGGTCGGGGTCTTGCCGGCACCGCCGAGGGTGACGTTGCCGATGCACAGGACCGGGCAGGGCCCGGACGCGCCGGGCCGGTCCATCCGCCGGGCGGTCGCGGCGCCGTAGCGCCGACCCGCGGGCGCCAGCAGGCGGGCGAGGGGATGATGGGGCTCCCCGGCCCAGAAGCCGGGCGGGCGCATCAGACGCGCTCGCGGGCGGCGAGCTTCATCTGCACCACGTAGGGGTCGAGCACCGCCAGCGTGCGGCCGACCGCGCCCTCGAACGGCTCCAGCGCCGCCTGGGCCCGCCGGGCCATCGCGGCCAGGGCGTGCCGGTCCGCCACGAGGGCGTCCACGGCCTCCGCGAGGTCGTCCTCCCCGGTCACCGGCCGGGCGCCGCCCGCGGCATCGAGGGCGCCGTAGGGCTCGATGAAGTTGTGGATATGCGGGCCGTGCAGGATCGCGCTGTCGAGGCGCACCGGTTCGATCGGGTTCTGGCCGCCATGGTCCACCAGCGAGCCGCCGAGGAAGACCAGGGGGCAGAGGCGGTAGAACAGGCCCAGCTCGCCCAACGTGTCGGCGACGTAGAGGTCGATGTTCGCGAGCGGCCGCCCGCCCTTGGAGCGCCGGGTCGCCCGCAAGCCCATTTCGGCCGCCGCCTCCGCCGCCGCTTGACCGCGATGGGGATGGCGCGGGGCCAGGACCGTGAGCAGGCGGGGATGGCGCGCCTTCAGCCGGGCATGGACCCGCGCGACCACCGCGTCCTCGCCGGGATGGGTGCTCGCGGCGACCCAGACCGGGCGGTCGCCGATCATGTCGCCGAGATAGGCGCGCTGCTGCGCATCGGCCGGGGGGACGGCGGCATCGTATTTGAGGTTGCCGACGACGCTGATGCGCGGGGCGCCCAGCCGGGCGAAGCGCTCGGCGTCGTCGCGGGTCTGGCACAGGCACACGGCGATGCGCGACAGCAGCGCCCGGGCGGTGCGCGGCGAGCGGCCCCAGCCCTGGAACGAGCGCTCCGACATCCGCCCGTTGACCAGAACGAGCGGGATGCGGCGCTCGTGCAGGGCCACGATGGTGTTGGGCCAGATCTCGGATTCGGCGACGAGGGCGAGGTCCGGCTGCCAATGGGCCAGGAAGCGCTCGACCCAGCGGGGGGCGTCGAGGGGGACGTATTGATGCACGGCGCCGGCCGGCAGGCGCTTGCTCAGAAGGTCGGCGGCGCTGCGGGTTCCGGTGGTGATCAGCACCGAGCAGCCGCGGGCGATCATGCCCTCGATCAGCCCGACCAGGGAGAGCGCCTCGCCGATGCTGGCCCCGTGCATCCAGACGAGATGGCCGACCGGGCGGGCTCGGCCGGGCCGGCCCCGGCGCTCGGACAGGCGCGCCGGATCTTCCTTGCCGCGTCGGGAGCGCCACGCGAGCAGCCCGGCCACCGCCGGCTCGCCGAGATAAAGTCCGTAGCGGTAGGCCCGCAGGGCGACGGGCAGCGGCGGCACCCTCACGCGGAGTGACCCAGCGCGCCGCCGACGGGCGTCCCGATCCGGTCGGGTCGGCCGACTAGGGTGTAGGCGCGGTCGTGGATGCGGTTCAGTTCGGTCTGGACGCGGGTGCGCAGGACCTCGACCGCCTCGGGCGCGAGCTCGCGGGGGACGTGGATCGCCTCGCCGAACACCATGGCGCCGCGCCCGAAGGGCAGGCCGAAGCAGGCCCGGTCCCAGGAGTTGAAGCGGATATGCCGGCTCGTCACCACCGCCACGGGGATGATGGGACAGCCGGAGAAGCGGGCCAGCATGATGATGCCGGCATCGCACACCCGCGAGACCTTGGGCACGTCGGCCGAGAAGGCGACGGTCTCCCCGCCCTTGAGCGCCTTGACCATGGCCCGCAGGCCCTCGGCCCCGCCTTTGGCGCGGGCGTCGCGGACCTCACGGCCCCGGGCGCCGGAGGCGCGCATCACGCGGACGCCCATGCGTTCCAGGGCCATGGTGTTGATGTTTCCATCGGGCGAGCGGGAGATGATCGTCGCGATCCGGTCGTGCGGGCGGCGCATGAACGAGATCATCGTGTGCTGGCCGTGCCACATCGCGGCAATGAACGGGCCGGTCGCGTCGAGCCGCGCGTCGATGCCGGCGGGCTCCACGGTGAAGCGGTTGGTCCGCCGCACGAGCCGCAGGTAGCCGGCGGCGAGGTAGGAGAGCCCCCGCTGTACGGCGGGCTTGCGGCCAATGGTCTTGATCAGGCCCATGGGATCGGACGGCTCCGCTCCTCATCGCATCGAATGGACCCGCGGGGTCTACCCTCAAGCCGCCTGCGGAGGCAACGCGGGCGGGCCGCTCGGCAACCCCGAGTCGTGCTCCCGAGTCTTGCCTTCGAGTCGTGCCCCATTGCGGCGGAGTTCGGGCGGCGGATCGCACGGTCTGGCGACCCGCCGCGGCCCGCGGGGTGTTGACGGGAGACCCCGTTGCCCCGATGCGGAGCGCCGAGATGTTCAGGCTCGCCCACCTCACCGATCCCCATGTCGGGCCGCTGCCCCGGCTGCGCCTGCGCCAGCTGTTGAGCAAGCGGGCGACCGGGTACGTCAACTGGCGCCGCGGACGCGGGCGGCACCATTGCATGGACCTGCTCGGCGCCCTGGTCGCCGACCTGCACGCGCAGGGAAGCGACCATGTCGCCTGCACCGGCGACCTGTGCAATCTCGGCCTGCCCGACGAGTGGGACACCGCCCGCATCTTCCTGGAGGCGCTCGGCCCCGCCGACCGGGTAAGCTTCGTTCCGGGCAACCACGACGCCTATGTGCGCGGCTCGCTCGAGGGCCTTCTGCGCGCCTGCGGCGGCTGGACGGCGGCCGATGACGGTCAGGCCGGGCTTTTTCCCTACCTGCGGCGCCGCGGGCCGCTCGCCCTGGTCGGCCTCTCCTCGGCGATTCCGACGAAGCCCTTCGCGGCGACCGGGCGGCTCGGGCCGCCGCAGATCGAGCGGGCCGAGGCGCTGCTGCGCGCGCTCGGGCAGGCGCCCGACCGGCCCTGCCGCGTGGTGATGATCCACCATCCGCCCCATCCGGGCGGGGCCGCCTCGGGCCGCGAGCTGAAGGACGCGGAGGCGTTCGTGGCGATGGTCGGCCGCGTCGGCGCCGACCTGATCCTGCACGGTCACAATCACGTGGGCACCGTCGCCCACATCCCCGGCCCCGACGGGCGGCCGGTGCCGGTGGTCGGCGCGCCCTCCGCCTCGGCCCGCTCGCTCCTCGTGAACCGGCGCGCCTCCTACTACCTCTACACGATCACGCCGGCGGCGGCGGGCCATCACATCGCCGTGGTGGAGCGGGGGCTCGACGAGGCCGGCGGCATCGCCGAATTGTCGGGCTTCGACATCGAGGCGCCGCCGCCCGACCGTCTCGGGCGCGCGCCGCGGCGCCGGCGGGAGTGAGGCGCGGGCCCACGCCCGGCCGGACTCAGTTCAGGCCCATCCCCTTCGACAGGCCGTTGGCGCGGGGCAGGGGGCGCAGGAGGCTCTTCACCTGCGAGAACGGGCGCGGCCGGTTGATCACCTCGTCGAGGCGCGACCACAGCGTCTTGGGCGAGAACGGCTTGGCGATGATCTCGTTCACGCCCAGCGCGATCGCCCGGTCGACCACGTTGCGCCGGGGCTGACCCAGCATCAGGATGATCGGCACCGTCGGCGACGGCGAGGTCGCGGGCGTACGGGCCAGGCGGATGAATTCCTCGCCGGACAGGATCGCGAGATCCCAGTCGATGATGGTCAGGTCCGGCTTGCTCTCGGCGAGCACGCCGAGCGCCTCGGCGCCGTCGGGCGCCTCCAGCACGCGCTTGATGCCGACGCGCATCAGCATGTCGCGCACGATGCGGCGGATGTAGAGGCTCTCGTCGACGACGAGGGCCGACAGGTCCGGAAAGGTCGGGGTGGCGATCATCGGCGGCTCGGCACCGGAGCGACGGCACTCGGGTGTTCCCGGGCCGGATGCTAGCGGGCGCCGGTTTGCGCTTCCCTAAAGCCCCCCGGCAAAATGCGCGCGATCCCGGTCGCCTCCGGTCGCAAGTCCAGATTTCATCGGCGATTCCGGCCCTCTCGATCGGCGCTACGCAGTTCACTACGAAAAAAGGCGGGCGAGAGCACGGTCAGGTTAGAAGTTCCTTGCGGTCCGAGCAGGATTGCGTCAGACCTGAGGCGTTGCTCTCGGTAGCCGCTGCCGAGGGGATGATAGTGCGGGGCGTGGGCTGTCTCGAGATAGCGCGCACGCGGTATTCGAGACGTGGCGGGCGGACGGTTTTTGCGAGCTTTCAATGGGACGTGGTCGTGATTTTCGGGGGCCGCAGAAGCGCGGCTTCGATGAGGGGGGCTCCGAGCCGCAGTGGCCGGATCAGCTGCCTCCGAGCAGTGGTGGATACGGTGGCGGTGGCAACCGCTTCGGCGGCGGCTTCGGCGGCGGTGGCGGTTTCGACCGCGGCCCTCCGCGCGGCGCCCCCGCAGCGGCGGCTCCCACCGGTCCGGAGCGTGATGCCACGGTGAAGTGGTTCAACAAGGAGAAGGGCTTCGGCTTCGTGGAGCTCGGTGACGGCTCCGGCGATGCCTTCCTCCACATCCGCGCGGTCGAGGCTGCCGGTCATGACGACCTCCTGCCGGGCACGCGCCTCACGGTGCAGACCGCCCAGGGCCAGAAGGGCCCGCAGGTGACTGCCGTGAACAGCGTCGACACCTCTACGGCCGAGGCGGCTCCGCCCCGGCGCGAGTCGGGCCCCCGCTTCGGCGGCGGTGGCGGCGATCGCTTCGCGGGCGGTGGCGGCGGCGGCGGTGGTGGCGGCCGCTTCGGCGGTGGCGACCGCTTCAGTCCTGGCGGCGGTGGCGGTGGCGGCGGTGGCCGTTTCGCCTCAGGCCCGTCGGTCGAGATGTCCGGCACCGTGAAGTGGTACGACCCGGCCAAGGGCTTCGGCTTCGTCTCGGTCAACGACGGCGGCAAGGACGTGTTCGTGCACCGCTCCGCCCTGTCGCGCGCGGGTCTCGACTCGCTCGCCGAAGGCCAGCAGGTCACCCTCGGCGTGGTCGAGGGCCAGAAGGGCCGCGAGGCTCAGAGCATCAGCGTCGAATACTGAGCGACAGATCTCGCTCACGGCAACGAAGCGGCGGCCTCAGGGCCGCCGTTTTCGTTTGTCGGGATGGGTGTGAGATAAGGAAGACCGGGGGCGCAGGCGGATGCGGTGGACGAGGGCGATCGGCCTGTGGCTCCTGCTGGCGGCGAGCCCGGCCGCAGCGGACGACTTCACCGGCTTCTATGCGGGCGTGAATGCCGGCTGGGCCTATGAGCGCGGTCGTGACGGCGCGGCCTCGGCGCCGGGGCCGGGGAGCGCCCGGGACGAGGACGGGTTGCCGCCGAGCGTCGCCCGGATCGAGGAGCGGCGCCGGCCGGACGAGGCCTCGCGCCGCCGTTGACCGAAGCGGGCCGGTCCGGTTTGGGGCAAACCTCCTGGCTCCCGGATCCGGGGCGCGTCCCTCCGAGTCCCGTTCGCGTCGGGGTTTTCCCGAGAGCCGGCGTCGACCGCTCGGGCCAATGCGCGTTCGCGGTTGGATCGCGCGTCCGTCGCGAGGGTTCGGCGGTCAGTTGCTCCACATGGCCGATTTCGTGAGGTCGGACGGATCGAGCGTCTCGATCGTCAGGGCGAGCACCGGGTAAGGGCTGATCCTGCCCCGTTCGACATGGCGGATGCGGATGATCTCGGTCTCCGATCCACCACAGGTATCCCCGTCGGCGAAGATGGGTCCCTTCAGAAGCAGCCAGTTGCTCGCGTCCAAGGCCCACTGGGCAACGAGATTGATCGGCAGATCCGTCGGGGTGAACTCGATGTCACATCCGATAAAGCGGTGCAGGCCGAAAACGGCGAGGCCCGCTTGGCTCTCGAAGCCGCCCTCGGCCTCGCCCTCGTAGGGAACGAAGCGGTTCAGGAGGGCGATCGGAACCTCCCCCGGTTCCGCGGAGTCCGCGAACACCTGCGTGAAGAAGGCTGCCGACATCAGGATCGCGCTCGGAACCCAGCAGACCGCGGTGGCCTCGTCACCCTCAGCCAGGATGGCGGCAACCCTCAGGACGGCGAGGGCGGCCCGAACGGTCGGCGCATGCCCTTCGGCGACATCGTCGAGGGGCATGATGATGGCACGATCGCGGTGGGCCAGCGGCGGCGGCTCGGCCTCGAACAGGTGGGGGGCGAACCCTGTCAGGAGGTCGTGAGGGATCAACTCGCCCGCGTAGCGGACCGTGACCACGAGCCCGTCGACCGCGATCGCGTAATGCGTCGACCCCGGCGGGGCGGCCCCATGCACCTCGGCGCGGATGCCGAGATGCGCGAAGCGTTCTCCGACTTTCCGCGCGACGACCGCCGCATCCACCGCGAACGCGCTCTGGGTCAGAACGAAGGCTGCCAGCGGTTGTGTCATCCGTGCTTCTCCTCGCATCGCATCGCACGCAGTCCGGCGCCCGACCCGTCGGCGGTCGTGGCGTCGGTGCGTTACGCCACGCCGTCCCAGGTCTCCGTCAGCACCCGGCCGGCATGGCTGAGGCGGGCCCGCAGCACCACGTCGCCTGTCGGTGGCGTCTCGGGTGGCGTCTCGGGCGGGCGGTACTCGGCGTAGAGGCGCCATCCCCCGGTCTGCGGCACCCGCTCTGCATACGGCTCGACGAAGGCGCCCGCACTGGCCGAGAGTGACACTTCGATCGCCGCGTTCGGGTCCTGCGGCAGGCCCGGCCCCTCGAAGTCAATGGCGTAGAGGCGCCGCTGCGGGCGAGGCGGCTGGGTCGGGCGCAGCCGCTCGGCGGAGCCGACCCGGGTCGAGACCACCCGGGCGAGGGGTGGCGCGAGGGAAGCGGCGGGCTCTGGGCCGACGGTGACGAGGGTATAGGCGAGATCGAGCCGCCGGCCCGCCACCACGGGCGCCTCCGGCACGAAGGCCGCCACGATGTTGTCGGTCGCTTCCTCGCGAGAGGGGATCTCGAACAGGCGCACCGCCCCCGCGCCGAATCCGGCCTCGGGGCGGACCCACAGGCCCGGCCGGTCCTCGTGCCGGGCCTGCACGTCGAGGAAGGCGGCGAAGCGCCGTTCCCGTTGCAGCAGGCCGAAGCCCTCCAGGGGCGCGGCCCGGAAGGCCGAGATCTGCGGCGCCGCCCGCCCGTTGACGAGGGGCCGCCACAGCCGGTCGCCGGGCGCCTGCACCAGCAGCCCGTCCGAGTCGTGCACCCGCGGGCGGAAATCGTCGAAGGGCTGGGCGTTGCGGGCGCCGGGTCCGTTCTCGCCGTAGAGGAACATGCTGGTGAGCGGGGCGAGGCCGAGTGCCGGGATGGCCCGGCGGGGAAACAGGGCCGCGGTCACCGCGAGCGCCGAGGGCTCGCCCGGCGTGACCACGAAGCGGTAGGCCCCGGCGAGGCTCGGCCCGTCGAGGAGGGCCAGGACCGTGACCGACCCGCCCCGCGGTTCGTCGATCCAGAAGCGCGTGAAATCGGGAAACTCCTCGCCCTCCGGCGCCCCGGTGCCGACGGCGATGCCCCGGGCCGAGAGCCCGTAGATCTGATCGCGTCCCCGGACCCGGAAATAGGAGGCCCCGAGGAAGACGAGGAATTCCTCGTGGTTGTCCGGCCGGCCGGCCTCGAAGGCGTGGGCGATGCGGAAGCCCGCAAAGCCGAGCGAGGCCGGATAGGTGCGGCCCTGGAGCGAGGGCCCGAGGTCGAACAGGGCCGGATCGTAGCCGAACGGCCGGGGCGCCCCCTGCGGCGACTGGAAGTCGATCGCGACGCGCCGGGTGTGCAGGCCGCCGCGGTGGAAGGGCTGCAGCGAGAAGCGCGGCCCGAGCGCCACCGTCGCCTCGGGGCGGAAGCGGATCGCCTGGAACTCATCGTAGGTCAGCGCCGCGAGATCCGGCGGAAGGTCCGCTTCCGGCGGACGATACGCCTGCGCGGCGAGCGCCTGCGCCTGTGCGACGACATCCTCGTAGGTCACGGGACGCTCCTGCGGGGCACCGAGGCGGGGTTGTGCGGGGTCAGCCGTCTGGGCCATCGTTCTGTCGGCATTCAGGTCGAGGAGGCTAGGCATCAGAATGCCGGCGGAACCGGCAAGAGCGCCCCGGACCATCTGCCGCCGCGAGACCTGTCCGTTCTCAGAGCCATCCTCGCCCCCGTCCGACGGCACGTTCATCCGCTGATCCCTCCCGCGAGTGTTGACGCCGACCATGTCCAGCCCAGACTTGCCGCAGGTGGGCGCGCCCGTCGAGAGAGAGGGTCTGCCGCTCCCGGTCCGGCCCCTCGGCGCCGGGCCCGCGCCGCGGCCGGCCTCGCTCCGCCTCCGGCGCCTCGCCCTGGTCGGACCGACGCTGGCGACCGCGGCCTCCATCGGCGCCCTGGCGCTCGCCGCCTACGGCGTCCCGGAGACGTGGCTCGGTCGTGCGGTGCTCGGGCTGTTCGTCGTGCTGATGGCGTGGCAGTCGTTCACGGCATGGCAGTACCTGTACGGGCTCATCGCCGTGGTGATGGGCGAGCGGGTGCTCTCGCCGCTGGAACGCCGGGCCGCCACGATCCCGGCCCGCGCCACCGGCCTGAGCCGCACCGCGGCGGTGGTGGCGATCCACGCGGAGGATCCGATCGCGGTGTTCTCCGCGATCCGCGTCATGGCCCGCTCGCTCCAGCGGGAGGGCGGCGACGGGGCCGATATCGACATCTTCGTCCTGTCCGACACCCGCGAGGGGGCGATCAGCGCCGTCGAGGAGCACGAATTCGCCCGCGCCGTCGCCTGGGCGGAGCGCGAGGGCCGCGGGATGCCGCGGATCCGCTACCGCCGCCGGGCGGAGAATACCGGGCGCAAGGCCGGCAACATCGCCGAGTTCTGCCGGACCTACGGATCCGCGTACGACTTCATGATCGTGCTCGATGCCGACAGCCTGATGACCGGCGCGAGCATGCGCAAGCTCGCCCGGCTGATGGAGGAGAACCCCCGGGTCGGACTGATCCAGACCGTCTCCTACGCGGCCGGCCGCGACACCCTGTTCGCCCGCATCCAGCAATTCGCGGTGCGGCTCTACGCGCCGCTCTCCTTGCGCTGCCTCGAGACCTGGCAGGGGCCGGACGGCTCCTACTGGGGCCACAACGCGATCCTGCGCGTCGCGGCCTTCGCCCAGAACGCCGAACTGCCGGTCCTGTCCGGCAAGCCCCCCCTCGGCGGCGAGATCCTGTGCCACGACATCGTCGAGGGCGCCCTGCTGCGCCGGGCCGGCTGGGAGGTGCGCCTCTTGCCGGAGATGGGTGGCACCTGGGAGGAGATGCCGACGAACCTCATCGACCTGCTCGGGCGCGAGCGGCGCTGGTGCCAGGGCAACCTCCAGCATCTCCGCGTGCTGCCGATGCCGGGTCTGCTGGCCGCGAGCCGCTGGCATCTCGGCGTGGGCATCCTCGGCTACTGCATCTACCCGCTCTGGATCGCCTTCCTGGCGCTCGGCACATGGCAGGCGGCACGCAGCGGGCACCTCGGCCTGCTCGGCTACGGCCTCGACGGCGGCGGCGCGGCCGCGGGGGCCCTCGCCGCCCTGGTCATCGCCGTGCTCGCCCTGCCGAAGCTCCTGAGCCTCGGCCACGTGCTCGTCTCGGCCGACCGCCGCGCGGCCTTCGGCGGCACCGGCCCGCTCCTCGCCAGCGCCGTCCTCGAGCAGGTGGTCTGGGTGGCGCTGTGGCCGGTGATGGCGCTGTTCAGCGCGGGCGCCGTGGTCTCGACCCTGTTCGGCCGGGTGGTGCGCTGGGACGCGCAGTCCCGCGACGACCGCAGCGTGCCGTGGCGCGAGGCCCTGCGCCTGCAGAGCGACGCGGTCGCGGCCGGGTTCGTCCTGGCGGTCTGGCTCGCCGTCGCGGGAGACCCCTGGCTGGCGCTCTGGATGGCGCCGGTCGCCCTCGCCTTGCTGACGAGCCCGCTCCAGAGCGTGTTCACGAGCAGCACCCGCCTCGGCCTCGGCTCGAAGGCCCGCGGTCTCTTCCTCACCGAGGACGACACGCGGCCGGCGCCGGAACTCGGGGAACTGCACCAGGGCCGTGGTGCCGGCCCCGCCTCGCTCCCGGCGCCGCAAGCCGAGTGGCTGGCCGGCACGATGGACGAGGCCAGGGCGCCGACCCTGCACTAACGAAGAATCCGGAATTTCGCACCAAGGACGATTCTGTCGGAGCCCGCGTCGCATCGGCCCGCGAGCCGGTGTCCGCCTCCGGCCGGTGGGATCACGCCGGCGCGTGGCGGCGCAGCCGCCTATTTGTCGTTCAGCACGTCGATCGGGTTGGTGCGCTGGGTCGGCGGCGGCTCGCGGGTGAGCCGGCTGCCGGCCTTCTTCTCGCCCGCGCCCGCGGCGCCGCCGACATCGCTGGTCCCCGGCTTCGCCGCGTCGGATCGGACGGCCTCGGACTGGGCCGGAACGGTGCCGCTCGCGAGCTCCAGGCAGGTCACCAGTTCGACATAGGAAGGCGCGCCGCCCGCTTTGAACTGCTGGGAGCACTGGGTCTTGGCGGAGGCCGGGAAGTCGCTCCAGCGCTTCTTCAACTCATCGTGAGCACTGCGCTCGGAGCGCAGGCAGCCCTCCAGGCTCGCCTTGTCGCTGATGCTGACCTGCGCCCGCTGGGCGGATTGGCAGGTCGCTTCGACGTCGAGCCGGGGCGGCCCGCCTTCTGCGAGGGCCTGTCCGGCGAGGAGGGAGAGGCCGAGGGCGGCGGAGAGGCGCAGGCGCGTCGTCATGGTGGCTCGGGGGCAGGCCTTCGGAAACGGGTCCGCCCCGACAACGCGCGGACCCGGGCGAACGGCCTCCGCTCCCGAAAAAATCCCGGGACACGCGGGTGAGACGATCAACCCGCCTGCGTGGCCCGCAGGGCGGCGTCGAGATCGCGCAGCAGGTCGTCGGGGTCCTCGATCCCGGTCGAAAGGCGCAGCAGGTCGGGCGGACAGGGCGTGCCCTCGCCCTCCACCGAGGCGCGGTGCTCGATCAGGCTCTCGACGCCGCCGAGCGAGGTCGCCCGCTTCCACAGCTGCACCCGTGCCGCCGCGGCCACGGCAGCGGCCTCGCCCCCCGCCACCCGGATCGAGAGCATGTAGCCGTAGCCGCCGGTCATCTGCCGGGCGGCCACCGCGTGGCCCCGATCGGTCGGCAGCCCCGGATAGAGCACCGCACTCACCTGCGGATGCGCCGACAGGCGCTCGGCGAGATGCAGCGCCCCCGCGCTCTGGGCGGCGGCCCGCAGGGGCAGGGTGCGCAGGCCCCGCATCAGGAGATACGCCTCGAACGGGCCGAGGATCGCCCCCCAGGTCGCCCGGATCGCCGCGATCCGTTCCGCGAACGGATCGGCCCCGGCGAAGGCGAGCACGCCCGCCACCACGTCGGAATGCCCGTTCAGGATCTTGGTGGCCGAATGCATCACGAGGTCGGCCCCGAATGCGAGCGGCCGGGTGTGGACCGGGCTCGCGGCGGTCGAGTCGACGGCGAGCCGGGCGCCCGCCGCCCGGGCGATCTCCGCCACCGCCGCGATGTCGGTGATCGTGCAGAGCGGATTCCCGGGCGTCTCGATCCAGACGAGCCGTGTCCGGCCCGGATGGACCGCCTCACGCACGGCGTCGAGGTCGTCCATCGCCACGAAATCGACCGTCAGGGCGAGCCGGCCCGCTTCCTGGCGGAGCCAGCGCTTCAGGCCCCAATACATCACCTGCGGTGCCACCACGTGATCCCCGGGCGAGAGGGCGCAGAACACGGCCGCCGCCGCCGCCATGCCGGAGCCGAACAGCAGCGCCCCGCCCTCCGCCTGCTCCAGCGCGGCGATCACGCCTTCGGCCTCGCGGGTCGTGGCGTTATCCGGCCGGGCATAGGAGAAGCCGGAGCGATAGGCGTTGTCGGGATCGCGCAGATAGGTGGTCGAGAGGTGCAGCGGCGGCACCACCGCCCGGGTCGCCGGATCGATATGGCCCATCGCCTGGGCGGCCAGGGTGCGCGGACGCCATTCCGCGGCGTCGAGGGGCGCGGGACCCGCATCCGGATCGGTCGCGGGCGCGTTGGTGCGGGGCATCGACGTCCTGTCCGGAATTTTTCACCTCGCGCTGGCTTGAGCGAAACCGCTCGCGCGGGCAAGGCGTGAGCCGACCGGGCGGGGCCTTCGCCCGGATCGGGTTCGGCCCGCGGCGGCTTCAGACACCCTCAGGACGAGGCGGATTTCGACGCATGACCAGTCTGAACATCCCCGAGCGGCCGGCTTTGCCGCCGCTCCCCCGGATCGCCGCCGCGATCCTGCCGGTCCTCGTCACCGCGGCCCTGGGCTCCCTCGCTACCGGCGCGAACATCGAGACGTGGTACGCGACGATTCGGAAGCCCGCCTTCAACCCGCCGAACTGGGTGTTTCCCGTCGCCTGGACGCTCCTCTACGCGATGATCGCGGTGTCGCTCTGGCGGCTCCTCGGCGCGCGTCCGGTGTCCGGCCCGGCCCGGCGGGCCTGGTGGCTGGCGCTCGCCGCCTTCGGGGCGCAGCTCGCGCTCAATGCCGCCTGGACGCCGGTCTTCTTCGCCGTCCACGAACTCGGCCTCGCCCTGATCGTCGCGCTCGCCATGCTGGCGATGATTCTGTGGAGCATCCGACTGTCCTGGCGCTTCGACCGGGCGGCGGCCTGGCTCCTGGTGCCCTATGCCGCCTGGGTGAGCTTCGCCTGCCTTCTCAACGGGGTGATCTGGCAGATGAATTGAAGACTTACGCCGCCAGCGCCCGGGTCACGGTCGAGCGCAGGTCGGCGAGGGAGAAGGGCTTGGTCAGCACGTCGGTGACGATCGCGTCGAGGCCGCGGGCGCGCTCGCGCTGGTCGGCGAAACCGGTCATCAGGAGGATCGTCAGGCCGGGATAGTCGCGCTTGGCCGCAAGCGAGAGCGCGATGCCATCCATCAGGGGCATGCGGATATCGGTCAGGAGCAGGTCGAAATCGCCGCCCGACTCGGACAGGCGGTCGAGCCCGTCGCTGCCGTCGATCGCCGTGACGACGGTGTGGCCGTCGAGTTCCAGCCCCCGCTTGAGAAAACCGCGCACGGTGTCCTCGTCATCCACCAGCAGGATGCGCGCCATGACCGGCTGCCCTTACCCGTTCCTCAAGACATTCGTGTGCTACGACTGATCAAGCGCAGCCGCGGCCTGTCAAGCCTTCACACGGCCGTGAGTTCCATTCGTTATCTTTTGCAGGGAAGTGTCGCAGAATTATCGGAGATTTGCCGTCCCCGATCTCCCGGTCACGCGCCTCCGAACAGGTCCGGGTCGGTGCTCTCGTAATCCACCAGGCCGACGAAGGGGAGCTGCCGGAAGGCGTGGGCCGCATCCATGCCGTAGCCCACCACGAACACATCCGGGCAGGGAAAGCCGACGAAGTCCGCGTCGATCGTCACGGCGCGCTTACCGGGCTTCTCCAACAGGACGGCGGTGAGCACCCGCCGGGCGCCGCGAGCCATGAGCAGGTCCTTGGCGAAGACGAGGGTGCGGCCCGATTCCAGGATGTCGTCGATCAGCAGCACGTCGCGTCCGCGCACCTCGCTCTGCACGTCGCGCAGGATCTCGACCTGTCCCGACGAGACCGTGGAGGTGCGGTAGCTCGACAGGTGCACGAACTCGACCTGGGGCGAGAGCCCGTTCCGGTGCAGCGCCCGCAGCAGGTCGGCCGCGAACATGAAGCTGCCCTTGAGCACCGCGACGACGAGGAGATTCTCGGGATTGGCGCCGACGATCTCGGCGGCGAGCTCGTCGTTGCGCCGGGCGATCGTCGATTCATCGAACAGGACGCGGACGCGTCGGGAGGCGGTGCTCATGCGTGTCGTGGGGCCCGGCAGTGCTTTCGCGAAGCAGCATATCACGCGGCGCCCTCTCCGCCAGGGTCAGGGCGTCTCATCCGGACGCGGCGCCGCCTCGGAAGCGGGGGCGGTCGCGAAGCGCACTTCGACGCTGCGGCCCTGGGCCGGCGGGGCCGACAGGCTCGCGGTGAAGCGGGCCCGCTCCCCGGGTTCCAGGGCGGCCCGGGGGCCGGGGACGCTCCAGCGATAAAGGGGTTGGCCGTGCTCGTCCCGCAGCTCGACCTCGACCGGCGGCACCGTGACGCGCTCGCGGGCGACGCCGACGAGGTCGCCTTCGACCACGAGGCGGGCCGGGTTGGCGCCCTCGGCCGGCACCTGGAAGGCGGCCACGTCGACGAGGTCGATGCCGCGCAGATTCACCCCGAGGCCGATCCCGGAGAAGATCCCCGCGGTCTGCGGCATGGCGCGGACCACGCTGGCGCGGCCGAGCAGCACCAGCGGGAGGAGCGCCGCGACGGCGAGGCCGGCGGCGAGGGCGGGCGGGAAGCGGCGCGCGGCCGGACGCCCGGTCTTGGTGGTGGTCTCGCTGGTGGTCTTGCGCTTGCCCGTCCCGGCCCGTGGCCGGGGGGGAGGGGACTCGGCCGGCGGCTCCTCGGGGATCGGCCCCTGGGGCGCCTCAGGCGCGGGCTCGGCGGCAGGGCCGGCGAAGGGGTCGGCCTCGGCCTCCGCCATCTCGTCGAAGCGGCCGGCGGCCACGTCGTTGGGCGAGATGAACCAGGTTTCGCGGCAGGCCGCGCAGCGCACGGAGCGGCCGGACGCGCCGACCCGCTCGGCATCGATGCGGTACTCGCTGGCGCAGGCCGGGCAGACGATCAGCATGGGGATACGGCGCCGAGTCCGGGGCGGCGGGTTGCCGCGCGCTCGAAAAGGACACAAACGTTCTCCCCCAGGAGGGTTAACCGGTCGTGAAGCCGGGACCCCGTGTCGTCGGCCCCCGGTGTCGGCCCTTTAGCCTTGGTGGAGCGAGCGAGCCTTGTCGGCCGGGAAGAACACGGGCAGCCTGCTGTCCGGCGCGGAGGAGCCTGTCGTCCGGTTCGAGAGTGTCGGCATGCGCTACGGGCTCGGCCCGGAGATCCTGTCCGATCTGAGCTTCGAGATCGCGCCTCACTCCTTCCAGTTCCTCACCGGCCCGTCGGGGGCGGGCAAGACCACCTTGCTGCGCCTGATCCTGCTCTCGGTGCGGCCGACGCGCGGCCTCGTCTCGGTGTTCGGCGAGGAGGTGAGCGACATCTCGAACAACGCGCTGACGGCCCTGCGCCGCCGCATGGGTGTCGTGTTCCAGGATTTCCGCCTGCTCGACCATCTCACCACCTACGAGAACGTGGCGCTGCCGCTGCGCGTGCAGGAGCGGGCCGAGACGAGCTACCGGGCGGAGGTCGTGGAATTGCTGCGCTGGGTCGGCCTCGGCGAGCGGATGCATGTCCTGCCGCCGCTCCTGTCGGGCGGCGAGAAGCAGCGGGCGGCCATCGCCCGCGCCCTGATCGCCCGGCCCGAGCTGCTGCTCGCCGACGAGCCCACCGGCAACGTCGATCCGAGCCTCGCCCGGCGCCTGCTGCGCCTGTTCATGGAGCTGAACCGGCTCGGAACCTCGGTGCTGATCGCCACGCACGATTACGGCCTGATGGACCTCGTCGATGCCCGCCGGATGGTGCTCGGCGAGGGCCGCCTGCGGATCGAGACCTGATGAACGAGGCCCGCCCCCCCGCGCCCGCCCGGCGGCCCCCGCAGGCGCAGGCCGAGCCCGCGCTGCCGGCCAACCTGCGGCGCAACGCCCCCCTGGTGCCGACGGATTCGGCGGCGAGCCGGGCGCTCGCTGCCGTCATCGCCATCCTCACCTTCCTGGCCGCTCTCTGCGCCGGGGCGGCGGAGATCGCCGTCTCCAGCGCCGGACAGTGGCAGGGCAGCGTCTCCCGCGAGGTGACGGTGCAGGTCCGCCCCGGCGCCGGCCGCGACATCGAGGCCGACGTGCGGCGGGCGGAGGATCTGGCCCGTGCCGCGCCGGGCATCGTCGGCGCCCGCATCTTCAGCAAGGGCGAATCGGAGCAGCTTCTGGAGCCCTGGCTCGGTACGGGCCTCGACCTGTCGGACCTGCCCGTGCCGCGGCTGATCGCCCTGACCCTCTCGCCCGATGCCCGTCCGGACCTCTCCGCCTTGCGGGCCAAGCTGTCCGAGGCGCTGCCGGGCATCGCGAGCCTCGACGACCATGCCCTGTGGCTCCAACGCCTGTCCGTGATGGCCAACACGCTGGCCGGCATCGGCATCGGCGTCGTGCTCTTGGTGCTGTTCGCCGCGGGGCTCGCCGTGGTCTTCGCCACCCGCGGCGCCATGGCGGGCAACCGCGAGGTCGTCGAGGTGCTCCACTTCGTCGGCGCCGACGACGACTACATCGCCAAGGCGTTCCAGAGCCGCTTCTTCCGGCTGGGCTTGCGCGGGGGCGCGCTCGGTTCGGGGGCGGCGCTCCTCGTCTGCGCCGTCGCCGGCCTGCTGGCCCGGGCCTGGCGCACCGGCCCCGCCGGCGAGGAGATCGCGGCCTTGTTCGGCACGTTCCAGATCGGCTGGCAGGGCTACGCCGTCATCCTGTTCATCGGCGTCATCGCCTCGCTCGTCACCGGGCTGGTCTCGCGCGTGACCGTGCGCCGCTATCTGCGCTGAGGCCGCCATCCCCGCTGTTCACGGCGCGGCGGCGCGACGTTAACCTTTCGTCAAGCATTGCGGACGGAGATTCCGCCTCCATGATACCGCAATGAGCCGTTGTCCTGTCTGCCATGTCCGCGCGCACGCCTCGCCCGATTCCGGCCGGCGGCACCACCCTGATCCCGGTGGACGCGTTCGGCTGGTCCTGGACGGGCTTCTCGGCGGCCGCCGCGCGGATGGGTGAGGCGCGCCCGGGCCGGAGTTGGGGGCGTCTGGCGCTGCGGCTCGCGGTCGCCCTCGGCCTCGTCGCGGCCCTGGCGCTGGCCGTTGGATTTTTCGCCTTCATCACGGTGATCGAGCGGGCGGAGCGCAGCGCGGTCGGGCGGGCCGACGGGATCGTCGCCCTGACCGGCGGGGCGCAGCGCGTCGGCGACGCGATCGACCTCCTGGCGAGCGGCCACGGCCGGCGGCTCCTGATCTCCGGCGTCAACGAGCGCACGAGCCGCGACGAGATCGTGCGCCTGAACCCGAACCAGCAGCACTGGATCGATTGCTGCGTCGATCTCGATTACCGGGCGCGCAACACCATCGGCAACGCCATCGAGACCCGGCGATGGATGCAGCGCCACCGCTTCGGCAGCATCGCCGTCGTGACCTCGAACTACCACATGCCGCGCACGCTGGTGGAGCTGCGCCATGCCCTCGGCGACGACAAGACCGTCATCCCCTATCCGGTCGTGGCCGACGGGTCCGACCTCTCCCGCTGGTGGGCCGACCCGTCCGCGGCGCGGCTGCTCGGGGCCGAGTATCTCAAGTTCCTCGTGGCCTGGCTGCGCACCCGGATCGAGTCCGATCCGGAGCAGTCGCATTTCGCCGTGCTGATCGGCCGCCGCAAGCCCGTGAAGGTCGTGGCCGAGCACCTGATGCGCGAGATGAACTGAGCCCGGCTCAGCCCGCGGCCCGCACGATCGCCTCGATGTTGCGCTCGGCCAGCGCCGAGATCGTCAGCGAGGGATTCACGGCCCCGGTCGAGCCCGGCACGAGCGCGCCGTCCATCACGTAGAGCCCCGAATAGCCCTTCACCCGGCCGTAGGCGTCGGTCGCCTTGCCGATCACCGCGCCGCCGAGCGGGTGAGCGGTGAAGTTCAGGCCCGCGACGCTGTCGAAGAACGGTCCGGCGCCGGGCAGCGTGCGGGAGGCGTCGGCGATCTTCGCGTTCATCCGCCGGCAGACCTCGAGGGCGTCGGCATTGCCGTTGGCCGCCCAGTCGAGGGTGACGGATTTCGACTCGGGCTGGTAGACGAACCGGCCGCGATGGGTCTGGTCGAAGACCATGCCCAGGGACGGGATCAGGCTGATGTTCAGCGGGATGCCCGGGACGTACCAGTTCTCCAGGGTGGTCGGCAGGCCGAGGCTGGCATCGTGGATGCGCGACGCGCTCGGCGTGCCGTTGGTGATGCCGGTGACCCGGCTGAGGCTGCGCAGGACCAGCACGTCGCCGTTGGTGCCCCAGCCCGCGCCGACATGCTCGTTCAGGTTCGGCAGCGTCTTCTCGGCCTGCGCCTTCACCAGCAGGCTCGCGGTGCCGATGGAGCCGGCGGCCAGGAACAGGCGGTCGCAGGCGATGGTCGTGACCCCGAGTGAGCGGCCGGTGGGATCGCGCAGCTGGCCCTCGACGACGTAGCGCCCGCCTTCGCGGCCGATGCTCAGGACCTCGAACCCGGCATGGATCCGGGCCGAGCCCGTGGCTTCGGCCTGTTTGAGGTAGTTCTGGTTGAGGTCGAACTTGGCGCCGTTGGCGTTGCCGTGGTTGGAGCGTCCCGCCGTGGCCGAGGCGCGCGAGCGCAGCCCGATCTCGGAGCGCACCACGTTCCAGTCGAAGATCGAGTCCGACGCCTGCGGCCGGTAGCCGGCCGCCGCCACCTGCCGGTCCCATTCGCGCGAATGTCCGAAGGCCTGCGATCCGTAGACGTCGGCGGGCATCGGGGTGAGGTTCAGCATCCGCCGCACCCGTGGATAGTAGATCCGGTCCAGTTCGTCGTAGGCGACGAGGCCGCCGAACAGGGCGTCGAAATAGGCCCGCTCGGGCTGGATCATGCAGCCGGTGAACACCACCGAGCCGCCGCCGACGCAGGCGGCGCGCCACGCCGTCATGGTGTCGTAGACCGTGGCATCGACCACGCCGCCGAAGGCGTCGAAGACGGCCGTGTTGCCGGCCAGCATGCGCGCGCTCTTCCGGAACCAGAAGGCGCGCCCGTCCGGGAGGGTGTCGCTGGCGAAGATGTCCCGCCACGGGTCGCGCGGCCAGCGGAAGCCGCGCTCGACGATCGTCACGCGCTGTCCGGCCTCGGCGAGCCGCAGGGCCGTGATCGCGCCGCCGAAGCCGGAGCCGATCACGAGGTTCGGGGTGTAGCTCGGCGGTTTGACGAGATCGCGGAAGAGTTCGGGCACGAGGAGGCGGGCGAGGCCGGGCAGGAAGGCCTGCGCCTCCTCGGCCCCGAGCATGCCGCCCGCGGCCGCGCCGCCCAGTGCCAGCAATGCCTGCCTGCGTGTCGGTCTCGTCATCTGCGGCCGCCCCGATTATCAGTCCAAGGCACCCTAACTTTTGTTAGGATCGGCGACAATGGGTAGACAACCGTAGAGGGAAAAACAGAAGATCCTTAACGGGATCGGGGGGCCTTGCCGACTCCGCCCGCATCCGGGCTCGGCCCGCGCCGGGTCACGTCAGGAGCCACAACGAGTCCAGGGCCGCGAGGACCGCGCCGAAGGCCACCGGCTTCTCCAGCCGCTTCAGGTCCCCGTAGGCGCGCGGCAGGGCGTTCCAGTCGTACCCCGTGACGAGGAGCACCGGCACGCCGCGTTCGATCAGGAAATCCGCGAGGGCGTCGGCGCGCTCGCCCTTCAGGTTCATGTCGATGATCGCCGCGTCGAGGTTCGCTTCCGTCCGGACAAGGTCTAGGGCGGCCTGGACATTGCCGACGGGACCGATCACGGCCGCACCGGCCTGCCGTAAGCCGCGGCTCAACTCGTCGGCCCAGAAGTAATCATCCTCGACCACCATCACGCGACGGTCGCATACGACGCTCTCGGGCACCGCCACTTCTCCGGAAACGTTGAAGCTGAAGCCTGGGACGATGTCCCGCCCGGGAAACCTCTACTTGGTCCGGCGCTCCGAGAGAACAGCGGCGCTTCGTCCACGGGGGACGGGCCCCCCATGTGCGGGGGGATCTGGCCAAGGCCGCCCACATCGGGCACAGGATCCGCACCTGATCCCCTGTGCCAGCATGTCCGTGCCCGCCCCTCCTGCGCTCGAAGAGTTCCGCCGCGTCGTCGTCAAGGTCGGGTCGGCGCTGCTGGTCGATCGGGCCCGGGGGCGGCTGCGCCACGCCTGGCTCGCCGCGCTCGCCGAGGACATCGCCGATCTCCACGCCCGCGGCGTTGACGTGCTCGTGGTGTCCTCCGGCGCCGTGGCGCTCGGGCGCACGGTGCTCGGCCTGCCGCCGGGGGCGCTGCGGCTGGAGGAGAGCCAGGCCGCCGCGGCCGTCGGGCAGATCGCTCTGGCTCGCCATTGGACCGAGGTGCTCGGCCATCACGGCATCGTCGCCGGGCAGGTGCTCGTCACCCCGAAGGACACCGAGGAGCGCCGCCGCTACCTCAACGCCCGGGCGACGGTGCAGAAGCTGCTCGAGGTGCGCGCCGTGCCCGTCGTCAACGAGAACGACACGGTCGCGACCGTCGAGATCCGCTACGGCGACAATGACCGGCTCGCCGCCCGGGTCGCCACCATGATCGGCGCCGACGTGCTGGTGCTGTTCTCCGACATCGACGGGCTCTACACCGCCCCGCCCCATTCCGATCCGACCGCCCGGCACTTGGCCGTGATCGAGCGGGTCACGCCCGAGATCGAGGCGATGGCGGGCGGCCCGGCCTCCGAATTGTCCCGGGGCGGCATGCGCACCAAGGTCGAGGCCGCCAAGATCGCGGCCGGTGGCGGCACCCACATGATCATCGCCGACGGGCGCGGCAAGAATCCCCTGCGCGCCATCCGCGAGGGCGGGCGGTGCACGTGGTTCCTGTCGGGCTCGACCCCGACCGCTGCCCGGAAGACTTGGATCGCCGGCTCGCTGGAACCCTGCGGCACCCTCGTGGTCGATGCCGGCGCGGCCCGTGCCCTGCAGGGCGGGGCCAGCCTGCTTCCGGTGGGCGTCACCGCCGTCGAGGGGCAGTTCTCCAAGGGCGACGCGGTGCTGATCCGGGACCCCGACGGGCGCGTCCTCGGCCGCGGGCTCGTGGCCTATGACAGCGGCGAGGCCGCCGGGGTGATCGGGCGCTCCAGCCGCGAGATCGCTGCCGGCGGCACGCCGCCGAGCCGCACGGAGATGATTCATCGCGACGACCTCGCCATGGTCGGCGCCTGGCAAAATAATGCCGCAATTCAGACCTGAGACCTGTTCAACCCGGGATCTCACGTGCGAGAGGGCGGGGCGAGCCCCATATGACACCGAACGAACACCCATTAGAGGAAGCGGGAAAGTGCCTGTCCTGAACCTCAAGTCCGATTTCGCGGATGCCGACGACCTCGCTGACCAGATGGCCGAGATCGGCCGTCGGGCCCGCGCCGCCAGCCGCGGCATCGCCCTCGCCTCCGCCCAGGCGAAGGACATCGCGCTGCGCGCCGTGGCCGAGAGCATCCGCGCCGCCGCGCCGACGATCCTGCGCGAGAATGCCCGTGACGTCGCCGCGGCGACGGCCGCCGGGCAGAGCACGGCGATCATCGACCGCCTGACCCTCGACGAGGGCCGCGTCGCCGCCATCGCCGAGGCCGTCGAGAAGGTCGCCGCGCTCCCCGATCCGGTCGGACGCCAGCTCGCCGCCTTCGAGCGGCCGAACGGATTGCTGATCGAGCGCATTTCGGTGCCCCTCGGCGTCGTCGGCGTGATCTTCGAGAGCCGCCCGAACGTGACCGCCGATGCCGGCGCGCTCTGCCTCAAGGCCGGCAATGCCGCGATCCTGCGGGCGGGCTCGGATTCGCACCGCACCGCCACCGCCATCGCCGCGGCGATGAGCGAGGGGCTCGCCCGCACCGGCCTGCCCGCGGACGCGATCCAGCTCGTGCCGACGCGCGACCGCGCGGCGGTGGGCCTGATGCTGACGGGGCTGAACGGCTGCGTCGACGTGATCGTACCCCGCGGCGGGCGCAGCTTGGTCGAGCGGGTCCAGTCGGAGGCCAAGGTGCCGGTCTTCGCCCATCTCGACGGCATCTGCCACGTCTACGTCGCGGCGGGTGCCGATCTCGGCATGGCCCGCACCGTGCTCCTCAACAGCAAGATGCGGCGCACCGGCATCTGCGGTGCCGCCGAGACCCTGCTGGTCGACCGGGCGGTCGCCGAGACCCACCTCAAGCCCCTGGTCGCGGCGCTGCTCGAATCCGGCTGCGCCGTGCGCGGCGACGAGGCGGTCCAGGCCGCCGATCCGCGGGTGACCTCCGCCACGGAGGCCGACTGGCGCACCGAGTATCTCGACGCGATCATCTCGGCCCGCCTCGTGGATGGGCTGGACGCGGCCATCGCCCATATCGAGGCCAACGGCTCCCACCATACGGACGCGATCATCACCGACGACACCGAGGCCGCGACCCGGTTCCTCAACGAGGTCGATTCGGCCATCGTCGTCCACAACGCCTCGACCCAGTTCGCCGATGGCGGCGAGTTCGGCTTCGGCGCCGAAATCGGCATCGCCACGGGGCGGATGCATGCCCGCGGCCCGGTCGGCATTGAGCAGCTCACGACCTTCAAGTACCGCGTCCACGGCAGCGGCCAGACCCGGCCGTGACCCGTCCGGCGTGAATCACGGTCTGCCGCCGGCCGCGCCGGGCCTGCGGATCGGCCTCTACGGCGGCTCGTTCAACCCGGCCCATGCCGGCCATCTCCATGTCAGCCGCACCGCCCTGCGGCGGTTGCGGCTCGACCGGATCTGGTGGCTCGTGACGCCGGGCAACCCGCTCAAGGACCCGGGCCAGCTGGCGCCGCTGGCGGAAAGGATGGCGCAGGCGCGCCGCGTGGCGCGGGATCCGCGCATCGCCGTGACCGGATTCGAGGCGACGACCGGCCGGCACTTCACCGTCGAGACGCTGACTTGGCTCTCCCTGCGGCGCCCGGCCTGCCACTTCGTCTGGATCATGGGCGCCGATTCGCTCGGCAACTTTCATCGCTGGCGGCGCTTCGCGGCGATCGCGGCCCTGATGCCGGTGGCGGTGATCGACCGGCCGGGCTATACGCTGACGGCCCCGAACGCCCGCGCCGCCCGGCGTTTCGCGGGCACCCGCCTGCCGGAACACGCGGCGTCGGCCCTCGCCATGCGTGCCCCGCCGGCTTGGGTCTATCTGCACGGGCCCCGGTCGGAACTGTCCTCCACTGCGATCCGTGCAGGGGGCTAGGGCGTTCGGCCGACTTGAAAAGCGGTCAGAAAGCCGCCAATTTCGGCACATGGCGGAATTGCCATGGGCCGACGACGCAGGAACCGGGACACTGACCGAGACCGTTACCCAGGGAGCCGCCGGCTCCGAAGCCCCGGACGCCGTTTCCGGCGCCCTCAAGGCCCTCGCCCTCGGCTGCCTCGACGAGATGAAGGCCGAGGAGACCGTCGAGATCGATCTCGTGGGCAAGACCTCGCTCGCCGACACGATGATCATCGCCTCCGGCCGCTCGCAGCGTCACGTCGGCTCGATCGCCGACCGCATCATCCAAGAAATGAAGAATCGGGGCTTCGGCACCGCCCGTGTCGAGGGCCTTCCGGCCTGCGACTGGGTGCTGATCGATGCGGGCGACGTGCTCGTCCACATCTTTCGGCCGGAAGTGCGCGGCTTCTACAATCTCGAAAAGATCTGGGGCGCCGACCGTCCGAGCGACGCGCGCCTCGCCGGCTGACCCGTCACGCCGCCGCCCGCATCGTCGCCTGATCCGAGAACTCCGCCTCCTGGCTGAGCAGCAGCCCGATCCAGGAGTGGCGGATCTCGAACGAGAAGCGGAAGGCGTGCGGCCCGGTCGCCGCGTGGCGAACCGTGAGCCGCCCCGGCGTCAGCCAGCCCGGCAGGGTGATCCGCAGGCCGAACCGCTCGACGAAATAGCGCTCGCTGCGGAAGACCAGGGCCTCCCCCTCCACCGTGACGCGCAGGCTCATGCCGAGCCCGGCGCCGACATGCTCTTCGAGCCCGGTCGGCCCGCGGAAGCGCTTGGCCGAGTGGATCGCCTGGGGAAAGCCGGTGCCGCGGGCGTAGAGCCGCGTCCAGACCTGTCCGCCGCCGGGATCCGGCATCACCGCCACCACACTCGGGACGCCCGCGATCGCCGTCGTCGGCAGGGGGGCGCCGACAAGGCGCAGCGCCTGCGCCAGGAGCCAGCCCAGCCGCGACAGGCGCGTCTCGATCACCTGTCCGGCATAGACCGCGCTCTGTCCGTCCCCGAGACGCTTGGTGAAGCGATGGCGCACGGCGGGCGGCAGCCGCGCCCAGTCGGTCTCCGGGACCAGGGCGCGGAAGCGCAGGTCGAGCCGCTCGGCCGGCCGGGCCTCGTTCGATACGGGGAGGGGCGGGGCGGCCGGCATCGCATCCTCCGTCAGGGTTTCGGTGGCCTGACCGGCAGGTAGCGGACGATGCCCGCCCCGAGCCGGATCAGCTTGGCCAGCGTGTTGTGCGGCACCCGCAGCATCTGCGCGTACCAACCGTCTAGCGTCTCGGTGAATTCGAGCATCGCCTTCAGGCGCCGCGCCGGCACCGCCCCGAGACTCGGGTCGCTCCCGGCTTCCGCCACGCAGGCGCGGAGCGCCGCGATGGCCGGATCGATCTCCCGCTCCTTGCGGCCGGCGGCGATGCGGGTGACCATCTCCCAGAGGTCGGTCTCGGCGACGTAGAAGTCGCGCCGCTCTCCCAGCACCGGCACCCTGCGGATCAGGTTCCAGCCGGCCAGTTCCCGCAGCGAGGTGGAGACGTTGGAGCGCGCGATGCCGAGCGTGCCGGCGATGTCCTCGGCGGCGAGGGGACGCTCCGACAGGTAGAGCAGGGCATGGATCTGCGCGACGGAGCGGTTCACACCCCATTGCCCACCGAGATCGCCCCAATGGAGGATGAACCGCTCGACGGCGGGGGGAAGCCTCATCCGCTCGCATTCAAGAATTTCTGTCATGACAGAAATTTCAGATCAAATCGGCTCGATGTCAAGCGGCGTCGTGGCCCCCGTTGCCGCAGCCCGTCGATCGCCAGAGTCGTCGGCAGGAGCGAACGACAGGAGCGATCGGACGCCTCAGCGTCGGCGGAGGGGCCACGGCCCCGGGGATCGTCACGGGAGCGCGGGACCCGGCGGCGCCCGGACCCCCAGGATCACACGGGCGGGGCACCCGCCCCTGGGCCGGCATCGGGCCGCGCTGGCTCGTCCGACAATTGGAGCCGATGCAGGCGGGCATAGGTCCCGGCGCGGGCCGCCAGCTCGTCGTGACGGCCGATCTCGATCACCCTTCCGGCTTCGAGCACCGCGATCCGGGCCGCCTCGCGCACCGTCGAGAGGCGGTGGGCGATGACGAGCGTCGTGCGCCCGCGCATCAGCCGCTCCAGGGCCTCCTGCACGAGATGTTCGGATTCCGAGTCGAGGGCGGAGGTCGCCTCGTCGAGGAGCAGGATCGGCGCGTCCTTGAGGAAGGCCCGAGCGAGGGAGATGCGCTGGCGCTCGCCTCCCGAGAGACGGCCCCCGCTCGGGCCGACCCGGAATTCGTAGCCCTCGGCGAGCCGCTCGATGAAGCCGTGGGCCGCCGCCGCCCGGGCCGCCGCCTCGATCTCGGCCCGTGTGGCGCCCGGGCGGCCGAAGCCGATATTGGCCGCCACCGTGTCGTCGAACAGCACCACTTCCTGCGACACCACCGCGACCGCGGCCCGCAGCGAGGCGAGGGTCACGTCGCGCACGTCGATGCCGTCGATGAGCACGCGCCCCGCGGTCACGTCGTGCAGCCGCGGCACGAGGTTGAGGAGCGAGGATTTGCCGGAGCCGGAGCGCCCGACCAGGGCGGTCGTCGCGCCGGCCGGTACGACGAGGTCGATCCCCTCCAGCGCCGGGGCGTCCGGCCGATAGCGGAACTGCACGCCCTCGAAGCGGATCTCGCCCGCCGTGATGGTCAGGGGGCGCGCGCCGGGCTTGTCGCCGATCGTCGGCGCCTCGTCCATCAGCGCGAAGTAGCGGGTGAGCGCGGCCGACGCCTCCTGAAGGATGGCGTTGAGGGTGCCGAGCGCCCGGGCGGGCTGGGCGGCGAGGAGGAGGGCGGCCACGAAGCCGGTGAAATCGCCGACCGTGCGGTCGCCCGTCATCACCCGCTGGCCCACCAGCATCAGCACGCCGGCCACCGCGACGCCGCCGCCGATCTCGAGGAGCGGGTCGAGGCGTCCGCGGGCGTTGGCGGCCTTCATCTTGAGGCGGCGCACCTGGTCGAGGGCCTCGGTGGCGCGGTCCTTCAGGTAGCCTTCCAGCGCGTAGGTCTTGGCCACGCGCGCGCCCTGCAGGCTCTCGGTGATCAGGCTCGCGGTGAGGCCCATCTGCTCCTGGGTCGTCGTGGAGACCTGGCGCAGCTTCTTGCCGATCCGGGCGATCGGACCGGCCACGAAGGGGACCGTGACGGCGGCGGCGAGCGTCAGCAGCGGGTCCATCCAGAGAAGGGCCGCCACCAGCGCGATCAGCATGGCGAGGTCGCGCAGGAGCACGGTCGAGATGCGGGTCAGCGCCTCCTTGATGAAGGCGAAGTCGGTGGTGAAGCGCTGGGTGAAGGCGGCGGGGCTCTCGCGCCCGAGCTGGGTCAGGTCCGCCTCGATGAGGTGGGCATACAGGGCGGCCTGCATGTCCGCCTCGACCCGGGTCACGACCCGGTTCGTCAGCACCGTCTGGCCGAACAGCGCGAAGCCCCGCGCCGAGGTGACCACCACGACGATGAGCGGCCCATAGGCCAGGGCCGAGAGGTCCTTGCGGTCGAAGGCGTCGAAGGCCGACTTGATCAGAACCGGATAGAGGCCTGTGGCCGCCCCGACGATGGCGATCAGCAGCAGGACGACGACGAGCGTGCCGCGGTGGGGCAGGAGCCATTCGCCCCAGAGCCGGCCGAGCAGGGGGAGGGTGTCGCCCCTCAGGAGCGGCCGGCGCGCCATGTCGATCCGTGTCTTGCTTTGCGATGAGCCCGGCGAAAGCCTCCGCCGGGACCCCGCGGTGTTTGCAGCCCCCGCGCGCGCGGATCAAGCGCGGGGGGGCCTTCTCGGGGCGAGCGCGCTGGGACTACTCGTCGCCCGGGCCGTGATGCCGAGGCCCGTGCCGGTGCGGTCCGCCATGAGGGCGCAGGGGCAGGGCCAGGACCATGGCGCGGCGCTTCTGTCCCCTATCCAGGCTCGCGAAGAGCGGTGTCGCTGCGTCGGCGAGCTTGCGAAGGGCCTCCCCGCGCGCCGTGGCCGCGTCGGCCATGCCCCGCAGGGCACCGGGCGCGTCGTCGACCATGCGGCCGCGTTCGCGCCGGGCCTCCCGCTGCGCAGCCCGCTGTTTGGACAGGTCGCGGATCGCGGCCTCGACCGGCGGCCAGAGCGTCTCCTGCTCGGGGGTGAGCTTCAGCCCCGCCCGAAGCGCGGCGATGCGCGCATCCGCGAAGGCGTCCCGGTCCTCCGGGGAGAGCGCGTTCCAGCGCCCGTGCCCATCGCCATGTTCGCGCCCCTTCCCGAACGGATCGCCCCGCTCCCCCGCCCAGGACGAGGCGACGCCGAGCCCGGCCGCGCCGAGCCCGAGGAGTCCCAGCATCGCCAACCCTGCCATCCGTCGATTCGGCATCGCCATCTCCCTTCGAACGAAGTCTTCCCCCCCGAGGTTCGAGAATGGACAAGCTCGCCTCTCCGCAGCGTGTCCGGCACATGACAGCTCGTCCATGTTCGCCGAAGGCCGGGGCGGGCGAAGAACCGGCCTTGGCGATGTGATAATGTTACATTATGTCGTCCGCTCTGATGCGGGAGCGGTTGGGATGCGGCGCGGGTTGCTCAAGGTTCTTCTGATGCTGGCGGTTCTGGCGCCCGGCACGGCGGCGGCGGAGACCAAGATCAAGGCGGTCGCCACCTTCTCGATCCTGGCCGACCTCGTCGCCCAGGTGGGCGGCGAACGGGTGGCGGTGACCAGCCTCGTGGGCCCGGATGCCGACGCGCACGGCTACAGCCCGACCCCGGGCGATGCCCGGCGGGTGGCCGAGGCCGATCTCGTGGTCGTCAACGGCCTCGGCTTCGAGGGCTGGATCGAGCGCCTGATCCGGGCCTCGGGCACCAAGGCCCCGGTCGTGACGGCGTCCCGCGGCGTGGCCACGATCCCCGGCAGCGAGGACCACGATCACGGTCACGACCATTCTCACGGCCCTGACTCGGCCGACGGGGCGCATCCCGACCCGCATGCCTGGCAGAGCGTCGCGAATGCGAAGGTCTATGTGGCCAATATCCGTGACGCCCTGGCCAAGGCCGATCCCGCCCACGCTGCGGACTATGCCGCCAACGCCGCGGCCTATACGGGTCAGCTGGATGTGCTGGAGGCCGAGATCCGCACCGGGCTCGCGGCCATTCCCGAGGCGCAGCGGCGCATCATCACCACCCACGATTCGTTCGGCTATTACGCGGCGACCTACGGCCTGCGCTTCCTGGCGCCGCAAGGCATCTCCACCAACAGCGAGGCCGGCCCGAAGGACGTGGCGCGCATCATCCGCCAGATCCGCCGGGACAAGGTGCCGGCCGTGTTCGTGGAAAGCATCGCCGATCCTCGCCTGATGCAGCAGATCGCCCGCGAGAGCGGGGCCCGCGTCGGGGCACGCATCTTCTCCGACGCGCTCAGCCGCCCGGACGGGCCGGCCCCGACCTATCTCGAGATGATGCGCGCGAACCTGAAGGCGTTCCGGGACGCGCTGATCTGACGGCGGGTCAATCCTCCACGCTGACAGCGATACGCGTTCTGGCCGCCCGAGGGGCGATCGTTGCATTGCCATGAACGACGATGTTCGCGCCCGCGAGGGCGGGGCGACGGTCGCACGCCGGAGGATGGGAGTGGACCAGCGTTCCTGTTCCATGCCGCGCGGTCGAGGTCGGGAGTAGGACCTGCGGGGCGTTCACCCCGCAGGTCCTCGTCCGGACGCGCGAAACGCCCGCCCGGCCGCCGCCGCCCGGCCCCCCGGTCATGCCGCGGGCGACAAGGCCTTCCTTCGTCAAACGATGTCGAAGTTGCCCGCGCCGAGCGCGGCCTTGTTGTCGAGCACGGCGAACTTCACCATCGCGCCGCTGCCGAGGGCGTCCGCATCGTAGAACAGCTCGCCGGTCGACTGCTTGTAGAGGATGCGGTCATCCGCATCCGCCGTTCCGGTGGTGATGTTCTTGAACGCGGCTGCGGAAAGATCTCCGGGCGCGAGCGCCGTGAAGATGCTCTTCGACAACTGGATCGTGTCCGCGCTGGCGAAGTCGGTGATGCGGTCGAGGTTGCCGGTCCCGAGCCCATTGGCGAAGACGAACGCGTCGGCACCGCCTCCGCCGGTCAGGATGTCGTTGCCCCAGCCCCCGTTGAGGACGTTGGCGCCGCCGTTGCCGATGAGCGTCTGGTTGAGCGCGTTGCCGGTCAGGTTGATCGCGGCGTCGCCGGCCGACACCAGAATACGGAGTTCCTCGATCTCCTGGCCGGAGGCGAGGGTATAGTTCACGGACGTGGCGACCACGTCCCGGCCGCCGCCCGTCGCCTCGGTCACCGTGTCGCCGGTGTTATCGACGCGGTAGCTGTCGTTGCCGGCTCCGCCGATCATCGTGTCGGCGCCGGCCCCTCCGTCGAGCGTGTTGGCTGCGCCATTGCCTTTCAGGGTCTGAGCGAACGCGTTGCCGGTCAGGTTGATGGGCTGATCGTCGGCAGCCAGGGCGATCCGCAACTCCTCGATCTCCTGGCCGGCCGCGAGGGTGTAGCTCACGGTCGTCGCGACGATGTCGGTGCCTCCGCCCACCGCCTCGGTCACCTTGTCACCCGCGTTGTCGACGAGGAAGGTGTCGTTGCCGGCCCCGCCGATCAGGGTGTCGGCGCCTGCGCCGCCGTCGAGACGGTTGGCGCCGCCGTTGCCGACGAGCGTCTGAGCGAGCGCGTTGCCGGTCAGGTTGATGGCGCGGTCGCCGGCTGCCAGGAGAATGCGCAGTTCCTCGATTTCCTGGCCGGCGGTCAGGGTGAAGTTGACCGAGGTGGCGACCACGTCCTTGCCGCCACCGACCGCCTCGAAGACCTCGTCGCCCCCGTTGTCGACGACGTAGGTGTCGTTGCCGGCATCGCCGTAGAGCGCATCGATGCCACCGCCGCCGTCGAGGCGGTTGTTGCCGGCATCGCCGACGATCTTGTTGGCGAACTCGTTGCCGGTCAGGCTGATCGTCGTCTTGGCGGCTTTATCGACCACCCGCAGCTCCTCGATCTCCTCCCCCGCGGCCAGGGTGTAGGAGACGTAGGTGTTGACGACGTCTCGGCCCTTGCCAGCACCCTCGAAGACCTGATCGCGGGAATGATCGACGAAATAGCTGTCGTTGCCGGCCTCGCCGTAGAGGGTGTCAATGCCTTTGGAGCCGTTGATCACGTTGGCGCCGGCATTGCCCACGATCTTGTTGTCGAGCCCGTTGCCAGTGAGGGCGAGCGGTGTCACGTCGGTCTTGGAGAGGGCCCGCAGTTCCTCGATCTCCTGGTCCGTCCCGAGTTTGTAGGAGCTGCGCGTCACGACGATATCGTAACCCTCGCCGACGGCCTCGATCACCTGATCCTCGGCAGCATCGACGAAGTAGGTGTCGTTGCCAGCCTTGCCGATCAGCGTGTCGATGCCTGCGCCGCCGTCGATCTGGTTGGCGGCGGTATTTCCCGTCAGCCTGTTGGCCAGGCCGTTGCCGGTGGCGTTGATGCTGGCGTTGCCGGTCAAGGTCAGGTTCTCGACGAACTGGCCGGCCAAGCTGAACGTCACCGAAGACTCGATGAGGTCGGTCCCGATCGCCGATTCCGCTTCGAAGACCCTGTCGCCGACGTTGTCGACGACGTAGGTGTCCGATCCCGCGCCGCCCGTCATGCTGTCGGCGCCCTTGCCGCCGTCGATCCGGTTAGCGAGCGCATTGCCGGTGATGGTGTCGGCGAAGTCCGTGCCGAGGGCGTTCTCGATGTCGGTCGTCGTGACCGAGGTCAGTCCTTCGCTGATCGCCTCGATGATGTCGGAACTGTCGCTGCTGAGCGTCACGACCGTGCCGAAACCAAGCTCCGCCACCAGAGCCTCATAGGTCGCCACCATGTCTGCAGTCACGGCAAAGATCGGCACGATTCCACCGTCGAGGAGCGCCGCGCGGACCTGATCGACGGACGGGTAGTCCTCACCGAGCCCACCGCCGTCGAGGACGTCGTCGCCGTTGTTGGGGCCAGCCGAGGCGAAGTCGCCGGCCACATGCGGAGGCGCGTCCGTGGTGAGGACGACGGCCCGCAGGGCGCCGGCACGGAAGCCGAGCTCGGACGGGCGCAGGGCGAGCTGCATCAGCGCCTCGATCTGCGATTCCGGCCCGTCGCCGCCGTTGCGCACGACGAGGCCGTCGACCGCGGCCTGGAAGGCGCTGGCGTCCGCGGTGAGGGCGAGATCGGTCTGGTAGACGTAGTCGCCGGAGGCGCCGAACGGATCGGTCGGCTTATCGACGAAGCTGGCCACGCCGAAGCGGACATCCGGCTGAAGGCTCTCCAGCTCGGCGACGAGATCGGGAACCAGCTCCTGCAGGGTCGCGACGTCCTCGCTGAACGAGCCGGAAAGGTCCTGCAGCAGGACGAAGTCGAGGGGCAGGGTGACCGAGCCGCCGTTGATGATGATTTCGCGCCCGTCGACGAAGGAGGAAGCGCCGGAGCGCAGGTCGATCGTGGCCGCGGTCGTGCCGAGGGAGAAGTCGAGCAGGTCGATGCCGACGCTGTCGTTGATGGTGACGATGTCGCCCGCGCTGCCGTGGACCACGAAGGTGTCGTTGCCGGCGCCGCCGGAGACGATATCGCTGCCCTCGCTGGCGATCAGGGTGTCGTTGCCGAGACCGCCATCGACGAGGTCGGCGCCTTTGCCGCCGTCGATCGCGTTGTTGAGGTCGTTGCCGGTGATGATGTCATCGTAATCGGTGCCGAGGGCGTTTTCGATATCGGTCGTCGTGACCGAGGTCAGACCTTCGCCGATCGCCTCGATGATGTCGGAACTGTCGCTGCTGAGCGTCACGACCGTGCCGAAACCGAGTTCGGTCACCAGGGCCTCGTAGGTCGCCACCATGTCTGCAGTCACGGCAAAGATCGGCACGATTCCACCGTCGAGGAGCGCCGCGCGGACCTGATCGACGGACGGGTAGTCCTCGCCGAGCCCACCGCCGTCGAGGACGGCGTCGCCGTTGTTGGGGCCGGCCGAGGCGAAGTCGCCCGCCACATGCGGAGGCGCGTCCGTGGTGAGGACGACGGCCCGCAGGGCGCCGGCGCGGAAGCCGAGTTCGGACGGGCGCAGGGCGAGCTGCATCAGCGCCTCGATCTGCGATTCCGGTATGTCGCCGCCGTTGCGCACGACGAGGCCGTCGACCGCGGCCTGGAAGGCGCTGGCGTCCGCGGTGAGGGCGAGATCGGTCTGGTAGACGTAGTCGCCGGAGGCGCCGAACGGATCGGTTGGCTTATCGACGAAGCTGGCCACGCCGAAGCGGACATCCGGCTGAAGGCTCTCCAGCTTGGAGACGAGATCGGGAACCAGCTCCTGCAGAGTCGCGACGTCGTCGCTGAACGAGCCGGAGAGGTCCTGCAGCAGGACGAAGTCGAGGGGCAGGGTGACCGAGCCGCCGTTGATGATGATCTCGCGCCCGTCGACGAAGGAGGAAGCGCCGGAGCGCAGGTCGATCGTGGCCGCGGTCGTGCCGAGGGAGAAGTCGAGCAGGTCGATGCCGGCGCTGTCGTTGATGGTGACGATGTCGTCCGCGCTGCCATGGACGACGAAGGTGTCGTTGCCGGCGCCGCCAGAGACGACATCGCTGCCCTCGCTGGCGATCAGGGTGTCGTTGCCGAGACCGCCGTCGATCAGGTCGTTGCCGGTACCGCCATCGATGAAGTCGTCGTCGTCTTCACCATTCAACACATCGGCGCCACTGCCGCCGTATATGAAGTCATTGCCTTTTCCGCCAGAGACGATGTCATCTCCGCTTAAAGCATTGATGTTATCGCTACCTTCGAGTCCACTAATAGTATCGTTGTAAGTCGTTCCGATCAGCACATCAGGGCGATTGGTGCCCGTTTTCGTTGCCATTTTTGAGTCCCCCCTCAATTCTGATTGATGGGATCGCATGGCAGTTTTTTGCTGTCAATTGATTCGCAGGCAGGGCGATTACGTACTTCTACGCATGAAGTTAGGCTGGCATTCATTATTTATGGATTTTGGAGTAATGAGTTGCATTTCTGCTAATTACTCTAAATTATAAAAACATCATAGACGTGTCTTCTTCATGGACCGAGAAGGAAAACGAGGATACAAAAATTGCCGGCGTGCCGATGTCGCAAGGTCATGCGGAATCATCATCAACATATCGATGTCTATTGACTTCGACAGCTGCGGATCTGAAAATCCGGCCGCCATTATTGTCTAAAAGCCATTTTATGAAAAATGAAAAGGTTTATTTGACACGATTTGTTAAAGAGTGCGATGTCGGATCGTGGACAAAAATAGTCTCGTCCGTAATTTTTATGAAGATGATGTGGAATGGCCAAAGCAGCGGGGCGCGCCGTCGTCCGCCTACTCAATGAGTTTGATTTCTACGCAAAATAAAGATTATTTGCGCGGCAAAGTCTTCGAATCCTTTATCGACCGCACCATCCTCGTCCATCCCGACGGCCGAATGCCTGCGGCCCCGCGTCGATGCGCCCCTCAAGGGATCTCCCCTCGACCGGCAGGCTGATTCTCCAACGTTCCGAACCGGACAGGCTGATCCCGCCAGCCGCCGTCCGCCGCATGGCCAAGGCTTGAAAGGGGGCATCGGCCTCTCCGGAATTCCATTGCGAGCACTCGACAGAAACGACTTCCCGGGCTCGACGCGGGGCCCGCCCGTTCCAGCTTTCCCGCGCGGGATAACGCCGCCGGGAGCGAGACGCTTGACCTCACAGATCGGATTTTACCTGGCGGCCACGCTGGCCGGCGTCGCCTTCGTGGTGCAGCAGGCCGCCAATACGGGCCTGCGGACCGCCCTGGGCTCGGGGCTTTGGGCGGCGCTCGCGAACTTCGTCGTCGGCATGGTCGCCCTCCTCGCGGTCCTCGCGCTCCAGCGCGAGAGCCTGCCGAGTCTGGCCGCGGCCGGCCGGGCGCCCTGGTACCTCTGGATCGGGGGCCTGCTCGGCGCGGTCTACATCGTCGGCGCGATCTTCGTCGTGCCGCGCATCGGCACCGCCACGTTCTTCGGCCTGATCCTGGTCGGGCAGATGCTGACCTCGCTCACCTTCGACCATTTCGGCCTCCTGGGCCTGCCGGTCCACGAGGCCGGCCTGCCGCGGATCGTGGGCGCGGCGCTTCTGGTCGTCGGCGCCGGCTTGATCCTGGCCTTTTAGGGGCTCGCTCGCGATCCCGGATCCCGGGCGGTCCTCTCAGCGTCGGTGGCGCATCGGCTGTTCCGGAGAGCCGGCGTCCCCCGTGGGCCGTGGCTCCGAGGGAGCGGCCCGTTACCCGCCGGTCATCGGCGGGAAGAAGGCGATCTCCTGCGCGCCCACGATCGGACTGCCGGGCTTGGCGTGCACACGATCGATGGCGGTGCGGACCACCCCTTCCGTCTCGAACGCGTAGGCATATTCCTCGCCCCGCCCCTTCAGCCAGAGGATCAGGTCGGCGACGGTCGCGACCTCGGCGGGCGGGGTCACCGTCTCCTCCGGCTTGCCGACGCGCTCGCGCACCCAGGCGAAGTAGACGAGCTTCATGTCGCGCCCCTGACCCGCGCCGGTCGTCACCGGCCGGTTCCCCCGTCGAAACGCACTCAGCGCGGATCGTCGATCGCGTGCCGGATGCCGGCTCTCATGTAGTCCCAGCCGGTATAGAGCGTCAGCGCGGCGGCGAGCCACAGCAGCACGATGCCGACGGTCATGCTGCCGGGGAGCAGCTCCTCCGCCGCGGGCCCCGCGACGAGGACGCCGAGCGCCAGGAGCTGCACGGTGGTCTTCCACTTGGCGATGCGACTCACCGGCAGGCCGACCTTCAATTCGGCGAGGTACTCGCGCAGACCCGAGACCAGCACCTCGCGGCACAGGATGACCAGGGCCGCCCAGAGCGAGGGGCCCTCGATCGTCCGGTCGGCCGCGAGCATCAGGAGGCAGGCGGCGACGAGGAGCTTGTCGGCGATGGGGTCGAGCATCCGCCCCAAAGCCGAACTCTGGGCGTAGGTGCGGGCGATGTAGCCGTCGAGGTAGTCGGTGATCGCGGCCACCACGAAGAGGCCGAAGGCGACCCAGCGGGCCGTGAACTCGTCGGGCCAGAACAGCAGGCCGACGACCACCGGGACCGCGACGAGGCGGCCGTAGGTGAGGCAGTTCGCGAGCGTCCAGGCCTGCGACCGGCGTCGGGGGAGGACGGCGTTCATCGGCGCGGACAAATCATGCGGCGTCGGCAGCGTCAACCGCGGCGAAGGCGCCGCCGGATCGCCGGTCGGTTCGGGGGCGCCCTCACGCATTGGCGCGGAAGAAGTCGTAGACCGCTCGGGCGGTCGCGGCGTTGACGCCGGGCGCCTTGGTGAGATCCTCCAGCGCCGCCCGCTGGATCGCCTTCACGGTCCCGAAATGGTGCAGAAGCGCCCGCTTGCGGGTCGGGCCGATGCCGGCGATCTCGTCCAGCGGGTTCTTCGTCATCTCGCGTTTGCGCCGGGCCCGGTGGGTGCCGATGGCGAAGCGGTGGGCCTCGTCCCGCAATCGCTGCACGAAATAGAGCACGGGGTCGCGGGGAGGCAGCTTGAAGGGCGGGCGGCCCGGCAGGAAAAAGGTTTCCCGACCCGCATCGCGGTCACGCCCCTTGGCGATGCCAACCAGGGGCAGGTCGGTCACGCCGATCTCGGCCAGCACGCCGCGCACGGCCTCGAGCTGCCCGGCGCCGCCGTCGATCAGCACGAGGTCGGGCCAGGCCGGGACGCTGTCGGCATCATCGAGCGCAGCCTCCGCCGTCGTCGCGACCGTCACCGCCTGTTCCCCCGCGGCGGTCTCCGCCAGGCCGGAGGCCGCCTCCCGCGTCCCGCGCGGCGCCTCCTTGGCGAGCCGCTTGAAGCGCCGGGTCAGCACCTCCCGCATCATCCCGAAATCGTCGCCGGGGGTCAGCTCCTCCGACTTGATGTTGAAGGTGCGGTAATGGGTCTTCATGAAGCCGGTGGGGCCGGCCACAATCATCCCGCCGACCGCGTTGGTGCCGGAGATGTGCGAGTTGTCGTAGACCTCGACCCGGCGCGGGGGCCGCTCCAGGCCGAGGGTCTGGCCGAGCGCGGCGAGCAGCTTGCCCTGGGAGGCGGTGTCGGCAAGCCGCCGCCCGAGCGCCTCCTTGGCGTTGCGCCGCGCATAGTCGACGAGATTGCGGCGCTCGCCCCGCTGCGGCAGGTGAAGCTCGACCCGGTGATCGACCCGGCTGGACAGGGCGGCGGCGACCAATTCCGCATCCTCGATCGGGTGACTGACCAGCACGATCCGGGGCGCCGGCTTGTCATCGTAGAATTGCGAGATGAACGAGGTCAGCACCTCGTCGGCGCTCATGCTGCGGTCGGCCTTGGGGAAATAGGCGCGGTTGCCCCAGTTCTGGAAGTTGCGGAAGAAGAACACCTCGATGCAGAACTGGCCGGCCTGCTCGTCGAGGGCGAAGACGTCGGCCTCTGCGACGCCTTGGGTGTTCACCCCTTGCGTCCCCTGGATCGCCGAGAGGGCGGCAATGCGGTCGCGGAAGCGGGCGGCGCGCTCGAATTCGAGGTTTTCGGAGGCGGCCTGCATCTCGTCGCGCATCCGGTCCTTCACGGCGTTGGACTTGCCGGAGAGGAAGGCGCGGGCGCTGTCGGCGAGGGCCTCATACTCCTCGGCGGGGATCTCGCCGGTGCAGGGGCCGGAGCAGCGCTTGATCTGGTAGAGCAGGCAGGGCCGGGTCCGGTTCTCGTAATAGCTGTCCGAGCAGGTGCGCAGCAGGAAGGCCCGCTGCAGCGCGTTGACCGTGCGGTTGACCGCCCAGACATTGGCGAACGGGCCGTAGTAATTGCCTTTGCGGCGACGTGCCCCCCGGTGCTTGACGACCTGCGGGGCCGGCCCGTCGCTGGTCAGCAGGATGTAGGGAAACGACTTGTCGTCCCGCATCAGCACGTTGAAGCGCGGCTTCAGCTGCTTGATGAGGTTGGCTTCCAGCAGCAGCGCTTCCGTCTCGGTCGCGGTCGTGACGAACTCCATCGCCGCGGTCTGGGCGATCATCCGGGCGATGCGGTTGGAATGCGCCTGGCCCCGCGCGTAGGAGCCGACGCGCGCCTTCAGGTTCTTGGCCTTGCCGACATAGAGGACATCGCCCTTGTGGTCGAACATCCGGTAGACGCCGGGCGAGGACGGCAGGGTCGACCAGAACCGGCGGATGATCTCGGTCCCGGCCTGGACCGCGCCGGGCTCGAAATCGAAATCGATCTCGGGGGCCTCGTCGAGAGCCGCAACCTCGGCCTCGTCCTCGTCGAAGGATTCCGGAGGGACGTCCTCGAAACTGGATCGGGTCGCTCGGCTCATGCGGCTGATGTAGGCCGGGCCGAATCCGGTGGGAAGGGTCCGCGACGGCAAGGGTCCGAGACGGCAAGGGTCCGCGACCCTAAGGGTCCGCGACGGGAAAGGTCTGCGAAGGCGCGCCGGGCGGCCACCGTCCGCCATTCACGCGTCCCCGCGCGGTTCCCGCCGCGGGGTGTCGGGAGGGGGCGCCGTCCCGGGACGGCGCGCGGACCGGTCAGTCGAACAGCGCGTCGATGTCCGACTGGTCGACATGGCCCGGATCGTCCTGGAGCTTCGGCCCGTTCAGCAGCGAGCTCTCGTCGTCCGCGCTCGTGACCGCGGCATCGACGGCGAGGAGATCGCGGAACGTTTCGAGATTGCTCCAGGCGCTGATGACACGGTCGAGATGCTCTTCGACGAATTTGAGCACCCCGACGATCTTGCTGATGCGCTGCCCGGTGAGGTCCTGGAAATTGCAGGCCTCGTAGGCGCCGATCACACTGTCGAGAATGGCGTCGACATTCTCCTGTCCGGCCTTCGGCAGGCGGACGCCCCGGAGCATGTTGGCGTTGGTCTCGATCCGCTCGATGGCGCTGAGGATGGTCGAGGTGGCCTGCTCGGTCGATTCGACCACGGCGTCGAGCTCGCCCGCGACGCGGCGCATGCCCTTGCCGTTGTGCTCCGAGCGGTGGAGGCTCGCGATCTCGGTCTTGGTGCGGGAGATCGCGTCCTTCATCACCTCGAGTTCGTGGCGCATGGCGAAGGCCTCGCCGAGCTCGCGGCGGCAGGCCTCGATGGTCTCGCCCGCGCTGGCCTGGGTGATGCGGCGCAGATCGTTGATCGCGCCGAGAATCTCGTCGAGGCGCGGACTGGGCGGGGCCTCGACCAGGGCCGCGGGCGCCACCGGGGCGGCCAAGCCGAGGCTGTCCTCGATGCGGTAGCGCTTGGTCATCATCGGTCTGGCGGGCCTTCGGGGCGCGTGGTCAATGGCGACAGCATCCCGCGCAGTGGTTGCGATTTGCTGAAGACCGCGCCGTCGGACGTCATTTACCGAGCGTTCACGACAGTCCCCGCTTTCCGGGGAAGCGCCAGGATTCACCATGTTCGTTCATCGCCCGCAGGGGGGACTCTCCGACCCTGGCCGGATCGGGGTACCGGGCGAGGAGTGGGTGATGCGGTTCGGGATGGGGGTGGCGGCCGTCTGCCTGATGGTCGCGGGATCGGCGCCGGCGCTCGCCCAGGCCCCGCCGCAGCCGGGCCAGTATGGCGGCGGCTTCATCGAATTCCTGATGACCGGCGACGCTCCGGGCCTGCCGCGCCACCCGGCGGTCGACGGCTATGGCGGCCTCCCGGCGCCGCGGGCCGCCCAAGCTCCCATGTCGGCCCCCATGTCGGCCCCCATCTCGGCCCCGACCCCTCGGGCGCGGTTCGCGGCCCTTCCGAGCCAGGCCCCTGCCGAGGAGGCCGGCATCGCGCGGGCCATGGATCCCCGCTTCTCGCGGCAGGTCGTCCCCTATGAGGGGCAGGGCCGGCCCGGGACCATCGTGATCGATACGGCCGCCAAGCACCTCTACCTGATCCAGCCCGGCGGACAGGCGATCCGCTACGGGATCGGCGTCGGCCGCCCCGGCTTCACGTGGTCGGGGGTGAAGGCGGTCTCGGCCAAGCGCGAATGGCCGGGCTGGACCCCGCCCGCGGAGATGCTCCAGCGCCGGCCCGATCTGCCGCGCCACATGGAGGGCGGACCGGGCAACCCGCTCGGCGCCCGGGCCCTCTATCTCGGCACCTCGCTCTACCGCATCCACGGCACCAACGAGCCGCACACGATCGGGCAGAACGTCTCCTCGGGCTGCATCCGCATGATGAACGAGGACGTGATCGACCTCTACGAGCGCACCCCCGTCGGGACCCGCGTCGAGGTGATCTGACTACGATCCGGACACCCCCCGAACGAAAGAAAGCCCGGCGCGGGCGACGCGCCGGGCTTTCCCGTGTCAGGGGGAGGGGGCCGGGATCAGGCCCAGTCTTCGTCCCCGCCGTCGCCGAGATCGCCACCGAAATCCCCGCCCGTATCGCCGCCGAACGAGGCGTCCTGGAACCCGGCATCGCCGCCGCCGAGGGCCGAGCCCAGATCCTGGTCCGCGCCGGCCGGGCTCGCGAGCCCCGCCGCCGAGGCGCTGCCGAGCTGCGAGTGGCCGCCCGCGAAGGCGTTGGAGAGGGCGCTGCCCAGAAGCATGCCGCCCGCCGCGCCCGCCGCCATCGGCAGGGCGCTCGCGAGGAAGCCGCCGCCGCGGGCGGGCTGCTGCTGGGCGTAGCCGGGCTGGCCACCCCAGGGGCCGCCCTGCTGCGGGCCGCCGAAGCCGGGCGGCTGGCCGCCATAGCCGGGCTGGCCGCCATAGCCGGGCTGGCCGCCGTAACCGGGCTGCTGCTGGCCCCAGGCTTGGCCCGCCGGACGCTGCGGCTCGGAACGGCCGCCGCCGCCGAAGATGCTCGACAGGAAGCCGCCGCCGCCCGAGGGCTGGGCCTGGGCCTGCTGGCGGGTTTGTTCGAGCTGCTGGTTGAGGCTCTTGATCGCCTCCTCCTGCACGTAGATCAGCTGCGCCATGGCGTAGGGCGCGTAGGGCTGGCTGCGCAGCTTGTCGGCGATGAACCGCTCGGCATCGGCATCGCGCTGCTGGCCGGATGCCTGTTCGAGCCGCTGAAAGATGCCGTTGATGATGTCGCGTTCTTCGCTGTTCATGGAGCCGTCCTCCTGGAGCGCCGGCGCAGTCGTCGACCGTGCGGTGCGGATGAGATGGGGGCCGGCCGAGCTATTGTAAGGGTTGCCCGGCGGGGACCGGAATGACGGGCCGCCCACCTTCGACAGAGGGCCTCGGGGTCCGGTCCCCCCACATGAACGAACGGAGGGCGCGTTTCAGCTCATGGAAATCGCGCCCAGAACGAAAAAAGCCCGGCGCGGGGCGCCGGGCTTCGGAGAGACGGCGGCTCCCGGAGGAGCCGCGATCCCGTTCGGTCCTAGTAGGAGCCGAACTTGTAGTTGATGCCGGCGCGGACCAC
>NZ_CAKLBV010000007.1 GCF_920984675.1 Methylobacterium sp. Leaf118
GCGCGGTTGCTGTCGTTGGCGCCGAAGCCGTAGCCGGCGTTGAAACCGGCGTAGAAGCCGGTCCAGGTGAAGACGGGAACCGGCGTGAAGACCGGCGGCGGGGCGGCGCGGCGCGGAAGGTCGGCGGCGAGAGCCGAACCGGCGACGAGAATTCCGGCGAGAGCCGTACCGGCCCGAAGAATAGCTTGCATTATCCTGGTCCTTTTTGACTGCGCCGGGCTCCCGGAAGAGCGTCGCGGCGCGGTGCCCCGTATCTATTCCAGCATCCCTCAAGATGCTGTTGCGGTTCGACCACGCCGACCGTCTCGAAAGCGGCCCCTTTGTGGCGGTGGTCGTTTGGTTCCGTCAGTTCGATTTGAAAACGCCGCCGAATGGCCAAGGTTCACGCCCGGCCAAGCTTTTTTCGGCGGGTTTCGTTGACAGATTGTCGCAGCCCGGGGGTTGCGGCGCTCCGTGACGGGATCGGCATACGACAGGGACGGCCGGCAGGCGCGTGCGGCAGCGCACAAAAGCTCGGCCGCAGCGCGGGACAGGGCCGAGCGCCGGGCCGGGTGTGGCCTTACGGCATCAGCGCAAGGGCCGAGATCAGGCGGCCGTAATCGGGCTCGCCGCGATGGGTGGTGCGGCGGAAGCTGTAGAAGCGCTCGGGGTCGGCGTAGGTGCACAGGCCGAGTGACGTGGCCCGTCCGACGCCCGCTTCGGAGAGGCGGGACAGGATGAAGGCCGGCAGGTCGAACTGCGCGTGCCCGGCTCGCCCCTCGGCGAAGAACCGCTCCGCCCCGGGAACCGCAGCCCGGAACCGTGCCACGAATTCGTCGCCGACCTCGTAGGAGGCCTGCCCGATCGTGGGTCCGAGCACCGCGACGATGCCGGCGCGGGTGGCGCCGAGGCCTTCCATGGCCGCGACCGTCGCCTCCACGACGCCGCCGAGCGCCCCCTTCCAGCCGGCATGGGCCGCCCCGATGACCCGGTTCTCGGGATCGGCGAACAGGATCGGCCCGCAATCGGCCGTGGCGATGCCCAGCGCCAGACCGGGCACCCGCGTCACCATCGCGTCCGCCTTCGGGCGCTCGGCGAAGGGCGCCTCCACCGTGACCACGTCCGCCGAATGCACTTGGTAGAGGCTCACCAGCGCCTCCGCCGGGACGCCGAGCCGCGCACTCATCCGGGCCCGGTTCTCGGCGACGCGGCCGGGCTCATCCTGCGAGCCGAGCCCGCCATTGAGGGAGGCGTAGAGTCCGTCCGAGACGCCGCCCTCGCGGGTGAAGAAGGCGTGCCGCAGGCCCGGGAGGGCGCCAAGTTCGGGGGCTTCGATCAGCATCGGATCTCGCGGTTTAGGGCCGGAAGGGGCGCGGCGCGGCGGGGAGGCCGGGCAGGGCGTCGAGGGCGGGATGGCTCGCGCCGAGCACCTTGAACAGAGCGCCCATGCCGCGCGGGTCCGGGTCGGTCAGCCGGGCGACGGCCGCGTCGATCGCCTGCGCCTGCGCCGTGGTGGCCCGGGCCTTCAGCCGCTCGGCGCGGGGGCCGAGTCCCAGCGCCTGCAGGAAGTCGCGCTGGGTCACGGGGCCGTGCAGGGCCGCGCCCTCGGAGGTCGCCGCGCGGGCAAGCGCCGGGAAATCGACGTGGACGGTGAGGTCCGCCTCGCCGGGCCGGGCGAGGGGATCGACGCTCCCGTGCCGGGCGAGCGCCTGGAACGTGTCGCCGAAGCCCGGTCGGTCATGCCCGTAATCGATGGCGAGCAGGGCCCCGCCGGAGCGGACGAGGCGGCGGCCGAGGTCGCGCATCACGGCGAGCGCCGCGGTCGGTAGGGTCAGCACAGCACCCGCCGGGGCTTCCGCGTCGATGCGTGGATCCGGTTCCGGGTCGAGGCCGAAGGCGAGCGCCGCGCCATCCTCGCTCAATCCGACCCGGCGCTCGCACCAGCCGCGCCCCATGCGCACGAATTGCCGGGCGGGCAGGGCGTCGAAGAACTCGTTGGCAATCACGAGGAGGGGCGCCTCGGGCAGGGTGTCGAGACCGTCATGGAAGACCGGCGCGGCCGCGGCGAGACGTTGCGCCTGCAGCGCCCGCAGCACCGGGCTCGTCTCCACGAGGTGGAGGTCGAACGCGGCGCCGGCCGCCGTCAGGGCGCGCAGCGCGTCGGCGAGCAGCGTGCCCCGGCCCGGACCCAGCTCCACGAGGCAGGGGCGCGGGGTTGCCGGCATCGCGGCAAGCACCGCCGCCGCCCAGGCGCCGATCAGCTCGCCGAACATCTGGCTGATCTCGGGGGCGGTGACGAAATCCCCCCGCGCGCCGAACGGATCGCGGGTCGCATAATAGCCGTGGGCCGGATGGCCGAGGCAGAGCGCCATGTAGCGGTCGAGTCCGATCGGCCCGTCGGCGCGGATCGCCCGGGCCAGGACCGCGAAGAGCGGCGTCGGGTCGGCGGGCGGGGCCACCGTCAGATCTGCCCGGCCTCGGCCTGGATCTCGGGGCCCTCGCGCCGGGGCCGGGTGACCCCGCGGGCGGCGAGCACGATGGCCCCGAGGCCGGCGATCGCCATCGGCAGGCAGAGCAGCATGCCCATGGTGATGCCGCCGCCGAGCGCCCCGACCTCCTGCCCGAACAGGAAGCCGAGCTGCCGGTCCGGCTCTCGGAAGAACTCGCAGAAGGTTCGGGCGATGGCGTAGCCGAGGACGAAGATGCCCCCCAGCAGCCCGGGCCGGCGGAAGCCGAAACGGCGCACCGCGAAGGCCATCACGACGAACAGCACCAAGCCTTCGGTCGCCGCCTCGAACAGCTGGCTCGGGTAGCGGGGCACGTCGCCTCCAGTGGGGAAGACCACGGCGTAGGGGAAGTCCGGCGCCGGCCGGCCCCACAGCTCCCCGTTCACGAAATTGGCGATGCGCCCGAAGAACAGGCCGATCGGCACCACCACCGCCGCGATATCGAGCAGGGCGAGGCCGTTGAGCCCCCGCGCCCGGGCGAAGACCAAGAGGGCCAGGACCGCGCCGAGGAAGCCGCCATGGAACGACATGCCGCCGTTGCGGATCGCCAGGATCTCCATCGGCTGATCGAGGTAGAGCGGCAGGTTGTAGAACAGCACGTAGCCGATGCGCCCGCCGAGCACGACGCCGAGCGCCACCCAGACGATGAGGTCGTCGATGTCGGCGAGCGTCGGGCGCTTCACCGCGCCCCACAGGGCCTTCGCCGCCACGAGGCGGCGCGCGTAGAACCAGCCCCCGACGAGCCCGGCGATATAGGAGAGGGCGTACCACTTGATCTCGATCGGTCCGAGCGAGACCGCGACCGGATCGATGGCCGGGAAGGGCAGGGCGAGGAGCGGCGGCATCGGCGGCCCTTGGGCGTCGTTCGTTCGGACGTCGCGCCGCAGTTGGACCCGCGCGCCCCGGAGCGTCAAGGCGGCGCGGTTGCGTGCGGCAGCGGGCCGGGCGAGCATCCGCAGGGACGCATGCGGGGGCAGGGGCGATGCTGGGTAACGCGGAAATGGTCACGCGGCTGGTGCTGGCGGGCGTGATGGGAAGCGTCATCGGCTTCGAGCGGGAGCGGCTGCTCTGGGCGGCGGGCCTGCGCACCCACATGCTGGTTTGTGTCGGGGCCTGCCTGCTCATGCTCGTCTCGGCCTTCGGCTTCTCCGACGCGCTCGGACAGAAGAACGTGACGCTCGACCCGTCGCGCGTCGCTGCCCAGGTCGTCTCCGGCATCGGTTTCCTCGGCGCGGGCACCATCCTGCTGCGGGGGGAGGTCGTGAAGGGGCTGACCACCGCCGCGAGCCTATGGGCGGTGGCGGCGATCGGGCTCGCGATCGGCGGCGGGCTCTACGTGCCGGCTCTGGCCGCGACCGGGCTCGTCGTCGGCATCCTCGTGGGCGTGAAGCCCCTGGAGGAGAAGTGGCATGACCGGATGCCGGCCTGCGAACTCGAGCTCACGGTCAAGGCCGGACGCCTCTCGATCGACGGATTGAGCGAGATCGTCGGCCCGGAGGCCGGGCGGGTCCGGCGCTTCGTCGTGCGGCCGGGGGCCGAGGCCGGACTGGAAGAGGTCACGCTCTCCTTCGTGCGCCTGCCGAAGGCGCGCGTCGCGGCGATCGGCGAGCGCCTCGGGCGCGATCCCGCGGTGGTCCAGGTCCGCTCCCGCCCCGACGCCTGAGCCAACCGGAATGCGGGGCGTACCGGACGCCTGCGCTGCCGAAGCCCCGGCGGCGCGAACGGTGCCGAAGTCCAACGGGACCAGACGGCGTTTCGGCGCGGAGGTCCCTAGACTTTTGTTCCCACGCCCATTCCTGTCACGCGCCGGTTGCCACTCCGTCGGCCGGCGCTCTAGGACATCCGCATCACAGGCAAGGTCGAGGGAAGCATGGCGTCGAAGCGGATCACCACCAGCCCCTATCCCGACCAGAAGCCCGGTACCTCGGGCCTGCGCAAGAAGGTGCCGGTGTTCCGGCAGCCGAACTACGTCGAGAACTTCGTCCAGGCGATTCTCGACAGTATCCCCGAGCGCGAGGGCGGGACCCTGGTGATCGGCGGGGACGGGCGCTTCTTCAACCGTGAGGTGGCCCAGATCGCCATCAAGATGGCGGCGGCGAACGGCATCGGCCGGGTGCTGGTGGGGCGCGACGGCCTCCTCTCGACGCCGGCCGCCTCCTGCGTGATCCGCAAGCATGGGGCCCTCGGCGGCATCGTGCTCTCGGCGAGCCACAATCCCGGCGGGCCCGAGGGGGATTTCGGCATCAAGTTCAACGGCGCCAATGGCGGGCCGGCCCCCGAGAGCGTCACCGACGCGATTTTCGCGCGCACCACCGCGATCGCCGAGTACCGCATCGCCGACGCCCCCGACATCGACCTCGGCACCACCGGGACCACCGAGGTCGACGGCATGAGCGTCGAGGTGATCGACTCGGTCGCCGACTATGCGGAGCTGATGCGCTCGCTCTTCGACTTCGAGGCCCTGCAGCGGATGTTCGCCGCGGGCTTCCGCATGCGCTTCGACGCGCTCTCGGCGGTCACCGGCCCCTACGCGAAGGCGATCCTGGAGGACACGCTCGGCGCGGCGCCCGGCACCGTGGTCAACGGCGAGCCCAAGCCCGATTTCGGCGGGCATCATCCCGATCCGAATCCGGTGCACGCCCACGCGCTGTTCGACCTGATGCACGCGCCCGACGCGCCGGATTTCGGCGCCGCCTCGGACGGTGACGGCGACCGCAACATGATCGTGGCCCCGGGCCTGTTCGTCACGCCGAGCGACAGCCTCGCCATCCTCGCCGCCCACGCCCACCGGGCGCCCGGCTACGCGGGCGGCCTCGCAGGCGTCGCCCGCTCGATGCCGACGAGCCGGGCCGCCGATCGGGTTGCGGCCAAGCTCGGGATCGAGGCCTTCGAGACGCCGACCGGCTGGAAGTTCTTCGGCAACCTGCTGGATGCCGGCCGCATCACCCTCTGCGGCGAGGAGAGCGCCGGCACCGGCTCGAACCATGTCCGCGAGAAGGACGGGCTCTGGGCGGTGTTGCTCTGGCTCAACATCCTGGCGGTGACCGGCCAGCCGGCGCAGGATCTCGTGCGGGCGCACTGGGCCGATTTCGGGCGCGATTACTACACCCGCCACGATTACGAGGAGATCGATGCGGGCGCCGCCAAGCAACTGATGGAGCGCTTGCGGGCCAAGGTCCCGTCCCTGCCGGGCACGACATTGGGGGGCCTCACCGTCGCGGCGGCGGACGACTTCCGCTACGTCGATCCCGTCGACGGCTCGGTGACGGAGGCGCAGGGCGTGCGGATCACCTTCGCGGAGGATGCCCGCATCGTCTACCGCCTGTCCGGCACCGGCACTGCCGGGGCGACGCTGCGGGTCTATCTCGAGCGCTACGAGAGCGATCCCGCCCGGCTGGAGCAGCCGGTCGCGGAGGTGTTGGCACCGATCGTCGCGCTCGCCCGCGACCTCGCCGAGATCGAGGCGCTCACCGGTCGGGCGGAGCCGAGCGTGGTGACGTGATGCGTCGTGCGGGCAGGACGGGTCTTGGCCTCGTCCTCCTGCTCGCCGCGACCCGCGCCGGCCGCCGAGATCGCCAACGGCCCGGCCTGTTCGAGGGCTGGACCCGCAAAGGCGGTGACCGAAGGCCTCGTGTTCGCGCGCGTCTTCGAGCCGACGATGCCTCGGGGACGAAAGGGTGCCGCGATCCTGTTCGTCGCCCGGCCGAAGCCGGCCTCGCCCCGCTTCGAGGACGGGTTCGACGCCTTCGTCCGAAGCCCCAAGCAGGTTCCCCCCGACCGGAAACCCTTCATCGTGCGGGCCGGCGGGACCCTCGACGGCCATCGCATCCGCGTCGATGGGCGCTGCTGCCGCGCCGCCGACGGCCGGCGCATGAACGCGTGGCATGTCGGAATCGCCGCGGGGCGAGCAAGCATTACCTCATGCTCCTCACCCTGCCGCTCGAGCGCGAGAGCGAGACGCCCCTGCGCGAGGCCGTCGAGGCGCTGATGCGCACCTGCCGCCCGAGCCAGGCCGATCGCGGTCTCGTTCTGGCGCCGACCTCCGGCGATGGCGGCCTGGAGGGGCTCTATGCACGCACCGAGACGCGGCTGAGGCCGAACGCTTTCGGCGGAATGGACTCCACCGCCCAGCAAGACACCCTCCTGTTCGACAAGGCCGGGCTGTTCACCACCGCGTTGCCCCGCGACGGCGCCATCGCCGACCATTGCCGCGTCGCGGTCGAGACCTGCGGCACCTACGCGCTGCGGGGCGGCTGGCTCTCGGCCAACCGGGTCGCTTCGGTCTCGCAAGTCGCTCCAGCCCCGCCTTCGCCCGCACCAAGGGCGGCGTGACCCTTGGGCGACAAGACCGATGCCCGGATCCCGCCCTTTGCCATGGGGCACCGCTTCTCCGGTACATGGAGCCACCGCTTCGCATCGAGCGGTCCGAGCAGCGCGCTCGGCGGCGCGCGGACCCTGGGCCTGACCGCGGGCGGCCGCTTCACCCGCGCGGGCAGCACGGGCTTCTCCGCGACCGGCGGTGCGGTCGATGGCGGCACCGCGGTCGCGGGCCAAAGCCGCCGGCCGGTGCAGAGCGGGCGCTGCGCGGTGTCGGGCACCCGGATCACGCTCACCGGCGAGGCGGGCGGTACGGAATCACTCAGCCTGTTCGCGCCGGACCGCGACTCGGAGAGGCTTCTGGTGATCGGCGGGGCGAACTATCTCAAGCAGGGCCAATGAGCGGGCCGATCCGCGGCACGAGCGCTCCGCCGCCGACGAGGCCGGTCCGTGACACGGCGGGAGCTCAGGTCTGGTTCGGCTTGAGCTGGTAGAAGATGTGCCGGCCGATCATGTCCTTGCGCTTGAGGCGGCGGGACCAGCCGGGCTTCACGTAGTCGGCATGGTAGTGCGTCGCGCCGCCGACCTCGCTGAGATAGGTCTTGCCCTCGATGACGGCGCTGGCGACGCGGGTGGCGGTGCTCCACGAGGCGGCGTCGGTGATGCGCAGCGACTTGCCCTCGCAGGCGAAGGAGAACTGGCAGCCCATGAAGCGGTGGCGGTTCTGGTAGACCACGCCGCAGACCGTCGAGGGGTAGAGCCCGCTCTTGGCGCGGTTCAGCACCACCTGGGCGACGGCGGCCTGACCCTCCTCGGGCTCGCTGCGCGCCTCGAAATAGACGGCCTCGGCGAGGCAACGCTGCTCCTTGTCCATCGCCTCCGGTTCGATGAGGTCGGCGTAGCGATGGCGGGCTTCGGGCGAGGCCGTGTCCGGCTCGCTCGGCGAGGGCGCGTGGTCGAGGCGGGGGGAGAATCCCGGCAGGACGAGATTCGCGGCAGCGACCTCGATCGGGGTGGCATCGGCGGGGGCGGGCGTGACCGAGGACAGGGCGACGGCCCGGGGCGTGGCCGGCGTCGCGCCGTCCGAATCGGCGAGCAGGGGAAACCCGTCCTCATCCGTCTCGATCGCGCGGGCGATGCCCGGGCCGGCGACGTAGCCGGCCTCGATCACGTCGGGATTCCAGGCGGTGGCACCGATCGCGCCGGTAATCGACACGTCCCGCCCGATCAGGACCTCCGGCGGAACCGTCGCATCGGTGCCGGCGGATGCGGTGAAGGACAGGAGCAGGCCCGAGGCCAGCATCCAGGGCACGACGGCCGAAACGATCCAGCGGGGACCGAGATCCAGGCCTCGAACGCGACTCGCACGCAACGCCGACATCCTACGCTCACGACCGGCCGCACGCCCTCAGCGTAGCGAATGCCGGGACGATCGAGCCTGATGGGCGCGAGTTTAGTCGTGAACGTGGTTGCCGGACGGTTAAGGCCGGGGCGTCAGCGGCCCGGATGGCCGTGGCGCGCGGCGAGGCCGCTGACCAGGATCGCGCCGTAGCCCGTCCCGTTCTGCGCGGCGATGATCATGCGGCCCGCCTCATGGTCGCTGCGCGCCGAGACCGCGTAGCCGAGGGCGAGCAGGCCCAAGGCGGTCACGAGGCTCGCAAGCACCCAGAGATACGCGTACTGCATCGCCCGCTGTGTAGGGGCAACAGAGCGTCCGTCGAGGAAGGCGGAGGTGGAGTCGGGATTGGGCATCTGGCAAGTCCCGCGAAGACCCGAACCGGTCAATCGGCCGGCGCTTCCGCGCGCGGCCTTCCGCTAGCACCTAACGCGCCCGCACAACACGGGTTCATCCCGTCTTCCGCAAATTTATTGCACAGCTTGCGCGTCCCGGGGGGAGCGGCCCCCCGGGACGCGGGATTTGTCACGCGGGGGTGTCGAGGGCGGCCTGCGCGGCGGCGAGGCGGGCGATCGGCACGCGGAAGGGCGAGCACGACACGTAGTCGAGCCCGACCTCCTGGCAGAAGCCGATCGAGGCCGGGTCGCCGCCATGCTCGCCGCAGATGCCGAGCTTGATGTCGGGCCGCTGCGCCCGGCCGCGCTCGGTCGCGATCTTGACGAGTTCGCCCACGCCCTCTCGGTCGATGGACACGAACGGATCGACAGCGAGGATGCCCTTCTGGGTATAGGGTCCGAGGAAGGTCGCCGCGTCGTCCCGCGAGATGCCGAGCGCCGTCTGCGTCAGGTCGTTGGTGCCGAAGGAGAAGAACTCCGCCGTCTCCGCGATCTGGCCGGCCATGAGCGCGGCGCGCGGCAACTCGATCATCGTGCCGACCTGATACTCGAACTGCGCGCCGGTCTCCTCGGTGACGGCCTTGGCCATCGCGTCGATGCGGGCCTTGACGATGTCGAACTCCATCCGGGTGAAGACGAGCGGTACCATCACCTCGGGCGTCACCGGGGCGCCGGTGTCCTTGGCGGCCTGCACCGCGGCCTCGAAGATCGCGCGGGCCTGCATCTCGGCGATCTCCGGGAAGGCGATGGCGAGACGGCAGCCGCGGAAGCCGAGCATCGGGTTGTGCTCGGAGAGTTCGCGGGTGCGGTGCCGGATCTTGTCCTCGCTGACGCCGGTCGCGGCCACAACCTCCTGCACCTCCTCGTCGGTGTGGGGCAGGAACTCGTGCAGCGGCGGGTCGAGCAGGCGGATCGTGACGGGCAGGCCCGACATGATCGTGAACAGCTCGACGAAGTCCTGGCGCTGGTAGGGCAGGAGCTTGGCGAGCGCCGCGCGGCGCCCTTCGGCGTCGTCGGCCAGGATCATCTCCCGCACCGCAACGATGCGGTCGCCCTCGAAGAACATGTGCTCGGTGCGGCACAGGCCGATCCCCTCCGCGCCGAAGGTGCGGGCGGCGCGGGCGTCGGCGGGCGTGTCGGCGTTGGTGCGCACCTTCATGGTGCGAACCGCGTCGGCCCATTCCATCAGGGCGGCGAAGTCGCCCGACAGCTCCGGCTGGAGCATCTTGACCTCGCCCTGGATCACCTGGCCGGTCGAGCCATCGACGGTGATGACCTCGCCCGCCTTCAGGGTGACGCCGCCGACCGTCATGGTCTGCGCCTTGTAGTCGATGCGGATCGAGCCGACCCCGGAGACGCAGGGCTTGCCCATGCCGCGGGCCACCACCGCCGCGTGGCTGGTCATGCCGCCGCGGGTCGTGAGGATGCCCTCGGCGGCGTGCATGCCGTGGATGTCCTCCGGCGAGGTCTCGATGCGCACGAGGATGCACTTGCGCTCGGCCTTGCGGGCGGCCTCCGCGGCCTCCGAGTTGAACACGATCTCGCCAACCGCCGCGCCCGGCGAGGCGGGCAGGCCGGTGGCGATGACCTTGCGCTCGGCATGGGGATCGATGGTCGGGTGCAGGAGCTGGTCGAGCGCGCCGGGCTCGATCCGCTTGATCGCCTCGTCCTTCGTGATGAGGCCCTCGCCCGCGAGCTCGACGGCGATGCGCAGGGCCGCCTTGGCGGTGCGCTTGCCGTTGCGGGTCTGGAGCATCCAGAGCTTACCCCGCTCGATGGTGAACTCCATGTCCTGCATGTCGCGATAGTGCTTCTCGAGGACCCCGTAGATCCGCGTCAGCTCGGCGAAGCTCTCGGGCATCACCTTTTCCATCGACGGCTTGTCGGACTTGGCCTCGATGCGGGCCTTCTCGGTGATGTCCTGCGGCGTGCGGATGCCCGCCACCACGTCCTCGCCCTGGGCGTTGACGAGGAACTCGCCGTAGAGCGCGCTCTCGCCGGTGGAGGGGTTGCGGGTGAAGGCGACGCCGGTGGCCGAGGTGTCGCCCATGTTGCCGAACACCATGGCCTGGACGTTCACCGCCGTGCCCCAGCTCTCGGGGATCTGGTTCAGCTCGCGGTACTTCTTGGCCCGCGGGATCATCCAGGAATCGAACACGGCGCCGATGGCGCCCCAGAGCTGGTCCTCGGGCTTCTGCGGGAAGTCCGAGCCGTGCTCCTTGCGCACGATGCCCTTGTAGACGCCGATCAGGTGCCGCCAATCCTCGGCCTTCAGGTCGGTGTCGAGGCTCAGCCCCTTCTCGTCCTTGTAATGCTCCAGAGCCTCCTCGAAGGCGTGATGCTCCACGCCGAGCACGACGTTCGAGTACATCGTGATGAAGCGGCGGTAGGAATCGTAGGCGAAGCGCTCGTCGTCGGCGTCCTTGGCCAGCGCCTCGACGGTCTCGTCGTTGAGGCCGAGGTTGAGCACCGTGTCCATCATGCCCGGCATGGAGGCGCGGGCGCCGGAGCGGACCGAGACGAGCAGGGGCTTCTCGGCATCGCCGAAGCGGCGTCCGGTCAGCGCGCCGACCTGCTCCAGGGCGGCCTTCACCTCGTCGGTGAGCTCGCCGGGATAGGTCTCGCCGTTCTGGTAGTAGTAGGTGCAGACTTCGGTGGTGATCGTGAAGCCAGGCGGGACCGGCAGGCCGAGATTCGACATCTCGGCAAGGTTCGCGCCCTTGCCGCCGAGGAGGTTGCGCATCGACGCCTCGCCCTCGGCCCGGCCGTCACCGAAGGAATAGACCCACTTAGTCATCAGGCTCTCCGCTCGACGGATGGCGTACTCGTCTCGAATCCCGCGGGCGTGGCCCATCTCCTCACGCGGCGCAAGAAGAAGCTTCGCACCGCCCACACGGGGACGTGACGATGGAGGTGGTCTGTCAGACCGCTGGGCGGCAACCTCACCGTCGCCGCGCGCCGGGGCGCCGGGACCTCACGGGAGGCACCGCCGGCCCGCCTGCCTCGGGGCGGAGCGGGCGTCGGCTCAGGTCAGCTGGCGGAACACGCCGAGGCCGATCAGCCCGAACACGATCAGGTAGATCGCGACGATGTAGTTCAGAAGCCGCGGCGCGATCAGGATCAGGATGCCGGCGGCGATCGCGATGATCGGCTGAAGATGCGAGATCGTGATGGTCATCGGTGGCCTCCCACGGCCGCGCTCGGCCGCGTCGGCACGTTAAGTTTCCGCGCGCGAACGGTTCCGCGACGCCTCATACCAAATCCGGTTGATCCCTTCGGGATGGCGGATTTGGGCTTCGCTCAAACGCCGCGCGGGCTTGCCTGATCCGGGCTCCGCTTGGATCAAGCGGAGCCCGGATCAGACCCGATAGCGGCCCCCGCGCTTCACCACCACCCGCGTGCCGACCGGAACCCGCTCGAACAGGTCGACGATGTCCTCGTTGAGCATCCGCACGCAGCCGGAGGACATCTGCTCGCCGATGCTCCAGGGCTCGTTGGTGCCGTGGATGCGGAACAGCGTGTCGCGGTTGCCCTGGTAGAGGTAGAGGGCCCGGGCTCCGAGCGGGTTGTCGAGGCCGCCCTTGCGAGAGCGGTCGATGTCGGGATTGAGCGAGACCATGGTGGTCGTCGGCGTCCAGTCGGGCCACACGCCCTTGCGGGCGATGCGGGCATCGCCCTTCCAGGAGAAGCCGGCCTTGCCGACGCCGACGCCGTACTGGATCGCCGTGCCGCCCGCCTGCACCAGGGCGAGCTGGCGCTTGTCGATGTCGACCACGATGGTGCCCGGCGCCTCGGGCCCGGCATAGGCCACCTGCTGGCGGCGGTATTTCGGATCGAGCCGCCCGGTATCGACCAGCGGCACGTCGTAGGGCTTGTCGGGCATCGCGCCGACATACCAGGCCGCCTCGTCGTCGTTGGCGGCCAATCGGCTGGCCGGGCCGGAGGATTGGCAGGCGGCCAGCGGCGCGAGGCAGAGCGCGGCGAACAGCATCCGGCCTGCGAACAGGCGGGCGCCCCTGGCGGCTCCGGAAATCGAGCGTTGAAGGTGCGTCATGCCCCATGAGTACCCGCAGCGGGGCCATTCGGGTGTGACCCGGAGGCCGCAGCGGGCGAGGATCGTTCCCGGGGGGCCGGCTCGCCCGTCCCCGGGCCCCGCCATATCTGAACCCGGCCTGTGCCGAGGAGCGAGCCGCGATGCCCGAGACCGAGCCCAAGATTGAGTCCAACTCCGAGACCAAGATCGAGCCCGAGATCAAGACCAAGCCCGAGACCGACACCCTCACCATCGACGCCGACACCCTCGATCCGGCCGCCCTCGCTCCGGCGATCCATCTCGACCACTGCGTCATCCACGTCTCGGACTGGGAGCGGGCCACCGCCTTTTACCGGGATGTGCTGGGAGCGGAGGTGATCGCGGTCGGCCGCGGCGTGGCGTTCCGCTTCGGCGGGGTCCAGCTCAACGTGCACGGTCCCGGGCAGGTCGGCGACCCGCGCGCCCGGATCCCGGTGATGCCGGGCGGCAGCGATCTCTGCTTCCGCTGGTCCGGCCCGATCGAGGCGGCGATGGCGCATCTCGCCCGGCATGGCGTCGATGTCGAACAGGGCCCCATCGCGCGCAACGGGGCGGCCGGCCCGGGGATGAGCGTCTATTTCCGCGATCCCGACGGCTCGCTGATGGAGTTCATCACCTATCCGCCGCGCTGACGGCGGCAGGCCTGCGGGCTTCCCCGCCGTGGCGCCTCAGGCCCGGCCGCCACGTTCGGCCAGCCGCTGGTTGGTCTGCTCCAGGCGAAGCGCGAGGTCGCGCATCACGGCGATGCCGATCTGCGGAAACTGCGCCAGCAGTTCCAGGAACACGTCCCGGTCGATCCGCAACGCCGTCGTCGTGCCCTCGGCCGTCACCGTCGCGGAGCGCGGCTGGTCGGCCAGGATGCCCATCTCGCCGACGAGGGCGTTGGTGCCGAGGAGGGCGAGGCGGACCGGCCCGTGGGGTCCATCGATCGAGACTGCGGCGCTCCCTTCGAGGATCAGGTAGGCGGCATCCGCGGCCTCGCCGCGGGCGAAGAATTGCTGCCCTTCCTCGAAATGCACCCGCTCGCTGGTAAAGGCGAGGAGCTTCAGGCGGGACGGCTCGACCTCGCGGAACAACGGCACCTGCCGCAGCGACGTCACTTCGTTGTCGAGGGTCATGGCTCCCTCCGCTGCGCCGCATCCCGCGGTGACACGAAAAGCATGGTGTCTCGGGAGCCGCGCCGGGACCCTGATCCCGGACGATTCCCTAAAGCCTTCAGTCGCATCGGCTTTTCCGAGAACGCGCCTCCGCCTCCCGGGCCGATGCAAGAGAGCGGTGTCGGGACCGATCGCGCCCGACACCGCTCTAGACGCTTGTTTTTACGCGCATTCTTGGAACGAGCCGAGGGCCGTCCCGTCGAAACGCGCTCTAGACGCGGGCGCTCGCCCTGTCAAAAAGTGGTCACCGATCCGCGGCGAACGCCTCAGGACCCGCGCTCCGTGGAAAGGCCGATCTCGCCTGGGGCGGGGGGGCCGCGCTTGTCGCTGGCATTGGGCTGAGGCGAGTCGATCGGCTCCTCCCTCGTGGTCGGCCGGGGGCTGTCCTCGGGCGCCGGCATCGGCGGCAGGGGCGTGGCATTCGCGGCCATGGGCTTGGCCTTCGTGGCCACGGGCTTGGCCGAAGCGCTTGGCTTCACCATATGACGGTTGGTCATGTCCGGCTCCTTCCGGGTGTGGCGGGGCCTGTGGAAGCCTGTTCACAAGTCCGCACAAATCCTTGTCCGAGCGCTCGTAACGTCTGGACTGGACAGGGGTTTCGCAACCCGTCGCGATCGATACGGCCAAGGAACCATCGTTTGCGCTGAAGGTTGAGGAAAGTGTGAAAAACTGAGCCTGAGGAGGCGCTAATGGCATCCGGCAACTCGACCTCGAAGCGAGGTTTCGCGTCCATGAACATCGAACGCCAGCGTGAGATCGCGAGCAAGGGCGGCCGTTCCGTCCCCGCGGACAAGCGCTCGTTCTCGCAGGATCGCGAGCTCGCCTCGTCGGCGGGCCGCAAGGGCGGTCAATCGACGGGCCGCACCGGCGAGGCGTGAGGCGGGGCGGGGCGGCATCCCGCGCCGACGGCGCCGGGCCGCTCCGGCCGCGACCTACCAGAAACTTCTCGAACCCTTCGACAGGCGCCTCGGCGTCTGTTCTTGTTTTGGAGCGCGTTTCGGGCGGCTAACCGTCCGAGTCCGCCCGCGCCAGGTCGCGCCACTTGCGCACCAGCGCCTCGAACGACCGCAACTCCTCGGCCTCCAGCCGTCCCAGCGTGCGGGCCACGTAGGCCGCCTGTGCGGCGATGCCGCGGGCGGCCAGCTCGGCCCCCGTTGGGGTGAGGTGAAGCGCGTGGGAGCGGCGATCCTCGGGGATCGCCCGCCGCTCGACGAGGCCCGCCTCGACCAGCCGGTCGATCAGCCCGGACACGTTGCCCTTGGTCACGTAGAGCCGGCCGGCGAGATCCTGCTGGGTCAGGCCCTCCCGCTCGCTCAGGGTCGACAGCACGTCGAATTGCGGGATCGAGAGGCCGGTCTCCCGCAGCTCCGCGGCGACGGCGGCCAGAACCCGCCGATTCAGGCGGATGAAGCGGAACCAGACGCGCAGCGGATCGACCGGCTCGGGCTCGGCGCTCGGATCGAGGCGGGCGGGACGCTGCGACATTGCTATCCCGTATAGCAGAGGTGTGCCCCGCGGGCAGCCGAGTGGCGCGCGGCGCCCCCAGCCTGTAGGGTCTTTCGACCTCCTTGCCGCGATCTTTTCAGGGCGATGCGCCGTCAACTCCTCGAAGAACCGGTGACCCGGGCGGGCCGCTACGCTCGAACCCTCGCGATCTTCTCGCTCCTCGTCACCGGCATGGCGGTGCTGATCGTGCGCAGCCCGTCGGCGGAGGCGATGCCGGCTCTGGCCGTGCTCGGCAGCGGCGTCGCCCTGTCCGTCCTGGCGATCGCCTTCGCCCTGTTCGCCCTGGTGCGGGTCTGGCGCGAGGGCGCGGGCGGACTCGGGGCGGCGGTGGGCGGCCTGTTCGTGGCGAGCCTCGTCCTGGCCTATCCGGCCTATGCCGCCCTGAAGGGCGTGCGCCTGCCCGCGCTCACCGATGTCAGCACCGACACCGAGCGCCCGCCTGCCTTCTCCCGCTCGCGCCTCGCCTTCGCGGCCCGCGAGGGCCGTTATCCGCCCGAGCCCGGCCCGCGGGCGCGGGAGGCGCAGCGGGCGGCCTATCCGCAGATCGCGCCGCTGACCCTCGACGTGGAGGCCGACCAGGCCTTCGAACTGGCCCGGAAGGCCGCGGTGAACCGCAAATGGGAGATCGTCGAGGCGATCCGGCCCGGCGGGCGCGTGGGCAATGGCCGGATCGAGGCGGTGGCCCGCACGCGCCTGCTCAACCTGCCGGCCGACATCACCGTGCGGGTCCATCCGCGGGCGGACGGGGCGCGCATCGACGTGCGCTCGGCCTCCCGCATCGGCACCCGCGACCTCGGCGACAACGCCGACCGGATCCGCTCCTATCTCGACGAAGTAGCCAACCTCGCCATCGCCCTGAAGTGAGGCTCAGGTCGGCCGGTATCGCCCGCTCAGCAGCGGCGGACCGTCGGTGACGACGAGACCGCGCTCGACCAGATCCTCCAGATGGGCGAAGACCGAGAGCGCCGCCGCCCCCAGCAGGGCGGGACTCAGGCCCTGATAGACCGCCCGGACGACGGCGGCGATCTCGGCGTCGCCCGCCGCGAGCCGGGCCCGGATGGCGGCCTCGCGCTGCCGGCGATGGGCGAAGAGCCCGCGCACGAAGCGCCGCGGCTCGCGCACCGGGCCGCCATGGCCCGGCCAGTAGAGCGTCTCCGGCCGCTCCTTCAGCCGCTCGAGCGAGGCCATGTAGGCGCGCATCGAGCCGTCCGGAGGGGCCACGATCGAGGTCGACCACGCCATCACGTGATCGCCGGAGAAGAGCACGTTCTCCTCCGGCAGGGCGAAGGCGAGATGGTTCATCGTATGGCCCGGCGTCGCCAGCGCCGTCAGGGTCCAGCCCGTTCCGTCGAGGCTGTCGCCGTCGCCGAGTTCCCGGTCGGGCCGGTGCTCCCGGTCGGCGCTGGCATCGAGGATCGGCAATTCGTTTTCGGCGAGTTCCCGGGCCGGCCGGTGGGGGGCGCAGCCGAGGATCGGCGCCCCGGTGCGGGCCTGCAGCAGCCGGGCGCCGGGCGAGTGGTCGCGATGCGTGTGGGTGACGACGATCGCTTCCACCTGCTCGCCGGCGAGGTCGCCCAGGAGCCCCTCGACATGGCCCGCATCCGCCGGTCCCGGATCGATGACGGCGACGCGGCCCTGACCGACCACGTAGGTGCAGGTGCCGCTCGCCGTGAACGGTCCGCCATTGGAGCAGACCCGGCGTCGCACGAGCGGGCTGAGGCGCTCGGTCCGGCCGGCCCCGGGCAGGGCGGCGTCGAGTCCGGGGGAGGGGGCGGATGCGGGCGGCGCATTCGCGGAGGGTCGGCTCATGGCGCTCAGACGATCGGGGACGGGAGATGCCCGCCTACGACAGGCGGGCCGGTTCGCCAAATCGCGGGGCCCCCGCGCTCAGCGCTCGAACGGGGAGGGTGCCACGACCCGCACCGGCGCGAAGCTCGCACCGGCCGGTCCCGCCTCGACGAGCCCGAAGCCGGCGCCTTCCATCCGCAGCCGGGCGACCTGCGCCTCGGCGGTGCGGATCCGGGCGACCCGGTGCTCCGCCAGTCGAAGGCTGCGCCGGAACGCCGCCTCGTCCGCCTCACGGCGCAGGGCGCCGACCCGGCCCTCGATGGCCCGGCGTCGGCCCTCGCCGATGGCCGCGTCGCGGTAATCGGTCATCACCAGTCCCTGGCGCGTGACGCGGGTGACCACGTCGGCGCTGTCGGCGGTCGCCACCACGTCGCCAGCGCGGACCGTGCGGTCGTCGGCGATCGACAGGAGCGGACCGGCCGTGCGGTCCGGCTGGCAGGCACAATGCGCGACGCGGGTCCGACGGTAGAGATTGGCCCAGCTCGCCCCTAGATAGGGGCGCCCGTCGAGCCCGACCGCCTCCTCCATCTCGCCCCGTCCGGGCGCCAGCGTGTAGAGGCCCGTGCGGGCCCCGGGGCAGGAGGCGGCGCAGGCTGCCTGATGCACCGGAAGGTCGACCGGATTGCGCAGGCGGCCGACGGGGAAGAGGTAGCCGTCGCACAGGCGCACGCAGACCGTGCGGGTCCCGCTCTCGAGACCCGCTGACGGAGCGACGGAGGCCTGGGCCACAAGCGGGCGCGACACCCGCGCCTGGAGGCGGGGCGTCTGCCGCGCCGGGCGGGGCGGCCCGAGCGTGCGGGCATCCGGCAGGGCCGAGTAGCGCCGCGGCGTCTTGCGGGGCATCGCGACGGGCGCCGCCGGCGGCGGCGCCGGCTTCGCAACGCCGAACAGGGCGTCGAAGAACTCCGCCAGCCCGCCACGCTCGGACGCACGCACCACCGGCGCGCCGAGGACCACGCCGCCGAAACCGAGGACGAGACCCAGCAGGATGAGGACGATCCCTCGGGAGGCCGGCCCCGTCCGGCGCGGCGCGGGGGGGCGCATCCTCGCGCCGGGTACACGCTTTCCGAACGCCATCCCGTCTCTCCGTCCTTGCCGGGGCCGCCGCCTCGCAGCCGAGGCAGCGTCATCGGCCGTCCTAGGTCCGATCGCCGAACCCGTCAGGCCAGCTAGGTCGCGGGGGGGAGGGGGAGCAATTGCGGTAGACCACCGAGAGGCCTGTCTTCGGGGGATGACGGGCGGTCCCGCCCCCGGCCATGCCCATTCAACTAGGCGCAAGGCCTTGTTCGGGCGTCGGAATCCCATACGCGCGATGATCCCGCGCCGTTAAGGATACCGCACGGTCTCCGGGGAGAGCGTCCAACGAAAAACGCCGCCCATTTCGGAGCGGCGTTCGGTCTCTCGGTCGGAAACGGTCTCTCGCGTCAGCGCCGCCGCCCTGTTCGGACTCGGACAGGGATCGGCTGCAGGACCGGCTGAGGTCCGAGCGCGGAGGCGAGCCGCGCGGCTGCGGCGAGAGCGGCTTTCACGAGAGCGGTTCCGAGGGATCCCGGCTTGATCTGTGCAGGCACGCCGAACGCCTCCTTCGCATCCATCTGTGTCGACAGGGGTAAGATGGTGACGAACGGCTCAATGTGCCAGCGGGTTCCTCGGCTCGTTTCGTCGCGGCGTGAGCGGTGGGTCGCCCGGCTCTGGGGGAGGCCGCCGAAACCTGTGAATGGCGGGGGTGTCAAAAGGAACCGGAGGCGAAACCTTGACGTTATTGCCGTCAAGAGGACGCGGCCTGTGCCGCGCCAATTCCTGGAAGGATCTTCGAGATGCTCGGTTGGGCTGTTACATTCCTCGTGGTTGCCCTGGTCGCGGCCCTGCTGGGCTTCGGCGGCATCGCCGGCACCGCCATGGAGGCTGCCAAGCTCGTCTTCTTTGTCGCGATCGTGCTGTTCGCCATCTCGGCCGTGATCGGCCTGATGCGGGGCCGTTCGCCGACCTTGTAACGCGGCACCCTCGTGACACCGCCGCCCCGGTCTCCGGGGCGGCGCCTTGGACGAAGCCTGATTACAGACCATTCGCCCCGGTCGGGCCATCGAGGGGCGGCTCCGTCTCGTCGAGCTGGGCGATCAGATCGCGGAACCGGTCCGGTACGGGTTGCTGCACCACCGAATCGTAGAGCGCGCGCAGGTGAAGACCGATGCGCTGCTGGCTCTGATCGTTGAGGCCGCCTCGTTCGCGCACTCGCGAAAGCCGGTCCCCGGACAGAGGTCCGCCGGCCGGCTCGTCCTCGTTCATGCTCACGTCATCCCCTTGCCGGCATCGACTCGCCGCGATTGTCTTGCGGCTTGACATGAGTCATGGCTGCAGCAGCAACGCCGGCATTCCGGATCGGTTCCGACCGCCCCAGGAACGGACGCCGTGCCACCGCGTTAGCGGCGCATTGAGAACGACGAGCGCAGAGGCGCAGGGGAATTCATGTCTACAGCACAACTGGTCGTGCAGCACCTGCCGTACCTGCGCCGTTACGCGCGCGCGCTGACGGGCAGCCAGGTGGCGGGCGACGCCTACGTTGCGGCCACGCTGGAGACGTTGGTCAACGAGCCCGAGACTCTCGGCCGCAGCACGAACGTCAAGGCCGACCTGTTCCGCGTCTTCACCCGGATCTGGAACTCCTTGTCGGTCAACGGACATAGCGAGCATGTCCAACACGACCTGCCGGCGGAGGTGCGCCTCGGACAGATCACGCCGCTGCCCCGTCAAGCCTTCCTCCTGTCCTGTCTCGAAGGCTTCTCCGAGGAGGATGCCGGCGTCATCCTCGACGTGGATGTCGCCAAGGTGCGCGACCTGGTGGACGAGGCGGGCCGCGAACTCGCTGCCGACATGGCAACCGAGATCCTCATCATCGAGGATGAGCCGCTGATCGCGATGGATCTCGAGGCGCTGGTCGAGGGCCTCGGACACAACGTGATCGGGGTCGCCCGCACCCGCACCGAGGCGGTCAAGATCGCCTCCGAGAGCAAGCGTCCGGGGCTGATCCTCGCCGACATCCAGCTCGCCGACGGCTCTTCCGGTCTGGACGCGGTCAACGACCTCCTGAAGACCTTCGAGGTGCCGGTGATCTTCATCACCGCCTATCCCGAGCGCTTCCTCACGGGCGAGCGCCCGGAGCCGGCCTTCCTCATCGCGAAGCCGTTCCAGCCCGCCAACGTGTCGGCGGTCATCAGTCAGGCCCTGTTCTTCCAGCAGAGCGCCCGCCGCCGCGAGGCCCGCAGCGCCTGATCCGGTCCATTCGTCGCCGCCGCGAAGGGCGCGGGTCCAGGCCGGACCCGCGCCCTTCGCGCGTCTTGGGAGATCAATCGGCACGAAAAAACGGGCCGGACTGGTGTCCGACCCGTGACGAGGTTCCGGCCGATGCACAAGGGGAATGCGGGGAGGACCAGATGGCCGGGTGTCTTCCCAACAGACGAGCCGGAGCGGGGTTCCGCGGGCGATCGTTTTTTGCGCGGAGCGACCTTTTGGCCACGCCGGGCGGGGCCGAATCGGGGCCTCGGCAGCGCCGGACGGGGTGGTGAAATACTGATTTGATCCGAAGCGGGACAGTGAAGGAACCGGCGAACTCGCAGCCGCGTTGTGCCGATATCCTGTCAAGCTCCCTTCGGAGATCGCAAAGATGCTTCGGCCCGGCTTCGTTCTCGGCGTGACTGGTCCTGCTGCGATCCTGGCCCTTCTGGCCCTGCCGATGGTGCGGCATGGCGCCGATGCCCTCGCAGCTCCCGTCGCTGCCCCGGGGGTCGTCCTCGAGGCGCCCGTCGCCGCGCCGCTGCCGGGTTTCCGGCCCTACGACACGGCCATCAGCCCGATCCACCTCGCCGCGGCCCCGCGCCCGGTCGGCGTCGCGCCTGCCGCGCCGACCCGGTCCGTCGAGGAAACCCCGGTGAAGCCGCGCCGCATGACCCGCGAGGGCTGCGAGGCGCCGATCAGCTCCCTCGCCGGTGCCGAGGCGCGCCGCATGGTGCCCGGCCGCTGCATGGCCTGACGCTCACGCCGACGCCGCGACCTTCTCGACATCGGCCGTCAGTCCCGCAGGCGTCATCCGCTCCCGCCCCACGAGGCGGTCGCCGGGGCCGAATGGCCCGAGCGGCACGTCCCGGTCGGGGAGAATGACAGTGGTCGACCCGCCGACATGGACCAGCACGTAGCGGCTCAGGGGCAGGGATGCCGCCGCCCAGCGCCGGAGCTGGTCGTGGTACGGCGCCCGCTTCCAGGCATTGGCCTGGCCCGGATCGACCTGCACATTCATGAACCGCGTCACGGGATCGAGGCTGAGCACCATCTTGGCCCGGTCGGGGCGCCATTCCGGCCCCATCCAACTCTCGGTCATCCAGAGGCAGTGGAAGGCCCGGCAATGGTCGGGCCGCTCGGCATGGATGCCGCAGCCGCCCCCGGGGCGCACATGCCGGCACCAGCGTCCGGCCAGGCTCTCCACCGCCGGAATCGCGTAGACCTTGCAGCAGAGCGTGCACGGTCCGCAGGCCCGGCCGGGTGCGGGCGGTGCGACGATGGCGGCGGGATCGAGCATCGCTGAGGGGACGGGTCCGGGCTGCGCGCGTTCGGCCGCTTCCTGCAGGGGATTAGGGTCGTTAGTGTGGCGGCGCCGGCCCTTCCCGCCGGCGAGACGCCGGTGTGCCGCCCATGCTGTCGAACATCGCCGCCCGCGACGTCGAGACGCTGATCCACCCCTACACCAACCTCTCCACCTTCCGGGAGACCGGGCCGCTCGTGCTGGAGCGGGGCCACGGCGTCTGGGTCTACGACTCGGACGGACGGCCTTACCTCGAGGGAATGGCCGGGCTGTGGTGCACGGCCCTCGGCTACGGCAACGAGGAGCTGGTCGAGGCCGCCACCGAGCAGATGGGCAAGCTGCCCTTCGCCCACTTGTTCTCGGGCCGCAGCCATGACCCGGCGATCGAGCTCGCCGAGACGCTGAAGGAGCTGATGCCGGTTCCGACCTCGAAGATCTTCTTCACCTCCTCCGGGTCGGAGGCCAACGACGCCCAGATCAAGCTGCTCTGGTACATGAACAACGCCCTCGGGCGGCCGGAGAAGAAGAAGATCATCGGCCGGCGCAAGGGCTATCACGGCGTGACCGTCGCGACCGCCTCCCTCACCGGGCTGCCGGCCAACCACACCGACTGGGACCTGCCGATCCCGGGCTTCCTGCACGCCGCCTGCCCGCATCACTACCGCGGCGCGGAAGCCGGCGAGAGCGAGGAGGCCTATTCGGAGCGCCTCGCCGCGGAGCTGGAGGCGCTGATCCTCGCCGAGGGGCCCGAGACGGTCGCGGCCTTCTTCATCGAGCCGGTGATGGGCGCGGGCGGGGCCATCGTGCCCCCCGCCGGCTATTTCGCAGCCATCCAGCCGGTGCTGGAGCGCTACGACGTCCGCCTGATCGCCGACGAGGTGATCTGCGGCTTCGGGCGGCTCGGCACGTGGTTCGGCAGCGAGGCCCTGGGCATCCGGCCCCATACCCTGTCCTTCGCCAAGGCGCTCACCTCCGGCTACCTGCCGCTCGGCGGCATCAGCATCGACGAGCCGCTCTACCGGGCGATGCTGTCCGAGAGCGCGAAGCTCGGCGGCTTCGGCCACGGCACGACCTATTCCGGCCATCCCGTCGCCTGCGCGGTGGCGAACCGAGCGCTCCAGATCTACCGCCGCGACCGGGTGGTCGAGGGCGCCGCCGAGAAGGCGCCGCATTTCCAGGCCCGGCTCGCCGCTCTCGCCGACCACGACCTCGTCGGCGAAGCACGGGGGCTCGGCCTGATCGGCGGCATCGAGATCGTGGCCGACAAGGCGAGCAAGCGGCAATACGACCCGAAGGCCGGCGTGGCCGCGCGCTGCGTCGCCTTCGCGCAGGATGAGGGGCTGATCGTGCGCTCCCTCGCCGGCGACCGTCTCGCCGTCTGCCCCCCGCTCGTCATCGCCCCGGACGAGATCGACACCCTGTTCGAGCGACTGAGCCGCGCGCTCGACCGCACCGCCGCCTGGATCGCCCAGGAGGGACTGGTGCCCGCGGCGGCATGAGGCGTCGCCGGATTCCGCCTTCACCAATCATGGTGCGGCACGAACGAAGACGCCGCTTCATCCCGATGAACGGTATGCAGTGCAGCACGATGTCGTGTGCGATGCCGCACCGGATCGGATCCGACAAAAGGGGACCCGGACGGCCTGCGCATTACGACACGATGGCGGATGTTCAGGCGGAGGCTGTACCTTAAGCTTCCGTTCAGGTGCCTGACGCGATCAATGAGGCGCGGTCGACTTCGCAATCTTGCCATCAATGGGTTGTTGAATCGGCCTCGCCCCGGTCCCCCGACCGGCCGGCCCTCGAGCAGCGGTCCCTCGGGACCGTCCCGCCGCCCACACAGGACAGGACTCATGTACGCCCCCAGCCGCACCTCGTCTCTCGCGACCAAGCCGGGCGCCGTCGCCCGCATCGCCGCGAACGGGGACCGCGAGAGCTTCCGCCCTGTCGCGCTGCCGGCCCTCGCCGCGGCCGTGCATGTCAACGCCGCCGCCCTGAAGGCGACCCGCGCGAAAGCCGCCTCCGGGCCGTCCTTCCGGTTCGTCCACGAGGACGAGCCTGTCGATTGAGGCCGGCCCGCGCGGGCCCGACGCTGCCGCCGGGGCAGAGGTTCTGGTGGCATGGTGATTCGTCCCACGCGTCGTCAGCTGCTCGGAGGCTTGGGCGCATCGGCGCTCAGCCTCGGCTCGACGGGGGCCTACGCCTTCGTCGTGGAGCCGCGCTTCCGACTGGTCGTCACGCCCTACGCGCTGACGCCGCCGGGCTGGACACCGGGCCTGTCCCTGCGGGTCGCGGTGATCGCCGACATCCATGTCTGCGAGCCGTGGATGCCGCTGGACCGCGTCGCCGAGATCGTCGACGCGACCAACGCCCTCGCGCCCGACCTCATCCTGCTGCTCGGCGATTATCCGGGTTCGCCGAGCGTCACCTGGAAACCGGTGCCGCTCACGGAACTCGCCCGCCGTCTCGCGGAATTGCGCGCCCCGCTCGGCACCTACGCCGTCCTCGGTAATCACGATTGGTGGGACGATGCCTGGGCGATGCAAGCCGGGCACGGACCGGTGGAATCGCGGCGCTGCCTCGAGGCGGTCGGCATCCCGGTTCTGGAAAACGATGCCCTGCGCCTGACCAAGAGCGGACGGCCGTTCTGGCTCGCGGGCCTCGCCGACCAGGAGCCGTTCCTGCCGCTGCGCAGCCGCCGCAGCCTCGCCGACATTCCGGCGACCCTGGCTCAGGTCACCGACGACGCTCCGGTCCTGCTGATGGCGCATGAGCCCGACATCTTCCCGCAGGTGCCGGCGCGGGTCGCGCTCACCCTCTCGGGGCACACCCATGGCGGGCAGATCCGCCTGTTCGGCACCTCGCCGGTCTTTCACGGCTCCGCCCGCGAGCCCTACGCCTACGGCCATGTGGTCCAGGGCGGGCGGCACCTGATCGTGTCGGGGGGGCTCGGCGTCAGCAAGGTCGCGGTGCGCTTCGGCGTGCCGCCGGAGATCGTGCTGCTGACCCTCGGGCGAGACGCTCCCTCGGTCTGAATCCCGCCGTCACGGCGGCAGGGTGTCGATGTCGCGCAGGCCGGCCCAGGTCTTCCAGTCGCTCCAGGCCTCGTCGAGGGAAGCGACCGCCTCCTCGCGATCGACCGCGACCCCGCCCCGGCGAAAGGGCAGGCCGCCGATGTCGAGGTTGAGTCCCCAGGACCATTCCTCCCGGGTGGGATCGGCATTGATGCAATCGATCCGCCCGACGATGAGCGCGCCGCTGGTGGCGACATAGGTTTCCCGCGGGTGATCCTTGAGGCGGGTGAAGACGAGGATCGCCACGGGCCGCCCGGGGCGTCAGCCGGGCCGGGCGGGCGGCACATGCAGGAAGCTGCGCTCGCCGGTCGCCGCCTCGGCAACGTGCTGGATCGTGTCGAGAAGCTGGGCGATCGGCCGTGGGCCGTCCGCCGGGCCGAGCGCCTGCGGGGCGACCTGGCGGGCCGCCGTGCGCCCGGCTCTCAGCTGCGCTTCGCTGAGAGGATCGAAACTGCGTCCGACTCGTCGGGTCATGGCTCCTCCTCGGTTCTCCGACCGTGACGGGATCATGGTAAACGAGGCGTTAATTCGGGCGCAGGCCGGGCTGCGTCCTCCGCCCACAGGTGGATGGCCGCATAGGCGCGCCAGGGGCGCCACGCGGCCGACCGGACGAGCAATGCGGCGGGGCTCGGGCGGCCCGCGCCGGTGTCGAGGGCGCGCAGCAGGCCGAGGTCGGAGGCCGGCAAGGCATCGGTGTGCCCCAACGCCCGCAGGGCGACGTAATGCGCGGTCCAGGGGCCGATCCCGGGAAGCGCCGTCAGGTCCGCCACCGTGTCGTCGAGGCTCCGTCCCGGCGCCAGCAGATCCGGCCTGGCGAGGCAGGCCGCGGCCAGCCCCCGGATCGCCCGCCCCCGGGCCCGGGGCATGTTGAGGACGAATGAGACGTCCGCCTCGACCAGCTGCTCCGGCGCAGGGAAGACATGGGTGAGGCCCGGCTCGGCCGCCGCCTCGGCGAGCGGGGTGCCGAAGGCGGCGACCAGCCGGCCGGCAAGGCGGGTCGCCGCCGCCACCGAGACCTGCTGGCCGAGAATCGCCCGCACGGCGAGTTCGAACGCGTCGAAGGCGCCCGGCAGGCGCAGGCCCGGCCGCCGCCGCACGAGCGCGGCGATGAGCGCGTCCCGGCCGAGCCCGGCGGCGACCGCCGCCGGATCGGCATCGAGGTCGAACATCGCCCGCAGGCGCGCGGTCACCGCCGCCCGCACCGCGTCATCGATGGCGCCATCGCCGGTCGCGCGGATGCGGGCGAGGAGCCGGTCCGCGCCGGGGTCCGGCTCGACCGCGAGGGTGCCCTGCCAGCCGTCGAGGCGGATGCTGCGGGCGTAGCGCCCCGGCACGACCACTTCGGCCCCGGGGCTCGCATGGTCGGCGAAGAAGGCTTCGAGATGCGCCCAGTCGAAGGGCGGCCGATAGGGCAGGGCGAGAGGCGGCGGGTCGGGGACCGGGGACGGACGGGTCATCGGCGAGGGGACGCGCGGGCGCCGCCCCCCGTTCCGCCAAACGATGCGCAGGTCGCCCGGCATCGGTGGGGGCCGGGAGCCGACGTCTTGGGCCGAGTTCCTAGCCCGGCATGACCGGTTCGGTGCCCTCGAAGTCGGCGACGTCGCCCGAGAGATCGGTGACCGAGATGGCCACGGTGCGCCCGGTCTTGAGATGGAGGGTGGCGTCCGGCGTCAGCCAGATCGGGCGCAGGGCCGCGTGGGTTCCCGCCAGCGTTCCATGGGCCAGAACGGTGCCGGCGCGCCGCTCGACCACCAGCTTGTAGCGAACCTTCACCGGGGCGATCCCCTCGGCCGACACGGAGCCGCGGCCGGTGGAGACCTGCAACACTTCGTTCGGCTCGAACATGGGCGCTGCCGATACGCGGAAACCGGGACCAACAGGCAGGGAAATTTGCCTGAAGCTCCCGGAGTTACGGCATCGCGCTCCGGCCGCCAAGGGGACGCCCGGCTGCGCCGGTGTTTTATTCCCTGACGATTCCCGGGGACCGTAAGCCTGGGCGCGGGCCGTGACCTACGCGAGGTCGCGGGTGACGACGCGGCCGCGCTCGACCGAGAGCGCCATGCGTCCGGCCTTCAGCGCCAGCGCGCGTTCCCCGAACAGGGTGCGGCGCCAGCCCTGGAGCACCGGCACGTTGGCCTCGTCGTCGTCGGCCAGCGCCTCCAGATCGTCGACCGTCGCGATGATCTTAGGGGCCACGCCCTCCGCTTCCGCCACTGCCTTCAGAAGAACCTTGAGCAGATCGACGAGGGCGCCGCTGTTGCCGCCGCGGGACCGGGCGCGCTCCGGCAAGGCGATCCCGGACAGGTCGCGGGCGAAGCCTCGCTCCACCGCCGCGAGGATCTCGCCGCCCGTGCGGGAGCGTTCGAAACCCGCGGGGATCGTGCGCAGGCGCCCCAGCGCCTCGACGCTGCGGGGCGCCGAGGTCGCGATGTCGATGACCGCCTCGTCCTTCAGGATGCGCCCGCGGGGCACGTTGCGGCTCTGCGCCTCGGCCTCGCGCCAAGCGGCCACCTCCATCAGGACGGCGATCTCCCGGGGCTTGCGCATCCGGCCCGACAACCGTTTCCAGGCCGAGGCGGGATCGGCCTGATAGGTCTCCGGCGAAGTCAGCACCGCCATCTCCTCGTCGAGCCACAGGCCGCGATCGGTGCGAACGAGCTCGGCGGCCAGGACTTGGTAGACCGTGACGAGGTGGGTGACGTCGGACAGCGCATAGGCGAGCTGGGCGTCGGAGAGCGGCCGGCGCGACCAGTCGGTGAAGCGGGACGACTTGTCGATGCGCGCCTTGGCCACGTCGTTGACGAGTTGCTCGTAGGAGACCGAGTCGCCGTAGCCGCAGACCATGGCGGCGACCTGGGTGTCGAAGAAGGGGTGCGGCAGCAATCCGCCCAGGAGCCAGACGATCTCCAGATCCTGGCGCGCGGAGTGGAACACCTTCACGGTGCCCTCATGCATCATGAGGTCGAGGAAGGGTTTCAGGTCGATGCCCGGCGCGAGCGGGTCGACGAGACAACCGAGGCCGTCCGGGCCCGCCATCTGAATCAGGCAGAGCTTCGGATAGTAGGTCGTCTCGCGCATGAACTCCGTATCGACGGTCACGAAGGGCTGCGCGGCGAAGCGGGAGCAGGTCTCGGCCAGAGCCTGGGTTGTTGCGATCAGTTCCATCGTCACGGCTATATCGGGACTCTCGCCGGGCTGCGAGCCGAAGCGCGGCCGATTTCCCCTCAATCTCTCGCGAAGTGCGCCTCACGCCGCGCGGCGCGCCCCGCTGCGTGGCCCAGAACGCTGCGACCGGCGCTGCCACCGCCGCTGTACCTCGGCCCGAGCCAGCAGCCAGTCGAGGATGCCGGTCTCGATCCGGGTGCCCGTGTCCGGATCGGTGAGGCGGCGGATGCGGTCGGCGCGCAAGCCCCGATAGAGCCCGTTCCCCCGGTCGATCCCGCCGAGCAGGGTGCGTCCTGGGCCGAGCTTCAACGCGCGGGCGTCGAGGGTGCGAACCGTCCAGGCGCCGCGCGCATCCTCGTAGATGACCTCGAAGGTGCCGGCGAGCGGCAGAACCTGCCACGACCCGCGTGGCTCCTCCGTCGCCGGGTCGAGCGCCACCGCAGGGTGCCCGAAAGGGGGAGAAAAGCTGTGGAAATCCATCGGCTTGATATGGGGTTTGGCGACCCCTGTCACAAGCGCGCGAGGCTCCCCGATGCCCCGTTGCCCACTCGGGTGGCGTGCGCTTTTTGCCCTTCGAAATCGGGCCCGATCCGGGCTAAGGTCACGCTTGGGATGGGCGTTACGGCCCGGCGAGAGGCGAACATGCGTAGGCGACGGTTCCGGACGGCCCTTCACGCGGTTCCGGCGATGCTGGCTCTCGTTCTCGGCACCGCCTGGTGGGCGGTGCCTGCGCGCGCCCAGACGTTCCAGACGGCGGCGCCCCACGCCATCCTGATCGACGCCGAATCCGGCTCGGTCCTGTTCGAGAAGGCGGCCGACGAGCTGTTCTCCCCCGCCAGCATGGCCAAGCTGATGACGGCGGAGATCGTGTTCGCCGCCCTCAAGGAGGGCCGCCTGAACCTCGACACCGAGTTCACGGTAACCGAGGACGCGTGGCGCCGCGGTGGAGCCGGGGGCGGCGGCTCCTCGATGTTCGCCCAGGTCAACAGCCGCATCAAGCTGTCCGACCTGCTGCGCGGCCTCATCGTCCAGTCGGGCAACGACGCCGCGATCACCATCGCCGAGAACATGGCCGGCACCGAGGAAGCCTTCGCCGGCATGATGAACCGCCGGGCGAAGGAGCTCGGCATGACGCGCTCGACCTTCCGGAACGCAACCGGCTACTCGGCGCCGGATCAGAAGGTCACCGCCCGCGACATGGCCAAGATCGGCCAGCATCTGGTCGAAACTTATCCCGAATACTACAAGATCTACTCCGAGCGCGAGTTCGCCTGGAACAAGATCAAGCAGCAGAACCGCAATCCGCTCTTGACCCTCGACATCGGCGCCGACGGTCTCAAGACCGGCTATCTGGAAGAGTCGGGCTATGCCCTGACCGGCTCGGCGGTGCAGAATGGCCAGCGCCTGATCATGGTGGTGTCGGGTCTCAAGACTGCCCGCGACCGGGCCGCCGAGTCGCGCAAGCTGATGGAATGGGGCTTCCGCGCCTTCGAACCGCGGCAGATCTTCGCTGCGGGCGAGACGGTGGCCGAAGTGTCGGTGTTCGGCGGCGAGAAGGGCTCGGTGCCCGTCGTCGCCAATCGGCCGGTGCGCCTGCTCCTGCCGCGCGGCGCGTCGGACCGGGTCGCGGCCAAGGTCGTCTACCAGGGGCCGCTCACCGCGCCGGTCGAGCAGGGCCGCGAGGTCGCCCGCCTGCGAGTCACCCGCGGCGACCAGGTGGCGCTCGAACAGCCGCTCTACACGGGCGAGGCGGTCGCCGCCGGAACACTGACCCAGCGGGCGCTCGACGCCGCGATGGAGGTCGGCACCGACCTGATCCGCCGCGCCTTCGACAAGGCCAAGGGTGGCTCCGGCGGCTCCGGCGGCGGCGGGGCGCCGAGCGGCAATTCCTGAACGGTCTCAGGGATCGGCGGGCACGTAGGCGCGGATCCCCATCGGCAGATCGGAGCCCGGTCGGCGGAGCCGGCCGGCGGCGGTCTCGATTGGGTCGTCCTCGGCCCGCGCCAGGATGGCGGGACGCACGCTGACCGCGTCCCAGGGGCCGGATAGGTCGAAGCGCGCCGTCACCCGGGGCGCGGAGTCCGTGGCGATCCGCGGCGTCAGCTCGGCCCGGGCCTCGAAGCGGCGGTCCGCCAGGGTGAGGCGGCCGGTCAGGGAGGCGGTGAGCGCCGCGGCCTGGATCCGGCCCTCCACGATCTCGCCGACGCCCTCCGAGAACAAGACGGAAACGGAGGCCTGTTCGTAGGGCGTGCGGGCGTTGCGGCGGCCCGGCGGCCCGGCGGCCGGCGCGCCGCCGCGCTGGAGCAGGTCGGCGAGGTCGAGGCCGGTCAGGGCGCCCTCCTCGCTGCGCAGGGCGATCCGGCCCGAGATGCTGCGGGCCAGCGTTCCGGCATCCCGGCCGGCGCCTTCCAGCAGGAGGCTGCCGCGGGTGGCGCCGAGCATCCAGCGGTCCTGCCCGAGATCGGCCATGACGGCGCCGAGGTCGAGCCCGTCGACGCTGCCCTGCGCCTTCACAGCGGTGACCGTCCGGTCCTGCGGGTCCGCCTCGAGGATCACCCGGCCCTTCACGGTGCCGGCCTGGAGCGCCGCCCGCCCGAGCGAGGCCTCGATCCCGTGCTCGCGCACCATCACCCCACAGGCGAGGTCGGTGAAACGCAGCGGCCCGACGCGGGCGCCCGCCGCCGAGATGCGCAGGTCGAGATCCCCTCCGGTCAGGCGTGCCAGATCGAGGGAACGGGTGCCCCAGGCCTGGGCATCGGCTTCGCCGACACCCGCCAGGGGGAGCAGCTCGGCGACGAGGGGCGAGAGATTCAGGCTCTCGGCGGCGAGCGTTGCCTGCACCGCGGTCCGGCCTGGCCCGAAGCGGGCGGAGCCGGCGCCTTCCAGCACGTTGCCGGCGGTTCCGACCCGGACGTTCGGGAACTGCACCTCGCGGGCGGCGGCCTCGAAGCTGCCCTCGATCGTCAGATCCTCGGCGAGCGGCGCCAGCGCGACGCTGCCGCCGGTCCAGGCCAGGGTCCGCGCCAGGGAGCGGATCTCGAGCCGGCCCGAACCGGAGGCCCGCAGGCCCTCGTGCAGGCTGCCGCTGCCCGCCGCGCTGAACGTGCCCGCGGGCCAGGCCAGATGGGCGGAGAACGGGCTCGTGCGGTTCGTCAGCAGGGCGAGAGGGCGAAGGCCCGACAGGGCGAGCCGGACCTCGGCGCCCTTCCACGTGAGGCGGCCCGTCAGGGCGACGCTCTCGCTCCAATGCGGCCAGGACAGGGTCAGCGCGACGTCGCGCAGGGTCTGCACGCTGCCGTCGCGGGGATCGCGCCCGGTCACGCTGGAGCGGACGAGCATGAGGCGGCGCGGATGGGGGCCCCCGTCGGCGAGCCCGTCGGCGAGCCCCTCGACCGATCCGGCCCAGCGCGGGTCCGCCTCGTCCAGCGGCAGGGTGATCTCGGCGCCGTCGAGGGTGAGCGAATCGACCTCGACCCGCCCGGTCAGCAGGGCGGCGAGACCGAGCTGGAGCGACAGGGAACCGCCGGAGGCGAGCACCGGCCCCTCGAGGTTGCCCTCGGTGAGGCGCACATCCTGGAACACGATGCGGGGCAGGGGCAGCAGCACGATCTCGGTGGGGCCCGCCGTGCTCAGCGCCACACCCCAGGACGCCTGCAGGCCCCCGCTCACGGCGCGCGAGACGGCCGGCAGCTCGACCGACCAGGGCAGGCAGGCGGCGATCAGGCCGGCGGCGAGGCCCCCGAGCCCCAGAACCGGAAGTGTGCGGCGCAGCGACATTGCACTCCGTGGGCGGGCGGCGCGAATCGGGGGCGGCCGAGACGGGTCCGGGGCCTCGGTCCGCTGAGGGGCCGCGTCCTCGATCCTTACGCCCCGGATCGGGGCTTGTCTCTCATCAGCGCCGGTGGGTTGCCCGCAATCCAGACGGTCCTCAACAGCGTTCGCGTGTTCGTCGCGGACAAATGCGTCCCCGGTTTGACGAACGCTGCGCTGCGGTGCACATCCCGGGCATGCGCCGACCGAGGGGGCGGCCTGCCTCGGGCTCATGCCGGGCGATCCCGCCCCGGGCGATGACGGAAGGACGGTTTCGATGAAGAAGGTTTATCCGGATCCGAAGGCGGCGCTCGCGGGCCTGCTGCGCGACGGCATGACGATCATGGCCGGCGGCTTCGGCCTCTGCGGCATCCCGGACGAGCTGATCGAGGCGATCCGCGACTCGGGCGTGAAGGACCTGACCGTCATCTCCAACAATGCCGGCATCGACGGAGTCGGCCTCGGCAAGCTCCTCGAAACCCGCCAGGTCTCCAAGATGATCTCGTCCTATGTCGGCGAGAACAAGGAGTTCGCCCGCCAGTATCTCGGCGGTGAGCTGGAGATCGAGTTCAACCCGCAAGGCACGCTGGCGGAGCGCATCCGCGCCGGGGGCGCGGGCATCCCGGCCTTCTTCACCAAGACCGGCGTCGGCACCAAGGTCGCCGAGGGCAAGGAGGTGCGCGAGTTCGACGGCGAGAGCTACGTGATGGAGCGCGGTCTCTTTGCGGACCTCGCCATCGTCCATGCCTGGAAGGGCGATACCGAGGGCAATCTCGTCTACCGGAAGACCGCGCGCAACTTCAATCCGATGATGGCGACCGCCGCCGAGGTCACGGTGGCGCAGGTCGAGCACCTCGTGCCGCCGGGCGAGATCGACCCCGACCACATCCACACCCCGGGCATCTTCATCGGCCGCATCCTCCACGTGCCGGTCCGCGAGAAGCGCATCGAGCAGCGCACCGTGCGCAAGCGCAAGGAGCCCGCGGCGGCGGGCGCCGGCGGCGGCCCGGTCTGATTGTTTTGTCATTGGGCCGAGAGGCCTCCGAACGCGACGGCGCGTCGCCAGAGCGGTGATGGCGCTCCGTCGCTCCGATGGTGCCAAACGAGGGAAAGTCGAAAGAAATGGCCTGGACCCGCGAGCAGATGGCGGAGCGCGCCGCCCGGGAGCTGCAGGACGGCTTCTACGTGAATCTCGGGATCGGCATCCCGACGCTGGTGTCGAACTACATTCCCGACGGCATGTCGGTTCAGCTTCAGTCCGAGAACGGCATGCTCGGCATGGGCCCGTTCCCCTACGAGGGCGAGGAGGACCCCGACCTCATCAATGCCGGCAAGCAGACCATCACGGCGCTGCCGACCACGAGCTACTTCTCCTCGGCGGATTCCTTCGGGATGATCCGCGGCGGCCATATCGACCTGTCGATCCTCGGCGCCATGCAGGTGGCCGAGAACGGGGACCTCGCCAACTGGATGATCCCCGGCAAGATGGTGAAGGGCATGGGCGGGGCCATGGATCTCGTGGCCGGCGTCAAGAAGGTGGTCGTGGTCATGGAGCACACGGCCAAGAACAAGGACGGCTCGGAGAGCGCCAAGCTCCTCAAGGCCTGCGACCTGCCGCTCACCGGCACGCAGGTGGTCGACATGGTCATCACCGATCTCGGCGTCTTCACCATCGACAAGAAGGGCGAGGGCGGCATGACCCTGGTCGAGCTCGCCGACGGCGTGACCGAGGACGAGGTTCGGGCCAAGACCGAGGGCAGCTTCACCGTCGCCCTCGCCTGACCGGGGCCCAGGCCCTTTTCGGGACGCCTCGCCCGGATCCGGGCGAGGCATGGCTAAGCCGGCATTAAGCCGTTTCGTCGAAAGCTGCGCATCGGTCGGCAAGACGCCCTGAGAGCGTCCCGGCTGGGGGTCAGTGACGAACCGAGGGCTTTGTGCGTATGCGTAGCGTTCCGGGAACGGAGAACGTCATCCCCTTCCGCCGGCCGGCGATGGCACGGGCGGGCGGAACGACGGGCGGTTTCGGCGGCGAGGGCCCGCGCAGCCGCGCCAGGGCCGACCAGCGCAGCCTGATGGACGCGGTCTACGCCACGGGCAGCCTGCGGGTGCTGGCGGGCGACCGCGAGACCAAGATGATCGCCTCGCGCCTGCAGGTCTACGGCTTCCTGATCATCGAGGAGATGGGCGAGGATGGCTCCCTGCGCCGCCTGCGCCCCTCCGAGGCGATCCGGGCGCGGTCCGAGCGGCCCTGGCGCCTGTCCAAGGCGAGCTACGGCGCGAGCCTCGCAGTGACGATCCCCACCGTCGATGATTTTCTGTTCGAGCCCGCCGGAATGCCGGTCTGATACGGGCTCCGCTTGATCAAAGCGGAGCCCGTATCAGGCAAGCCCGCGCGGCGTTTGAGCGAAGCCCAAATCCGCCATCCCGAAGGGATCAACCGGATTTGCTATGGCACTCCGCGTTGCGTCGTCGGCGTGACACACGGTGCCGCGCTGACGCCATCGACCTTGAGAAATCATCCGAGAGTCACGCGCCTCACGAACCGGCACGCGTGTCACCGAATGAAACGAGAACGGCGCACCCATAGATGCGGCATGGTCGGCGATCGATATTTTTGAATGTGGACAGACGATACAAGGGTCGAATAGCGATCGGGCGGCAGCAATCATTGCTCATTGATTTTGCCAGGCTCGATGTCCGAGGCCGTCCTCGCTTGGATCGCTGACCTTTCGGCCCAACGTCTCCCATCCTCGACACGCGCGAGCGCACGACGCGAGGGTCGCGGTCGCCGGCATGGCCTCCGCATCCGTTGCGCCCGCACACCGGATCGGCTAACGCTCACCCCGATTTCCCTTTCGGAAGCGTGAGGATCGCTCGGCGTACGCGCCCGGTCCGTGGCCGCTGGGGATATCGGCCCTCGACCATCGCTTGATTTCAGCATGCGTCGGCCCTCCGCGAGGAGGTTGGCTCGACCGGATCGTCCATCCGGCGGCCGGCGGTGACGGGGGTCCCTGCAACACTTGCCGTCGACGCGGCCTCTCGAGGGAGGCCATTAGGAGAGAGAATGTCCGCTGGTCTGAACGCTACCCAGCCGAGCCGCGAGGATTTCGCGAGCTTGCTTGAGGAGTCCTTCCTCAATCACGAGATCACTGAAGGCTCCGTCGTCAAGGGTCGCGTCGTCGCGATCGAGAAGGACGTCGCCGTCATCGACATCGGCGCCAAGACCGAAGGTCGCGTCGCCCTCAAGGAATTCAACGGCCCCGGCCGCGAAGGCGATCTCGCCGTCGGCGACGAGGTCGAGGTCTATGTCGACCGCATCGAGAACGCGCTCGGCGAGGCCGTCATCTCGCGCGACAAGGCGCGCCGCGAGGAGAGCTGGGTCAAGCTCGAGAAGGCCTTCGAGGCCAACGAGCGCGTCACCGGCACGATCTTCAACCAGGTCAAGGGCGGCTACACCGTCGATCTCGACGGCGCCGTGGCGTTCCTGCCGCGCTCCCAGGTCGACATCCGTCCCGTGCGCGACGTGACCCCGCTGCTCGGCACGCCCCAGCCGTTCCAGATCCTCAAGATGGATCGCCGCCGCGGCAACATCGTCGTGTCGCGCCGCACCGTCCTCGAAGAGAGCCGCGCCGAGCAGCGCTCCGAGCTGGTGGCCAACCTCGAAGAGGGTCAGGTCATCGACGGCGTCGTCAAGAACATCACCGAGTACGGCGCCTTCGTCGATCTCGGCGGCATCGACGGCCTGCTCCACGTCACCGACATGGCGTGGCGCCGCGTGAACCATCCGTCCGAGGTCGTGACCATCGGCCAGACGGTGAAGGTCAAGATCATCAAGATCAACCACGAGACGCACCGCATCTCGCTCGGCATCAAGCAGCTCCTGGCCGATCCGTGGGAGGGCATCGCCGCCCGCTACCCCGAGGGCGCCAAGCTCAAGGGCCGCGTGACCAACATCACCGATTACGGCGCCTTCGTGGAGCTGGAGCCGGGGATCGAGGGCCTGATCCACGTCTCCGAGATGAGCTGGACCAAGAAGAACGTCCATCCGGGCAAGATCGTCTCCACCTCCCAGGAGGTCGAGGTGCAGATCCTGGAAGTCGATTCGGTCAAGCGCCGCATCTCGCTCGGCCTCAAGCAGACCTTGCAGAACCCCTGGGAGGCCTTCGCCGAGAAGCACCCGGTCGGGTCCGAGGTCGAGGGTGAGGTCAAGAACAAGACCGAGTTCGGCCTGTTCATCGGCCTCGAGGGCGACGTCGACGGCATGGTCCACCTGTCGGATCTCGACTGGAACCGTCCCGGCGAGCAGGTCATCGAGGAGTTCAAGAAGGGCGACATGGTTCGCGCCCAAGTTCTCGACGTCGATGTCGAGAAGGAGCGCATCTCGCTCGGCGTGAAGCAGCTCGGCGGCGATCCCTTCGCGGAAGCCGGCGAGATCAAGAAGGGCCAGATCGTCACCTGCGAGATCGTCGAGGTGAAGGATTCCGGCCTGGAGGTGAAGCTCGTCGACTCTGACATGCAGACCTTCATCCGCCGCGCCGAGCTCGCCCGTGACCGCGCCGACCAGCGCCCCGAGCGGTTCGCGGCTGGCGAGAAGGTCGATGCCCGCGTCGTCCAGTTCGACCGCAAGGCCCGCCGCGTCCAGGTCTCCATCAAGGCCCTCGAAGTGGCCGAGGAGAAGGAGGCGATGGCCCAGTTCGGTTCGGCCGATTCGGGCGCCTCGCTGGGCGATATCCTCGGCGCCGCCTTCAACAAGAAGAAGGGCGGCGACGACGAGTAAGCCAACGGACCCCCGGGCCGACCGGTCCGGGGTCTCGTCACGCCGAAAACGGCCCGGGACGCGAGAGTGCGTCCCGGGCCGTTTTCGTGTCGGGGCCCCTCGTCTTCGCAGGAGGCCGGGCCTTGGCCCGTCCCGTTCGGCGCGGGCTCCCGTGCCGGCGGGGCGCCGGCGAGGAGGTCGATTGCCCGCTGCGCAACGGAGAGCATGTCCGGGCCCCTCGCGGCAACGCCCCGCAGGCATTCCACAGGGCGCGACAGGTCCTTGTCTTCGCCGGGCTCTTGCCGCCCCGCCACCGGCGGGTCTAAACACGGCCGCGGCCTCGGACGGCCCGTCCGAATCCAGCCACGTCAAGGACTTGGATCAGGGCGGCCCGGCTCCGTCGGCGCAACGACCATGTGCGATCCGCAGCGTTTCGGGGGATGCCCGGCGCCGCAAATCGAGGACTTCCGGCTTCGATTCCGGGCGCCGCAGCCCCGGCCGCGAAGCGGGACATCGGCGGCGAAGGCCGTCAACGCCAGGGAGTGGACCGTCGGATGGCTGCAGACGCCGAGATCTTGATCGACCGCCGCCGTCTGCGCCGCAAGCTGACCCTGTGGCGGGTGCTCGGCGTCGGCGCCCTGATTGTCGCCGTCGGCGCCCTCGGATACCGCGCCCGGATCGGCGACGGCAGCGTGTTCACCTCCGGCCAGGACCAGATCGCCCGGATCTCCATCGGCGGCTTCATCGCCGGCAGCGAATCGACCCGCAAGCTGATCGAGCGCGTCGGCGAGGCCAGCGTGGTCAAGGGCGTGGTGGTCTCGATCTCCTCGCCCGGCGGCACCACGACGGGCTCCGAGGAACTCTACAGCAACCTGCGGGCGCTGGCCGCCAAGAAGCCGATCGTCGCCTTCGTGGACGGCACGGCGGCTTCTGGCGCCTACATCACCGCGATCGCCGCCGACCATATCGTCGCCCGCGAGACCGCCCTGGTCGGCTCGATCGGCGTGCTGTTCCAGTACCCGGACGTGTCGGGCCTGCTCGACCGGATCGGCGTGCGGGTCGAGGCGATCAAGTCCTCGCCCCTGAAGGCCGAGCCGTCCGGCTTTACCCCGACCTCGCCGGAGGCGCGCGCCGCCCTCAACGCGATCGTCCTCGACACCTATGGCTGGTTCAAGGGGCTGGTCGCCGAGCGCCGGAGCATGACCGAGGAGCAGCTCGCCACGGTGGCCGATGGCCGCGTGTTCAGCGGCCGCCAGAGCGTGCCCCTGCGGCTCGTGGACGAACTCGGCGGCGAGCGGCAGGCGGTGGCGTGGCTCGAGAAGGAGAAGAACGTCCCCAAGAACCTGCCGGTGAAGGACTGGAAGCCGAAAGCCGAGGGTGGCCTCAAGCTGTGGTCGAGCCTGGGTACTGCCGTCAGCCTTCTCGGCTTCGAGGGTTTAGCCGGGCGCCTGCGGGCGCTGGAATCCGAGACCGCCCGGCTGGGGGAGGGTGGCCTGCTCGCCCTTTGGAGCCCGGCACCCTGACCGTTCGTCGCCATGCCGCGCCCGCCCCGCACCCGGAAGTCAGCCGCATGATCAAGTCCGAACTCGTGCTCAAGATCGCCGAGCAGAACCCGCATCTCTACCAGCGCGACGTCGAGACCCTCGTCAACGCGATCCTCGACACCATTACCGACGCCCTGGCCCAGGGCGACCGGGTCGAGCTGCGGGGCTTCGGCGCCTTCTCGGTCAAGCGGCGCGAGGCCCGGCGCGGGCGCAATCCCCGCACCGGAGAATCGGTCGCCGTCTCCGAGAAGGCGATTCCGGTCTTCAAGACCGGCAAGGAGATGCGGCTGCGCCTCAACGGCGCCGGCATCGGCGAGGAGCGGGCGGGCGCCTGATCCGTCCGCTTGGGGCGAGCAGGGCGGTGACGGCGGGGGCGTGCTGCCCTAAATCCCGCCGGCCGAGCCTTCGAGACTCACCGGGCAGCGCCCCCGGGAGCCCTCACGAGACGCGTCGGCCGGGCCTGCGAGGCCCGTTCCGTCCGTCGGAGACCTTCTGAATGATCCGTTTCCTCAAAGCCCTGATCCTGCTGCCGGTCGCGATCGTGGTGGTGTTGCTGGCGGTGGCCAACCGCGACGCCGTGACCCTCTCCCTCGATCCGTTCTCGCCCGAGCCGGTCTTCAGCGTCGTGCTGCCGCTCTACGTGGTGGTGTTCGGCGCGGTCGCCCTCGGCATCCTGGTCGGCGGCGTCGGCAGCTGGTTGAGCCAGGGCACGACCCGTCAGCGCGCCCGCTTTCACCGCCGCGAGGCCGACCGCCTCGCCATGGAGGCGGCGAGCCTCAAGACCTTCGGCGCCCCGGCGCCCACGCCGAGCTATCCCGGCGTCGGGTCCCAGGCCGCCCTTCCGGCCCCGGCCGGGCGCTGAGTTCGCCCTCCGATCCCATGGGCGTGCGCGTCAAGATCTGTGGCCTCGGCACCGAGGCGACGCTGGACGCGGCGCTCCAGGCCGGCGCCGACCTCGTCGGCTTCGTCCATTTCCCCAGGAGCCCGCGCCATCTGCCGCTCGCGGAGGCCGGCCGGCTCGCGGCCCGGGCGCGGGGTCGGGCCGAGCGGGTGATCCTGCTCGTCGATCCCGACGACGCGCTGGTCGACGCGGCCATCGAGGCGGTCGATCCCGACCTGATCCAGTTTCATGGCCGGGAAACGCCGGAGCGCGTCGCGGCTCTGCGCTGGCGCACCGGGCGGCCGGTCATGAAGGCCCTGGGCATCGCCACGGCCGCCGACCTCGCCGCGGTGGCGGCCTTCGCGGACGTCGCCGACCGGCTGCTCCTCGATGCCAAGCCGCCGCCCGACGCCGCCCTGCCGGGGGGCAACGGCCGCGCCTTCGACTGGACCCTGCTCACGCAGGCGCAACTGCCGGAGGGCACCATGCTGTCGGGCGGATTGGATGCCGGCAACGTCGCCCTGGCGCTCGCCCGTACGGGGCTCTCGGCCGTCGACGTCTCCTCCGGCGTGGAGACGCGCCCCGGCGAGAAGGACCCGGACCGCATCCGGGCCTTCGTGGCCGCCGCCCGCGCAAGGGGCTGAAGCAAGGGGCTGAGGCACGGGGCTGACGCAAGGGGTTCAGGCAGGAACAGAGGTCGGGCAAGCGGCCCGGATACGGGACGCCGCATTGCGGCGGGAGCGCCATGGGTCTAGCACGCGGGCAAGTATCCGTCTTCGCGAAGGACCGCGCGCCGTGACCCTTGCCCCCGCTCCCAACTCCTTCCGCACCGGGCCGGACGAGCGCGGTCGTTTCGGCATCTTCGGCGGCCGCTTCGTGGCCGAGACGCTGATGCCGCTGATCCTCGAGCTCGAGAAGGCCTATGCCGAGGCCAAGGTCGATCCGGCCTTCGAGGCCGATATGAAGTCCTACGGCACCCACTATATCGGCCGCCCGAGCCCGCTCTACTACGCCGAGCGCCTGACCGAGCATTTCCGCGCGCAGGCGCCGGCCGGTCATGGGGCGAAAGTCTATTTCAAGCGCGAGGAGCTGAATCACACCGGCTCGCACAAGGTGAACAACGTGCTCGGCCAGATCCTGCTCGCCCGGCGCATGGGCAAGCCGCGGATCATCGCCGAGACCGGCGCGGGCCAGCACGGGGTGGCCACCGCCACGCTCTGCGCCCGCTTCGGCTTGAAATGCGTCGTCTACATGGGCGCGGTCGATGTCGAGCGGCAGGCGCCCAACGTGTTCCGGATGAAGATGCTGGGCGCGGAGGTCGTGCCGGTGCAATCCGGGACGAAGACCCTCAAGGACGCGATGAACGAGGCCCTGCGCGACTGGGTCACCAACGTCGCCGACACGTTCTACTGCATCGGCACGGTGGCGGGCCCGCATCCCTACCCGGCGATGGTGCGCGATTTCCAGTCGGTGATCGGGCACGAGACCAAGCAGCAGATGCTGGAGATGGAAGGCCGCCTGCCGGATTCGCTGATCGCCTGCATCGGCGGCGGCTCGAACGCGATGGGTCTGTTCCACCCCTTCCTCGACGACCGCGAGGTCGAGATCTACGGCGTCGAGGCGGCGGGCCACGGTGTCCAGAGCGGCCTGCACGCCGCCTCGCTCACCGGCGGGCGCCCGGGCGTGCTGCACGGCAACCGCACCTATCTGCTCATGGACGACGACGGCCAGATCGCCGACGCCCACTCGATCTCGGCCGGCCTCGACTATCCGGGGATCGGCCCGGAACATGCGTGGCTGCACGAGATGGGCCGGGTCACCTACCTCTCGGCGACCGATTCCGAGACCCTGGAGGCGTTCAAGCTGTGCTCGTCGCTCGAAGGGATCATCCCCGCCCTGGAGCCTGCGCACGCCCTGTCGAAGGTGGCCGAACTCGCCCCCACCAAGCCGGCCGACCACCTGATGGTGCTCAACCTCTCGGGCCGGGGCGACAAGGACATTCCCCAGGTCGCCCGCATCTTCGGGCAGACGCTCTGACCGGGCCGCCTCTGGTCAGGCAACGCCGCCATTCCGGGGCCGCCCCGCGGAACCCGGAATGGCGGGGCTCGACGCCGGGCGCCTTCGTTGCGTCACGGGTGGGTTTCGGGTCCGCCCTCAGTGCCCCGGACTGACGGTTTCAGAGAAGAGGGTACGGCAAAATCCTGAAGGCTTGTGACCGATTGTGAATCAAAGCTTCCATCGAGCGCGTTCGGCGATTGACGCGGGCGCGCCTATCGCTTACTCCCCCCGCCTCACTTCGCGAACGCACCGGCGACCGGAATCGATGATGCGCACGGGTCTTATTGTAACGGAAGCGCCACGGACGGGGCGGGCCTGATCGCAGGCCCGGCGACCCGGTCGGTGGCGCATGCAGGGTCCCTCGGGGCCCTTTTTTGTTGCCGGAAACCCGACGCTACCCGAGACATGCAGACAACGTCACGAAGAACGGAATGATGGAGGAGTCGATGAGCGGCGAGGTCATGACCGGGGCCCAGATGGTCATCCGGGCGTTCCAGGATCAGGGGGTGGATACCCTGTTCGGTTATCCGGGCGGGGCGGTGCTCCCGATCTACGACGCGCTCTTCGACGAGACCACGATCAAGCACGTGCTGGTGCGCCACGAGCAGGGCGCGGTTCACGCGGCCGAGGGCTATGCCCGCTCCTCGGGGAAGGTCGGCGTCGTCCTCGTCACCTCCGGCCCCGGCGCCACCAACATCGTCACCGGCCTGACCGACGCGATGCTGGATTCGATCCCGCTCGTCGCGGTCACGGGCCAGGTGCCGACGCACCTGATCGGTTCGGACGCCTTCCAGGAATGCGACACGGTCGGCATCACCCGCCACTGCACGAAGCACAACTACCTCGTCAAATCGATCGACGACCTGTCGCGCATCCTGCACGAGGCGTTCTATGTCGCGAGCCACGGCCGGCCGGGCCCCGTCGTCGTCGATCTGCCCAAGGACGTGCAGTTCGCGACCGGCGTCTACCAGCGCCCGGCGCAGAACGGCCACAAGACCTACAATCCGCCGGTCAAGGGCGATGCCGAGAAGATCCGCACCGCGGTCGAGCTGATGGCGACGGCCCGCCGGCCGGTCTTCTACACCGGCGGCGGCGTCATCAATTCGGGACCGGAAGCCTCGCGGCTCCTGCGCGCGCTGGTCGCCGAGACCGGCTTCCCCGTGACCTCGACCCTGATGGGCCTCGGCGCCTTCCCGGCCTCCGACGACAAGTTCCTCGGGATGCTGGGCATGCACGGCACCTACGAGGCCAATCTCGCGATGCATGAATGCGACGTGATGATCTGCATCGGTGCGCGCTTCGACGATCGCATCACCGGACGCCTCGACGCCTTCTCGCCCTACTCGAAGAAGATCCACGTCGATGTCGACGCGTCCTCGATCAACAAGGTCGTCAAGGTCGATGTCGGCATCCTCGGCGACTGCGCCGCGGTGCTGGAGGAGATGCTCGCCCAGTGGCGCGCCCTGGCGAAGCAGCCCGACCAGGGCCGCATGGAGGATTGGTTCAACAAGATCAGCCGCTGGAAGTCGCGCGACTGCCTCGCCTATTGGCCGTCGGGCACGATCATCAAGCCGCAATACGCGGTCCAGCGGCTCTACGACGCGTGCAAGGACCGCAAGACCTTCGTCACCACGGAGGTCGGCCAGCATCAGATGTGGGCGGCGCAGTACTTCAAGTTCGAGGAGCCGAACCGCTGGATGACCTCCGGCGGCCTCGGCACCATGGGCTACGGCCTGCCGGCGGCGATCGGCACGCAGCTCGCCAACCCGGACGGGCTCGTGATCGACATCGCGGGCGAAGCCTCGATCCTGATGAACATGCAGGAGCTGTCGACCGCCGTGCAGTATCGCCTGCCGGTCAAGATCTTCATCCTGAACAATGAGTATATGGGCATGGTGCGGCAGTGGCAGGAGCTGCTGCACGGCTCGCGCTACTCGCAGAGCTACTCGGAGAGCCTGCCGGACTTCGTCAAGCTCGCCGAGGCCTACGGCGCCAAGGGGATCCGCTGCGAGAAGCCCGGCGAACTCGACGCGGCGATCAAGGAGATGCTCGACTATGACGGGCCGGTGATCTTCGACTGCGTCGTCGACAAGACCGAGAACTGCTTCCCGATGATCCCGTCGGGCAAGGCGCACAACGAGATGCTGCTGTCGGACTACCTCGGCGAGACCGGGGTCGAGCTCGGCGACGTCATCTCGGCCGAGGGCAAGATGCTGGTCTGATCCGGCTGCCATCACCGTCGAGGCCCGGCCTCGGATGCGGGCCGCCCCGGTCGGGGCGGCCCTGCTTTCGGGTGGGCGCCAGACAGGCCGGCGCCGGGAGGCGGTTCAGCGCCTCGCGCCAGACGACAGGTTGAGACGAGGAACGCTCCGCGATGAACGCCATGAACACCCACTACCCCGAGCCCACCCGGGTCGAGATCGTCAACCGCCACACCCTCGCGGTGATCGTGGACAACGAGCCCGGTGCCCTGGCCCGCATCGCCGGCCTGTTCTCCGGCCGCGGCTACAACATCGAGAGCCTGACCGTCTCCGAGACGGAAGAGGCGCGCCACATCTCCCGCATCACCATCGTGACGACGGGCACGAACGCCGTGATCGATCAGATCAAGGCGCAGCTCGACCGCCTCGTCCCGGTCCACCGCGTCGTCGACCTGACCCTGCAGGGCCAGGCGCTGGAGCGGGAACTCTGCCTCGTGAAGGTCGTCGGCACCGGCGAGCATCGCAGCGAGGCCCTGCGGCTCGCCTCCGCCTTCGGCGCCCGGACCCTCGACGCGACCCTCAACTCCTTCGTGTTCGAGCTGACCGGCTCGACCGAGGAGATCGACCGCTTCATCCGGCTTCTGACCGTGATCGGCCTCGTCGAGATCTCCCGCACCGGCATCGCCGCCATGGGCCGGGGCGCCGAGCCGCTCTGAAGCGGGCCGGCGGCCGAGTCGATGACCGCCCGCACCCTCTACTACGCCCCCGGCGCCTGCTCGCTCGCCGCGCATATCGCCCTGGAGGAGACCGGTGCCCCGTTCGAGACGGTGCGCCTCGACCTCGCCCGGGGTGACCAGCGCGCGCCGGAATACCTCTCGGTCAACGAGCGCGGGCGGGTGCCGGCTCTCTACGAGGACGGATGGGTGCTGACCGAGGTGTCGGCGATCCTGCGCCACGTCGCGCGCGCGCATCCGGCGGCGGGGCTGATGCCGGACGAGCCCCGCGCGGCGGCCTTGGCCGACGAGTGGCTGGGCTGGCTCGCCACCGCCCACCACGTCGCCTACGCGCAGCGGCGCCGGCCCGAGCGGTTCAGCACGGACGAGGAGGGGTTCGACGCGATCCGGGCGCGCGGCGCCGACACCTTCGGCGATCTCTGCACCATGACGGAGGTCCGCCTCTCGAATGGCGGCTGGGCGCTCGGCGCGCGCTACAGCCTCGTCGATCCCTATCTCCTGGTGTTCTGGATGTGGGGTCGAGGCCCCGCCCTCGGCTTCGACATGCCGGGGCTGTTTCCCGCCTGGACGGCCCATGCCCGGGCGATGGCGCGACGGCCCGCGGTGCAGGCCGTCTTCGCCCGCGAGGGCCTGACCCTGCCGGCCTGACGCCGCTCAGGCGCCGCCCGCGACGAGCCGCGCCACCAGGGCATGGGCGAGGCGGGCGGTCTGCACCTCGCCGCCCTCCGGCCGGCCCGGCTTGGTCGAGGGGTTCCAGCCATAGAGGTCGAAATGGACGTGGGCCGTCGTCCGCGGGGCGAAGCGGCGCAGGAACAGGGCGGCGGTGATCGCGCCCGCGAACGGACCGCCGGAGACGTTGTTGAGGTCGGCGACCTTGGACTCGAGGCCGCTCGCGTAGGGCGCGTGCAGCGGCAGGCGCCAGACCGGGTCGTTGACCCGGGCGCCCGCCTCCGCGACGCGGGCGGCCAGACCCTCGTCCTCAGTGAAGTAGGCTGGCAAATCGGGGCCCAGCGCGACCCGCGCCGCCCCCGTCAGGGTCGCGAAGTCGATGAGCAGGTCGGGCGCGTCCGCATCGGCCAGCGCCAGGGCGTCGGCGAGGATCAGCCGCCCCTCCGCATCGGTGTTGCCGATCTCGACGGTGAGACCAGAGCGCGCGCGGATTACGTCGCCGGGGCGGAAGGCTTCGCCCGCGACCGCGTTCTCGACGCTCGGCACGATCAGGCGCAGCCGCACCGGCAGGCCCTCGCCCATGATCATCTCGGCGGCCGCGATGGCGGCGGCGGCGCCCCCCATGTCCTTCTTCATCAGGAGCATGCCCGCGGAGGGCTTGATGTCGAGGCCGCCCGTGTCGAACACCACGCCCTTGCCGACCAGCGTGACGCGGGGCGCGCCCTCGTCGCCCCAGGTGAGGTCGATGAGCCGGGGCGCCCGCGGCGAGGCCGCGCCCACCGCGTAGACGAGGGGGAAGCCCTCGCGCAGGGCATCGCCGACGGTGACGCTCACGGCCGCGCCGAACCGCTCCGCCAGCGACCGGATCGCGGCCTCGATCTCGGCGGGCCCGAGATCGTTGGCCGGGGTGTTGACGAGGTCCCGCCCGGAGGCGACCGCCGCCGCGATCCGCTCGACGGAGGCGGCGTCGATCCCCTCCGGGGCGACCAGTCGGGGGCGCGGCTCGCCGGGTTTGCGGTAACGCTCGAACCGGTAGCTGCCCAGCAGCCACGCCAGCGCGGCCTCCGCCGGATCGAGGCCCTCGGCGGGCTCGAGCCGGTAGGCGCCCCCGGGCAGGGCGGCCGGCAGCTTGCCGGGCAGGAAGCGGTCGTGCGCCGGTGCCTGCCGGTCGCCGAGGCCGAGGAGGACGCGGGCGAGCGTACCGTCCGCATCGGGCAGGAGGGCGGTACGACCGGCCTTCGGGGCGAAACCCGATGCCTTGGCGAAGGCCCGCTGGAGGGGCGCGAGGCCCGCCTCGACCTCGGCCCAGTCCGCACTGGTCACGGCGCGGATCGGAACCGCATCCGTACCGGGGGCGAGGAGGGCGGGTCTGTCGTGAGTCATGCGGAGGCAGGCTTAACCGTCGATTAGGGTTAACCTTCTATCACCGTGCCATCGGCGGGGCGCAAGCACCGCCGGCTACGTGGTGGAGAGGACAGATGACACGGACCTTCGGCACGGCCGCCCATCCGGCCCGGACCGTCCGTTTCCGCCGCCTGGCCGCGGCGGGCCTGATCGGCCTCGCGGCCTCCGCCTGCCAGTCGCGCTCGCCGGAAACGACCGGCTCGATCGGCGGCCTCTCCCTGCCGGGCCTCGGGCGACCGGCGGAACGCTCCGCCCGCGCCGAGGTGGACGGGTTGGCCGCGCGCTACAATGCCGAGCCGAACGATCTGCGCAACGCGATGCGCTACGCCGACGCCCTGCGCGCCACCGATCAGAAATCCCAGGCCGCGGCGGTGCTCCAGCAGGCGGCCCTGCGCAACCCGAAGGACAAGGCGGTGCTCGCCGCCTACGGCAAGACCCTCGCCGAGGCCGGCCGCTACCAGGAGGCCAACGAGGTTCTCCAGAACGCCCACAGCCCGGCCCAGCCCGATTGGCGCGTGCTGTCCGCGCAGGGCATGGTGGCGGACCAGACCGGCGACCACGCCCGGGCTCAGAGCCTCTACGAGGCCGCCCTCAAGATCGCCCCCGAGGAGCCACGCATTCTGTCGAATCTCGGCCTGTCCTACGCGCTGGGCCGTCATCTCGACCTCGCCGAATCGACCCTGCAGCGTGCGGCGGCGCAGCCCCGCGCCGACGCCCGGGTCCGCCAGAACCTCGCCCTCGTCCTCGGCCTGAAGGGCCGCTACGACGAGGCCGAGCGCGTGCTCGCCCAGGATCTCGGACCGGCCGAGGCGGCGGCCAACGTGCAGTCCCTGCGGGCGATGTCGAGCCGCCCGCTCGCGGCCCGCCCGGCCCGCACCGCCGGCCTCCCGACGGCCCGCTGACCGCCGCCGCCGCGCGATCGACCGGACCGCCGGATCTTTACGAGCAGATAGGAATCCTACACTAGATTGAGCAGAGGCCTCTCGGCGGTTTGCCCGGCACGACCATGCATACGTTGATCGAAGCCGGCCTGCGCCGACCCTGGTATCAGCTCAGGCTGCCCGATGCGCTCGAGACGCAGTACCGTGCGGAGACGGTGCGGGCGAGCGGCCTCTACATGCAGTCCTGGCTCGCCGTCTTCGGCTTGTTCAACATCCTCTCCCTGGTGATGGACCACGACGTGTTCGGCCCGGAGGCCTTTCACGTGCCGTTCGGCCTGACCATGGGGGTGTTCTGCCCGGTGGCGCTGGCCGCGATCCTGTCGCTGCAGGGGCGTCCGACGATGGTGCGGATGACGGTGGCCGCCCTGGCCACCGCGCTCGTCGACATCGCCATCGTCCTCAACAGTGCCCGCCTCGCGCCGCCCACGCATGCCCAGGCCTACGTCATCATCGCGGCGATCGTGCCCCTGGTGGTCGGGATGATCGCGCCGATGCCGTTCCGGCATGCCCTCTGGTACTGCTCCGCCTCCCTCGCGCTCTATGCCGGCCTCGTCCTCGGCTTCAACCTCGCCGAGACCAGCAGCAGCGGCCTCCCGCTGCTCGTCTCGGGCTTGATCCTGGTGCCGCTCAAGCTCTGCTATTCCCGGGAATGGGAGGCGAAGCGGACCTTCCTGATCGGCCTGCGGGAGCGGCTCCAGTCGGAGGCGCTCGCCCGAGCCAACGCCCGGCTCACCGTGTTGTCGGAGACCGATCCGCTCACCACCCTCTCGAACCGCCGCCACTTCTCGGATCGCCTGGAACCGGCGTGGCGGGAGGCCGGTGAGGCCGGGACCTGGCTCGGCCTGCTTCTCGTCGACATCGACCATTTCAAGCTCCTCAACGATGCCGCCGGTCACCAGGAGGGCGATCGCTGCCTCATTGCGGTCGCGGGCGCCCTCGCCACATCGGTGGAGGCCCGGGGCGGGCTTGCGGCCCGCTACGGGGGCGAGGAATTCGTCGCGCTCCTGCCGGGGGCGACCTTCGACGCGGCCCTTGAGGCGGCCGAGGCCGTCCGGGCGGCGGTGGCGGCGCTCGCGCTGCCGCATCCGGGCCTCTCCCGGGGCGCCCGGCTCGCCGTGAGCATCGGTGCCACGGCGGCCCATGGGCCGACCCGCGCCCTCGGGATCGAGGCCGCCGGCCTGCTCAAGGCCGCCGATCTCGCCCTCTACACCGCGAAGAGCGAGGGACGCGACCGGGTCTCGACCCTGGCCCCGGCCGCGAACGCCAATCTGCGCCCGCCCTCGATGGCCGCGGCGGCGAACCAATCGCTCGCTGCGGAGTCTCCCTGACGCGCGGCCGGTCGGTCGCGTCACGGAACGCGATCGAAGGGAACGACCGGCGGATGCTGCTTGACGAGGACCGCGCCGGCGCCGCACGGGCGGCCGGACCGACCCGGCGCCCACGCCGGATCGCCCTCACCGCCGGCCTTGCCGCCCCCCATCCCAGTCTGTGGGCCCTGGTCGCCGTGATCGTCGCGGCCGACGCCGCGGGCCTCGCCGTCGCAGGCGTGGCGATCGCGGGACCGGGCCTCGCCGCCGTTACCGCCACGGTCGCGCTCCTCCTGGCCGCCGCGTTCCTGTGCAGCGCGGTCAAGCCGGAGCCGAAGCTGCGGGCGATGGCGCTGTCGAGCGCCTACCTCCTCGCCTTCACCGCCGCGGTCGCCGTCCTGCACGTGCTCGCCGCGATGCTGGCGCTGCCGCTGGCCGATGCGGGACTCGCCCGGATCGAGAGGGCCTTGGGCTTCGACGGACCGGCCTACCTCGCCTTCCTGGCGGACCATCCGGGTCTCGCTCACGGATTGGCGCTGGCCTACCATTCGAGCGGACCGCAGATCGGGCTCGTCGTCGTCGTCCTCAGCGCCGTCGGGCGCACGCGACGGCTCTGGACCTTCGCCCGGCTGTTCTCGCTCTCGCTGCTCGCCTGCGTGCTGCTGTCCGCGCTGTTTCCCGCGGCGGGCACCTACGCCCATCACGCGGCGGGGCGGCTCCCGGACGGCCATCTGGAGACGATCGGCGCGCTGTGGCACCTCGACGCCCTGCGGGCCCTGCGGGAGGGCAGCCTCGACACCATCGCACTGTCGGAGATCCGCGGCCTCGTGACCTTCCCGTCCTTCCATGCCTGCCTCGCGGTGCTCACCGCCTGGGCGCTGGCGCCTCTGCCGGGGATCGGCCCGCTGGCGGTGGTCCTGAACGCCGCCATCGTCGTGGCGGCGATCGGGGCAGGGGGACATTACCTGCCGGACATCCTGGCCGGCGCCGGCCTTGCCGGTGTGCTCGTGGCGCTTCATCGGCGCCGGCGGCCGGGCAAGGTCCGTGTCCCCGCCGCCGCAGTGGCGGCCGCGCCGCCCATGAAGGCGGCGGCGTAGAGCCTCCACCCGGGTCCGAGAGCCGGCGACCGCCTGATTCAGTCAATCATCCGCCGCAGCACCCCGTCGGTGCCGACCGGCATGGCGGCCATGGGCGGCGGGGCGGGCACCGGCCGCATCGGCATCATGGCCTTGAATTGCTGCCGGAAATCCTCGGCGATGCGGTCGGCCTCGGCGGTGCCGCGGATGACCTTGGGCCGGATGAACACGATCAGCTCGGTGCGCACCCGCCCGTCGATGCGGTTGCGGAAGGCCGGACCGACCAGCGGCAGGTCGCCCAGAACCGGCACGCTCTCGTTGATGATCTGCGCCGATTCCTGCACGAGGCCGCCGATGGCGAGGCTGTGGCCGTCGCTCACCGCGACGCTCGTCGCGACCCGCCGCTGGCGGATCGTCGGCGAGTTGATGGCCGAGGTCGTGGTCGGCACCACGTCGCTGACCTCCTGGTTGATGTCGAGCACCACGAGGCCGTTCTTGTTCACCCGCGGCGTCACCGAGAGGATGACGCCGGTGTCCTTCATCTCGATCTGGTTCAGGATCGGCGCGCCCGCCGCCAGGGCACTCTGGCCGGTCTGGCGGACGATCGGCACCTGATCGCCCACCTGGAGCTTGGCGGTGCGGTTGTCGAGGACGGTGATGTTGGGCGAGGAGATGACGTTGACCCGCGTCACGCCCTGGAGCGCGTTGAGCACGACGTTGAAGTCGGCGGCGCCGAGCAGGTAGTTGAAGCCCGGCACGCCCCGGGCCGCCGCCTTGATGAGCGCGTCGGTGCCCCCGCCCTCACCGATGCGGGCCGTCTCGCGCTGCGCGAAATTGAGGCCCGAGGAGCGGTTCTTGAGGAAGTACTGCACCCCGAACTGAAGCTGGTTGTTCAGGGTCACCTCGGCGATGACGGTCTCGAGGAGCACCTGGGTCGGCATCGCGTCGAGCCGGCCCAGGATGCGCAGGATCTTGTCGTACTGGTTGCGGGTGGCCGAGATCACGAGGCTGTTGTTGGCCTCATCGGCGACGATGCCGACCGCGTCGCGCCGGGCGCCGTAGGCGCCGGCCATACCGGAATCAGCGCCGTAGCCCCCCGCTCCCCCGTAGCCCGACCCGTAGCTATTGCCGCCGCCGTAGACCCCGGGCGCCGTCCCGGCACCGAACCCGGCCGCGGGGGCTGTGGCGGCATCCCCGCCCGCGCCCTGCGTGAAGCCGGATCCCGCATCGCCCCCGAACCCGGTCGCCCCCTGGCCCGCAGCCCCCTGGCCCGCAGCGCCCTGGCCCGCGGCGCCCGCGCCGGGCGAACCGCCATTGAAGCCGGCGCCCGCCGCCGATCCGCCGAATCCCGGCGCGCCCTGGCCGCCGTAGCCGGATGACCCGGCGCCGTAACCTCCCCCATACGCGCCCCCGCCATAGCCCGCGGTGACGTTGACCGGACTGCCGGTCTCCGCCGCGACCACGCCCTGGAGCACGGCGGCGAGGTCCCGGGCCGAGCGATTCTGGATGCGGTAGACGAAGAGCTGGCGCTCGCGCTCGGCGGCGAGCGATTCGAGCTGCTCCAGCATGGCCCGGGCGCGGTCGAGATAAACCGCGCGGGAGGTCACCACGAGGATCGCGCCCAGCCCCTCGTTGGGGATGAAGCGGATCACGTCGCCGGTGCCCGCCGCCTCGCCGCCGAACATCTGCGTGAGGTCGCGGGCGATGGTGCCCGGATTGGTGCTGCGCACCGGCAGCATCGCCGTCGACATGCCGCGCATCCAGTCGACGTCGAACACCTCGATGGTCTGGCGCAGGGCCCGGATCTGGCCGGCATCGCCGTTCAGGATCAGCAGATTGCGGGCCCGGTCGGCGCGGAGGATCACCTCCTTGGGGGCGACGGCGGCCAGGATCGCCTGCATCTCGACGGCCGAGACCCAGCGCAGCGGTATCGCGACCGCGCCGGCCTCCGCGGCCGGGCCCCGCACCGGGCGCACGCCCCCCGCATCGGCCCCCGACGGGCCGATCTGGGCGAAGCGGCCGCGGCGGCGCAGCGCCAGGCCGCGGCTCGCCAGAGCCGTCTCGAACATCGCCAGCAGCGTCTCGCGGGGCACGGGCCCGCCGGTCTGGAGGGTCAGGGTGCCGGAGGCCTGCGGGTCGAGGGTGTAGCCCCAGCCCAGCGTGTCGGCGAGCACTGCCTTGGCGGCGACCGGGAGCGGCGCCTCGACGAGGTTGAGGGTGACGAGCCCGCCCGCGACCGGCTCCCGCGCCGGGGCGGCCTCGCCAATGAACTGGTCGTTGCCGCGCAGGATCAGGCCGCCGGAGGGAGCGGGGGTGACGCGGGGGCCTGGTCCGCGACCCGGAAGCGGCTCGGCGGCGAGGCACGCACCGGACCAGCCGAGGGCGAGCGTCAAGCCGAAGACATGTGCACGAATCGCCATGCCTTCCGCTCGAAGCCGGTGCCGCAGGAGATGGTCGATCCGGACGCTAGGCGGTTATGGTTAACCGGTCATTGACACTTTTCGGACCCTCCGTCGGCCGCGCCCCGGCCTCAGGGGCGGATCAGGGCCGCGGCGAGGGCGGCGCAGGCCGGATGGGGGGCGCCGGGTGCCATCTCCGGCCCGTCCGGCTGCCAGGACAGGACGAGCGTGCCGGTTCCGGTCCCGCCCGCCGAGACCATGGCGCTGCGGGTGGCGCGGCCGTGGTCGTCCGCGACGCTCGCGCGGACCTCGACATATTGTCCGGAGGATCGGGCCGTGTAGGGGCGCAGGCCGTCGCCGGCGACACTGGCGACGAGGGCACGCTCGGGCGCCAGGGCCGGGTCGATGCCACCGCCGGGATTGTACACGGTCACGGCATTGCGCAGGCGCGCCGCCCGGTCGGCCGTGAGGGAGGGCAGCCGCTCGATCTCGTCGACGCTGGTGAAAGGCCCGTTGCGGGGGCCGTAGGCCAGGGCGCGGGCAGCGTATTGCGGCGCTTCCGCGCCGCCATTGGGCTCCGGGTCGTCGTTGGCATCGCGGTAATCCAGCACCTCCGCCGCCAGCGTCAGTGCGTCGGAATCGCCGAGCCCGAGCGCGCGGAACGCCGTCTCCAGGAGCGGGCGCGGCGCCGCGTTGAGGTCGATCAGTCCGGCATGGTCCTGCACCGCCAGCGTGAGACGGCGGCCTCCGGCGAGATCGCAGGCGACGCTGGCCCCGTTGCGCGGCAGGCCGAGGCCCGCCACCCCGCGGGTCCGTTCCAGCACGAAGCCCGTCGCCACGAGCCGCGCCGCGCCGTCGGCGAGCCCCTGGAGGCGCAGGCTGCGGGTCTGGCTCTCGGCGACGGCGAGGCGCGTCCTATGGCGCTCGGTGGCCACGAGGGCCGCGGCCGAGACCACGATCATGATCGCCAGAACGGCCGGCAGGACGAAGCCGGACTCGGCTCCGCGTGCGGGACAGGCGCGGGGCGGGGCGCTCATTGCCCGACCCCGAGCGGGACGAGGAGCGGCGGCCAGCGGCGCCGGTCCCCGGGCGGGAAGGCGAGGCTGATCTCGATCAGGGTCGGCGGCCGGTCCCGCCGGGTCCAGGCCGGAAACCAGCCGGGCTGCGGATCGGCGATGAGACCGGCCCCGAAATAGCGCAGCCGCACTGCCGCCGCCCGGCCCACCAGCACCTCGGGCGGCCGGGCCCCGGATTCGGGGCCGACGCCGCGCGTCTCGACGAGATCGACGGTGCCGTCGTCCCGGCGGACCGCCCACACGCTCTGGCGCACGGCACCGCCGCGCTCGGTGCCCCGGTTGGCCAGGACGGTGCCGCTGAAGCGCTCCGGTTCGCCGAGGAAGGCCGGCCGGCGCCCGTTGGTGTCGCGGCCGACGAGGCGGGCCAGCGAGCCGCGCAGGTGATCGCGCACGATGTCGAGATCGGTGTCGGCGGAGAGCCGCCCGCCCTGGCGAGACAGCATGCCGGCGGCCCCGATCGCCTGGATCAGCAGCAGGGAGATCAGCGCGAGCAGGGCGAGGGAGACCAGCATCTCGACGATCGTGAAGCCGGCCCGCGACGGCCGCAGCCTCCGGGGCGCCCGCATCTCAGCCACCGAGGCCCGCCGTCAGAACGGTCTCGTAGACGACCGGCCCCCGCGGCCCCTCGCGGGAGAGGCGCACGTGCCAGACCGGTGGGACGTTGCGCCATCCGAGTCGGGGCCCGACATCGACGACGTCGAGGAACCATTGCCGGCCGTCGGAGAAGCGCCCGGTCTCGGACCCCGGGTGCAGGGTTCCGGCCGCGAGCCGCAGCCAGACCACGCCCTGCGCCTCGTCCGCCGCCCGCAGGAGCGCCTCGACCCGCCCGCCCTGGCGCCCGAGGGTCGCGGCCACTTCCAGCGCCGAGACGGTGGACAGGGACACGATCGCGAAGGCGACCAGCATCTCCACTACGGTGAAGCCGTCGGCGGTGCCGCGCTGGGTGGGTCGACGGGAGCTCACGGGTTCGCCCCGGCTTCCGCGACCCGGCCGGTCAGGCTGCTGACCGTCAAGGTTCGGTGGCCGCCCGACCCGCTCAGGCGGATCGCGCCGCCGGTGGAGCTGCCGTCGGCGAGGAAGCGGATTTCGCCCGGGCCGGCGCGGCTCGCCTCGCCGCGCAACACCTCGACCGCCACCGGGCCGGCGCCGATCGGCGCCGCGCCGGGGCGTGTGCTCATGAAGTGGCGGCGCTCCGGCACGAAGGTCAGGCTCGTGGGGGCGCCGCTGCGCCGCGCCTGCGCCCGCAGGCGGGTCAATTCGCCCGCCAGGGTCGCGGCGGTCAGGTCGAGGCGTCGCCCCGGAACCAGATGGCCGATGGCCGGAGCCGCCACCCCCGCCACGACGCCGAGAATCGCCAGCACGACGAGCATCTCGACGAGGCTGAACCCCGCCGAGCCGGCGCCCTGGCGGGGCGCGGTCATGGGCCGGCCTTAACGGCGGGGCGGCGGGCGAGCCGGGACAGCCGGGCCGACAGGACCGCCTCCTCGCCCTCCGCGCCGATCCGTTCGGCGATGAGGCCGTTCTCGTCCACGAGCAGCACGGCCGCGGTGTGGCCGTAGGTGTAGCCGCCCCCGGGCAGGGCCGTGCGCTCGGCCACCGCCCCGAAGCTCGTCACCGCCTCCTCGATCGCCGCCCGGTCGCCGGTGAGCGCCACGATCCGGGGATCGAAGCTCTCCATGTAAGGCCCCAGAGCCGCGGCGGTGTCGCGCTCCGGGTCCACGGTGACGAAGTAGAGGCGCAGGTCGGGATCGGGAATGTCCCGCAGGGCGAGGCTGATCCGGGCCAGCGTGGTCGGGCAGATGTTGGGGCAGTGGGTGAAGCCGAAGAACACGCCGTAGGGCCGGCCCGAGAGGGCGTCGGAATCGATGGTCGCGCCGGACGGATCCCGGAGCAGGAAATGGCCGGCGAACAGGCTGCCCCCGGCGAGCGACGGCCCCGGCTGCGCCGACTCGGCCGCCGGGGCGAGACCCGGCCCCGTCAGGGCGAGCAGGATGACGGCGAGCGTCACGCGCCGGCACGCGGAGCGCGGAAACCAGGGCGGGAGCGTCATCGTCGGTCACCCTGGGGCGCGAATCGTGCCCCCGCAGGGGCACCGGATCACGATGGTAGCGACCGCTTCTTGCTCGAACCTTTCGGACCGCCGCGTCGGCTGATGTCAGGGAGCCGGCGTCGAGCCCCGGGCCGATGCCGTCGGGCCCGCCCTCACACGGCGGTGGCCTGGAAACCGGCCACATCCAGTTCGAAGGAGCCGTCCGCCTCGATCGCGAAATAGGCCTTCGTCGTCTCCGCGGCTCCGGTTTGCAGCGATCGGATCGCGGCGACCGCGTCCGGCGGCGTTCCGATCCGCCGGGTCCAGGAGGCGAAGTCCATGCGCAGGCGCCAGGCCTGGATCGCCTCGATCCGGAAGCCGGCGCGCTCCAGCAGGGCCGTCCATTCGGCCGTGCGGTAATCGCGGGCATGGGACGGGTCCCGCAGCAGCTCGACCGCCTGCAGATGGGTGTCCCATGCCGCGGCGGACGGCGCGACGACGTCGATGAACACGGCCGTGCCGCCGCGTCTCAGGACACGGCGCGCCTCGCCCAGGCCGCGGGACAGGTCCGACCAGTGATGCGCGGAGAAGCGGCTGGCGACGCAATCGAAATGCGCGTCCGCGAAGGGGAGGCGTTCGGCGGGCGCGACGGTCCCCGAAATGTTCGTCAGGGCACGACGCCCGGCCTCCGCCGCGACGGCGGCGATCATCTCCGGCGACAGGTCGCAGGCCACGACCTCGCCGGCATGGGGCGCCAGGGCATAGGCCACATGTCCGCCGCCCGCGCCGAGGTCGAGGGCGCGGGCGGGGCGCAGCGCCGCCGCGAGGCGGCTCAGCCTCTCGAGATCCGCGCCGGCGGCATGGACCTCGCTCGTGACATAGGCCCCGGCCTGCGGGCCGAACTGGCCCCTCGCGAGGTCGTGCTGGCTGCGGCTCATCCGGTGCCCTTTCCTGATCGCAGGAGCCCGGCCGGTGGGCCGCGCCCCCGCAGCCGGGTGTCAGGGGCATTCCTCCTGGGTCCAGGTATATTGCCCCTTCGCCTCCCGGGCGATCGCCGCGCAGACGCTCTCCGGCACGTCGCCGGTGCAGGTGCGTCCGCCGACATAGTCCTTCACCCGGCAGGCCCCCTTCGCCGTCTGGGGCGGCGAGGTCGTCCCCGAGCCCGTTTGGGCCGTTTGCTCGGCCTGGGCCGGAGCCCCCAGAAGGGGCCCCGCGAGCAGGGCCGCCGCGGCGAGGCTCGCGAGCTTGCCGATCCTCTTGGTCATCATCACGATCTCGGGCATGGCGCGCTCTCCGCTTCGTCTCGACATTTACCGGATCCGCACGACCTTCGCGACGCTCGGCACCCCGGCCGCATCCATCGCGAACAGCATCCAGGTGCCCGGCAGCAGGATGCCGGGATCGCTCGGCAGCGTGAGCTGGTGGCTCGTGCCGCTCTGCGTGACCGTCAGCGGCACCCGGCGCTGGTCGGTGTTGGTTGAGTGGGTGACGCTGCTGAGCCGCACCAGGGAGAAGCTCGTCACGGCCCGGTCGGTGGTGACGGCGAGCGTGCCGCCCATCGTCGCGCTCGCGGGGGCCCCGGTGATGGTCGGGCGGTTCGCGAGGTTGCCCTGCGCGTCGTAGAGGTTCGGCGGGGTCAGGATCTCGAAATCGAGATGGTCGGCCCCGCCGCAGCCGCCGCAGAGGCCGCCGCCGCCGACGAGCACGCGCCCGTCGAGCATCAGCATGGCGATGCTGTGGTAGTTGCGCGGCACCACCATCGGGGCGAGCCGGCGGACCTTGCCGGTCTTCGGCGACCAGATCTCCGGCATCATCACCGGCAGGTTGTCGGTGAACTGGGCCGCCACGATCTGCCCGCCCACGGTCACGACGTCTCCGTCGGCCAGGACGACGCTGTTGGTGTAGGCCCGCGGGAACAGCATCGGCGCGGTCTCGGCGACGGTGACGGCTCCGTTCGGGCCGGCGCCGATATCGATCGTGTAGGCGGTGTCGAGGGCCGGCGCCCCGGTATAGGCGGGGGCGCCGCCGGCCTTAAAGATCTTGCCGATGTCGTACATGTTGGCGGTGCCGTTCACCGCGAAGCGGTCGTTGCCGCGCTTGCCGACGAAGCGGATGCTGCCGTCGCCGCTGGTATCGATCCAGTGCATGTCGGTGCTCGGGCCGGCATGGAACACCGAGCCGTTGGCGCCGGCAAACAGCCAGTAATGGGTGTCGCCGGGATAGACCGGCACGCTCGGATCGGCCGCCGCCTCGCCTTTGACGTTGCGCAGCACGCGCCAGCGGTTGGTGGCCTGCGACCAGACCTCGCCGTCCTTGCCGCCGGCCCCGCCGGACCACGAGCCGCCATAGGTGAAGGAATCGCCGTTCGAGAGCGTGGTGTTGGCGTTGTAGCCGCGGGTGATGTTCATGTTGGCCACGCGGGTCCAGGAATTCGCGGCCGGGTCGTAGATGGTCGAGACGCCCGCGGCGATGCCGCCGGTGATCAGGATGCGCCCGTCCGGCAGCACGTTCGTGCCGGGGCAGAACATGTTGTGCCCGGTATTGGCGATGTAGGTGTCGACCGCCTGATCGGTGGCCGGGTCGTAGAGGGTCGTCCAGGTGCCGTCGGTGGCGCCGGTCTGGAAGGCGGAGCGCTGCTCGGCCGCCCAGAACAGGATCTTGCCGTTGGGCAGGACCGCCCCGGCGACCGGGACGATGCCGATGCGCCGCGGCGCGGTCCAGGCGGACGGGGCCCGGCCCTCCGGACCGAGGATCGTCCAGCGCTGCGGGTCGGCCGAGTCGCAATCCCACTGCACGATGGCGCTGCCGGAGTTGCGGTTGTCGTTCCCCCCGGTCGGGCTGAGGCAGCGGCCCGAATGGTTGGCGACGATCTCGGTCCACTTGTCGAGCTTGCGCAGGCGGAACAGGGCGTTGGCGGCACTGGAGCAGCCCTGTTGCACCACGCGGGTGCCGTTGCCCGTCCCCGCATTCTCCACCGCGAGGCACTGTCCGGTCGTCGCGCTCTTGATCTGGTAGCCCTCCGCCATGGGCAGGAAGGTCCAGGTCTGGCTCGCCGGATCGCGGCAGACCTGCTGGAGCACGCCGTTCGCGGCGCCGTCGACGCAATTGCCCGAGCGGCGGTTGATCAGCACGGAGGCGCCGGTCGGGGCGCGCTCGCCGGGTGGGAGCGTTGCGGTGCCCCCATCCGTGCCGGTGCCCGTTCCGGTGCCGCCGGTGCCGCCCGTTCCCCCGGTCCCGCCCGTCCCGGTGCCCGGATCGGTGACGGTCGTGGTGGTGCAGCGCAGGGTGTAGACGACGTTGCGGCCCGGCGCGCCGGAATCGCCCCACATGTCCTGGCGCCCGCCCGCGGCGCAATCGCCCGAGGTCTGGAGCGCCCGCTCGTTCGGCGTGTCGCTGTAGGAGACGAGCGGCGTGCCGTTGCGCGACTTGTCCTGGTTGGCCCAGATCCGCAGGCCGACGGCCCAGCGCCCGCCCGCCGGGACGGTGATCGGCTGCGAGGCCGCGTTCAGGCCGGCCGGCGTGGTGCCCCAGTTGTAGGACAGGACCAGCGTCTGCGAGCCGACGCTGCCGTCGGTGTTGCGGGTGAACAGGAACAGTTCCTTGGCAAACCAGCCGTTGATCTCGGTCGGCGTCAGGGTCACCGCGGTGGCGGTGGTGGTACCCGCGCCCGTGGAGGCGCTGCCCTGGACGTCGCAGGCCTTGGCCACGCCGTAGAGCGGATCGCCGAAGGTGGCGTTGCTGCAGGCGATGGAGCCGGTGGCCGTGCGGGTCGCGTAGGTGCCGTTGGCGCCGTAACGGACCGTGCGCGTGCCCGAGACGGTGCAGGTCTCGTTCTCGGCGGCGCAGCGCGTCCAAGTCACCGTGCCGGTTCCGCCGGTGCCGGTCCCGCCGCCGGTGCCCGGGTCGGTGCCGCCGGTGCCTGTTCCGGGCGTGCCTCCGGTTCCGGTCCCGCCCGTGCCCGTTCCACCTGTGCCGGTCCCGCCGGTTCCGGTGCCCCCCGTTCCCGTGCCCCCGGTTCCGCCGCTCGTGTCGCCGCCGGTCCCGGTTCCGCCGGTGCCGCCCGTGCCGGGATCGGTTCCGGTTCCGCCACCCGTCCCCGTCGGGGCGGTGCAGTTCACGGTGTAGACGACGTTGCGTCCGGCCGTGCCGGCATCGCCCCAGGCATCCTGCCGGCCGCCGGCGGCGCAGTCACCCGAACTCTGCAGCGCGCGCTGCCCGGGCGTGTCGCTGTAGGACAGGATCGGGTTGCCCCGGCGCGACTTGTCGCTGTTGGCCCAGATCCGCAGGCCGACGCCCCAGGTCGCGCCGGCCGGCACCGCGAGCGGCTGCGAGGGCGTGTTCAGGCCCGCGGTCGCGAAGCCGAAATTGTAGGAGGCGACCGTCGCCTGGGTCGTGATGGCGCCGCTAGCGTCCCGCACGAACAGGAACACCTCTTTGGCGTACCAGCCGTTGATGGCCGTCGGCGTCAGGGTGACCGAGATGGCGGCGACCGCGCCGGTTCCCCCTCCCGTCGGCGGCGGGGTCGCCGGACTCGCCACCGGGACGAAGCTCTGGTTGTCGCCGCCCCAGCAATCCCACTGGATCAGCCGCTCGCCGTCGGCGCGGGAGCCGCCATAGACGTCGAGGCACTTGCCGGAATAGCCCGTGGTGAGCCGCATGCCGGTCCCTTGCGCCCGCGCCGACCACGCCTGCTGGGACACGTTGAGGCATCGGCTCTGCCGGACCACGCTGCCGTTGGTGCGCGAGGTCTGCGAATCCATGCACAGGCCGGTCGCCTGATTGACGAGCCGGAAGGCGCTGCCCGTGGACTGGATCTGCCAGGTCTGCTCCACGGCGCCGGTGCAGGTTTGCTGCACGAGGGTGACGGCCTCGGCCGGGTTGGCGCCCGGGACGGTGAGGCACAGTCCGGAATGGACCACCCGGATCGGTCCCGATCCGGTGCGCGCGGAGAAATCGATGTCCGCCTGGGCGGCGGTGGGGACGGCGCCGAGGAGCAGCGGCATCCAGAACGTTCGCCGACTGCGCAGGAACGCCTTGGCCTTGTTCGTGTCCCGTGCGCTGCTCATCTCGCCCCCGAGGTTGGCTGACTGACTGGGGGTTGCTTCGCAATCTCCCGCGTTCTCGGTACGGAACGAACGTTGAGGAAGATTGCAGCGCTCGAAGGCCTGACCGCAAGGGGGATCGATTGCTGTCAATGAGGTTAAGGGAGTGATACCGTGACGCCCACAGGAGCGTTACTTCGATTTTGACAGACAAACGACCGCGGACGCGGCTCGTATCGAGTGGACAAGACTGAGAGTTGTTGGACATTCGCTCGACCTGCTGGGCGGCGAGGCTCGCCGAGCGTGAACACACGCAACGCTGGGTTCGCTCGGTGATCGAGCTCAGCTTGTCCGAGGGAGGCCGACTCTGGGCCCGATGCGATCGGTCCTCGCCGGGCCCGACAGCGGCGGTCCTGCCGGACCGCGGCTCCGATCAGGCCGGCTCGGTCGTCCTGGCCGCCCCTTTGGGCAAACCGGGGACTCGGACTGGGGAGGCTCCGTCCGCAGGCGGGCTTTAAGCCGCCGTAAACGCCGCCAGCCTTAACGATTCCTCCCCATCGCGCCGTGAAGGGAGGGCGGTTCCCGTGCGTGCCATCCCAACTGTCTCGCCGTCGGGCGGGCGTGCCACCCTGCGCGAGAGTTTCGATACGGCGGCCCATCTGCTCGGCCTGAGCGAGGTGCGGGCCGACCGGGCGATCACCCACATCACCCTCCAGCTCGGTCCGCCCGGTGAGACCGGGCTGGCCGTGCTCGACCACCGCGCCGCCGAGCCGCGCCGCCACGCCCTCGCGATCGGCGCGGACGACCTCGTCGAGCGCCTGATGGCGATCCGCGAGGGCCAGGCGGGGCTGCGCGCCAAGATCCTGGTCGATCCCACCGCCTGCTTCACGCGCACCCTGGTCCTGCCGAGTGCCGTGCTGCCAAGGATGCGAATGGTGCTGGCGCAGGAGCTGGAGGCGGCCACCCCGTTCCGCGCGGAGGGCGTTCACGCCGACTGGTTCGTGGAATCCGAGGATGTCCAGGCCCGGACCCTGCAGGTGCGCCACGTCGTGCTCAAGCGCGGTCGCCTCGATCCCCTGCTCGCGGCCCTGGCGCAGGCGGGCATCGCGGTCGCCACGGTCACCGTCGGGCCGGACGAGGCGCGGACCATGCCGGTCGATCTCCTCAGCGGCGGACACCGCACCCTTCAAGGGCTCGCCGGGGGCGCTCGGACCGGTGATCTCGCATTCCTCGCTGGCGCAGTCCTGCTGCTCCTCGGCGCCGTCTGGGGCTGGCACGCGCATCAGGCCGCGACCCTCGAGGCCCTCGACGCGGCCGTCACCGCTGCGCGGCGGGCGGCGGGTCCCGCCCTGCCGGCGCCGCTCCAGGCCGGCACCGCGGCCCTCCTGGCGGGGCGGACTGCCCCCGTCGCCCGGACCTGGGAGGCGCTCGCGGCGGCGCTTCCGGCGACGGACTGGGCCGTGGCCCTGCGCCTCGACCGGGACAGCGCCTATCTCACCCTCCAGGCGGCGGACGAGGCCGCCGCCCTCGAGGCCCTCGCGCAGATCCCCGGCTTCGGGCCGCCCCATCTGCGCGACGCCCAGGCCAGCGCAGGCGGGGGGCACCGCCTTCTCGTCGAACTCCCCCGCGTCGGACGGGGAGAGCGGCCGTGAGGGCGCTTCTTTCCGACGGGCGAGCCCGCCCGATCCTGCTCGGCCTCTTCGGTTCGGGCCTCGCCCTCGTTCTGATCCTCGACCATGCCGGAGCGGCGTTCGACGCCTCCGCCCGGATCGACACGGCCCGGGAGCGTCTCGCCCGCCTCCACCGCATGGCGGCGCGCCCGCCCCTGCCGCCGGTGCTGACCGCACCCGACGCCGACGGGCTTCTGGCGGCCTTCCGCGGCCGCCTTGATGCCCTCGCCGGTGGACGCGCCGTGGTCCTCGACCGGTCCGAACTCGAGCGCGATCCCGATCACCCGGATCGGCCCCGCCTGCGCGCGGTGATCCGTGGCACCGCGGCGGGCTTGCACGGCCTGCTGCACGCGCTCGAAACCGAGGCGCCGATCCTCGCGATCGAGGAGGCGGATCTCGATGTCGAGCGGGCGGCCGATCCCGAGACCGGCCGCCCGACCGTGATGCGCGCGGCGCTGACGGCCCGCGGCCTCGTTCTGCCGCCGGTGGGGCCGGAGGCGCAGCCATGATCGACGGGATGAGGAGTGTGATGAGGGGCGTGCCGGCCCTCTTGGCTGGGAGCGGCCTCGGGTCCCGCGTGGTGTTCGGGTTGGCGAGTGTTGCCGCGCTCGCCGCCTTCGCCTGGCCCGTGACGGTCGATCCGCCGCCGCCGCCGGCCGTGGTGCCGGCATCGACGCCCCTCGGCGACGCCGCCCTGCGCCGGCCCCTGTTCGATCCGGGCCGGCGGGACTGGACCGCCCGCGGCGACCGGTCGGCCGTGCTCGAAGGCGAGCCGCGGCGGCCCGTGCTCACTCTGCGGGGGATCGTCGTCGATGGCGGCACGGCCCGCGCCCTCATCGATGACGGGGGCGGTGAGCCGCATTGGCTCGCCCGCGGCGAGGGGCGCGGCAACTGGCAGGTCGCGGCGATCGAGCCGGACGGCGTGACCCTGACGCAGAACGGCCGCAGCTTCCGGGCCGTCTTCATGGGCGAGCCCGCGACCCTGCGCCCGCTGCCCCTGGGTGCGGTCCCGCTGCGGCCGTAGCGGCGACGCCCCGCGGACCTCGATCCGGGACGATACTCTCACATCCGGTGGCGCAGCGGCTGGTCCGGAAAGCCGGCGCCCAGCGCGCCGGCCGATGCACTATTTCTGGAAACGGGCCTGGATGTTGTGCCCGTGCATCTTCAGCGACAGCACGACCTTGGCGCCCGCCGGAAGCGGCGCCTTGAGGGCGCCGACCAACCGGTTCGGCGCGGCCGGCGTCAGCGTCAGCGTGTCGGTCTGGCCGCCGGCCTGAACGAAGGCCTTGGCCGAGAGGCCGGCCGTCTCGGCCGGCTTGCCGCCCTCCTCGTTCACGAAGAACGTGACGCCGGTCTCGGTGGCGACCAGCTCGATGGGATGGCCATCGGCCACCGTGATCTCGCCGCCATTGGGGCCGGCGGCGAAACAGGGTCCGGCGAGGGCGAGGGCGGCGGCGAGGATCGCGGGGAGGAGGGGGGAACGCATGGTCTTTTCCTGTCTCGGGGGAGGGGAGGACGATCTCAGAACACCCCGGCCGGTGCCGGATCCGGGGCGCCGGACGGGGAGCGCTGATGGGCTTCGGCCCGCAGCCGTTCCAGAGGCTTGCGTCCGAACGCCAGGAACAGGACCGGGGTCACGACGGTGTCGAGGAGGGTGGCGCTGATCAGGCCGCCGAAGATCGTCACGGCGACCGGATGCAGGATCTCCTTGCCCGGCGCGTCGGCGCCGATCAGCAACGGCACCAGGGCGACGCCGGCGGCGAGGGCGGTCATCAGCACCGGGGCGAGCCGTTCCAGGCTGCCGCGGATCACGAGATCGGGCCCGAACGGCACCCCTTCGTGGATCGCGAGGTTCAGGATGTGGCTGACCTTCAGGATGCCGTTGCGGGTGGCGATGCCGGTGAGCGTGACGAAGCCGATCATCGAGGCGACCGAGAGCGGCTGCCCGGCGAGCCACAGGGCCGCGACGGAGCCGATCAGGGCAAGCGGAATGCTGCCGAGGATGATCAGGGTGAAGATCACCGAGCGGTAGCGGGAGTAGAGCAGGGCGAAGACCAGGCCGAAGGAGAGGAGGGAAAGCAGGCCGATGGTGCGGCTCGCCTCCCCTTGCGCCTGGAACGCGCCTTCCAGGCGGGTGGCGTACCCGTTGGGGAGCGGCGCCGCGGCGACCCGCTCCTGGATCGCGGCGACGATCGCGCCCATGTCGGCGCCGGCCTGCGTGTTGGCCTGCACGACGATCCGGCGCCGGGCGTTCTCCCGCAGGATCTGGTTCGGGCCGTCCGTCTCGCGGATGTCGGCGATCTGCCGGGCCGGCACCCAGCCCGAGGGCGTCTCGACCAGCATGTCGCCGAGGCGCTGGGTCGTGCGCATCGTGTCGGAGAGGCGCATCACCACGTCGAAGCGGCGGTGGCCGTCCACCACCCGCGAGACCACCTGCCCGTTCGAGAGGCGGCTCAGCTGCTCCACGAGGGACGCGGGCTGGACGCCGTAGAGGGCCGCGCGGTTGTAATCGACCCGGATCTCCAGCTGCGGGATCAGCACCTGTTTCTCGACCTGAAGGTCGGCGAGGCCGGGGATGTCGGCGATGCGCCCTCGGAAGTCCTCGGCCAGCGCCCGCAGGGTGTCGAGATCCTCGCCGAAGATCTTGAGGGCGATCTCGGCGCGCACCCCGGAGAGCATGTGGTCGAGTCGGTGCGAGATCGGCTGGCCGACATTCACGGAGACCGGCAGCAGGGCCAGGCGCTCGCGGATGTCGGCGACGAGTTCGGGCTTCGGCCGGGTGCCCGGCGTCAGGTCGATCTCGAGATCGGAGGAGTGGACGCCCTCCGCGTGCTCGTCGAGCTCGGCGCGTCCGGTCCGGCGTCCGACGGAGCGCACGCCCGGCATGTCGAGGAGCAGGCGCTCGGCCACCAGCCCGATCCGGTTGCTCTCGGCGAGCGAGATGCCGGGATTGAAGGCCATGTTGACCGTGAACGAGCCCTCGTTGAACGGCGGCAGGAAGGCGCGCGGCAGCGTCGCCGCCGCGAACCCCGCCGCCGCCACCGCCAGACCGGCGACGACCATCACGGTCCGGGCCTGCGGGACGAGGGCGCGCAACATCCACGCATTGGCGCGCTTCAATCCGCGGATCAGCCCGCTCTCGTGCTCTTCCAGGCGCTTCAGTCCCGGCAGCAGGTAGGAGGCCAGCACCGGCGTCAGGGTGATCGAGACGACGAGGCTTGCCAGGATGGAGACGATGTAGGCCTGTCCGAGCGGCGCGAAGAGACGCCCCTCGATGCCCGACAGGGAAAACAGCGGCACGAAGACTAGCACGATCACCATCGTGGCGTAGACGATGCCCGAGCGCACCTCGTTCGAGGCCGCGACCACCACCTCGAAGACGCTCTTGGGATTTCCGGCCTTTCGGTTCTCGCCGAGCCTGCGAAAGATGTTCTCCACGTCGACCACGGCGTCGTCGACGAGTTCGCCGATGGCGATGGCGAGCCCGCCGAGCGTCATCGTGTTGATGGACAGGCCGGCGAGGTAGAAGACGATCGCCGTGGCTAGGATCGAGACCGGGATCGCGGTGAGCGAGATCGCGGTGGTGCGCACGTTCAGCAGGAAGGCGAACAGCACCACGGCCACGACCGCCACCGCCTCGACCAGCACGGTCTCGACGTTGCGGATCGAGGTCTCGATGAAATTCGCCTGCCGGAAGATCAGCCGGTCGGCGCGCACGCCGCGGAAGGCGCAGGTCTCGCCGGCCGGCGCCGCGAAGGCCGGGCTCGTCGGGCTCGCGGCGTCGCCGCAGGCGTTCAGCCCGGCGGTGATCTCGGCGAGCGCCGCCTCGACCTCGCGGGTGAGGCGGACCGTGTCCACCCCCGGCTGCTTCTCGACCGAGATCACCACGGCCGGCGCGCCCATGTAGCCGGCGTCGCCCCGCTTCACCCGCGCCGCGAACGACACCTCGGCCACCTGCCGCAAGTAGACCGGCCGGGTGTTGACGGTGGCCACGACCATGTTGCGCAGGTCGTCGAGATCCATGGTCCGGCCGAGATTCCGGATCAGGTATTCGCGGGCGTATTGGTCGGTGAAGCCGCCGCCGGTATTGGTCCCGAACTGCGCCAGCGCCGTCTCCAGTTGGGCGTGGGTGACCCCCAGCGCCCGCAGGGCCGTCGGCTGGGGCGCGACGCGGAACTGGCGCACCTCGCCGCCCATCGGGATCACCTGGGCGACGCCGGGAATCGAGAGCAGGCGCGGGCGGATGGTGAAGTCGGCGAGCTCCCGCAACTGCATCGGCGAGACCGAGCCGCCGTTGACCGCCGCCATGACGATCTGGCCCATGATCGAGGAGACCGGGCCCATCATCGGGTTGACGGTGGCGGGCAGCTGCGGGCGCACCATGGCGAGCCGCTCGGAGACCTGCTGGCGGTTGCGGTAGATGTCGGTGCCCCAGTCGAACTCGACGTAGATCACCGACAGGCCGACCCCCGAGACCGAGCGGACGCGTCTGACGCCGGGCAGCCCGTTCATCTGCGTCTCGACCGGGAAGGTGACGAGCTGCTCGACTTCCTGGGGGGCGAGACCCTCGGCCTCCGTCATGATCGTGACGGTGGGCCGGTTGAGATCGGGAAAGACGTCCACCGGCAGCTTCGTCACCGCGAAGCCGCCATAGACGACGAGGACGGCGGCGAGCGCCAGGACGAGCAGGCGGTTGCGCAGGGAGAGCGCGACGAGAAGCGCGAACACGGGCGGGACTCCTCAGCGAACCTGATTGAGGAGTTCGGCGCCCTGGGTCACGATCCGACGGCCCGGCGTGAGGCCGGACACGACGAGGACCCGTCCGGCATCGAGGGGCTCGACCCGGACTTCCCGCGGTTCGAAACGCTCCGGGGCGGTGTGCTCGTAGACGAGGCTCTGGCCGTTGCCGCCCCGCACCACGCTCATCCGCGGAAGCGCAAGCCCGGTCTGCCGCGCATCGGTCTCCGCCAGCACGGTGACGAACTGGCCGGTGCGCAGCTCCGGGGGCGCATCCTGCACGGCGAAGTGCATCGGCACCGCCTGGCTGCGGTCGGCGAGCCCCGCGCCCATATAGGTGAGGCGCAGGATCCGGCCGTCGGCCAGGCGGGCGGTGGCGTTCGGCCCGCCGGCGACCGCATCGAAGCTCAGGGCCTCGACCCAGAGCCGGTCCGGATCGACGATCTGGAAGACCTGGAGGCCCGGGCTCGCCATCTGGCCGGCCACCGCATTCGCCTCGGCGATCACGCCGTCGACGGGCGCCGTCAGGGCTTCCGGCTGCTGGCGGATCGCGTCGAGGGCGGCGCGGCGGTCGAGCAGCCCCTTCAACTCGGCCTGCGCGTCCTCCAGCTGCACCTGCGAGACGGCGCCGCCGGGGGCGAGCTTGCGGTAGCGCTCGACCCGCCGCTCGACGACCGCGATCTGCTGGTCGAGTTCGCCCTGGCGCTGGCGCATATCCGAGACGTCCACCGCCTGCACGGGCGGGGTGACGGAGGCGAGGATCTCGCCCTTGCGCACCCGGGTGCCGAGCCGCGGGAACACGCCGGAGGCGGGCGGCGAGAGCCGGCCGCCGACGGAGGACTGGACGACCCCGCTGGCACTCGGATCGGGCACGATGCGTCCGGGCAGTTCGACCGTGCGGCGCAGGGTGTCGGCGGCGGTGACCTGGGTGCGCACCGCGAGGACCCGCTGGGTGGGCTTGGGCACGAAGATCGCGCCGTCCGGCTGCCGGCGGGCCAGATCCTGGCCCGACGGGGAGGCGGCCATCCGGGTCAGCATGGGCGGAGACGAGGCCGCGCCGCCTTTGTCGTCCCCGTCATGGGCAAAGGCCCGCGGCGCGCAGGCGATCGCCACGACGAGGACGATCAGCGCGGTGGCGGGTCCGTAGCGACGCCCCCGCATCAGCAGCGTGACGAGGCAGCCGATCAGGAAGCCCACGCCGCCGATGGCGAAGGGCAGGGGGTCGGCGTCCTTGAGATGGCGCTGGAAATCATGGGCTGCCGCGAGGCTGGCGGTCCAGGCCGAGGCGCCCGTGGATGCGGGCTCCGGCGGTGGCGGCGGGACCGTGATCGTCACCGGGAACACGTCGCTCTCGCCCGCGACCGTCACGGTGAAGAGCACCTCGTTCTCGCCGGGATGGGCGCTCCAGGGGGCGTCGAGGCCGTAGCTTCCGTCCGGCATCACGGTCGCCTTGGACGTCCCGTCCGGCCCCTCGGCCTGAATCACGGCGTCGGTCACGGGCTCGTTGGTGCCGGCCCGGTCGAGGAAGACGGTGAGCCGGCCGTTGCGGGCGATCGCGACCAGTTCGAGGGCGTCGGTGCTGGAGGCACCGCGCGGCGCGGTCGCGGCCGGCGCGGCCTGTGACTCGGCCGCATGGTCGTGGCCCTCGTGGGCAACGGCCGCGAGCGGCCCGCCGGCCCAGAGGCCGAGGACGAGGAGAGCCGTCCGCAAGGCGGAGGCGGAGGGACAACGCATGGACGATCGAGCCTTCGCAGGAGGGGATCCGGCGGCGGCCTGAGAAGGCTGCCGCTCGGCGCGCGCGCGGATGCGCGTTCCTCAAGCGACGGTTCGAGGGGGCTCGGGGAGGGCTTCGGGGCTCACGCTGACGAAGGCGATGGCGGGAATGCCCGCGAGCCGTCGTTCGGGCCGCCATGTCACGGCCATCCCCCAGCCCTCGGACCGCAGGACCGAGACATGGCAGCAATGAAGGCCGCAATGGCTGGCGGCCGCGTCCTCGCCGGCCTGCTGCGCAGAAGCTTCGATCGCGGCGGCGTGCGGCGCCCCGCCGATCTCGGACGGTTCCGACAGGACGGCGTGGGCCGCGGGATGGTCATGGGGATGGGCGTGGCCGATCGGACCCGTCGCGGCATGGGAATGCCCCGCAGCGACCACCGAGAAGGCAACGAGCGTCACGATCTGGAAGACCGTGAGCAGGGTGCGCCAAAGGGTGCGGGGAGCCGACATGACAGAGAGATCCTATCACAACGGAGCCGTTCGGCCATGCGGATTCTCACGCCCGACTCGGGGCGATCCTGCCCACTGTCCCAAGGTCTGTAATCCGCACCTGTGATCCGCGGCCCCGTCGATTTGCGCAAAGAAGGCCGAGCCGCCACAAGCGCCGCAGCGCGAGGACGGGGGCAGCCGTTCCCTTTCGCCCGCCAGAGACGCCGCTATCATAGGGCCGGCGTCGCCTGAATTGGCGGACCAGTCGCGATGCGGGCAGGAAAGAGCCGAAGATGGACCGATTAGATCCTCGCTGGATGCGGCGTTATCAAGTTACGGAAGTGTTGAAAGAGTTTAGCAATAAGAGCGTATTTTATTTTCCGAATCCGGGAAATGCGGGCGACTCGCTGATATCCGTCGCGACCATGCAGCTGTTCAAGCGTCTCAATATTACCTTCAAGCCGGTCGGGCTCGATGCGAAGGTGGAGGGACAGGTCGTCATCCTGGGCGGCGGCGGCAACTTCATCCCGCTCTACACCGCCATCCGCACCGCCCTCGAACGGTTCAGTGGCAAGGCGAAGCGGATCATCCTGCTGCCTCATACCATTCGCGGCAACGAGGACGTGATCGCCTTCCTGCCGAGCAATGCGATTCTGATGTGTCGCGACGCCGAGAGCTATCAGCACGTTCTGAACATCAATCCAAAGTGCGAAGTCATGCTCACGCACGACATGGCATTTCATCTCGATACCGAGGAGCTTTACGCGAACATCCCCGATCCGGACCATTATCAGCAGAATTATACCGAGAAGCTGCAGCTGAACAATCTGACCCCGCGCGATCTGGCGCAGAAGCCGGAATCGTACTTTTTTCGCCGGGATACGGAATCGACCGGGCGACACCCCACCACGGACCTCGATCTCTCCGCTGCGTTCACCTTCGGGGTCTGGCCCCGCAAGGCGGAGCTCGCCTCATGGTGCTTCCTGGAGGCCATTCGGACGTCGCAATCCGTCGCGACCGATCGCCTTCACGTCGCCATCGCGTCCGCCCTCCTGGGCAAGCCCTGTCGATTGCACGACAATTCCTATGGCAAGAACCGGGTCGTCTTCCAGCACAGCCTGCGCTCGTGGAGTTCGGTCTCGTTCCTGAACTGATCGATCGCGGGAACCAGCACCACGCGATCCGATCGCATCGCGTCCGTTTCACAGGCCGATCGGGCGCGGGGCGATGCGCCGGTCGGCCGGAGATCCTTCGACGGCGCAAGCGGTCGGGGAACACGAAGCGCGGCGGCGTGGCTCCGACGCTCGGACCCCGGAATGCCTACGGGGCCACCGAGCCATGTGCGGCCTGGATCAGCTCGTTCGCGAGCGCCTCGTCGTTGACGGCGCGCGCCAGCACGACCGCGCCGACCAGTGTCGAGAGCCTGGCGAGGGAACGTTGCCGACGCCGCTCCCGGGACGCCTTCGGGGTGAGGTTGGCGAGGATCGAGGCCAATCCCTCGACGGCCCGGGTGAACCGGGCCCGGACCGGGCTGTCCGGTGGTTCGCGCGAGACGTCGTTCGCCAGGGCCGCGAGCGGACAGCCCTTCCCGGGCGACCGGAGATGTCCCTGGGACAGGTAGGTCGCGAGGATGGTGTCCACGTCTCCGCGCCGATCCTCGGCGACGGCCGCGTCGAAGGCCTCGGCCGCGAGAGCCTCCTTGTTGGCGAACTGGCCGTAGAAGCCGCCATGGGTCAGGCCCGCGGAGGCCATGATGTCCGCGACGCCGACACCGTGAAGGCCGCGCTCCCGAAACAGGGTCGCGGCGACCTCGACCACGCGCTGGCGATTGAGCCGGGCCTGCTCCTGCGAAACTCTCGGCATTGTTGAATCTCTCGATGTTCCAACACGTTATATAGCGGCTGCCCCTCGTCTCATGAAGGGCCGACCCTTTCGTATCGGCCCGGGAGCTGGACGCCGGCTCTCGGAACAAGCCGATCCGAAACGGACGTCCCGAGAATCCTCCCGGATCCGAGATCCAGGATGAATTCCCCAAGGCCGGTGGGAACGACGCACGACCGGTCTGCGCGAGGGAGCGGAAGCGCAGACCGGTCGCCGCATCGCAGGCCCGATGCCGGGCCGGCGATCGCGTGGGTCGGAGGCCCGTCCACGAACCCGGTCCTCTGGCGTCAGGACTGGGCCGGTTGCAGCATCGCGCCGGCCTCCGACGGGACCTCCGCCTGCCGCGCCTCCCGCGAGACGCGGAACCACAGGGCGTAGAGGGCGGGCAGGAACAGGAGGGTCAGGAGGGTGCCGACGCCGACGCCGCCGATCAGGACATAGGCCAGGGCCCCCCAGAACACCGAGTGGGTGAGCGGGATGAAGGCTAGCATCGCCGCCGCCGCCGTCAGGATGACGGGACGGGCCCGCCGGACGGTGGATTCCACGATGGCCTCGTAATCCGACAGGCCCGCCGCCCGGTCGTGGTGGATCTGGTCCACGAGGATCAGGGTGTTGCGCATCAGGATGCCGGAGAGCGCGATCAGGCCGAGGATCGCGTTGAAGCCGAAGGGCTGGTGGAAGATCAGCAGCGTCGGCACGGCCCCGACCAGACCGAGCGGGGCGGTGGCGAACACCATGAACATCGTCGTGAACGAGCGCACCTGAAGCATGATGACCGTCAGCGTCACGATCAGCATCAGCGGGAAGACGGACACCAGGGCCGTCATCGCCTTGGCGCTCTCCTCCACCGCGCCGGCCGAGTCGATGCGGTAGCCCGGCGGGAGCTTCGCCCGGATCGCCTCAAGGAGCGGCGCGACCTGCGCGTGGATGTCCGGCGGCTGCCGTCCGTCGATGACGTCGCCCTGGACGCGGATATAGGTCTCGCGGTTGTAGCGCTTGAGCACCGCGTCCTCGCTGCGGCTCTCCAGGCGCGCCACCTGCGCGAGCGGGACTTGGCGTCCGTCCTTGGTCGCCAGCGTCAGGTCGCCGATCTCGCCGAGCGAACGCCGCTCGGGTCCCGGACTGCGCAGGAGCACGTCCACGGAGCGCAGGTTCTCGCGCACCTGGGTCGCCGGCGTCCCGTTGAGGTAGCTCTGCAATTGCTGGCCGGCCTCCTTCGGCGTCAGACCGATCAGGCGCAGCCGCTCCTGGTCGAGGGCGAGGTGCAGGCTCGGGGTCTTGTGGCCCCAGTCGAGGTGGACCATGCGCATGTTCGGGTTGGAGGCCATGGCCTCGGCCACCTCGGCGGCGATGCCGCGGATGACGTCGAGGTCCGGCCCCACCACGCGGAACGCCACCGGAAAGCGGACGGGCGGCCCGAACACGATCTGCAGCACCCGCACCCGCGCTTCGGGGAAGCGGCCCTCCTCGACGAGCCCGCGCACCTGGGCCCGGAGCGCGTCGCGGGCGTGGGAATCGGCGGTCTGCACCACGATCTGGGCGAAGGCCGGATCGGGCAGTTCGGGATCGAACGAGAGCACGAAGCGGGGCATGCCCTGGCCGATATAGCTCGTGATCGCGCGTGCCTCGGGCAGCGGGCGGATGGCGTCCTCGACCCGCCTCACCGTGGCTTCGGTGGCCGCGAAGGCCGAGCCCGCCGGCAGCGTCACCTCGACGATGAGTTCGGGGCGCTCCGAGTTCGGGAAGAATTGTTGTTCCACCTTGCCCATGCCGACCACGGCCGTCGCGAACAGAGCCAGGGTGATGCCGGCCGCCCACCATTTGTGGTCGACCGAGAGTCGCACGATCCGGCGCAGGCGCTGATAGTTCTTGGTGGCGTAGATCGCCTCGTGCCCGCCCTCGACCTTCTTGATGTTGGGCAACAGCTTGACGCCGAGATAGGGCGTGAAGGTCACCGCCACGACCCACGAGACGATCAGCGAGAAGGCCACGACCCAGAAGATGTTGCCGGCATATTCGCCCGCCGTCGAGGCCGCGAAGCCCACCGGCAGGAAGCCCGCGATGGTGACGATCGTGCCGGTCAGCATCGGCGCGGCGGTGGCGCTCCAGGCATAGGTCGCCGCCGCGATCCGGTCGGCGCCCTCCTCCATGCGCACCACCATCATCTCGATGGCGATGATGGCGTCGTCGACAAGCAGCCCGAGGGAGATGATCAGGGCGCCCAGCGTGATCCGGTCGAAGTCGCGGCCGGTGAGCATCATCACCACGAACACCGCCGACAGCGTGAGGGGCACGGCCAAGGCCACCACGATGCCGACGCGGAACCCGAGCGCGACCAGGGACACGAGGATCACCACCCCGAGGGCGGTGAAGAACTTCACCATGAACTCTTGGATCGCCTCGTCGATGACCTTGGCCTGATCGGTGATCTTGGTGAACCCGATGCCGGTGGGCAGTTCGTGGTGAATCGCGATCTCCTCGGCGTTGAGCGCCGCGCCGAGGGTGAGGCCGTTGAAGCCGGGCTTCATCACCACGCCGAGCATCAGGGCGGGCTCGCCGTCGTTGCGGATCGCGAAGGCCTTCGGCTCCTCATAGCCGCGCTTGACCTCGGCGATGTCGCCGAGCTTGAGGCTGCGCTCGCCCGCCGCCACCGGGAGGTTGCGGATCGCGTCGAGCCCGTCGATGGCGCCGTCGAGTCGCAGGTAGACCCGCGGCCCGTCCGCCTCGACGAAGCCCGCGGGCGTCACGTCGTTCTGGTTGGCGAGGGAGGCCAGGAGCTGCGGGCCCGTGATCCCGAGGGTCGCGAGGCGCTGGTAGGAGATTTCGACGAAGATCTTCTGCGCCTGTTCGCCGAGGATGTTGATCTTCTCGACGCCGGGCACCCGCAGCAGGCGCTGGCGCAGATCCTCCGCCCGCATCACGAGGTGGCGGTGCGGCTGCCCCCTCGCCTGGAGCGCGTAGAGGGCGAAATAGACGTCCGAGAATTCGTCGTTGAACAACGGTCCGAGCACGCCGCGCGGCAGGCTGGAGGCCTGATCGGAGAGTTTCTTGCGGGTCTGGTAGAACTCCCCCTGGACCTTGGCCGGGGGCATGTTGTCCTTGAAGAACACCTTCATCAGCATCAGGCCGGGCCGGACCGTGGTCTCGACGCGGTCGTAGTAGACGAGTTCCTGCAGCCGCTTCTCCAGCGGGTCGGCCACCTGCCGCTGCATCGCGTCGGCGGTCGCGCCGGGCCACGCGGCCGAGACCGCCATCACCTTCACGGTGAAGGTCGGATCCTCCGCGCGCCCGAGCCGCTCGAAGGCGAAGATTCCGGCCCCGATGATGGCGATCAGCAGGAACAGCGTGACGGCGCGCTCGCGCACCGCCAGCGCCGAGAGGTTGAAGGAGGTGGCGCTCATCGGGCCACCCCCGTGATGCTCGCGGGCGCCTGGCGCACGTGCTGTCCCGTGGTGAGGAGATGGGCGCCGAGGGCGACGATCCGATCGCCCGGAATCAGGCCGGAGGCGATCTCCGCGCTTTCCTCGGAGAGGCGGGCGATGGCGACCGGCTGCGCGCGGACCGTGTTGGTGTCCCGATCGAGCCGCCACACGGCGGCGCCGGCGCCCGCGTCGAACAGGGCGCCGAGCGGCACGGCCACCGAGGCCGGGCGCCCGGCCTCGCTCGGCGTGAGCCGGAGCGTCACGGTGGCCCCGAGCGGCGCGTCCTCGCCGTTGCCGGACAGGATGTAGCGCGCCCGGTAGGTGCGCGTGGCCGGGTCGGCGGTGGCGGACAGCTCGCGGAGGCGGGCCGGGTAGGTGGTCTCCCCCTCGGCATAGAGCGTGGCGGAGGCCGTGCCCGTCGCGAGGCGGCGGCTCGCCTCGGGCACGAACACCTCCGCCTCGCGGGCGCCGTCGCGGGCCAGCCGCACGACGGTCTGGCCGGCGGCTACCACCTGGCCGGGTTCGGAGGGCACCTCCATCACCACGCCGTCGGCATCGGCCTGGAGCTCGGAATAGCCGGCCTGATTGGCGATCTGGCTCGCCTGGGCCTCGGCCGAGGCGAACTGGGCGATGGCCGCGTCCGCCGCAGCCTTGTTCTGGTCGTAGCTCTGCCGCGAGGTCCAGCCCTCGCCGACGAGCTTGCGGCTGCGCTCCTCGTCCGCCCTGGCCTTGATCATCTGCGCCCGCGCCGCCTCGACCGAGGCCCGGGCCGCGTTCAGCGCGAGGGTGAAATCGGTCCGGTCGAGCCGCATCAGCGCCTGCCCGCGCCGCACGTGGTCCCCGGGATCGACGAGGCGCTCGAAGATCTTGCCGCCGACGCGGAAGCCGAGATTGCTCTCGGTCCGGGCTCGGATCACGCCCGTGTAGCGCGCGATTCCCGCGGCCGCCGGGGCGACATCGACGGTCTGGACCAGGGGCGGCTCGGGCGCCACGGCCGTCTCGGCCGGCGAGCACCCCGCCACCACCAACCCGGCAAGAACAACGACCCATCGCTTGTCCATCGTCGTCCCCGTGACCGTCTGGAGGCAGAAATAAATTAGATAAGTAATCTATTGCGGCATGGGTTCGGCGTCAATGGCGGCTCCGGCGGGTGATCGCGGACCCGGGCGACGCAGCGGGCGATCCGCCCGGCCCGCCGATGGTAAGGATTCCGATGGCGGGAAGGCCGGACGCGTCAGAGATGGCCTTCGCGGGCCTCGCGCAGGGAGCCGCCGAAGCGGCGCTGGAAGGCGCGGGAGATCGACGCGTCGTCGCGGAATCCCGCTGTGACGGCGATGGCCTCGATCGTCCCACCGAGGACGGCCAATCGTGTGCGGACGCTGTCGAGGCGGGCGTTGCGGATGGTGGCCCGGACACCGCCCCGCTCCGAGAAAGCGGCGCAGAGGCGGGTGCGCGAATTGCCGAGGCCGCGCACCCGCGTATCGACATCGAAGTCGCTCACTTGGCGCGCGATCGGGGCGTCGGCCAGGCCGCGGATCGCCTCGAGGCTCAGCGGCCCGTCCTCTGCGGTGTGGGCGGAGCGCCATTGATCGACCAGGCCGGCGGGGAGATGGATCAGGCCGTCGAGGCCGCTCTCGCGTTCCCCGGGCGTCATGGTCGGCACGGCCTGTACGTAGGCGGCGAAGAGAACCGGTGAACAGGCCAACCAGCGGCGCGTTGCGGGCGAGAAGCAATCCGCTGCGTTCCGCTGGTCCGTCCCCCGCGCGCCTCGAAGACGGCGCGGTCGGGCGACCGCGTGTTCGAAGGGATCGGCGACGGCACCGACACGATCCGCACGAGCGTGAGCTTCACCCCGGCGGCCAGTCAGGAGATCGATGAACTCCACGTTCTGCGCTCGGCCGGTGACCGGGCGATCGACCGGACCGGCAACGCGTTCGCCCAGACGGTGATCGGCAACAACGGCGCGAACGTGCTGAACGGCGGCTGGGGCAACGACGGGCTGACCGGCCGGGGCGGAGCCGACAGCTTCGTCTTCGTCAATGGGCTGGGCTCGGTCAATATCGCCCGCATCACCGACTTTGCCAGCGAGGACACGATCCGACTGTCGCAGAGCATCTTCACGACCCTGGCGACGGGTGAACTCGACAAGAGCGCGTTCAAGAACATCAGCGCCAATTCGGTCGATGCCGACGAGCGCACCTTGTTCAAGCCCTCGACCGGGGAGCTGTTCTACGATGCGGGTGGCTCGGGTAGCGGAGGGACGGTGAAATTCGCGACGCTCGACAACAAGGTCGCGCTCACCGCTGATGATTTCTTCATCGTGTGAGGTGACGGCACCGACGCGCGCACGGCGATCGCCTCGGTATGACGCAATCTCCCGGGCGCGTTGCCCGTCACCGCGGTCGCTCGGCGGATGACGCCGACGACGACGCGGGGATCGCTGTTCGTTACCCGCGCCTCCTCCCGAGAGGGGGTTGCCGGTTTGCGGATCATACCAAATCCGGTTGATCCCTTCGGGATGGCGGATTTGGGCTTCGCTCAAACGCTGCGCGGGCTTGCCTGATCTGGGCTCCGCTTTGATCAAGCGGAGCCCAGATCAGGCGATGCTCCGGTTCGCACGCCACTTTGCCGAACCGGCGGGCGCTGCGGGATCGGCCATGTCTCCGCGTGCCGCGACAGTGATGGGTCCTCTGGCGGGCGGCGACGTGAAAGCCGGCAACCGGCTCCTGCAGCTCGCGAACGGGTTGCGACCACGACCGGCCTGATCGCGCCATCAAACCCTGAACGGCACGGGCGCGCTGACCCGGGCGTTCCGATGCCGGACCAGTCTGTGCGCCCTCGTGTTTGCCGGGCACGCGTCCTCGGCCGCTCCGAACCACCGAAGGTAGGCGATTTCTGTTGCCAGACGATTGCCGGATCTCTTTCTGGAGATGTCTCAAGATTGCCCGGCCGTTTATGCTCGGGCGCTTCGGTATCGTTCCGATCTGAGAGGGCAAATTCTCTCGTATCAGCCCGAGGGAGATGCCCTCTCTCAGAAAAAGTCGATACGAAACAACATCCCGAGAAATTTTCTCTGTTCGGATATCCTGAACGATACCCGAGGATCGTCGCGAGTTCGCCGGGCTGTCGAGGCGATTGCATCCGCTGGAGTGCGGTGGTCTGTGTCACCGGAGCGCCCGTCACGGGCCCACAGGAGCCTCCCGGCGATGTCGATCAATCAGGGCGCGGCCGAGCAAGCCGCCGAGCTTTCAGCGCTCCGCGCAATGGTCCAAACGGTCGCGATGCTCACGTTCGAGAGCCACGGATTCACCGCCGACAAAGTCCGCATGCTGGGCCGTCACCTCGCCGCCCAGATCTCCGGCCTCGAAGTGGCCGGCGCTGCCGAAGCCGACCTGCAGTTCATCCGAGAGGCCAACAGCCAGGCCTATGTCGCGCTCTTCGACGCGGTCGCCGATGGGATGAGCGGTCAAGCCGGAGAGCGCGAAGAGTAGTGCGCGAGCATCGCCTGATCCGCCCAGGCTCAACGCCGGTCGTGGGTCACGACCCGGCGTGCCGAGGCGCCACCAATGGCAGCCTGCCGCGAGCGGCTGATACAAGTTCATGGAAGGTGTCGGGAAGGTCACCACCTGTCGCGACGGAAGGCGAACAGGTGAGTGGCGGAGACGGAGGGATTCGAACCCTCGATACCCTTCTTAGGGGTATGCTCATTTAGCAAACGAGTGCCTTCAGCCTCTCGGCCACGTCTCCTCGCCCCCTGGCTCTAGAAGCTCTCCGGGGACGGGTCAACCTCTTCGCGGGGGGGCGTGGGACAGATCGCGACATCCGGCGGGCCGATGAGGGTTTTGGGAGCGTGTCTGGGTTGCGGTGGCGGGCGGCGGGTCGGCCGCGTTCCCCGCGCGGGCGATTGGCCAGCGCCGGTTCGGGGCCGGTGCGCCTCACGCCTCGGCGAGGCGCTTGCGCTGGACCTTGCCGTTGGACGTGCGGGGCAGGGCGTCGAGGAAGCGAATCTCCCGGGGGGTTTTGTAGCCGGCCAGCCGCTCGCCGCACCAGGCTTTGAGACCCTCGGCATCGGGCGCGGCGCCGGGGCGCAAAACCACGAAGGCCGCGATCACCCGCAGGTCGGCGCGCACCGCGAGTTCGGTGACGCCGACTTCGGCCACGTCCGGGTGCTCGGCGAGGGCCCCCTCCACCTCCACCGGCGAGACGCGGTAGCCCATGGCGTTCATCAGGTCGTCGTTGCGGCCGTGGAACTGGAGGTAGCCGTCGGCGTCGAGGCTGGCGAGGTCGCCGCCCGCGAACCAATCGCCGCGCATCACCGCCGCCTCCTCCTCGGGCCGGCGCCAGTAGCCCAGCATCAGCCCGGGCTCGGACCGGTGCACCGCGAGCAGGCCGGTCTCGCCGGCCGGCAGCGGTTCCGGGGCACCCTCGACGGGAAGGATCGCGACCCGCCGGCCGGGCTGGGGCCGCCCCGGCGAGCCGCGACGCACGGGGATCGTCGGCCCGCTCGACACGTAGGTTGAGATCTCGCTCATGCCGAGCGCCTCGTAGAGCGGCTTGCCGGTGTGGGCGGTCCAGTCGTCGAGGAGGTCGGGACTGAGCGCCTCGCCTGCCGTCACGCCGTGGCGCAGGCGCGACAGGTCATGGGCCGCGAGGTCGGCGTATTTGAGGATCTGCCGATAGACGCTCGGCACCGCGGCGAAGATCGTCGCCCCATGGGCGTCGATCAGGCCGGGCCAGATGCCACGGTCGCGCGGGCCGTTGTAGAGCACCGCCGTGGCCCCGCAGGCCCAAGGATCGGTGATGCCGACACCGAGCGTGTAGGTCCAGTTCATCGTGCCCGCATGCAGCATCACGTCGGCCTCGGTGAGACCGAGCCAGTGCGCGTGCATCGGCTGCCGGCCCCAGACCGCGCGGTGGGCGTGGAGCACGCCTTTGGGGCGGCTCGTGGTGCCGGAGGTGTAGACCAGGGTGGCCGGATCGTCGGCGGCGGTGTCGGCATAGGCGGGGAGCGGCGCACCGGCCTTCAGGACGGCCACGTCCGTGGCGTCGAGCCAGAGCCGGCCGCCCGTGCCGGCCTCGGGCGTCGAGAAGCCCTCGCCGACGACGATCGCCGCCACCGCGGCATTGTCCATCAGGAACGCGGCCTCGTCGGCGGTCAGCTGGGGCGAGGAGGGCAGGGCGACGAGGCCGGCGGCGAGTGCGCCGAAATAGACGAGGACGTAATCGGTCTCGTTGCCCATCCGGATCATCACCCGGTCGCCGGGCCTGAGCCCGAGCCCGAGTAAGCCCGCCGCGATGCCGCGCACCGCCCGATCGGCCTCGGCATAGGTGAGGCGGCTCACCGCACCGCCATCGCCGGCCATCACGAGGGCCGTCTTGTCACCGCGCTGACGCGCGTTCGCTTCCAGGCAATGGCGGGCCGCGTTGAAGCGGGCGGGCGGCAGGCGGTCGTCGGAGATCGGCACGGGGGCGTCCGGTCGTCGTGGGCGGCCTCCGGTGTCCGCTCCCGCTCCCGCCCCGTCAAGCGCGGCCGCTGCGGCCGCGCGCCGCTCGGGCGCGACTCGTCGGTCAGCCGCGCGCCGGCCGGACGAGGCCGGACCGGTGATCCTCCGCGTTCTCGGTCAAGGCGAGCCAGAGGAAGCGGGCCGGATCGACCGGCCCCGGCAGGACGAGCCGCCCCGGGGGGACCGGACGGAAGCCGAAGCGGCGGTAATAGGGTGCGTCGCCGACCAACGTCACGAGGCCGTGGCCGGTGCGACGGGCCGCCTCCAGGCTGGCCCCCATCAGAGACGAGCCGATGCCGCGTCCCGAAAAGCTTGGATCGACGGTGAGGGGGCCAAGGACGAGGAGCGGTCCGCCATCGGCCTCCGCCGGGCCGACCCGCACCGAACCGACCAGATAGGTGCCGACGAGCGCCGTGAAGCACAGGTCGGGCAGGGGCGCCGCCCCCTCGCGCAGGCGATAAGCGGTGCGGGCGAAGCGGCCCGGCCCGAAGGCGCGGGCGTGCAGCCGCTCGATGGCCGAGCCGTCGTCGGGATGCTCGGGGCGGAGGACGAGGGGGAGGGCGGTCACGGAAGCGGAGTCTCGGCGCGGACCCCTGGGCCGATAGCAGCCCGCTCCTCAGCCGGCAAACGACGCCGCCCGCCGGCCCCCGCCATCAGGCCGCGCGGGCGGAAAAATCGATGCGCGGGTCGATCCAGGTGTAGATCAGGTCGGAGAGCAGGTTCACGGCCAGCCCGAGCAGGGAGAAGATGTAGAGGGTCGCGAACACCACCGGATAGTCGCGCCCGACGATCGAGGTGAAGGACAGGAGCCCGAGGCCGTCCAGCGAGAAGATCGTCTCGATCAGCAGCGAGCCGGTGAAGAAGGCGGTGATGAAGGAGCCGGGAAAGCCCGCGATGACGATCAGCATCGCGTTGCGGAAGACATGGCCGTAGAGGACGCGGCGCTCGGTCAGGCCCTTCATGCGGGCGGTGAGGACGTATTGCTTGCGGATCTCGTCGAGGAACGAGTTCTTGGTGAGCAGCGTCGAGGTCGCGAAGGCGCCGAGCACCAAAGCGGTCAGCGGCAGGGTGAGGTGCCACGCGTAGTCGATGGCCTTGCCCCACAGGGAGAGCGACTCGAAGTTTTCCGAGGTGAGGCCCCGGATCGGGAAGATCTGCACGAACGAGCCGCCCGCGAACAGGATGATGAGCAGGATGCCGAACAGGAAGCTCGGGATCGCGTAGCCGACGATGACCACGCCTGAGGTCCACACATCGAAGCGCGAACCGTCGGAGACCGCCTTGCGGATTCCCAGCGGGATCGAGATCGCATAGGACAGGAGCGTCATCCACAACCCCAGCGAGATCGAGACCGGCAGCTTCTCCTTGATCAGCTGCAGCACGCTCACGTCGCGAAAATAGCTGCGGCCGAAATCGAACCGGACATAGTCCCACAGCATCTTGGCGAAGCGCTCGGGCGCCGGCTTGTCGAAGCCGAACTGGGCTTCGAGCTTCTTGATGAAGGCGGGGTCCAACCCTTGCGCGCCGCGATATTTGGAGGTCTCGGAGCCCCCGCCGCCGCGGGTAGCGCCGCCGCCGAGATCGCCCTGGCCGCCGGTGACCCGCGAGAGCGAGCCTTCCTGCTGGCCCTGGAGCTGGGCCAGCACCCGCTCGACCGGTCCGCCGGGGGCGAACTGGATGATCGCGAAGGTGATCAGCATGATCCCGAAGATGGTCGGGACCATGAGGGCGAGGCGCCGCAGGATGTAGCCGAGCATGGTTGGAGCCTCAGTCTCGGCCGATCCGGCGCGCCTTCTCGGCGTCGTACCACCACAGGTCCGGGGTGCCGAGGCCGTAGGCCGGCGGGGTCGCCGGATGGCCGAACACGTCCCAGGTCGCGATCCGGTAGCTCGGGGCGTACCACATCGGAATCCAGTAGCGGCCTGCGCGCAGCACGCGGTCCAGGGCCCGGCAGGCGGTTTCCAGCGACGCGCGCGAGGTGGCGGTCACGGCTTTCTCGACCAGGGCATCGACCACCGGGCTGTGGATGCCCGCGAGGTTATTGGTCCCGGCCATGGCCGCGGCGGAGGATCCGAAGGTGGTGCGCAGTTCCGGCCCCGGGGTCGCCCCCTGCGAGGCGTTGCGGATCACGATGTCGAAATCGAAATCGCGCACGCGCAACTGGTATTGCGAGGCGTCGACGATGCGCTGCCGCGCCTGGAGACCCAGCCGGGCGAGATTGCGGATGAAGGGCTGGGTGCGGGCTTCCCAGATCGGGTCGTTGTCGAGGAACTCGAAGGCGATCGGCGCGCCGCTTGGCAGCTTGAACACGCTGCCGTCGCGGGTGCAGCCCGCCTCCTTCAGGAGCGCGTTGGCGCGGCTGAGCAGCGCCCGGTCCTGGCCCGAGCCGTCGCTCGACGGCATCACCCAGGCCTCGCCGAAGACTTCCGAGGGCAGATGCTCAGGATGGGCGTCGCGCAGGGGTTCGAGCAGCGCGAGTTCATCCGGGCCCGGCTTTCCCGTCGCCTTGAGGTCCGACCGCTCGAAGAACGAGTCCGTGCGGACATAAGTGTCGAACATCTGGTTGCGGTTGGTCCAGGCGAAGTCGAAGCACAGCCCGATCGCCTCGCGCACACGCGGGTCCTTGAACACCTCGCGGCGGGTGTTGAACCACCAGCCCTGGATGCTGGCCGGCGCGTTGTTCGGCAGCGTCACCCGCTTCACCCGGCCCTCGCGCGCCGCCGGGAAATCGTAGCCGTTGGCCCAGATCGAGGAGGTGAACTCTTCCCGGTAGGTGAACGCCCCGCTCTTGAACGCCTCGAACGCCGCCCGCCGATCGCGGAAATACTCATAGCGGAGCGCATCGAAGTTGTTGCGCCCGACATTCACCGGGAGTTCCGCCGCCCAGTAATCCGGCACCCGCTCCAGCTCGATGAAGCGGCCGACATCCATCCGCCCGACGCGGTAGGGGCCGGAGCCGAGGGGCGCCTCCAGCGTCGAGGCCTCGAAATCGCGGCCCTTCCACCACGTCTCGGAGAAGATCGGCAGGCCGGCCACCGTCTGCGGCAGGTCGCGGGCATAGCCCGGCTTGTAGCGCACCAGTACCACGTCGTCGGCTTCCGCCACCGCATCCTCGAGATCGAGGATTTCCTGCGAAATCGCCGGATGGCCCTTGTCGCGCAGAATCTTGAGCGAAAAGGCGACGTCGCGCGCGGTGAGCTTCGAGCCGTCGTGGAAATAGGCCTGTGGCCGCAGCCGGAAGCGCTGGGTCAGGCCGTCCGGGCTCGTCTCCACCGTGCGGGCGATCAGCCCGTAGGCGGCATCCGGCTCGTCGAGGGCGCGCACCATCAGGCTGTCGAAGGTGAAGTTCAGCCCGCCGGCGCCGTTGCCGCGGAACACGTAAGGGTTGAGTGTATCGAAGGAATCGAAGCCCTGGTTGCCGAAGGTCTGGACGAGCTGGGACGAGAATCGTCCACCCCGCGGGGCCATCGGGTTCACGTAGTCGAAGTTCGGGAAGTCGGGGCCGTATTTGAGCTCGCCGAAGCTCGACAGTCCGTGGCGGGCCCCGGTGGGCTCGGCGCCCTCGGCGCGGAGGCGGTGGGGGAAGGCGGCGGCCGCGGCGAGCGCCCCGGTGCCGAGGACGAGCCCGCGGCGCGTCGGGCGGGCGCTCAACGCGGTGCCCCGGTCTTGGCGGCGCGCGCCTCGTCGTACCACCAGATCGTCGGAAAGCCCGAGGAGCCGTAGCGCGGCAGCACTGCCGGGCGGCCGAAGCGGTTCCAGCGGATCGTTCGGACGACCGGCGAGGACCATTGCGGCAGGACGTAGTTGTGGGCGAGGAGCGCCCGGTCGAGGGCGCGGGTGGAGGCCACCAGCGTCTCGCGGTCGCTCGCGAAGATCACCTTCTCGATCAGGGCGTCGATGCCGGCGTCCTGAATGCCGGCGACGTTGCGCGTTCCGGGCTTCTCGGCGGCGGCCGAGCCCCAGTACTCGCGCTGCTCGTTGCCCGGCGAGAGCGATTCCGGCCAGCTCGTGGTCGTGATGTCGAAGTCGAAGGCGCGCAGGCGGTTCTGGTACTGGGCCTGATCGATCACCCGTACGCTGCACTGGATGCCGATGAGCTTGAGCTGCGCCGCGAACGGCAGGATCACCCGCTCGAACACGTTCTGAAATTCCAGGAACTCGACCGTGAAGGGCTCGCCGGTGGTCTTGTTGACCATCTGCCCGCTCTTGAGCTCGAAGCCGGCCTCCTTGAGGAGGCCGACCGCCTGGCGCAGGTTCGCCCGCACGGCCTCCGGCGTGTCGTTGACCGGGTTCTTGTAGACCTCGGTGAAGACGCGGGGCGGCAGCTTGTCCTTGACGCTCTCCAGGATCGCCCGCTCGTTGCCCTCGGGCAGGCCGGAAGAGGCGAGTTCGGAGCCGAAGAAGTAGGAATTGATGCGCTGGTACTGTCCGTAAAACAGCTGCCGGTTCATCTCCTCGAAGTTCATGGCGAGGTTGAAGGCGCGCCGCACCCGCTCGTCCTTGAACTTGTCCCGGCGCAGGTTGAACGTGAAGGCCTGCATGATCCCGGTGCCGCGGCCCGGGAATTCCTCCTTGACGAGCCGGCCCTCGCGGACCGCGGGGAAATCGTCGAATTGCGTGGCCCAGTTGCGGGCGACGTTCTCGGTGCGGAAATCGTAGAGGTCGCCCTTGAGGGCCTCCAGCAGCACCGATCCATCGCGAAAATACTCGAAGCGGATCGTGCCGAAATTGTTGCGTCCGCGGTTCACGGACAGGTCCTCGCCCCAGTAGTCCGCGACGCGCTCGTAGGTCGCCGACCGGCCTGGATCGAGCTTGACGAGCCGGTAGGGGCCGGAGCCGAGCGGGATCTCCAGCGTCGTCTCGGCGGGGTTGCGTGGCTTGCCGTCCGCGGTCTGGCCGGTCCACCAGTGCTTCGGCAGCACCTGCATCTGACCCAGCACCTGGGGCAGCTCGCGGTTGCCGGATTCCGAGAAGCGGAAGGTGATCTCGCGCTCGGAGCCCGGCTCGGCCCCGGTCACGCTGTGGTAATAGGCGGCGTAGAACGGGCTGTTGGCCTTGAGCGTCTCGAAGGACCAGATCACGTCCTCGACCGTGACGGGCCGGCCGTCGTGCCAGCGGGCGCCGGCCCGGAGGCGGTAGGTCACGGACATCCCGTCGGGGGCGACGCGCACCGCCTCGGCGAGCAGGCCGTAGGAGGAGAACGGCTCATCGCCCGAATCCTCCATCAGCGTGTCGTAGATCTGGGTGATCCCGCCTTCGAGGTCGCCCTTCAGCCCGTTGACGACGACGTTGAGATTGTCGAACCCGCCCTGCGCCCCGAGGCGGACGAGGCCGCCGACCGGGGCCTTCGGGTCGACATACTCGAAATGGGGGAAGTCGGGCCCGTATTTCGGTTCGCCGAGCAGGGTCAGGGCGTGGCGCCAGCGGTCGGGGGCTGCCTGGGCCGAGGCCTTGGCCGCCGATTCCGCCGGCTCCTGGGCGGCGGCGGGCCCGCGGAGGCCGAGGGCGGCGAGCGCTCCGGCAAGGAAGCTGCGGCGTGCGATCACGGCGTGTCCTGTCACCTGGGCGCGGTCTCCCGTCTGTCGCACCCGTTCGTCGGAACGGGCGAAAATCCGGGCTCGTTCTAGGACGCCCGGGCCCCCCGCGCCAAGCCGCCGCGAGCGCGCAGCCTCGCCGGACGCGCCTGTCCGACCGAAAGAGGCCTGTCTGTCCGAAAAACGACTGCCTGTCCGAAAAACGACTGCCCAACGAAAAAGGCCGGGCGCTCCGGCCCGGCCTTCCTGGTCTCGATGAATCGTCGCCTTACGGCTTGGGCGCCTCGGGATCGGCCTTGGCCGGCGCCTCTGTGGCCGCCGGGGCCTCGGGGGAGGCCGGCGCCTTCTGGGTGTCGACGTCGCCCGACGGCTTGGCCTCCGGCGCCTGGGGCGGCGCGACCTCGTTGCGCTGGGGCTGCACCTCGGGGGCCGGGACCGGACGGGCCGTGCCCTTGCCGTCGCCCTCGGCGCCCTGGGGTGCGTTGGTCTCGGGCTTCTTGTCCTTGTCGCCGGTCTGGCTCTCGGGGGCCTTGTCGGCGGGCTTGCTCTCCGGGGGCTTGCTCTCCGGCGGCTTGGCGGCCGGCTTCTCGCCCTCGGCCTTCTTCTCGGCCTCGGCGGGCTTTTTCTCGCCTTCGGCGGGCTTGGCCGCCTCGTCCTTCTTCTCGGCGACCGGGAGCGGCTTGGGGCTGTCGGAGAGGGTGCGCAGATAGGCGATCACGTTGGCGCGCTCGGTCGGCGAGCCGATGCCCGCGAAGGCCATCTTGGTGCCCTTGGCATAGCCCTTCGGGTTCTCGAGGAAGTGATCGAGATCCTCGTAGGTCCAGGTGCCGCCCTTCTCCTTCAGGCCGGCCGAGTACTCGAAGCCGGCGGCATGCGCCTTCTCCCGCTCGACGACGTCCCACAGGTCCGGGCCGACCTTGTTCGGGCCGCCCTTCTCGAAGCTGTGGCAGGCGGCGCAGGCCTTGGTGCCGCCCTTGCCCTTGTCGGCGTCGGCGCTGGCGAGCCGCACGGCGACCGGTTCGGCTTTCGGCGCGGCGGCGGCCGAAGCGGCGGCCTTCGGCTCCGGTTCGGGCAGCGCGTAGCCCGCGCTGCCCGCGGGCTTCGGGTGGTAGATCAGCTCCGCCACGAAACCCGACCCGACTGCGAACAGCAGGGCGCCGAGAACTGCGCCGGCGACCTTGTTCAGCTCGAAGGAATCCATGCTCGACTGCTCCGGCGCGCGGGATGAGGGACCCGGCGAATGGGGGCCCGACGGGCAAGACGCCGGACTTTGGAAGATTTCGAGGGTGATTAGCCGTTCGGGGCCGATCTTGACAATGGCCCGCGCGCGCAGCGCGCTGTCGCACGGCCGGTTTTCCCATGGGCTGGTATACCAGCCACGGCGGTCCCCTGCTTTCCCCCCCGCGATGACAAGCCCGGCCGCCGCTGGTAGAGCCGCCCGCGACGCCGCAAGGTCATCGCCCCACGCCATGTCCGATCCGCTCATTCTGATTCCGGCCCGGCTCGCCGCCACGCGCCTGCCGAACAAGCCGCTCGCCGACCTCGCGGGTGAGCCGATGATCGTCCATGTCTGGCGACGCGCCGTCGAATCGGGGATCGGCCCCGTCGTGGTCGCGACCGACTCGCCCGAGATCGTCGACGCCATCGAGTCCCGCGGCGGGCTCGCGGTGATGACCCGGGCCGACCACCCCTCGGGCTCCGACCGCCTCGCCGAGGCGCTGGAGATCATCGATCCGGAGGGCCATCACGATGTCGTCGTCAACGTGCAGGGCGACCTCCCGACCATCGACCCGGCGATCATCGGCGCGGCGGTGATGCCGCTGGCCGATCCGCATGTCGACATCGCCACCCTGGCGGCGGTGATCGAGCGGTCGGAGGAGGCCGACGCCCCGAACGTCGTCAAGATCATCGGTCACACCGTCGGCCCCAATCGCCTCCGGGCGCTCGCCTTCACGCGCGCCCGGGCGCCCTGGGGGGATGGGCCGCTGTTCCACCATATCGGCCTCTACGCCTATCGCCGGAAGGCGCTCGCGCGCTTCGTCCGCCTGCCGCAGGGGGAGCTGGAGCGCCGGGAGAAGCTGGAGCAGCTGCGGGCGCTGGAGGCCGGGATGCGCATCGACGCCGCCCTCGTCACCGACCTGCCCCTCGGCGTCGACACCCCGGCCGACCTGGAACGCGCCCGGGCGCTGCTCGCCACCCGCCGCCTCAACTGAAGCGTCCCGCGCCATGACCGACCGCACCATTGCCTATCAGGGCGAGCCCGGAGCCAACTCGCACATCATCTGCGCTCAGGCCTATCCGGACTGGACCTATCTTCCCTGCCCAACCTTCGAGGACGCCTTCGCGGCGGTGAACGAAGGCGCGGCCGGCCTCGCCATGATCCCGATCGAGAACTCGATCGCCGGCCGGGTCGCCGACATCCACCACCTGATCCCGACGGCCCGGCTGCACATCATCGCCGAGCACTTCCTGCCGATCCACTTCCAGCTCATGGTGCTGCCCGGCGCCCCGGCGGAGGGGCTGCGCAGCGCGCACAGCCACGTCCACGCCTTGGGCCAGTGCCGCCGCGTCATCCGCCGCCTCGGCCTCAAGGCCGTGGTCGCGGGCGACACCGCGGGCGCGGCCCGCGAGGTGGCCGAGGCGGGCGATCCGACCCGCGCCGCGCTCGCCCCGGCGCTCGCGGCCGAGGTCTACGGTCTCGACATCCTGGAGCGGGACGTGGAGGACGAGGCCCACAACACCACGCGCTTCGTCGTGTTCGCGCCCGAGGCCGTGCCGTCCGATCCCGGCGACGGCGCCCATGTCACGAGCTTCATCTTCCGGGTGCGCAACATCCCGGCGGCGCTCTACAAGGCGCTTGGCGGCTTCGCCACCAACGGCGTCAACATGTCGAAGCTCGAAAGCTACATGGTCGAGGGCCAGTTCACCGCGACCCAGTTCTACGCCGAGGTCGACGGCCATCCCGAGGATGACGGCCTGCGTCGCGCCCTCGACGAACTGCGCTACTTCTCCCGCGAGGTGCGCATCATCGGCACCTATCCGGCCCATCCCTTCCGCGAGGCGACCCGGCAGGCGGCGGAATAACCGTTCCCGCCTGACATGGTCTAAACCGTCGCCCTCCGTCCTGATCTTCGGCGAGCGATGAGCACTTATCGATTCGACGACCTCCTGGCCCCGCGCCGGATCGCGGTGGTTGGCGCCGGAGACCGGCCGGGTTCGGTCGGCCGGGCCATCATCGACGGCCTGCGCGCGGGCGGGTTCGAGGGCGAGATCGTTCCGGTCCATCCCCGGGAGGCGAGCGTCGACGGGCTCGCCTGCGTGCCCTCCATCGCCGGCCTCGCCCAGCCCCCGGACCTCGTCATGGTGGCGACGCCCCCGGGGGCGGTGCCCGGCATCGTCGAGGAGGCGGGCCGGGCCGGGGCCGCCGCGGCGGTGGTGCTCTCGGCCCATCTCGGCCAGGGCGAGGCCGCACCGATGGGCGCGGCCCAGGCCACGGCTCGGCGCTACGGCCTGCGCCTGATCGGGCCCGACAGCGTCGGCCTCAGCGTCCCGGCCAAGGGCCTCAACGCCAGCCTCCTCGCCCAACCCCCGAAGCCCGGCGACCTCGCGCTGATCTCGCAATCGGGCACCGTCGCCTCCGCCATCGCCGCCTGGGCGGGCCGGCGCGGTGTCGGCTTCTCGGCGGTGATGACCCTCGGCCGTTCGGCGGATGTCGACGTGGCCGACTGCCTCGACCATTTCGCCGAGGATTTCCACACCCGCGCGATCATCCTCTCCCTCCACCACGTCGCGGATGCCCGGAAATTCCTGAGCGCCGCCCGGGCCGCGGCCCGGGCCAAGCCGGTCGTGGTGCTGCGCACCGGCCGTCACGAGGCGTCCGCCCACGCCCCCGAGACCCATACGGGCGCCCTGGCCCGGCCGGGCGCGGTCTACGAGGCCGCGTTCCGCCGGGCCGGCCTGCTGGCCGTCGACGGGCTCGACGCGATGTTCTCGGCGGTCGAGACGCTGGGGCGCCAGCGCCCCTTCCCGGGCCATCGCCTGATGATCGTCTCGAACGGCCGCGGCATCGGTGCTCTCGCCGCCGACGGCCTCGCCGACCGGGGCGGTGCCCTCTCTGCGCCCTCGCCGGCCGCGCTCGCGGCCCTGGAGCCGGTGCGGCATGGCGGGCGGGCCAACCCCCTCGATCTCGGCATCGACGCGGTGCCGGAGGACTATGCCCGCGCCCTGGAGCCGCTGCTCGCCTGCCGTGAGAGCGATGCCCTGCTCGCGATCCATGTGCCGACCGCCCGGGCCGGTAGCCGCGCGGTGGCGCAGACCGTCGCCGCCGCCGTCGCGTCGGGCCGCAAGGCCGGGCGGCGCAAGCCGGTCTTCGCCGTCTCGATCGGCGAGGACGAGGCGATCCGGACGATCTACGGCGAGGCCAAGATTCCCCTGTTCCCGACCGATGCCGACGCGGTCGAAGGCTTCCTGCACCTCGTGCGCTACCGCGAGGCCCAGGACGACCTCATGCGCACCCCCGCTTCGCTGCCGCGGGACTTCTCGCCGGACATCGCCGCGGCCCGGGGAATCGTCGAGCAGGCGCTGGCCGAGGGCCGGACCTGGCTCGATCCCGGCGCCATCGCCGCTTTGCTCGCCGCCTACCGGATCGAGTCGGTGCCCGTCGCCCTCGCCCCCGATCCCGAGGGAGCCGCCGCTGCGGCCTGGCCGTTCATCGCCGCTGGAGGGACCGTGGCCCTCAAGCTCGTCTCGCCGGACGTCGTGCACAAGTCGGAGGTCGGCGGCGTGCGCCTCGGCCTCACGTCCGAGGCCGACGTCCGCGAGGCCGCCCGGGCCATGATCGCCCGGGTGCGGGCTCTGCGCCCAGAGGCCCGCATCGCCGGGTTCGCGATCCAGCCGACGGTGCGCCGGCCCCAGGCACGGGAGCTGATCGCGGGGCTCGCGGAGGATCCGGTCTTCGGCCCCGTCGTCGTGTTCGGCCGCGGTGGCACGGCGGTGGAGGTGATCGATGACCGGGCGCTCGGCCTGCCGCCCCTCGACCTCGCTCTGGCGGGCGAACTGATCGGGCGCACCCGCGTCGCCCGCCGGCTGGCGGCCTACCGCGACGTGCCCGCCGCCGACACGGGCGCCATCGCGCTCACCCTCGTCAAACTCGCCCAGCTCGCCGCCGACCTGCCGGCGGTGCGCGAACTCGACATCAACCCCCTGCTCGCCGACGCGGACGGCGTTCTCGCTCTCGACGCGCGGGTGCGGATCGAGGCGGAGGCCGGGTCGGAGCGCCGCCGCGGCCGATGGCATCCCCGCTTCGCGATCCGACCCTATCCGGCCGAGTGGGAGCGGCGGCTCGTGGCCGGCGACCGGCGCATCCAGGTCCGCCCGGTGCGGCCCGAGGACGAGGGGATGTTCCGCGCCTTCTTCGGACAGGTCGATCCGGAGGACGTGCGCCTGCGCTTCTTCGCCCCCGTGCGTGAGTTCAGCCACGCCTTCCTGGCCCGGCTGACCCAGCTCGATTATTCCCGGGCTATCGCCTTCGTGGCCACCGAGGAGGGGCCGGACGGCGACCGGCGCATGCTCGGCGCCGTCCGGCTCCACGCTGACGCCAACCATGATTCGGGCGAGTTCGCAATTCTCGTGCGCTCCGACATCAAGGGCACCGGCCTCGGCATCGCCCTGATGCGCATGATGATCGACTGGGCCCGTACGGAGGGCATCGCCTGCGTCGAGGGCAGCGTGCTCGCCGAGAACCGGGCCATGCGCTCCGTCTGCCGCCATCTCGGCTTCGAGGAGCGGCTCGCCCCGGACGAGTCCGGCCTCGTCAAGGTCAAGCTGCGGGTCGGGGCCGGCGGCAGCGCATGAGAAAGGCCGCCGACCCTCTCGGATCGGCGGCCCTTTCGATGACGATGTCGGCGGGGGTCAGTGGCCGCTCTCGGTGGCGTCGCGGGTCGACTCGTAGAGGAACCACGTGCGCTCCTCGGCCTGGTCGATCCACTCCTCCAGGAGGCTCGTGGTCGAGACGTCGTTCGCCTCGTCGGTCACCGCGTGCAGCTCGCGCATGTTGGCGGTGAGCGTCTTGTTGTCGTCCCGCAACTCCTTGAGCATCTCGAGCGGGCTGACGTAATCGGCGTTGTTGTCCTGGACGCGCTTGAGGCCCTCGGCCTGACCGAGCGAGCGCAGGGTGGTGCCGCCGATCTTGCGGGCGCGCTCGCCGACCGCGTCGATGATCGAGAAAATCTGCTCGGATTGCTCGTCGAGCAGGAGATGGTAGTCGCGGAAATTCGGGCCGCTGACATGCCAATGGAAGTTCTTGGTCTTGATAAAGAGCGCGAACAGGTCCGACAGCAGCACGGTCAAGCCATGCGCGATCTTGGTGACGTCCTCCGGATTGAGGTCGGTCGGGGTGTTGAGCCGGTCGCTGGCGACGCGCAGTTTAGCCTTGGCCATCGCGGAAATCCTCAAACTGTCTTCGAAACGCGGCCAGCGTCCGAGCGCCGGCACTCGTCGGGCAGAATGAGGTTTTCGAGGCGATTGTTCCAGCGCGCATGGCAGCCTCCCTGTCGGGGGATGCCAAGGCTCCATGGCGCATGCCGGCTCAGGTCCTCCCGCCGACGAGACCCGGCGGAACGAGGCCCGGCTCGCCGTCCGGCGCAGGGACGGCCCGGCGGACGGGCGGCTTCGCCGCGATCGGGGCCGGCCCTGGTGCGGGAGCGACGGCCCTTGGCGCCTCGGGCCGTGCGCCTTCGACCTTGACCGCCGGCTTGGCCGCCGGCGCGGGAGGGCGCGGCGTCCCGCCCGCGGCCTCGGACCGCGACGGCAGGCCCCGCTGGCCGAGCGCGCCCGTGGTCGCGACATCGGGCGGCGGGGCGGCGGGCTTCGCCGCGGCAGCGGTCCCGGCCGGGGCGGCGGAGGGCGTGTCGAGGCCGTAGATGTCGTCGCGGAAATGCACCCGCCCGTCCGTGGTCGCGTAGCCGGTGAGATAGACGAAGGCCACCGGCACCGGCTTGACGAGCTTGACGTCGCGCCGGTCGCCCGTGGCGATCCCGGTCTCGATCTCGATCGGACCCCAGACCGAGCCGGCCCCGTTCGGCCCCTCGGTGCCCTGGAGCAGCCAGGCGGCGAACTCCTTCACCTGCCCGACGCGCACGCAGCCATGGGAGTGGAACCGGACCGAGCCGGCGAAGAGCGACTTCGAGGGCGTGTCGTGCATGTAGATCGCGTGGCGGTTCGGCATGTCGATCCGCACCTGCCCGAGCGAATTGTCGAAGCCGGCATCCTGGCGCAGCGTGTAGTTGGCCGCCTTTTCGGTGGTCCAGTCGATCGTCGTCGGATCGACCTCGACCCCACCGGGGCCGAGGATGCGGATGTGGTTCTTGGCCAGATATCCCGGATTCTTGCGCATCGTCGGGATGATCTCGTTCTTGATCACCGAGATCGGCACGGTCCAGGTCGGGTTGAGGTTGACGTCGGTGATGCGGGTCTCGACCGTCGGCGTCTGCTTGTCGGGCTTGCCGACCACCGCGACGTAGCGGCGGGTCACCGCGCCATTCTCCACCGCCTCGACGGTCGCCGAGGGGATGTTGACGGCGACGTAGCGCTCGCCGAACGCGAAGTTCGATCCCAACACCCGCTGGGCCGAGGCGCGCAGCTGCCGCTGGCGGACCTCCGCCGGCACGTTCAGGGCGTTGAGCGTCAGCCGTCCGAGGATGCCTGAATCCGGCAGGCCGTGCCGGGCCTGGAAGGCTTTCACGGCGGCCACCAGCGGCGGGTCGTAGCGATCGGAGGGCGGCGCCTCGGCGGGCAGGTCGCCGGTCAGCGTCAGGTGGTGGCGCAACGACGGGATCGCCGGATGGCTGTCGCCGGGCTTCGGGGCGAAGTCGGGCGGCAGGGTCTTCCAGCCGCCGGCCTCGGCATAGATCTGATAGCGCTCGGCGGCCCGCATCGTCTCGACGAAGGTCTGCGCCGTGTAGGTCGGCAGTGGATCTTCGGAGACGCGGGCGTAGACGGTCGGCGGCAGCTCCCGTGACACCTTCTTGACGGGCGCCGGTTCGGTCGGAGCGGCGTCCGGCCGCGTCTCGGCCCTTGCCGGCTTGGGCTCTGCCTTCTCGGTTTTGGCCTCCGGGTTGGGATCGGGCCGCAGCTCCGGTTTCGGCTCGGCCTTGCCCTCGGCGCGGGGCTCGATTCGCAGGTTGATCCGGGAGTCGGAGCGGGGCTCGGGTGGAGGCTCGGCCCGAAGCGGCGTGGCGAGCAGCAGGGCGAGGGCCGCGGCACCGCCGAGCAGCCGGGTGCCGCGCGGGGCGGGGAGGACGTACGGCATCGCGGGTCTCGTCGGGGACACGAAGCGCGATCATCCGGGGGGATGGTTACCATCTCCCTCCGCGCGCCCGATGGGCGTTGTCCCGCGTTGCGGCGCCCGTGGGGCCGGGCCCCGTGCCGCGGTGGTGCGGGCCGCCTGGATGTGCAAAACCCGGGGCGCCGGTCGCCCCGCGAGACCCCCGTGAGCAAAGCCAGACCTTCCGAGAAGACCCTGCTGACGCCGGAGCGCCGGCCGGACGATGCCGATCAGTCGATCCGCCCCCTCAGCCTGTCCGAGTTCATCGGCCAGCGGGCGGCCCGCGCCAACATGCAGATCTTCATCGAGGCAGCCAAGAAGACCGGCCAGGCCCTCGACCACGTCCTGTTCGTCGGCCCGCCCGGCCTCGGCAAGACCACGCTCGCCCAGATCGTCGCCCGCGAACTCGGGGTGAACTTCCGCTCGACCTCCGGCCCGGTCATCGCGAAGGCGGGCGACCTCGCCGCCCAGCTCACGAACCTCGAAGAGCGCGACGTGCTCTTCATCGACGAGATCCACCGCCTCAACCCGGCGGTGGAGGAGATTCTCTATCCGGCGATGGAGGATTACCAGCTCGACCTCATCATCGGCGAGGGCCCGGCCGCCCGCTCCGTCAAGATCGAGCTGCCGAAGTTCACGCTGGTGGGCGCCACCACCCGCGCCGGCCTGCTGACGACGCCGCTGCGCGACCGCTTCGGCATCCCGATCCGGCTGGAATTCTACGAGATCGACGAGCTCGAACTCATCGTGCGCCGCGGCGCCCGGGTGTTGGGCCTCGGCATGTCGGAGGAGGGCGCCAACGAGATCGCCAAGCGGGCGCGGGGCACGCCGCGCATCGCCGGGCGTCTGCTGCGCCGGGTGCGCGACTTCGCCATCGTCGAAGACGCGCCCACCGTCACCCGGGAAATCGCCGACCGGGCCCTGCTGATGCTCGACGTGGACCCCGTCGGCCTCGACGTGATGGATCGCAAGTACCTGACGCTGATCGCCGCCTCCTTCGGCGGCGGGCCGGTCGGGATCGAGACGATCGCGGCGGCCCTCTCCGAGCCCCGCGACGCCATCGAGGACATCATCGAGCCCTACCTGATCCAGAAGGGCTTCGTGCAGCGCACCCCCCGCGGCCGCGTGCTGACCCCGCACGCCTTCCGCCATATGGGCTTTGCCGAGCCGCGGCGCGATCCGGCGACGCAGTTCGGCCTGTTCGGTGGCGCCAACGATCCGGAGGCCTGAGGCGGCGTGCCGGCGCGCGTCACCCGCCGCACGGTGCTGACTGGCCTCGGCGGCCTCGCACTCGCTGGGCTCGGCACCGGCGCCTACGCCGTCGGGATCGCGCCGATGCGCCTCGTCGTGACCCGTTATGCCTTGCGCCCGCTCGGGCCCTGGCCGCCGGGCTTGACCCTGCGCATTGTGGCACTCGCCGACCTGCATGCCTGCGAGCCGTGGATGCCGCTCTCGCGAATTGCCGGCATCGTCGCTGCGGCCAACGCGCTGGGTGGCGATGTGACCGTGCTGCTCGGCGACTACGTCTCGGGCATGAACATGGTGACCCGACATGTGGAGGCGGCCGAGTGGGCACCCGTCTTGGGGCGACTCACGGCGCCGCTCGGCACCTACGCCATCCTGGGCAACCACGATTGGTGGGAGGACCGCACGGCGCAACGCCGCGGCGCCGGCCCGACCATCGCGGGCGCGGCGCTGACCCGGAGCGGCATCCGCGTGCTGGAGAACGAGGCGCAGCCGCTGACGGTCCGCGGCCATACCGTCTGGCTCGCGGGGCTCGGCGACCAGCTCGCCTTCCAGCCGAGCCGCCAGCACCGCGGCGCGGCCGGCATCGGCCGGGACGATCTGCCCGGCACGCTCGCCCGAATTCCCGAAGGCGCGCCCGCGATCCTGCTGGCGCACGAGCCCGATATCTTTCCTCATGTACCGCCGCGGATCGCGCTGACGCTGTCGGGTCACACGCATGGCGGGCAGGTGCGCCTGTTCGGCCACGCGCCCGTGGTGCCGTCACGCTACGGCGAACGCTTCGCCTATGGTCATGTCCGCGAGCAGGCCGACCTCATCGTCTCCGGCGGTCTCGGCATGAGCGTCGCTCCAGTGCGGCTCGGCGTACCGCCGGAGATCGTGGTGGTGGATCTCGGTGCCGAGGACGGAGCGGTCTGAAAGATATGTCGCCAACGCATAGCGCATTCGCCCTCGAAGCCGGGGGCCGGGCGATCCAGGCCGCTCGGATGTGACCGCGATCCACGGCGTCCTTCTATCAAGCTGTTGATTTTGTCTGCGATTTCGATCGGCCCCGCCCGAACCGCGGCGGATCGGCGCTCCCTTGATCCTGTCATCACAGGATCGTTGGCATGCGGAACACGCGGGTTTCGCATCTGTTGGGGCCGCGAACGCTTCCACACGGGAGCGTCGGCGAACCCACGCCGCAAGCCCGATTCCCGAGGAAGATTCCCCTATGAAGACGACCGTCCTGGCCGCCCTCGGCCTGTCCGTGGCCGCCCTCACCACCCCCGCCCTGGCGCAGGATGCCCTGCTGCTGCGCATCGGTGCCGACGCGCCGATCGGGGCCGCCGCCGCCTCCACGCCGGAGTTCCGCGCCGAAGCCCTGCGCTCGGACGCCGTGAGCATCGAGGCGAGCCGCATCGCCCTGGAGCGCTCCCGCAACCCGCGCGTGCGCCGCTACGCCAACCGGGTGCTGGTGGAGCGTGATGCAACCACCAAGGCGCTGCTGCCCCAGGGCACCTCGCTGTCCGCCAGCGGCCGGATCGTCCCCGACAGCCAGGGCATTCCAACCCGTCTCGACAACCCGGTCGGCCTTGTGCTCGCGCCCGTCACGCTGGCGGCCAATCTCGGCACCGGCATCGTCGGCGGTGTGCTCGGCGGCGTCGGCCTCATCGACAACAGTCCGGCCGAGCCCGGCCGCCGCGTCGCCGTCGGCCCCAACGGCCAGAACCGCCTGGAGCGCCTGAGGGCGGCCCGCTCGGCCCGCGAATTCGACCGCACCTATGTCGGCCAGCAGGCCCGCTCGGATGCGCGGACCCTCGCGCTCTACAGCCGCTACGCCCGCACCGGCGACAGCGCGGCCGGCCGCACCTTCGCCAACGAGGCGCTGCCCTACATCGCCGACCAGCACGCCGAGTCGGCGACGCTGGCGGGCCGCATCGGCGGCTGAGTTCGTCCAAGAACGCTCGCATCGAACGCTCGCATCGAACCCTCGCATCGGCGAAGGCCGTCCCTCGGGGCGGCCTTCGCCGTTTGGAGCTTCGTCCGAGGTCGGGCCGGTTTGCCTGATCTCGCCCTGCGCCGATCGACTGGTTACATCGAGCCGCAGCGAGGCGCTGCACCGCGCCTCCCCTCAGACGTCTCTCGGTCCCCCATGACCTCAGCCATCCCCGCGAACGCCCACCGCCTGCCCCTGCGGATCTATTACGAGGACACCGATTTCTCGGGCTTCGTCTACCATGCGAGCTACCTGCGGTTCATGGAGCGCGGGCGCACGGAACTTCTGCGGGGCTTGGCCGGCGACCAATCGGCGTTGCATGCCGACGGGTCAGGGCTCGTCTTCGTGGTGCGGAAGATGACCCTCGATTATCTCCGACCCGCGCGGATGGACGATCAGGTCGAGGTGCTGACATGGTCGAGCGCCTTGCGCGGTGCCTCGATGCATCTCGCGCAGGTCGTGCGGCGCGGAGAGGACGTGCTGGTGCGCGCCGAGGTCGTCGTCGCCTGCGTGCGAGACGGGCGGGCGGTTCGCCTCCCCGACGGGCTGCGCCGTGCTCTCACGCCGCCGGAGGTCAGATCCGCCTGACTTCGACCAGGAATTCCTGGACCGAGCGGGTCACCTCCTCCATCTGCTCGTCGAGGATCGTCGTCGCCGAGAGGACCGAGCGGGCCGAGCCGGCGGAGGTATCGGCGGCCCCGGCGACCTCGTCGATGCTGCCGCCGACGCGCCCGGTGCGCTCGGCCGCCTCCCGGGCGCTCCGGCTGATCTCTCCGGCCGTCGCCGATTGCTCCTCCACCGCGGCGGCGATCGTGGTGGCGCCCTCGTCGAGACCCTGGATGACGCCCGCGATCCGCTCGATGGCTGCGACGGTCTGCGAGGTCGCCGCCTGGATCAGGCCGATATGCTGCGCGATCTCACCGGTGGCCTTGGCGGTCTGCTCGGCCAGCGCCTTGACCTCGGTGGCGACGACCGCGAAGCCGCGCCCGGCGGCGCCCGCCCGCGCCGCCTCGATGGTGGCGTTGAGGGCGAGGAGGTTGGTCTGGCTGGCGATCGAACGGATCAGCCCGACGACCTCGCCGATGCGATGCGACGTGTCCGACGACGCCTTGACGCTGTCCATCGCCGCGCCGGCCTCGGTCACGGCCTGACCGGTGGCCGCGCCGGAGCGGCTCACCTGCCCGGTGATCTCGGCGTTCGAGGCCGTCAGCTCCTCGACGGCGGCGGCCACGGACTGGACGTTGGTCGTCGTCTCCAAGGCGCTGGTCGCGGCGCTTCCGGCGGTGGCGGTGGCGCCGGTCGCGGTCAGAACCGGCTCCGCGGCGCCGCGCATCGCCTTCGTGGCATTCGCGGTCTCGTCGAGCGCCATGCGGATGGCGGCGTCGAAGCGCGCGATCGACTCGGTAAAGGGGGTCACGTCGGCCCAGGACAGCACAGCCGCGACGTAGCGGCCATCGGCGGCCCGCACGGGAGAGACGTGGAGATCGAGGGTCTTCGGGCCCAGCTTGATCTTGGTGCGCCAGGGCAGGCGAGAGGGATCGGCGACGAGGCTGCGCTGATGGGCCGGGTTCTTGTGGAACACGTCCATCGAGAGGCCGACCATCGCATCCGGGTTCACCGAAGCGGGAAGAGGCTCCCGGATGGCACGCAACGTCTCGACGCTGCGGCGGTTGGCGAAGATGATCGTCGCCTCGGCTGGATCCAAGACCAAGACGTTGACCGGAAGCGAGTCGATGATCGCCGCGAACGCCACCTTTGGGACACTCTTGCCGTCCGCTTCTTGTAGTCTGGTCATGTTTAAGTGTGAAGACCTACGCAGCGTTATCATTGCGATGGCGCTTCCGTATCGATCGAGGAGCAGGTTCAAGCGATTTTTTGTCTTTTATCATTTGTTAAATTTGGCCGCTTCGGCGGCTTCGACCGGTTCATCCGCCCGGCCCCCTTGGCCCACCCCATTGCCCCCCCCCTTGGCCCACCCGCTGTGCCCTGCCACACGAGCCACGTCCCGCGCATCAGCCCGTCGCGGTGGCAACGGCTGGGATCCGCGTCGGCAACGGTTTCTTAACCCTGCCGCCGGCTTAGACTTGGGAGGCGGGTTCATACCGCGCCGCGAAAGGGGCCGGGCCCGGGAGGGCTCTCGACCCTTACTTTCGACAGATTCCCGAGTGATCTCAAACGCTATCGCTCAAAGGATCAGTCGGCAGTCCGGCCCGCGGCGGCGCGGCCCTGACGACGCGAGGATCATTCAATGACCCCAGCCGATGCCATGCACGCCGCGCCCGTCGCAGACATGAGCCTGTTCGGCCTGTTCTGGCAGGCGCATTTCGTCGTCAAAATCGTGATGGTGGGCCTGCTCGGCGCCTCGATCTGGTGCTGGTCGATCATCGTCGACAAGTCCCTGCTGTTCCGCCGGGTCGAGGCGGAGATGGACGCCTTCGAGGAGGCGTTCTGGTCCGGCCGCTCCCTGGAGGAGCTCTACCGGTCCTTCAACGACCGCCAGCCGACCGGCCTCGGCGCGCTCTTCGTCGCCGCCATGCGGGAGTGGAAGCGCTCCTTCGAGGGCTCGGGCCGGCAGATCCACTCGCTGTCGCAGCGCATCGACAAGGTGCTCGACGTGACGATCCAGCGCGAGGTCGAGCGGCTCGATTCCCGGCTCCTGTTCCTCGCCTCGATCGGCTCGGCCGGTCCCTATATCGGCCTGTTCGGCACGGTCTGGGGCATCATGACCGCCTTCACCTCGATCGCGGCCTCCAAGAACACGTCGCTCGCCGTCGTGGCGCCGGGCATCGCCGAGGCCCTGTTCGCCACCGCCATCGGCCTGTTCGCGGCGATCCCCGCAGTGCTCGCCTACAACAAGCTCCAGGCCACCGTCGCCAAGTCGCAGTCGCGCCTGGAAGGCTTCGCCGACGAATTCTCCGCGATCCTCTCGCGCCAGATCGACGAGCGGCTCTCGGTCGCCGCCTGACCCGCCCGGAGCAGCAGCCATGGCCATGACGCACGGCGCCCAGGGCGGCGGCAAGCGGCGCCGCCGCGGGCGTCGCACCGGCGGCGCCATCAACGAGATCAACATGACGCCGTTCATCGACGTCGTGCTGGTGCTCCTCATCGTCTTCATGGTGGCCGCGCCCATGATGACGGTCGGCGTGCCCCTCGACCTGCCGCAATCCAAGGCGGGTCCGCTCAATTCCGACGTGAAGCCGATCACGCTCTCGATCCGCCGCACCGGCGAGGTCCATCTCGGCGAGGTCGAACTCTCCGACTCCGCCATCGTGCCCCAACTCATGCAGGCGGCCAAGAACGGCACCGAGGACCGCGTGTTCGTGCGCGGCGACAAGCGGGTCGATTACGGTCGCGTGGCGCAGGTGATGGCCATCGTCACCGGCGGCGGCTTCAAGAAGGTCGCCCTCGTCACCGAACCCGACAATTAGGGACGCTGCCAAACCGTGGCTCTGCGCTGGCCCACACACTTCGATCGCCGGGAACCGGGCGTCTGGATCTCGGGCATGGCCCATGCCGCCCTGTTCGCCGGCGCCCTGTTCGCCGTGGCCGCTCCGGCGCTTCCGGATGCGCAGGAGGGCGTGGCCGTCGAGGTGCTGAGCGAGCAGGCGTTTTCGGAGATGACCCGCGGGCAGCGGGATGCCGAGCGCCCCGAGAAAACGCCCAATCGGGCCGAGCGGGTCTCCGACAAGCCGGAGGAGCGCGAGCCGGAGAACGCGGAGACGGACGCGCCGGCCGCCCCGACCCGCACCGCCGACATGAAGCTCGCCTCCGTCGATGCGATGCCCCTGCGCGCCGACACCGCCGATCCGGTGAAGGAGGAGGCCGAGGCCGCCGCCGCGAAGGCCGCCGCCGCCAAAGCGGAGGCGGCGAAAGCCGAGGCTGCCAAGGCTGCGGAGGCCAAGGCGAAGGCCGAGGCGCGGGCGAAAGCCGAGGCCGCCACCAAGGCGGAGGCGGCCAAGGCCGCCGCCAAGGCCGAGGCCGAGAAGCGCGAGGAATTGCAGAAGCTGATCGAGCGCGAGCAGGCCGAGGCCGAGGCCGAAGCCGCTGCCAAGGAAGCCGCTTCCAAGGAAGCCGCGTCCAAGGCGGAGGCGAAGTCCAAGGCCGAGGCCAAGGCGAAGGCCGAGGCGCGGGCCAAAGCCGAGGCCGAGGCGAAAGCGAAGGCCGACGCGCAGGCGAAGGCGGAGGCCGAGCACCAGAAGCAGCTCGCCGACGCCAAGGCGAAGGCCGACGCCGCGGCCAAGGCGGAAGCGGACGCCAAAGCCAAGGCCGAGGCTGCGGCGAAAGCCAAGGCGAAGGCGATGGCCGACGCAAAGGCGAAGGCCGATGCCGAGGCCAAGGCGCGCCAGCAGGCCGAACTCGCCAACACGTTCAATCCCGGTGACATCCGCCAGACGCTCGCTGCGCGGGCGCCCTCGCAATCGACCGGCTCGACCGGGCGCGAGGTGCAGCGCACCGCCTCCCTCGGCACGGCGACCGGCACGGCCCAGAAGCTGTCGCCGTCCCTGCGCGACGCCCTGGTCGGAATGCTGCAGCAGCAGATCGAGCGGTGCTACTCCGCGCCCCCCGGGGCGACGCAGGGGGTGGTCCTGCCGATGCTCGACATCCGCCTCAACCAGGACGGGTCGCTCACCACAGAGCCGCGGGTGGTGCGGTCGGGCTCGAACTCGGTCGACCAGTCGATCGCCCAGGCCGCCTTGCGGGCGGTGCGGCGCTGCGCCCCCTACAAGATCCCGGCCCAGTACGCGCCCTATTACAACGACTGGAAGGCCATCAACGCCGAGTTCGAGTTCTCGCCCGTCTGATCCCTGCCCGGTCCCTCCCGACTTCCCCGACCAGCCTCTCCGGACGACTTCCCATGCCTGGAACAGCCTTCACCCGGCGCGGCCTTGCGCTCGCCCTCGGCGTCCTCGCCCTCGCGCTGCCCGCCGCCACGCCTGCCCGAGCCCAGCTTCAGCTCCGCATCGGCAGCGGCGCGTTCCAGCCGATGCCGATCGCCGTCGCGGATTTCGCGGGGGATGCGAGCCTCGGCACGCTGGTGGCGAGCGTCATCACGAACAACCTGCGCCGTTCGGGCTACTTCACGCCGCTGGAGAAGGCGCGCTTCCCCGAGACCCCGAGCTTCGACGCGGCGCCGAACTTCGAGTCGTGGCGGAGCGCGGGCGTTCAGGCGCTCGTCACCGGACGGGTCGGGCGCGACGCCGCGGGCCGGCTGACGGTGGCGTTCCGTTTGTGGGATGTGGGGTCGGGCCAGCAGATCACCGGACAGCAATACGGCACCGACGTCGCCAACGCCCGCCGCACCGGCCACCTCGTCTCGGACGCGGTCTACACCAAGATCACCGGCCTCGGCCCGTGGTTCGACAGCCGCGTCGCCTTCGTCGACGAGTCCGGCCCCAAGGAGAACCGCCGCAAGCGCCTGATGGTGATGGATCAGGACGGCGCCAACGTGCGGGCGCTGACCAGCGGCGGCGACGTGGCGGTGGTGGCGCCGCGCTACTCGCCCGCCGGCCAGGAGATCGCCTTCATGACCCAGGCCACGGGCCAGCAGCCCAGGGTCCAGATGATCGACCTGGAGACCGGCCAGCGCCAGACGGTCGGCAACTTCGCCTCCATGAGCGCGAGCCCCCGCTTCTCGCCCGACGGGCGCCGCCTCGTGATGAGCGTGCAGCAGGGCGGCAATGCCGACATCGTCACCGTCGATCTCGGCTCGAAGGCGCAGACGCCGATCACGCAGGGGCTCGCCATCAACACTTCGCCGTCCTACGCGCCGGACGGCAGCCAGATCGTGTTCGAATCCGACCGCGGCGGCTCGCAGCAGATCTACGTGATGGGCGCCGATGGCTCGAACGCCCGGCGCATCTCCTTCGGCGAGGGCGCGGCCTCGCAGCCGGCTTGGTCGCCGCGGGGCGACCTCATCGCCTTCACCCGCCAGCGCAAGGGCGGCTTCGCCATCTGCGTGATGCGCCCCGACGGCTCGGGTGAGCGCGTGCTGACGGAGGGGTTCCACAACGAGAGCCCCACCTTCTCGCCGAATGGCCAGTACGTGATGTTCTTCCGCGATCCCGGCGGCCAGGGCGGCGGCAAGCTCTACATGGTCGACATCACCGGCAAGGTGGAGCAGCCCGTCCCGACCCCGAGCTTCGCCTCCGACCCGACCTGGTCGCCGCTGCTGGCGGGGCGCTGATCGCGGCGCGAACGACAGCCGCATCGTTCGGCCACTCGGAGGAGGGGGCAGCGTCGCGCCAGGCGCCCCCCATGCCAGCGCGATCCGTGAGCGAGCACCGAGGACGGGCCGAGCGTCCTGGCCTTTGGCCGTATCGCGCCGTGGAGGCTGTGGCGGCCATTCAATGAATGCGGGTAAAATCCGCCGCAAGACACTCTTCGCTTGAGGCGCGCGCCGCAAAACCGGTATCCGGCGCCGATTGAGACCGGAGACATGCTGCGATGGCTATGCGACTCGATCGCGTCGGCGACCTGTACGACACGGCGACGTTCGGGCCCCTGTCGGCCGTCGATGAACTCATCCCGACGGCGGATGGCGGTTACAAGCTGATCTTCGAGCGGCAGACCGAACCCGGTGACGGCACGCCGCGGATCGACGAGGATTTCCTCGCGACAATCGGGCCGAATGGCCTGCAGAACGGCCCCCTTCTCAAGTTCGACGAAGATCTGAGATTCGGCCATTCGGTGGTCCGGTCGGACGGATCTCTGCTGGTGTCGTTCGGAATGAGAACCCACATCATTCTCGGGACGGTCGGTCCGACCGGTGAGATCGAGACGGGTTACAGCGCAGAACTGACGCAGATCCTCGAGCCTCCTTTCACCACCAGCGACGGCGGCGTCGCCTTCGGAACCAGCGGCGTGATCGCCGTTGCCCGCATCGGTCAGGATACGAGCGGAAAACATCGGGCGGTCGATATCCTGAAGTCGGACCTCACGGTCAAGACGACCCTCATCCTCGATCGCGACCTGACAACGGACGAGGCCGGCTCCACCACGATCACCGCCCTGTCCGACGGCCGCTTCCTGGTGACGTGGACCGAACTCATCGGCGACCGATCCAATGTCGTTGCCCGCGTCATCCCCTCCGCAGGCGTCGCCGTCGGACCGACCTTCGTGGTCGGCCAGGTCGATGACGGCAGCGCCCTCGTGGGGGACTATGCGGTCACCGCGCTCCCGGATGGCGCATTCGCCTTGAGCTATCAAGGGCCGTACATGAGGGACAACTCCCCGATGAACGGAGTCGAGCCGAGCGTCCAGAATCTCTATGGACAAATTTGGGTTCCGAATGGGGCCGGCGGGTTCACTGCGAGCGGAAGCTTTGATCAGGACGATCGGTTCGACATTGACGCACTCAAAGCTCTCATCACACTGTCCGATGGGCGCATGGTTCAGATCGTGCGATATAGCAATGATGCCCTGTCTGGCGAAGCGCGATTGACTGATCTGCTCGTGCGGGCGCACGTGTACGATGCCCGTGGGACTTACACGGGAGAAACGTTCGACCTGTTTCAATTCAAAGAAGATTACGGAGTTGGCTGGCAGCTGCTCGATAATGTTCGAGCGGTCGCGCTTGAAGGCGATCGGTTTGCCCTGATCGTCGATTCTCAGAGTGCCTCGAACGGGGCGCATAGCACCGTCCAGATCCTGTCGCTCTCGTCGCTGCCGCTTGCGCTGGTTCGAGGAACCACCAGCGGGAACGACATTCTCAAAGGGAACAGCCGCACCGATCTCGCCGAACTGCTGAAAGGCGGCGAGGGCAACGATCACCTGCTGGGGTATGCCGGCAACGACAAGCTCTCCGGTGGGAATGGCGACGACCGTCTCGATGGCGGCACCGGCGCCGATCGAATGGAGGGCGGACGCGGCAACGACACCTACATCGTCGATGCGTTCGACGATTTCGTCGTCGAGGATCAGGGAAGCGGATACGATACCGTGACGACGTCGATGGATTACGGTCTCTTCGACAACGTCGAGGCGCTGGTCCTGACGGGCACGGCTGCGCTCAGTGGTCGCGGCAATGCGCTCGACAATGTGCTGACCGGCAACAACGGCGCCAACGTCCTCGACGGGAGCACGGGCGCCGACGTCATGCGCGGATGGGGTGGCGACGACACGTTCATGGTCGACAACGCGAAAGACAAGATTGTCGAGCGGGCCGATCGCGGGATGGATACTGTGATCACCACCGTGAGCTATCGGCTGACCAACGACCAGTCGATCGAGATCCTGAAGATCGATCCCTATTTTAATTATTCTGGTCGGACCATCAGCCTGACCGGAAACGATGGCGCGACGACGATCGTGGGAAGCTATTTCGCCGATGTCCTCAATGGGAAGGGCGGCGCGGACATCCTGACCGGTGCGGGGGGAAGCGACACATTCGTGTTCGACAGCGCCCTCGGAAACGGCAATGTCGACAGAATCACTGATTTCACCTCACGTTTTGATCGCATCAAACTCGACGATGCGATCTTCAAGGGCCTGCCCACAGGACGTCTGGTAGACACTCTGTACAAGGATCTCTCGAAAGGGGGTGTCGATGGCGACGACCGAGTTCTCTACGATCCGACGACGGGTAAACTGGCCTACGACGTCGACGGCAAGGGCGGCGTGAAGGCCGTCACCTTCGCCATTCTGGGCGAAGTCGGCTCCGCCGATCATCCGGCCGTTCTCGCCAGCGATCTCTTCATTGTCTGACACGGGGAACACAGCAAAACCGCCGCGGACGAAACCGCGGCGGAAGCGCTCCACAGGTGGGGCTGGTGCGTGTTCGAAGACGTACCGTATCGGTCGCTTCTGCGCCCCTAGGGAGTCGCTTCCGTCGGGTGTTCGTATGGGGCCACTGGGTCCGGGGCCGAACTCAAGCCCGGGCCGTCGTCACGGCTTCACGCTGCGGTGGAGTCATCCCTGTCTCCTCCAGCTTTCACCAAGAAACTACGTGCGGACCACGCCGTTCCCGGGTCTATGTGCTTGCTGTCGCGAAGCACTTGATGAGGTTGCGACCGTACTGGCCGCGCGTCAAGACCCAAAATGCGCCCAAGCTGTCTTGTATTGGCCGTTGGCGAGTCCGATCCGGCAAACCCGTGAGCCGGCAACGGCTTAGGGGAACGCATTTTTTCGAGGGCGCGAATCCCGGCCATCCGAGGGCGGTGCCGTCCCTCGGGCGCGCCTGTCGGACTACCGGCCGTCGAGCATGCGGTTCTTCACGAGATACCGGATGCCCCGGTCGAAGGACTCGTCGGTGTTGCCGCGCAGGTCCACGCTGTAGGCCTGCTCCGGCGCGCCCTCTCGGAGCGGCTTCACGTAGACGTTGATGTTGAGGATGAGGTTCGAGACCTTCTGAACCTCGCCGGTGATCGCGGTGTCGGCGCCGAGCTGCTTGGCGAAATCCTCGGCGCAGCCGTTGCAGGATCGCAGATCCGCGCTCTTGGCGACGGCGTCACGGACCGGATCGGTCGCCACGACGGTATAGCGTCCGCTCTCGGTCAGCAGGGTGCGCAGCGTGTCGCCGGTGCGTCGCAGCCGCGCCCGCTCCTCCTCGGTGGGCTCGGTGGACGCCCCCTTGGCGAACTGGAAATCGAACACCGCGGCGTTCGGCGGCTCGGCCCAGGCCGGTGCGACGGGCGGGAGACCAAGGGCGAGGCAGGCCGCGACGCGGGACGGGGATAGGCGCATGACAATCCTCCGGAGAATGCCGGCGATGCGGCATCGTTCGGGAGGTAACGCCCGTCGAAGGGGATGGATCAGGGCGGCGCCCCGTCCCCTCCCAAGGGGGAGGGGACGGGAAGAGGGGTCAGCCGCCGAATAGGCGCTTGATCCCGGCGAGGAGGCCGCGGGCGGGGAGCGGCTCGAAGGCGGGCGTCTCGGTCGGGGGCGGAGCCACCTTCGCCGGCGCGGCGACGGCCTGGACGAGACCGAGGGCGGCGGTGTCGGTGGTCTCGCGATCGATCAGGATCAGGCTGCCGGTGTCGCGGTTCTCGACATACGGATCGACAGAGATCTGCCGGTCGAGGGTCAGGGTCACGTCGCCGATATCGTTGACCGCGAGCTTGTCCGCCGGGCCGGCCTGCCCGGTCTCCGGGTCGATGCGGCGGTGGACCGCCGTCACCACGGCATTGACCGTCTGGGTGCCGACCTTGGCCCACAGGCTGGCCCCGGGGGCGAGCTCGGTCTCGGCGGCCCAGAACAGGCGCACCGCGAGACTGTCGGTCAGCGTCAGCGGCGCGTCCGCGGAGGCGATCACCGCCCCGCGGGAGGCGTCGATCTCGTCGGCGAGCACCAGCGTGACCGACTGGCCCTCGCTCGCGCGCTCCAGATCACCGTCGGCGGTGACGATGCGGGCGACCGTCGAACGCCGGCCCGAGGGCGCCACGGTGACGGCGTCGCCCGGGGCGACGGAGCCCGAGGCGATCAGCCCGGCAAAGCCCCGGAAATCCGAATTCGGCCGGTTCACCCACTGTACCGGCAGGCGGAAGGCGGCGGCGCGCTCCTCCGGCTTCACCGGCACCTCTTCGAGGTGGCGCAGCAGCGGCACCCCCGTGTACCACGCAGCGGCGGTCCCCGGCAGCACGACATTGTCGCCGTTCTTGGCCGAGAGCGGAATCGCCTGCACGTCCACGAAGTTGAGCGGCGCGGCGAAAGCCTGGAAGCCGGCGACGATGGCCTCGAACTTGTCCTGGGACCAGCCGACGAGATCCATTTTGTTGATGGCGAGCACGACCCGGTGAATGCCGAGCAGCGAGACCAGCAGCGCGTGGCGCCGGGTCTGGCGGGTCAGGCCGTGGCGGGCATCGACGAGGATCACCGCCGCGTCGGCGGTGGAGGCGCCGGTGGCCATGTTGCGGGTGTATTGCTCGTGGCCGGGGGTGTCGGCGACGATGAACGAGCGCCGCTCCGTCGAGAAGAAGCGGTAGGCGACGTCGATGGTGATGCCCTGCTCGCGCTCGGCCTGGAGACCGTCGACGAGCAGCGCGAGATCGACCTCGCCGCCCTGGGTGCCATGCTTGCGCGAGTCGCGCTGCAGCGCCGTCACCTGATCGTCGAAGATTTGCTTGGTGTCGTGCAGCAGCCGGCCGATCAGGGTCGACTTGCCGTCATCGACCGATCCACAGGTGATGAAGCGCAGCACTTCCTTGTTCTGGTGGGCGCGAAGGAAGGCCTCGTAGCCGAATGCCTCCGGAGACTGATGGATCGTCATCAGAAGTAGCCCTCCTGCTTCTTGCGTTCCATGGCGCCGGCGCCGTCCTTGTCGATCACCCGGCCCTGACGCTCCGAGGTGCGGGCGGCCAGCGTCTCGCCGATGATCTCCGGCAGGGTCGCGGCCGGACTCTCGACCGCGCCAGTCAGCGGGTAGCACCCGAGCGTCCGGAACCGGACCTGCCGCAATTCGGGGGTCTCACCCGGCTCCAGGGGCAGGCGCGCATCATCCACCATGATGAGCTGGCCGTCGCGCTCGACCACGGGCCGCTGGGCCGCGAAATAGAGGGGTACGATCGGAATTTTTTCCTGCTCGATATAGAGCCAGATGTCGAGCTCGGTCCAGTTCGAGAGCGGGAACACGCGGAAGCTCTCGCCGCGGCGCTTCTTGAAATTGTAGAGGTGCCACGGCTCGGCCCGCTGCCGCTTGGGGTCCCAGCGGTGCTGCCCGTTGCGCAGCGAGACGATGCGCTCCTTGGCGCGGCTCGCCTCCTCGTCGCGCCGCGCGCCGCCGAAGGCCGCGTCGAACTTGTGCTTGTCGAGGGCCTGACGCAGCGCCTGCGTCTTCATCACGTCGGTGTGCACCTCCGAGCCGTGGCTGACCGGACCGATGCCCTTGGCGAGCCCGTCCTGGTTGGTGTGCACGAGGAGGTCGAGGCCGAGTTCCTTCACGCGGGCGTCGCGGAAGGCGATCATTTCCTTGAACTTCCACGTCGTGTCGATGTGCATCAACGGAAACGGCAGGCGCCCGGGCGCGAAGGCCTTCAGCGCCAGGTGCAGCAGGACGGAGGAATCCTTGCCGATCGAGTAGAGCATCACCGGGTTCTCGGTCTCGGCGACCGTCTCCCGGAAAATGTGGATGCTCTCCGCCTCCAGCCGCTGGAGATGCGTCAGGCGGGTGCGCGCGGGCGCGGCGACGGCGCTCATCAGACCAGTTCCCTTCTGTTCTCGCGGGGCGTCGCGGCCCGGGACGGCTCCGAGGCGGGCGTCTCGAAGGCGGCGGGCTCCTGGCCCGGCGCGACATCCCCCTCCGGCCCGTGCAGGTGCAGGCCGCATTCCTTCTTGGATTCCTGCTCCCACCACCAGCGGCCGGCGCGCTCGTCCTCGCCGATCTTCACGGCGCGGGTGCAGGGGGCGCAGCCGATCGAGGGGAAGCCCCGATCGTGTAGGGCGTTGTAGGGGATGAAGTTGTCCCGCACGAAGCGGTCGACATCCGCCCGCGACCAGTCGGCCAGCGGGTTGATCTTGATGAGCCCGCGGGCCTCGTCGGCCTCCGCGAGCGGCGTGTCGGCCCGGTTGGCGGATTGCCCGGCCCGCAGCCCCGTGAACCACGCCGCCGCGCCGGCCAGGGCGCGGCCCAGCGGCTCGACCTTGCGGAAGCCGCAGCAGGCCTGCCGCGCGGCGACCGAATGGCGGAAGCCGTTGATCCCCTCGCGGGCCACGAACTCCTCCTCGGCCACCCGCTCCGGCGCGTAGGCCCGGATGCGGATGCCGTAGGCGGCCTCCGTCTCGGTCCACACGTCGTAGGTCTCGGGGAACAGCCGGCCGGTATCGAGGGTGACGATCTCGGTGCGGCCCTTGTTCAGGGCGAGCGCGTGCGTGAGCGCCTGATCCTCGATGCCGAGGCTGGTGGTGAAGACGAGCCGGCCCGGGATGCGGTCCTCGACGAGGCGAATACGCCCCCGGAGGTCCAGCCCCGCCATGGCTTCGGCGAGGTCCCCGGCCGCCCGGACGAGGGCAGCGGTCATGTGCGTAAAATCGAATTGCCTGCTTGTCGGAGCTCTGAGATGTTCGCTATAACGAACGCTGTCAAGGCGTCACGCCCGTCGCACACGCAAATCCGCGTTGCGGTGCGAACGCCCCGGCAACGGCTGTCGCAGCGGTTCGTTGCTCAAAACAAAAGAATCTTCTCGCTCAAGCGTCCAGCCGACGGCTCCGCTCGGGCATCCTCCAGGTCCCTTCAGAGAGGCCGCCCTTGGATTCGATCGACCTGAAGATCCTCGCGCTTCTGCAGAAGGACGCCACGCTCTCCATCGCCGCCATCGGCGAGCAGGTCGGGCTGTCGCAGACCCCGTGCTGGAAGCGCATTCAGCGCCTCGAGGCCGACGGCGTGATCGACCGGCGCGTGGCCGTCCTCGATCCCGTCAAGCTCGGGCTCGGCCTGACCGTCTTCGTCTCCATCGAGACGGCCGACCATTCGAAGGATTGGCTGGAGCGCTTCGCCGACCGGATCGCCGCCATGCCGGAGGTGCTCGAATTCTACCGGATGGCCGGCGACGTCGACTACATGCTGCGCGTCGTCGTGGCCGACATGGCGGCCTACGACACCTTCTACAAGAACCTGATCGGTACGTTGCCGCTCAAGAACGTCACCTCCCGCTTCGCCATGGAGAAGGTGAAATCAACCACGGCCCTGCCACTGCCGGCCCCACCGGCGCGGCGGCGGGTCGAACCTCGGCTCGCGGTGGTCGGAGAATAAACTTCCTTTCGGCGCCGCAGCAACGAACAATCCCTTCTCTTCCTCGGGCGTTCTTTAAAACGGACATTTCTCCGTTGACAGCGGCGCCCCGGCGGACGACATGGCATCATAATGTCCAGGCAAGCGATCCTCCCCCGCACGGCTCCCTTCGGAGACCAGGAACGGGCCCATCTCGACGCGGCGCTCGGCGCGGCGACGCCGATCCAACGCGCATGGCTCACCGGCTTCCTCGCCGGGCTCGACGCCGCCGCCGGCCAGCCCGGCGCCGCCGCGCCCGCTCCCGCGGCCCCCCCGAAGGCCTCCGAGCCACTGACGATCCTGTTCGCGTCGGAGTCGGGCAATTCCGAAAAGCTCGCCAGCGACGTGAGCAAGCTCGCCCGCAAACAGGGCTTCAAGCCGAGGATCGTCGATTTCGCCGAGCTCGACCTCGCCACGCTGCCGAAGGCCGGCAAGATCATCGCGATCGCCGCCACCTGGGGCGAGGGCGAGCCGCCGGCCCGCGCCGTGCGGGCCTATGGCGAGCTGATGTCCGACGCCGCGCCGCGGCTCGAAGGGGTGGCCTTCGGGGTGCTCGCGCTGGGTGACACCAGCTACGCGGAGTTCTGCGCCATCGGAAAGGCGCTCGACGCGCGCTTCGAGGCCCTCGGCGCCCGGCGTGCCTACGACCGCGCCGACCTCGATCTCGATTTCGAGACGCCGGCGGCCGCCTGGATCAAGGGTGCGCTGAAGGCGCTGGCGCCGGCGGAGGTCCCGGCCGACAACGTCGTGGCCGTCGATTTCCGCGCCGCCGCCGAGGACGAGGACGGCGAGGTCAGCCGCGAACCGGTGGTGGTCGAGGTGATCGACCACGTGAATCTCAACTCCTCCCGCTCCGACAAGGAGACGATCCACCTCGCCCTCGAATTCGCGGACGGCGCGCCGGCCTATGAGCCTGGCGACTCGCTGGAGATCTTCCCCGAGAACGACCCGCAGCTCGTGGACGAGATCCTGCGCGCGACCGGGCTGTCGGGGGATGAGGGCCTGCGCCGGTCGCTGCTGGCCGAGCGCGACATCACCACGCTCTCGCCCACCACCGTCGAGCGCTTCGCCAAGGCCACCGGCCACGCGGATGCGCAGGCCTTCGTGGAGAGCGGCGAGGTGAAGGCCTGGATCGAGGGGCGCCACCTGATCGACCTGATCGAGCGCTTTCCCACGACGCTGAGCGCGGAGCACCTCAACACCGTCACCCGGCCGTTGCCGCCGCGGGCCTACTCGATCGCCTCCTCGCGCAGGGAAGTGGGCGACGAGGTGCACCTGACCGTCGCCGCTGTGCGCTACGAGACCCATGGCCGGGCGCGATCCGGCGTCGCTTCGGTCCATGTGGCCGATCGCATCGCCAACGGGGCCAAGCTGCGGGTTCGGGTGAAGCCGAACAAGCATTTCCGCCTGCCGTCGGACCCGTCGACCGACATCATCATGGTCGGTCCCGGCACGGGCGTGGCGCCGTTCCGCGCCTTCGTGCAGGAGCGCCGCGCCACGGAAGCCCCCGGCCGCTCCTGGCTGTTCTTCGGCGACCGCCACTTCACCCACGACTTCCTGTACCAGCTCGAATGGCAGGACGCGCTGGAGGACGGCTCGCTCACGAAGATCGACGTGGCCTTCTCCCGCGACCAGCCGGAAAAGATCTATGTGCAGGACCGGATCGATCAGCACGCCGCCGAACTGGTGGCCTGGCTCGACGGCGGCGCCCAGTTCTACGTCTGCGGCGATGCCAAGAACATGGCCAAGGACGTGCGCGCGGCCGTGGTGCGCGCCTTTGAGAGCGCGAAGGGCCTGAGCAGCGCCGACGCCGAGGCGCATGTCGCTTCGCTGGAACGCGCCCGTCGCTACCAGCAGGACGTTTACTGACCACCACCCACCCTCCCCCTTCGGCGGGGGAGGGGCCCGAGCGCAGCGAGGCGGGAGAGGGGCAGCGCAACGGCGCCGCGGATGGCGCCGACCGTGCTGTCGAGACTTTTCCGGACAGGGCGCTTCCCTCTCCCGACCCTCGCCGATGCGAGGGCCCCCCTTCCTCCCCGAGAGGGAGGGGCCGAGTGCGAAACGGATCATCGCCATGGACGACCACAAGCCGATCGACACCCCTGACGGCCCCGCCCTGGAGACCCCCGGTGCGGGCGCCCGCCGCTACGAGGCGCCGCCGACGAGCGGGCCGATCACCGATGCGGAGGCCGCGAAGGCCGCGGGCCTTGCCCATAACGAGCATCTCAAGATCGCCAGCGGCTACCTGCGCGGCGGTCTGGCCGACGGGCTCCTCAAGCACGCCACCGGCGCGATCTCCGAGGATGACGGCCAGCTCGTCAAGTTCCACGGCATGTACATGCAGGACGACCGGGACATCCGGGCGGAGCGCACCAAGAAGAAGCTCGAGAAGGCCTACAGCTTCATGATCCGCCTGCGCATCGCTGGCGGCGTCGTGACGCCCAAGCAGTGGCTGGCTCTCGACGACATCGCCACGACCTATGCCGGCGGGGCCCTGCGCGCGACCACGCGCCAGACCTTCCAGTATCACGGCGTCATCAAGTCGAACCTCAAGCGCACCATGGCGGCGATCGACGCGGCTTTGCTCGACACGATCGCGGCCTGCGGCGACGTGAACCGCAACGTCATGGCCGCGACGAACCCGGCCCAGGCCGGCGCCCACAAGGCCGCGCTCCAGCTCGCTAAGGACATCTCCGACACCCTGCTGCCGAAGACCGGGGCGTGGCGCGAGATCTGGCTCGACGGCGAGCGCGTGGTCGGCGGCGAGGAGGCGGCGGAGGTCGAGCCGGTCTATGGCAAGACCTACCTGCCGCGGAAGTTCAAGACCGTGGTGGCGGTGCCGCCCTCGAACGAGGTCGACATCTTCGCCCACGACCTCGGCTTCATCGCCATCCTCGACAAGAAGAACCGGGTGACGGGCTGGAACGTCACCGTCGGCGGCGGCATGGGCATGACCCATGGCGAGACCGACACCTTCCCCCGCACCGCCGACGTGATGGGCTTCTGCAAGCCGGAGGATGCCCTCAAGGTCGCCGAGGCCGTGATGACGGTCCAGCGCGACTGGGGCAACCGCAAGAACCGCAAGAACGCCCGGCTCAAATACACGATCGAGCGGTTCGGCCTCGACGCCTTCCGGGCGGAGGTCGAAACGCGGATCGGCAAGACACTGGCCGAGCCGAAGCCCTTCACCTTCGAGGGCAACGGCGACCGCTACGGCTGGGTCGAGGGCGAGGACGGGCGCCACCACCTCACGCTCTACGTGCCCTCGGGCCGCATCAAGGACATCGACGGGGGCCCGCAATTCCTTACGGGCCTGCGCCGGATCGCGGGCATTCACGAGGGCGATTTCCGGCTCACCGGCAACCAGAACGTCATCATCGCCAACGTGCCGGCGAACAAGCGGGCCGAGATCGACGCGCTGGTCGACGACTATGGCCTGACCCGGGGCGCCTCGGCGATCCGCCGCAGCGCGCTCGCCTGCGTCGCGCTGCCGACCTGCGGCCTGGCTTTGGCCGAGAGCGAGCGCTACTTGCCCGACCTTCTCACCGAGTTGGAGGAAAGTCTCGCCCGGCACGGCTTGCAGGACGAGGAGATCACGATCCGCTCCACCGGTTGCCCGAACGGCTGCGCCCGGCCCTTCATCGCCGAGATCGGCCTCGTCGGCCGCGGCCCCGAGCGCTACCACCTCTATCTCGGCGCCGCCTTCGACGGCTCTCGCCTGAGCAAGCTCTACCGGGAGGACGTGACGGCGGGCGAGATCAAGGACACGCTGGAGCCGCTGTTTGCGGCCTACGCCCGGGACCGCCGGAAGGGCGAGCATTTCGGCGACTTCGTGATCCGCGCGGGCTTCGTCGCGAAGACCGGCAACGGGCCGGACTTCCACGAGCGCACGGGGCCGCTGCGGGCGGCCTGACCGGGCCTCGGCCAGGGCCGGCGAGGGCGGGCCGTGGGCGCCCGCCGATCTCCAACCCCCTGGTCGACCCATGCCCCGTCTCGAGGGGCTCCCGTCTCATGAGACTCTCGTCTCATGGGGCGGCCCGCTCATCCTGGACACGCCCCGGCCGCGGATCTCACCAAGAGACCCGGGCCGTCATCATCGCCTGGAAGGGCTCGCCGACCGCCACCAGGACGTTGCTGGCCCCCGCGGACGGGTAATAGGTCTCGTCGAACACGTTCTTCAGGTTGAGCTGAAGCGCGGCCGGCAGGCCGTTCATGCTGGTCCGGTAGCTCAGAAAGGCGTCGCAGACGACGTAATCGGGCAGCGTGAAGGTGTTGCCCGCATCCCCCGGCCGCTTCCCGACATAGCGCGCGCCGAATCCCAGTTCGAGGAAGCCGTCGCTCAGGCTCAGCGATCCGATGCTCATGGCCGGCGTCACGCGTCCGAGCTGGTGCGTGACGAAGAGCGAGGCCGTGGACCGGGGCGTGTTGAGCAGCCGGTTCCTGGAGAGCAGCGGATCCTCGGTGACGATGGCATCGGTGAACCCGTAGCTGCCGATCACCGCCCAGTCCGGCAGGATCTGCCCGGCCATGTCGAGCTCGAAGCCGCGCGAGCGGGCCCGTCCCACCGTCGACGCGGTGCGGACGCCGTCGACCACCTGCGTGACGAGGACGTTGCTCTTCTCGGTGTCGAAGAAGGCGCCGGTCACGAGCAGGCCGGCTCCGAGTTCCGCCTTGACGCCGACCTCGTAGGCCGTGCCCTCTTCGGGCTGAAGCGGCCCGGTGCGGTCGAGGTCGGTCACGTTCGGACGGAAGGATTGGGTGTAGCTGCCGTAGACCGAAAGGTTGGGCGCCAGCTTGTAGACGAGGCCGGCCCGCGGCAGCGGCTTGATCCCCTCGAGATCCGTCGAGACCTTGGCCGGAACGCCGGCATAGGCCAGCTGGTCGTAGAACTGGGCGCTGGCGCCCGCCACCAGGATCAGCCTCTCGGTGAGGTGGATCGAGTCCTGCAGGTAGAGGCTCGTGTTGATCAGCCGGTCGCGGTTGTTGCTCGCCGGAAGCGACAGGCGGTCGGAGGCTCCGATCTGGCCATAGACCGGATCGAACACGCTGAAGCCGCCCTGGTTGGCGCCCCGGTAGCTCGAACGGCGATAGTAATCGACCCGCTCGTGCATCGCCCCGACCAGGAGGTCATGGCGCAGGCCCAGCGTCTCGAACCGTCCGACGAGATCCGCCCGGGCGACCTGGGCATTGAAATCGGCGCCGCGGGTCGCGTCGGCCCGGCGGGTGAGAAGGCCGGTGACCGGGTCGTAGGCGACCGGACGGATCTGGTTGTCGTCGTAGGTGAGGTTGCTCGCGGTGAAGCCGAGATGCAGCGCCCAGTCGTCGTTGAAGCGATGGTCGACGTCGAGGCTGCCGAGATGGCTCATCGCCTCGACCCGGCTCAGGGGCTCGTCGAAGCGCCGCGACCGCGGAACGCGCACGGGGCGGCCGGTGTGGGGATCGAAGGTCGTGCCCCGGTCGAACGGGATGTTGTAATGCGCGAACTCGTAGCCGACCGTGACGGTGGTGTCGTCGCCCCGCCACGTCAACGAAGGGGCCGCGATCTGTCGGCGGATCGTGCCGAAGTTGCGCCAGTAATCGTAGTCCTGCACGTCGCCCACGATCCGGTAGGCGAGATTGGTCCCCTCGATCGGGCCGGTCAGATCCGACTGGACGATCGCGCCGCCGAAGCTCGTCGTGGTGACGTCGAGGCTGTTCTGCCGCGTGAAGAGCGGCCGCTTCGACACGAGGTTGATCAGCCCGCCCGGCTCCGAGATACCGTAGAGGAGGGAGGCCGGCCCTTTGAGCACCTCGACGCGCTCGATGGTGTGGCTGAAGTTCTGCTGGAGGACGGTGCGGCGTCCGTCCCGCAGGATCGAGCTGTCGCGGGTCGTGCCGAAGCCGCGGCGGACCACGCCCTCCTGCGTGCCACCGAGGCTGTTGGTCTGGGCGATGCCGCTGACGTTGCGCAGGGCCTCGTCCAGGCTGAGCACCCGCTGGTCGCGCAGCACCGCCTGGGGCACCACGACGATGTTGGCCGGCGTGTCGAGCAGGGCCGTGTCCGCGCCAGCGCCGAAGCGGCTGCGCCGCGGATGGTAGCCGGTCGTGGCGCCGCCCTCGCCGATCACGCTGATCTCTTCCAGCGCGGCATCCGGCGGCGCGGCCTGGGCCCGGGCGCCGCCCTGGGGCAGGATCATGCTCGTGGTCGAAACCAGTATAAAAAGAAGTGCAGTCGGGTTACGTCTCTGCACTATAAAGCAATTGCCGCGCATCAATCCAACTTTCGTTGTCGGGATCGGCGGCCGGTATTTTCGCGTTTGTGTCAAAAATCAAATTTTATCTTTTAGAAGTACTATAAATAAACAAATACGAAATGAAAATCAGGATCGATTTTTCATGATTGTAGTCGAGTTCAGGCGAATTACGGCACAGTAATTCCATCGGCGCCCGCTCCGAGGCGGTCGCCGGTCCCTGCGACCGCGCCCGCAGAGGGCTGGCCGGACCCGCGGGCGCGGGTGGTCAGGCGGGCAGAACCGCCACGTTGTCGATGAGCCGCGTCTTGCCAAGATAGGCCGCCACGAGCAGCCGCGCCTCCCGCTCGGCCCGGGCGAGGGGCGCGAGCGTCCGCGCATCGCGCAGTTCGAGATATTGCACCGGTCCGAACCCCGCCGCCTCCAGCGCCGCGATTCCCTCGGCGAGGAGCGGATGAGCCGCCGCGCCCCGGGCGAGGCCTTCGGCGATCTCGGCGAGCGTCGCATGGAGGCGCGGGGCGCGCGCCCGCTCGTCCGGGGTGAGGTAGCGGTTGCGCGAGGACAGGGCGAGGCCGTCCGGCTCGCGCAAGGTCGGCACCCCGGCGATCTCGGCCGGAATGTCGAGGTCGCGCACGACCGAGCGGATCACCTGGAGCTGCTGAAAGTCCTTCTCGCCGAACAGGGCGATGTCGGGCCCGACTTGGTTGAGGAGCTTCGTCACCACCGTCGCGACGCCGGAGAAGTGGCCGGGCCGGACATCGCCGCACAGCCCGCCGGCCGCGGGACCCGGCTCGATGCGGGTGGCGAAGCCGTCCGGGTACATGGTCGCCACGCTCGGGAGCCACGCCGCGTCGGCCCCGGCCTCCGCCAGCCGGGCGAGATCGGCCTCCGTGTCCCTCGGATACCGGGAGAAATCCTCCGTCGGACCGAACTGGGTCGGGTTCACGAAGATGCTGACCACCACCCGGCGCCCGATCGCCCGGCCATGGGCCACCAGGGCGAGATGCCCGGCATGGAGTGCCCCCATGGTCGGCACGAGCACGATCCGCTCGCCCGCGCCCCGCCACGCGGCGACCGTGCGGCGCAGGGAGTCGAGATCGTCGAAGCGGAGGGGCGTGTCGGGCATGGAACGGCTCGCGGCGGGAACGGCGCGCCGATCAGGTAGGCGGCGCGGAGCCCCGGCGCCAGTCTCCCACGCCCCAAGCCGGGACCCGGACCGCCACGATTCGATCCCCGCGGGCCAACGGGTCGCGTTCGGGAGCGGCGAGCCGAGATCCCGGATCATTGCCGAATGATCCCGACATGCTCTGCCTCTTTGTCCGTAAGTGTCTGTCAGGCCGTGAGAAAGATGTTGCCATAACACCACGCGGAGACAGTAAGCTTGAGGGTCGCATCATAAAAGCTCCGACAGAGACCCTGGAGCGATTGTGGCCCCCCCGAGGCCTGGGCAACATCCTGGCAAGGCTCCTCGAAGAGCCGGCGAGCACGAACGACAAGGGTTGGGGAATGACATTGCGAGTGCTGCGAGGCAGCCTCATCGCATCGGTTGCGCTGCTTCCGGGGCAGGTGTTGGCGCAGGGCGGTCAGGCGGCGGTCACGCTGGACGAGATCAGCGTCGTGTCGAACACGCCGGTCGCGGCACCGCGCCGCGTCATTACTGCGCCCACGTCGGCAGGGCCGCGCACGCTCTCGGTGCTCGACGGCGTCGAGCGCGACAAGCTTCCGCAGAACACCTCGGTGCTGACCTCGGCCGACATCAACCGCGTCGGATTCCCGAGCGCGATCCGGGCGCTCGATGAGCGGATCGGCTCGATCAGCATCAACAACGCGCAGGGCAACCCCTTCCAGCCCACGATCACCTATCGTGGCTTCGAGGCGTCGCCGCTCGGCGGCTCGCCTCAGGGCGTGGCGGTCTACGTGAACGGCACCCGCTTCAACACCTCGTTCGGCGACACCGTGCAGTGGGACCTCATCCCCGACATCGCGGTCGACCGGATCGAGCTCGAGGGATCGAACCCCGCCTTCGGCCTCAACGCGCTTGGCGGAGCGCTGGCGGTGACGCTGAAGAACGGCTTCACCTACCAGGGCAGCGAAATCAACCTGCTCGGCGGCTCCTTCGGCCGCGGTGCCGTGGCCTTCCAGCACGGCCAGCGCGTCGACAATATCGGCTTCTACGTCGCGGGCAACAAGCTCGGCGAGGACGGCTGGCGCAAGCATTCCCCCTCGCGCCTCAACCAGATCTACGCCGATCTTGGCGTCCTCGCCGACAAGGGCGAGTTCCACTTCAACGTGATCGGCGCCAGCAACAGCCTCACCGGCAACGGCACCGCCCCGGTCGAGTTGCTCGCGGCCAAGTACAACGACGTCTTCACCTATCCGGACCAGACCAAGAACGACTTCCTCCGGTTCCAGCTGTCGGGCACCTACGACATCACCCCGACCATCAGCGTGCAGGGCAACGCCTATTACGGACTGTTCAAGCAGCGCACCGCCAACGGTGACGCCGCCGACGTGGAGAACTGCGAGGCGGACGAGCGCTTCCTGTGCTCGGAGGGCGCCGACGACGAGCAGTTCTTCCTGCGTGACCGCAGCGGCAACCGGATCCGGGCCAACCGGATCCGCACCTTCGATTTCGGCTCGGTCAACCCGATCTTCGCCGACCGCTTCGACGAGGGCGGGCCCTACGCCTTCCTGAACCAGACCCGCACCGACACGGACAATTTCGGCGCCACGATTCAGACCACCGTGCGCGAGACGCTGTTCGGCCTGCCGAACCGCTTCGTCCTCGGCGGCTCCTATGACGGCGGCCGGACGCGGTTCACCGCCGACAACTCGATCGGCGGCCTGACCTTCGACCGCGGCTTCCAGACGCCCGGATTCGTCGTCCGGAGCGACGACGGCATCATCACCCCCGTTTCGGTGCGCACCTCGAACGATTACGGCGGCATCTACTTCTCGAACATCACCGACATCACCGACCGACTGACCCTGACGCTGCAGGGCCGCTTCAACATGGCCCATATCGTGCTGAAGGATCAAATCGGCACTGCGCTCAACGGCGACCACTACTTCCAGCGCTTCAACCCCGGCATCGGCGCGGCCTACAAGATCATCCCGGACTACCTCAACGTCTACGGCGGCTACTCGGAGGCCAACCGCGCTCCGACCCCGGCGGAGCTGTCCTGCGCCGATCCGCAGGCGCCCTGCTCGCTCACCAACTTCTTCGTCGGCGACCCGCCGCTCAAGCAGGTGGTGTCGCGCACCGTCGAGGCAGGCTTCCGCGGCCGCATCCCGCAGCCCGATTCCCTGTTCGGCGGCATCTTCTCCTGGAAGGCGGGCTTCTTCAGCACCCGCAACGACGACGACATCCTGTTCGTGCCGGCGCCCGACACGATCGGCCGGGCCTATTTCCGCAACGTCGGCTCCACCAAGCGCCAGGGCGCCGAGGTCAGCCTCGCTTACAACGCGCCGAACTGGACCGCCTTCGTCGATTACGCCTATGTCGACGCGACCTTCCAGACGCCGATCGAGCTCGCCGCGCCCGGCAACCCGTTCAACAGCGCCGGGGGCGACGAGGGCGGCACCGTGCAGGTCCGCCCCGGCAACCGCCTGCCCGGCGTCGCGCCGCATCAGGTCAAGCTCGGCGTGCAGTATCAGGTCACGCCGGAATGGCGGGTCGGTGCGCTCGCCCGCTTCGCCACCGGCAAGTTCCTCGTCGGCGACCCGTCGAACCTGAACAAGACGACCGGCGACTACGCGGTGGTCGGCTTCAACACCAGCTATCGCGTGTCCGAGAACATCGAGGTCTACGGCTACGTCGAGAACGCGCTCAACCGCCGCTACGCGACCTTCGGCACCTTCTCACCCGTCGATGAGGTTCCGATCATCTCGGTGCCGAACGCCTCGAACAATCGCAGCCTCGCGCCGGGCGCGCCGGTGGCGGCCTTCGGCGGCCTGCGCATCCTGTTCGCTCCGCCGCCGCCGGCGCCCGTGATCGAGCCGCTGGTGCGCAAGGGCTGAGGACGGGTCCGGGCCCGCTGGGCCCGGCCTGATCACAACGACGAGACGGGGGAAGCGCGGCGTCGGGGGACCGACCGCCGCGCTTCTTCGTCGGGCGCCTCGATCGGGGAAGGGCAGGGCGGCGCTCGGACCAGGCCGCGGCACCGGCGCCCGACGCGTTCCGCCCGGGAGGCCGGGCCGACCGCGACACCGCACCCATGGTTGTCAATCTGCGAGATGACGGGGGTTCCAGCCTGCTGTTATCGTCCCGGCGGGGACAGGCCGACGATGCCCGCGCCCGTTACGTCACCGGGCCACCCGCCTCCTGCGGGATGCCGCCAGCGGCCGGCTCGGAAACGCGGCGCGAACGAAGAAAGACCGCGCGACCATGTCGTCTCTCCGAGAGATCGCGCTGACGCTCGACTGTGAGGGGCCGGACCTCCTGGCGCTTGCGGCCCATCCGCTGCTCCACGCGCCCGAGGAACGAGCGGTGCATCTCCAGGCCACCGGCTACGACACCGACGCGGGCGATCTGCGCGCCGCCGGTTTCGCGTTGCTCGTGTCGCAGGAGGCCGGACCGGACGGCGAACGCATCGTCCAGACCGTGCAGGCGGGGCCCGGCACCCGGTGGGAGCGCGCCATCACTGGCCCCGACCCGGATCACGACGCCCTCGCCGAGACGCCGGTGGCGGAGGTGCTGGAGCGGGCCGACGCGCCCGCGCTCGCCGCCCGCTTCTCCACCCGACTCGAGCGGACGCAGCGGACGATCCGCTACGGCGCCTCCGCGATCACCGTCACCCTCGATCGCGGCCGCATCGAATCCCCCAACGGCGAGGCCCCGGTCGGCGCGGCGGCGCTCGCGCTCACCGAGGGCGAGGCGGTCGATCTGTTCGCGCTGGCCCAGGCGCTGGCCGAGACCGTGCCGCTGCGGCTCGCCCGGGCGACGGGGGACGAGTGCGGCTGGGCCCTCGCGGAAGGGCGCCTTCACCGCCCGAGCAAGCCGGGCGTTGTGACCCTCGATCCGGAGGCGAGCGCCGGCGAGGCCTTCGCCGCGATCGCACGGGCCTGCCTGCGCCATCTGCGCGTCAACGAGGCGGTGCTGCGGCAGGGACGGGATCCGGAAGCGCTGCATCAGGTCCGGGTGGCCCTGCGCCGGCTGCGCTCGGCCTTCACGCTGTTCCGGCCGATCCTGGCCGGGGACGCGACCGCCGAGGTCCTGCGCGACGAGGTCAAGCGGGTGACCGAACCGTTCGGCCGGGCCCGCAACCTCGACGTCTTCCTCGCCGAGACGCTGGCGCCCGAGATCGAGCGCCGTCCCGACGACCCCGGCCTGCACGACCTGCGCGCCCTGGTCGGCGGCGCGCGCGAGGCGGCCCACGACGCCGTCGCGGCGATCCTTCACAGTCCGGCCTGGCGTGGCCTGATGATCGACCTCGTCGCCTGGATCGAGGCCGGCCCCTGGCGCGGGGCGGGCGGCCCGGCCGAACGCGATGGGCCTGCCCGGGACTTCGCGGCCACCATGCTCGAGCGCCTGCGCCGCCGCGTCCGCACCCGCGGACGCCGTCTTGACCGGCTGGAGCCGGAGGCGCGCCACCGCGTGCGCATCGAGGCCAAGAAGCTGCGCTACGGCGCCGAGTTCTTCGCTGCGCTCTACGCCGACGACCGCAAGGCCGCCAAGCGCCACCGGGCTTTCGTGGCGGCCCTGGCGGCGTTGCAGGACCAGCTCGGCGCGCTCAACGACATCGCCACCGCCCACGCCATCCGTGCCGACCTGACGCCGCCGGACCGGCCGGGCGTGGCCGGCTTCCCCGATGACGCCGTCCTCGTCTCCGCCGGCCTCGTCGCTGCCGATGTCGAGGCCCGCTCGGATGCGCGCCTGAGGGCGGCCGCACGGGCGCATGCGGCCTTCGCCGAGGCGCGCCCGTTCTGGCGCTGAGGCGTCAGGGCATGCCGGCGCCCGGCCGCGTCAGGGCGTAGAGCGAGATCGCCGCCGCGTTCGACACATTGAGGCTGCGGATCGCTCCGACCGCGTCGATGCGCACCAGAACGTCGCAGCATTCCCGGGTGCGCTGGCGCAGACCTTTGCCCTCCGCCCCGAGCACCAGCACGGCCGGGCGCTGCGGCCCCACCGCATCGAGGGGCGTCTCGGCGTCCGAATCGAGCCCGATGCGGGTGAAGCCGCGTTCGGACAGGGTGATCAGCGCCTCGGCGAGGTTGCGCACGATGACGAGCGGCACGTGCTCCAGCCCGCCGGAGGCCGATTTCGCCAGAACGCCGGTGGCGTTGGGCGAGTGGCGCGCGGTCGTCACGATGGCGGTGACGCCGAAGGCGGCGGCGGTGCGCACGATCGCGCCGACATTGTGCGGATCGGTGATCTGATCGAGCGCCAGCAGCAGCGCGTCGTCCGGCATCGCCTCGAGGTCCGGGGCGTCGAGCGGATCCGCCTCGGCATAGAGGCCCTGATGCACGGCGTCCGGCCCGAGCAGCCGGTCGATCGCGCTCGGGCGGACAATCTCCGGCTCGACCGGCAGATCGGGCAGCGTCTCCTTGAGACGCAGGAGCGCGTTCTCGGTCGCGAGCAGCCGGTGGAACCGCCGCCCGGCATTGGCCAGCGCCTGCGAGACCGGATGCCAGCCATAGAGCACGACGTGGTCGTGCCCCTCCCGTGGCGTGGGGCCGGGCCGCTGTGGCGGCCGCGGACGGAACTTGTATCCCGGAGAGCGATCTCTCGGGGGCTTGGCCGGACCGTCGCGCGGCGGCGTCATGGGCTTGGTCTTTCGCGGCAAGAGGGTCCCCGGGGAGAAAACGACCCGCCCGTCCCCGTCAAGTCGCTTCGAGCCGTCACAGACCGTTGCCGTCGCGCCCCAACCTGATTATAGAGCCGCAGGCCTCGCGCCAGCGCCCTTCGTCTATCGGTTAGGACGTCAGCCTTTCACGCTGAAAAGGCGGGTTCGATTCCCGCAGGGCGCGCCAGCGGCGCGGCTTCTCCCACAATCCCGTCTTTCGCGCGGCAGGCGCATTGCCCCGGACCTGTGAAGGCGCGGCGACAGCGTCACCGCGCCTCCCCCTGGTCCGCTGCGAATCAGGCGATGGCCCGGGCGGCTTCGGTCACCTTCTGCACGGAGGCGTCGATCGCCCCGGCGGCGTCGGCGATGCCCACGGCGTTGCGACGAACGGCCTCCACGTTGCGGGCTGCCGTCTGCATGTTCGTCGAGATCTCCTGCGTGACCGCCGCCTGCTCGGTGACCGCCGAGGACACGCTCATGGAGATTTCGGACAGGTTGGCGATGGTCGAGGCGATGGCGCGGATCGCCTCGACGGCCCGGCTCGTCGAGTCCTGAACCGCCGCGATCTGGTGGCCGATATCCTCGGTGGCGCGCGAGGATTGGCTGGCGAGGGCCTTCACCTCGGTGGCGACGACGGCGAAGCCCCGGCCCGCCTGACCGGCGCGGGCCGCCTCGATGGTGGCGTTGAGGGCGAGCAGGTTGGTCTGGTCCGCGATCGAGCGGATGACCGAGACCACCTCGCCGATGCGTTCCGCGGCGGAGGTGAGGCCGACCACGATGCCGCTGGCCTCCTCGGCCCGGGCCACGGCCTCGTCGGAGGCGCCCTTGGCCTGCGCCGCGTGGCGGCTGATCTCCGAGATCGACGCGGCGAACTCCTCCGAGCCCGCGGCCACCGCCTGGACGTTGTCGGAGGTCAGGGCGACCGCCTCCGCGGTCTCCTGCGCCTGCCGGGACACGTCGGACATCGCCAGGGTGATGTCGCCGAGGTCGCTCTTGATCGCCCGCTGGCCCGCCGCCCGACGAATCCGGTCGGAGACCGCGTTCGTCACGTCGCTGGCGAACTTCACCACGGCGCAGACCTTGCCGTCCCGGTCGAAGACCGGGTTGTAGCTCCCGTAGATCCAGATCTCGCGTCCGCCCCGGGCCAGCCGACGGAACTCGCCGGCCCGAAAGGCGCCCCCGGCGAGCGACGTCCAGAAGGCGGCGTATTCGGCGCCGGCGGCCTCCTGCGGGTCGACGAACAGGCTGTGATGGCGGCCCTTGATGTCCTCAAGCCGGTAGCCCAACGCGGTGAGGAACAAGTCGTTGGCATCGGTGATGGTGCCGTCCGGCGTGAAATGGATCACCGCCTGCGAGCGGTTGATCGCTGCGATCTGGCCTTCGGAGTAGATGTTGGCCTTGGTCTGCTCGGTGATGTCGCTCGCGACCTTCAGGATCTTGACCGGGCGTCCCCTCCGATCGAGCACCGGGTTGTAGGAGGCCTGGATCCAGAGGGACTGGCCGTCCTTGCCGACGCGCCGAAACTCCCCCGACTGGAACGTGCCGCGGCGCAAGGCGTCCCAGAACGCGCCGTAGGCGGGACTCTCGCGCTCGGCCGGCGGCATCAGGATCGCGTGCTTGCGCCCCTTTAATTCTTCCAGGCTATAGCCGACGAGAGTCAAGAAGTTGGCATTGGCGTTGAGAATGGTGCCGTCCAGGGCGAACTCGATCCGACCTTGCGAGCGGTCGAGGGCGGCGAGGACGAAGTCCAGGTCGGAGTGAAAAAGCGACAAGGTTCGTCCCCCGGGTGGTCCGCTCGTAGATGGCATTTTATTGCAAATATTTATTATGAGATTGTAAATAACCCCTTACACAGATCCGTGACCGGGCAGGTGGCCGAGGGCCGGGGGCCGGGGGAAATGACCCTGTGGTTGTCCGCCGAACCTCTATTTGGAAGACGAGCGCGTTCTCCGCCGATGTGGATGCCGGTTTGACTCAACAGAGGGCGACACAACGAAGGCTGAGTGTCGTGCAGACGTTTCAACGGGATGGGGCATGGCTCGAGGCTGCTCCGCCTGGGCCATTCCGCCTCAGGCCGACGGTGTCTGCCGGCCGGTCCGGGCGCCGCATGGCCAGGGCGCAGGCCCTCGAGACCTGGCACCAGGTTCGCCGCCCGATGGCTTCCCGGTTTCGCGTCGGCGAGAATCGCCCCGGGGACCGGCAGGTCCCTGTCGGTCTGTTCCGGCGCGTGCCGCCGGTATTCGGCGTGCCGCTGCCGCCGCGTTTCGCGCAGAACCTCCACGCCGGAGGCGCGGACCGCCGTCGAGGAGCGGAGGGGTTAACAAAAACAAGCGGTTGTTTCCTCCTTGCTTGACAGAGGCCCGCCCGACCTCCGAGGAGGTGGCGACGCGATGCGCGACGCCGCAGGAACCGAAACGGGCTCGACGACCGCTGCGACCGACGTGACCGAGAAAGGCCCGTCGCGCGCGGGGTGCCTCGGGTGACGGTGGGGACGCTTCGTTCGAGAGGTGCCGGAGCGGGACAGCGAGGCGGCGGGCCCGTTGGCCATCCCGGCGCCGAGGCGCCTCCACCCACCTCCGATCCGAGACCGCCTAATGGATTTCTCCTCACCGACCTTCTGGTTGTCCGTCCTACAGATCGTCTGGATCGATCTGCTTCTGTCGGGCGACAACGCCGTCGTCATCGCCATGGCGGTGCGCGGCTTGCCGCCGGAACAGCGCAAGTGGGGCATCTGGCTCGGCGCCGGCGCCGCGGTCCTCCTGCGCATCGTCTTCGCCGCGCTCATCTCGGTGCTGCTGAACGTCCCCTTCCTCAAGGTGGTCGGTGGCCTCCTGCTGTTCTGGATCGCGATCAAGCTCATCTCCGGCGAGGAGGAAGACGAATCCGACATCGCGACGAGCGGCAACCTCTGGAAGGCCGTGTGGACGATCGTCATCGCCGACGCGGTGATGAGCCTCGACAACGTCGTCGCCATCGCCGCCGCGGCGCGGGGCCACTACGAGCTGTTCATCTTCGGCCTGCTCCTCTCCATCCCGCTCGTCGTGTTCGGCGCCACGCTGATCTCCGATCTGCTGAAGCGCTTCCCGGTCATCGTCTGGGCCGGCGGCGCGCTGCTGGGCTGGATCGCGGGTGAGATGCTCGTCGGGGACAGCTTCCTCCTCCAGCAGATCCAGCCGCACCTGCCGCAATACGTGGTGCCCAATCCCGACTTCGAGGGGCAGCTGAAGAGCGTCGGTCTCCTGCATTACGGCGCAGCCGCGATCGGTGCCGCGATCGTGCTGGGGGTCGGCCTCCTGCTGCGCAAGCGCCGCAGCGGCCACGACCACGCCGTGCTTCCGGCGGACAAGACCGGCCCGGTCTGACGCATCCGATCCCGGCCGCGACCGGAATCGGCAGGTATCGACATTGCGACGGGGACCGGCGGGCCTGCTGCCGGTCCCCGTCGCGCGTCGGGGCGCCGCTGCCTCGACGGAACTTGGCCGCGACGCGGCGGGATACCTTCCGACAATGCCCCGAGAGGCATCGGCTCGACCGCGGAAGGGACGTTCGATGAAGGCCCTATGCTGGCACGGTAAAGGCGATATCCGCTGCGACACGGTGCCCGATCCGACGATCGAGGACAGTCGCGACGTCATCATCAAGGTGACGTCCTGCGCGATCTGCGGCTCGGATCTCCACCTCATGGACGGCCAGATGCCGACCATGAAGTCGGGTGACGTGCTCGGCCACGAATTCATGGGCGAGGTCGTCGAGACCGCTCCGGGCTTCACCAAGTTCAAGAAGGGCGACCGGATCGTCGTGCCCTTCAACATCAATTGCGGCGAGTGCCGCCAGTGCCGGCTCGGCAACTGGTCGGTCTGCCAGCGCTCGAACCGCAACGCCGAGATGGCGGCCGCGCAGTTCGGCTACACGACCGCCGGCCTGTTCGGATACAGCCACATCACCGGCGGCTACTGGGGCGGTCAGGCCGAATACGTGCGCGTGCCCATGGCCGACGTGGCGCCGATGAAAGTGCCCGACGGTATGGACGACGAATCCGTCCTGTTCCTCACCGACATCCTGCCGACCGGCTGGCAGGGGGCCGAGCATTGCGAGATCCAGGGCGGCGAGATCATCGCCGTGTGGGGCGCCGGGCCGGTCGGCCTGTTCGCCATCCAATCGGCCCGGATCATGGGCGCCGAGCGTGTCATCGCCATCGACACGGTGCCCGAGCGTCTCGCCCTGGCGCGCAAATACGGCGCCACCGACCTCATCGACTTCGCGCAGGAGGACGTGTTCGGGCGCATCAAGGAGATCAGCCATGGCGAGGGCGCCGATGCGGTGATCGACTGCGTCGGCATGGAAGCGAGCGGCGGCCACGGCTTTTCGGGGGTGATCGCGACGCTCCAGGAGACGCTTACCTCCACTGAGCGACCCTATGCGCTGACGGAAGCGATCAAAGCTGTGCGCCCCTGCGGCATCGTCTCGGTGCCAGGCGTCTATGGCGGGCCGATCCCCGTCAATATGGGCGCGATCGTCCAGAAGGGCCTGACCCTCAAGAGTGGCCAGACCCACGTGAAGCGCTATCTCGAACCGCTCACGAAGCTGATCCAGGAAGGGCGGTTCGACACAAGCTCGCTGATCACCCACCGCTCGACCGAGCTGTCGGACGGTCCCGACCTCTACAAGACCTTCCGCGACAAGAAGGACGGCTGCGTGAAGGTCGTGTTCCACCCGAACTGACGCGACCTTCGCGAGGGTGGGATTGGGCAAGCGGAGCGCGAGGATGGCGGGCGACGACGGGCTGAAATTCGGAGATCTCGGCGCGCGGGCGGCGCATCTCTGCGTCGATGCGCAACGGCTCTTCGCCGAGAAGACCGACTGGCACACCCCCTGGCTGTCCCGCATCCTGCCGAACCTGGAACGGCTCTGCGCGGCCCACGCCGCGCGGACGGTGTTCACGCGGTTCGTGCCGCCCCGGACCGCGCAGGAGGCGGAGGGCACTTGGCAGCGCTACTACGAACGCTGGTCGGGGATGACCCTCAAGGCACTGGGCCCCGAGATGATCGAACTCGTGCCCGAACTGACCCGCTTCACGCCCCCGGGCCGGATCGTCGACAAGCGCGCCTATTCGCCCTGGATGGGGCCGGAACTCGGGGAGGCACTCGCGCGCGACGGCATTGATACCCTGGTGGTGACGGGCGGCGAGACCGATGTCTGCGTGCTCGCCACCGTGATGGGCGCGGTCGATCGCGGCTATCGGGTGATCGTTGCCTGCGACGGCGTCTGCTCCTCGGCAGACCCGACCTACGACGCGATGATGTTCCTGTATCACAGCCGGTTCGGCACGCAGATCGAGACCGCGCCGACGGCCGAGATCCTCGATGCCTGGCCGGCCCCGGATTCCCCGACCCGTTGATCCGATCGGCAGCGGCCCGGCATCGCAGCCGGACCGCTGCCGATCCCACTTCCCAAGGACGGATCGCCCGTGGCCAGCCTCGACACCACCCTCGACATCTTCGCGAATCTGCTCGCTTCCGAGCCCCCCGCCCATGTCGGCGAGGCCGACGAGGCGATCTGGGCCTATCTGGCGCCGATCCAGGGCCTCGACGCCCAGGTTCAGGCCCTCGACCGGCTCGTCCACGCGGTGGCCAGCCTCGATGCCACCTCGCCCATCATGCCGAGCCTGCGTAACGCCCTCGACCGGCACCGGGCCCGCCTCGCCGAGCCTTCGGCCTGAACGACGGCTTTCCCTTGCCATCGACGCGCGATTGGCAGGCCGTCGTGCGTCTTTCAGCTTTCCTGCCAGCGCCCGTGCCGACTCCCGTCATCGCAGCGGTTGACCCGCTCGTCGGCGCCTGAGCGCACCATTGTCGAAGCAGCGCTGCGCGGGCGCGACCATCGGCTCGCTCGAGACGATCGGCCGATCTGGACCGTCCCCCTTTCTCACGCAGCCTCGGATCGGTGCCGCTGGCGCTTATTCCGAGATCCGGAACCTTCGGGGGCGACCGGTGGGACCAGTTTCGCGGGCAGCCGGGGGCGTTCGATCGCATTGGACAAAGGCGACCCCGTGCCGTAACCGGATCGCCGGATACAGACTTTGTCCTGCCAAGCTTGTCTCACTATAAAATCAAGAGAAATAGTGCACTTCGCGGAACTTGCGTCGCGCCTGCGCGTAGATGGTTCCACGAACAGGCGTGCTTTGTCGGAAACCCTGCCATGGGAAGCCGTCATATTCTCGCCTCTTGTTCGGGTATGGTGCGGACATCCCACAGATCGACGGTTCGGAGCGCAGGCGACGGCGCATCCGGTGGCCGGTCCCTCGTCGCTGACCCGGATGACGCATGACCAAATTTGCCCTCTCCGCCGTCCTGGCCGCCTTCATCGCCGCTCCGGCGGCGGCGAGTGATTTCGACGGAACGTGGTCGGTCCAGCTCGTGACCGAGAGCGGGCTCTGCGACGCGCAATACGTCTACACCCTGAGCGTGCAGGGCGGTCAGGTCCGGCCGGTGACGACGGCCTCCTCGAACGGAACCACGGTCACCGGCCGCGTCGGGGCCGATGGCGGCGTCGGGCTGAACGTCGCGACGGCGGCGGCCAACGGAACGGCCTCCGGACGGTTGCAGGTTCGCTCGGGTGCGGGCACATGGCGGGTCTCGGGCGGCCTGTGCAGCGGTCGCTGGACCGCCCGCCGTCACACCCTGCGCACGGCCCAGGCCGACTGAGCGCTCGCTCGGCCGGATCGGTCGGTCGTCCCCGTCCCGGGATCGGACGAGGACGGCAGCGCCGCCTCAGGCAGCGCTTTCGAGCCAGGAGCGTGCCTCGGCGATCCGGGCGCGCTCGAACACCTTGATCTGCACCGGCGAGACGAAGCCGAAGGTCTCGGCCAGGGCCCGCAGCCAGGTCGCATCGGTCACGAGTGCAACGTGGCTCACGCCCTTCATCATCGAGAGGCCGAAGCGGGGGTCCTTGAAGAAGGCCGCGGGCTCCATACCCTCGAAGGTGCGCACGTCTTCCAGAAGCTTGAGACGGCCGCCCTTGTCGAGGTCGGCCTTCATCGCGGTCATGACCGCGTTCATCTCCTCGTCCGTGATCTTCCCGTCGACCACGATCTCGGCGATGGCGGAATCGGGCTTCTTCTCGTAGGTCAGCAAGGCAGGACGCTCCTGAATGGCCCGGGACGCGCGGCCCGGAAGAGGCCTCGCGCCTGCGGCGACCGGCGGATTATAGGAAACTCTGCGGGTCCACGTCGATTGCAACCTTCAGGTTGCCCCGGGGCTTCGGCCCCCGGGCCAGCCAGTCCCGCAGATAGCTCTGCACGTCGATGCCGCGCTCGGCCTTCACGAGCAGCCGGAAGCGCCAGCGCCCGCGCACCAAGGCGAGCGGCGCCTCGGCCGGTCCCAGCACCGCGAGGCCTGGCGGCGGGTCGGCGACCCGGGCCAGGGCCTGCCCATGCGCCTCGGCCTTCTCGCGCTCCTCGCTTGAGACGATGAGCGCGGCGAGCCGCCCGAACGGCGGCAGGCCCGCCGCCTCGCGGGACGCGATCTCCTCCTCGTAGAAGCGCTCGGCATCGCCCGAGAGCAGGGCGGCGATCACCGGATGGTCGGGCTGGTAGGTCTGGACCAGAGCGCGTCCCGGGCGCTCGCCACGGCCCGCCCGGCCGGTCACCTGCTGCAGGAGCTGGAAGGTGCGCTCCGCCGCCCGCGGGTCGCCGGAGGTGAGGCCGATATCGGCGTCGAGCACGCCGACCAGCGTCAGGTGCGGGAAATTGTGGCCCTTGGCCACGAGCTGCGTGCCAATGACGATGTCGCACTCGCCGGCCGCCACCGTCTCCAGTTCCTGCCGCAGCCGCTCGGCGCCGCCGGGGAAGTCGCTCGACAGCACGACAACGCGCCGCTCCGGAAACAGCTCGGCGACCTCCTCGGCGATGCGCTCGACCCCGGGGCCGCACGGGGTGAGGTGGTCGAAGGCACCGCACTCGGTACAGGCCTCGGGCTTGCGTTCGGCATATCCACATTGGTGGCACACGAGCGCCCGACGGAAGCGGTGTTCCACGAGCCAGGTCGAGCAGTTGCGGCACTGATAGCGATGGCCGCAGGCCCGGCACAGCGTGAGCGGCGCGTAGCCTCGGCGGTTGAGGAACAGCAGGGCCTGATCGCCCTCGGCGAGGGTTGCCGTCACGGCATTGACCATCGGCGGCGACAGGAAGCGCCCGCGCTCCGGCTTGTCGAGCCGCATGTCGATCGCGGCGATGCGCGGGAGGGACCGCCCCCCGAACCGCGCCGGCAGCGAGACGTGGCGGTAGCGGCCGATCTGGGCGTTCACCAAAGATTCGATGGAGGGCGTCGCCGAGGCGAGCACCACGGGGCATCCCTCCAGGCGCCCGCGCACCACCGCCATGTCGCGGGCATGGTAATGGACGCCGTCCTCCTGCTTGTAGGCGCTCTCGTGTTCCTCATCGACCACGACGAGGCCGAGCCGCGCGAACGGCAGGAACAGGGCGGAGCGAGCGCCGACCACCACCGCGATCTCCCCCGCGGCGACGCCCGCGCGGATGCGCTCGCGGCGCTTTCCGCCGATGCCCGAATGCCAGGTGGCCGGACGCACCCCGAACCGGGCCTTGAACCGGTCGAGGAACTGCGCGGTGAGCGCGATCTCCGGCATCAGCACCAGGGCCTGCCCACCCCGGCGCACGCATTCGGCCACGGCTTCGAAATAGACCTCGGTCTTGCCCGACCCGGTTACGCCTTCGAGGAGGATGGTGCCGCCGGGCCCGGAGGCGGGCACCGCTCCCCCGCCATCGCCCGTTGCCTTCGCCGCCTCGACGGCCGAGCCGCCGCGCTCTTCGTCCCGGCTGGTCTCGGGTCTGTCCGGAATCGGCCGGGGGAAGGCGTCGAACGCCGCGCTCAAGGCGTGGGCGGCCGCGCTCTGCGCGTCCGACAGCGGCACCCGGGGGAAATCGGGGTCGGGCGGCAGGGCCACGGGTTCGGGGACGAGCGCCACGGTTTCCAGCGCGCCGTCGTCGATCAGCCCGTCGACCACGCTGAGCGACACGCCCGCCTCGCGGGCGAGCGCGCTCTTGCCGCGCACGCCGCCATCGGTGACGACCGCCATCACCTTGCCGCGGGCCGGCGTCTGCCGGGACGGCGGCCGGCCCGCCGCGCGCACACCGATCCGGGGTGCCTCCCGCTGGGCCGCTTCGTCGGGCAGGCGCAGGGCCATGGCGAGCGCCGAACCCTTCGGAGCCAGGGTGTAGCGGGCGAGCCAGTCGACGAGTTTGCGAAGCGGCTCCGACAGGCGAGGGGCGTCGACCTTGCCCGTGACCGGCCGGAGATTGCCGCCCGAGGCCCTCGCGTCGAGGCCCCAGACCACGCCGATCGTCTCGCGCGGCCCGAGCGGAACCTGGACGATATCGCCCGGCACCAGCGTCAGGCCGGGGGGCACGGCGTAGCTGTAGGCGGTGTCGAGCGCCAGTGGGATCAGGATGTCGGCGACGGCGGGCATGGGGTGGGGCGCGGGGACCGGAGCGGAAGCGGTTTCGTTCTGCATCTGTACTCTCGGCCGCCCGGTTCCGTCGATCAAGGGTGGATCTCGGGTCATTCGTTCCCGGACCGGCGCTTGGCATACAACCAGAAGCCCGCACGGCGCCGATCCTACGGCGTCCGGACATCGCCCCGAACGGCAACGTTTGGGCATCCGTGATCTCCATTGACTTCGCAGGTGCAACGGCTCATATCGCGGGTGCAGCGTCAGCGGCGACCATGCCGCTTGAGGGGGCTGCGTGACGGATCGCGCCATTCTCAGGTGCGCCCCGGCCCCTCTCTTCAACGTGCATGCACCCCAGGCCGCCCCATCACGCGGGCAGTCTCTCCGCACCGACGGACCCGATCTCACGTCCGCGCGTTTCGCCGGACCCACGGGTTCCGCTGCTTCGAGAAGTACCGACTTGACCCAATTCACCGATTTCGGCCTCGCCCAGCCCGTGCTCCGGGCTCTCGCGGAGGCCGGTTACACGGCGCCGACGCCGATCCAGGCGCAGGCGATTCCGCCGGCCATGGAAGGCCGCGATCTCTGCGGCATCGCCCAGACCGGCACCGGCAAGACCGCGGCTTTCGCTCTGCCGATCCTGCATCGGCTGTCGCTCAGCGCGAACCGCGCCCCGCGTCGCGGCTGCCGCGTGCTCGTGCTCTCGCCGACCCGTGAGCTCGCCAGCCAGATCGCCGAGTCGTTCTCCGATTACGGCCGGCATTTGCCCTATACCAGCACCGTCGTCTTCGGCGGCGTGACCATCGGTCGGCAGGAGCGGGCGGTGGCGCCGGGCGTCGACGTCCTCGTCGCCACGCCGGGCCGGCTCATCGACCTCGTCGACCGCCGGGCGCTGACGCTGGAAGGCGTCGAGATCCTCGTCCTCGACGAGGCCGACCAGATGCTCGACCTCGGCTTCATCCACGCGCTCAAGCGCATCGTGAAGATGCTGCCGCGCCAGCGCCAGAGCCTGTTCTTCTCGGCCACCATGCCGAAGAACATCGCCGGGCTCGCCGACCAGTATCTGTCCAACCCGGTCCAGGTCGCCGTCACCCCGGTGGCCACCACCGCCGAGCGCGTCGAGCAGCAGGTCATCTTCTGCCACACCGGCGCCAAGCAGGCCCTGCTCAACCACGTGCTGCGCGACCCGAAGATCGAGCGCGTGCTCGTCTTCACCCGCACCAAGCACGGCGCCGACCGGGTCGTGCGCGGCCTCGAGAAGGCTGGGATCGCCGGCGCGGCCATTCACGGCAATAAGAGCCAGCCCCAGCGCGAGCGGGCGCTCGCCGCCTTCCGTGATGGCTCCAGCCGGGTGCTCGTGGCGACCGACATCGCCGCCCGCGGCATCGACGTCGAGGGCGTGACCCACGTCGTGAACTACGACCTGCCGAACGTGCCGGAGAGCTACGTCCACCGCATCGGCCGCACGGCCCGTGCCGGGGCCGAGGGCCTCGCCATCTCGTTCTGCAACGACGAGGAGCGCGCCTACCTGCGCGACATCGAGCGCATCATCCGCCAGAAGGTGCCCGTGGTCAGCTTCCCCGAGGGCTTCGTCGCCCCCTCCCGTCAGGAGGCGGCCGACACGGCGGCGGCGGAAGAGCGCCGTCCGCCCCGCCAGCCCCAGGGCCGGCCCGGCCAGCGCCAGGGCCGCCCCGGCGGCGGGCGCGGACCGGAGGCCCGTGGGGGTCGCCCCGGCGGCCAGCCGGGACGCGATCAGCGTGCCGAGCCGCGTCAGGACGGACGCGGCGGCCA
>NZ_CAKLBV010000008.1 GCF_920984675.1 Methylobacterium sp. Leaf118
GGCCGGCCGGACCCTGCGCCACCACGGGCTGCCGACGCTGGTGATCGACACCGGCGCCCGCCCCGACGGGGCGCGGGCCCTCGCCGAGGCGGCACAGGCGCGCTACTGTCCCCTGCCTCGGGCGGATGCGGGCAGTCTCAGCGCCGCCGTGCGCGCCGCGACCGCATGACGGCGGGAGCCTTCTTGCCCATCCTCAACGATGACCGCCCGGACTGGGAACGCGACGGCCGCGACTGGCCGCACCGGGAGGCCAGCCGCTTCGTCGAAGCCGCGGGCCTGCGCTGGCACATCCAGGAATTCGGCGCGCCGGAGAAGCCCGGCCTCCTGCTGCTGCACGGCACCGGGGCGGCGACGCATTCCTGGCGCGGCCTCGCGCCGCAGCTGGCAGGCCAGTTCCGGGTCGTCGCACCGGATCTGCCCGGGCACGGCTTCACCGATCCGCTGCCGCCCCGCCGCCTGTCGCTGCCCGGCATGGCCGACGCGGTCACCGGACTGGCACAGCATCTCGGGCTCAATCCGACGGTCGCGGTCGGGCACTCGGCCGGGGCGGCGATCCTCGCGCGGATGTGCCTCGACCGACGCATCGCGCCGGGCCTGCTCGTGGCGCTCAACGGCGCCCTGACGCCGTTCCCCGGGGCCGCCAGCTTCCTGTTCCCCAGCCTCGCGCGGGTCCTGTTCCTCAACCCGGTCACCCCCCGGATCTTCGCCTGGAGCGCCGATCGTCCGGCGGTGCGCCGTCTCATCGACGGGACCGGCTCGCGCCTCGACGCGCAGGGGCTCGACCTCTACCGTCGCCTGTTCTGCCGCACCGGCCACGTCTCGGGCGCGCTCGGCATGATGGCGAACTGGGACCTCCCGGCGCTGGACCGCGACTTGTCGCGGCTCGACACCCGCACGCTCCTCATCGTCGGCGGTGCCGACAAGGCGATTCGCCCCGACACCGCCTTCGTGCTCCGCGACCGGCTGCCGAACGCCCGGCTCGAGCTGCTGCGCGGCCTCGGCCATCTCGCCCACGAGGAGGCCCCGGAGCGGGTCGCGGAGATCATCCAGGCCGAGGCCGCTGCGATCGCGTGAAACGCCCCTTGCGTCGGCGGATTGTCCGGGGATAGTGTCAAGTTATGTTGACACTCGCCGTCAAGCCGACTGACGTGACCGGGCCGGATCGCCGGCCCCACGCGGTCGTGATCGGGTCCGGTTTCGGCGGGCTGGCGGCGGCGGTGCGCCTCGGGGCGCGGGGCTACCGGGTCACGGTGCTGGAGCGGCTCGATCAACCGGGCGGGCGCGCCCGAGTGCATCGGCAGGATGGCTTCACCTTCGATGCCGGGCCGACCATCGTCACCGCGCCGTTCCTGTTCGAGGAGCTGTGGCGCTTGTGCGGGCGGGAGATGGCCGAGGACGTGGCCCTCGTGCCGATGCGCCCGTTCTACCGCATCCGCTTCAGCGACGGGACGAGCTTCGCCTACAGCGACGATCGCGCCGCCATGCGGGCGGAGGTCGCCCGCTTCTCGCCCGAGGATGTCGACGGGTACGAGCGCTTCATGGCCCATAGCGAGGCCGTGTGCCGGGTCGGCTTCGAGGAACTCGGCCACGTCCCGTTCGACCGGTTCGGGCGGATGCTGCGCATCGCGCCCGACCTGTTGCGGCTCTCGGGCCATCGCAGCGTCTACGACGTGGTGGCCCGCTTCATCCGCGACGAGCGCCTGCGCACGATCTTCAGCTTTCATCCACTGCTCATCGGCGGCAACCCGTTCCGGGCGAGCGGCATCTACTGCCTGATCGCCCATCTGGAGCGGCGCTGGGGCGTCCATTTCGCCATGGGCGGCACGGGCCGCCTGGTCGAGGGGCTCGTCGGGTTGATCCGCGGGCAGGGCGGCACGGTCCGCTGCGGAGCCGACGTCGCGCGCATCCGCGTCGAAGGCGGGGCTGCGACCGGGGTGGAGCTTGCCGGCGGCGAGACGATCCCGGCCGCGATCGTGGTCTCGAACGCCGATTCGGCCTTCACCTACCAGACGCTGCTCAGCGGACAGACCCGCCGCTGGAGCGCGCGCAAGCTCGCCCGCACCTCGTCGTCGATGGGTCTGTTCGTCTGGTATTTCGGTACGAGCCGGAAATATCCGCAGGTCGACCATCACACGATCCTGATGGGGCCGCGCTACCGCGAGCTGCTCGGCGACATCTTCGACCGCAAGGTGCTGGCCGAGGATTTCAGCCTCTACCTGCACCGCCCGAGCGCGACCGATCCGCTGCTCGCCCCGCCGGGCTGCGATGCCTTCTACGTGCTCGCGCCGGTGCCCAATCTCGCCGGCGGCCAGGACTGGTCGCGTCTCGCCGAGCCCTATCGCCGGGCCATCGAACGCTCCCTCGAAGCGAGCGTGATGCCCGGCCTGTCGGAGGCGGTCGTCACCTCGCGGGTGACGACGCCGCAGGATTTCTCCGACGACTTCCTGAGCTTCCGCGGTTCCGGCTTCGGCCTGGAACCGGTGCTGACGCAATCCGCGTGGTTCCGTCCGCACAACCGCTCGGAAGACATCGCCAACCTCTTCCTCGTCGGAGCCGGGACCCATCCCGGCGCCGGCCTTCCGGGCGTGCTCTCCTCCGCGCGCGTCCTCGATGCCGTGGTGCCGGATGCGCGCGTTCCCGCCTGACCTTTTCCCGACCTCCGCCGAGGATCACGCCGCCTGCCGGGCGGCGATCCGGGCCGGCTCGAAGAGCTTCTTCGCAGCCTCCCTGCTGTTGCCCCCTGCGGTGCGGCGGCCGGCCTACGGGCTCTACGCCTTCTGCCGGCTGTCCGACGACGCCGTGGACGAGACCCGGGGCGACCGGGCCGCGGCGGTCGACGCGTTGCAGCGCCGTCTGACCCTGGCCTGCGCCGGAACCCCGAGGTCCCATCCCGCCGACCGGGCGCTGGCCGAGGTGCTCTCGGTCCATGCCATTCCCGAGGCGCTGCCGCGCGCCCTGCTCGAAGGGCTCGCCTGGGACGCGACCGGCCGGCGCTACGCGAGCCTGTCGGAGCTGACGGCCTATGCCGCCCGGGTCGCCGGGGGGGTCGGGGCGATGATGAGCCTCGTCATGGGGGTGCGCGACCCGGTCGCCCTCGCCCGCGCCTGCGACCTCGGCGTCGCGATGCAGTTCACCAACATCGCCCGCGACGTCGGCGAGGATGCCCGGGCCGGGCGCCTCTATCTGCCCCTCGACTGGCTCGAGGAAGCCGGCATCGACCCGGACGCCTTCCTGCGGGACCCGCGCCCGAGCCCCGGCCTTCGCCGGGTCGTGGCCCGGCTGCTGGCCGCGGCCGAGCGCCTCTATCAGCGCTCGGAGGCCGGGATCGCCCTGCTGCCCGCGAAGTGTCGCCCGGCGATCCGGGCCGCACGTCTGATCTATGCCGAGATCGGCCGCGCCGTGGAGGCGAACGGTCTCGATTCGGTCGGGTCCCGTGCCCGGGTCACCGGCGGCCGAAAGGCGGTGCTGCTCGCGGGCGCGGTCTGGCCCGTCGGGTCGCCGGCCGCAGCCGCGGCACCGCCCCTGCCCGAGACCGCCTATCTCGTCGAGGCGGTGGCCCGCCATCCGGCGCCGCAGCCGATGCACGGCCTCCCGCCGTGGTGGGACATCTCGGGTCAGGCGGTGCGGGTGCTCGATCTGATCGAGGCGCTGGAGCAGCGCGACGCCTTCCGCCGCTCGACCGCTTCGTGAGCGATCACGGTTTCGCCGCCCTCGATATCGGTCTCGCCTTCGGGCTCGTGCTCGGCCTGGCGATCTGGCAGCTCGTGCGGGTGAAACGCTCGATCCGCCGCGACCGCGAGGAGGCGCGCCGTCCGCCCAAACCATGATCGCCGCGACCGCTCTCGAAGTGCTGCTGATCGGGTTGGCCGTGTGGCAACTCGTCAGACTGCGCCGGAGCATCCGGGCCGACCGGGAGAGGGCCGCGCGGGATCGGGACGGGGCCGACGACGCGTAGGCCAACGCTCCGATGAGACGGGGCGAGGCGCGGACGGGAGAAGGAATCTGCTCCGCCCGCACACGGACGCCTTGGGCGACCCGGTGCGGCGCATCCGCCCCGTCGGAGACGATTCTTCCCCTTCGCGTCGCCCGGCCTTGCCTCGAAGAGCGGCGGGGGCCACAGGATCGCCGATGCGGCACGCCCCTTCTGCGGGCCTCTCGCCCGACCCACCGGCACAGAGGCGTCGTTCATGCCCACCTCCGACCCCGCGCTCACCGCTCCGGCCTACCGCGAGGCGATGACGCGGGTCGCGAGCGCGGTGCATCTCGTCACCACGGATGGGCCCGGCGGTCGGGCCGGCTTCACCGCGACGGCGGTCTGCAGCGTCAGCGACGCGCCGCCGACGCTGCTGGTCTGCCTCAACCGCTCCGGCTCCGCCTATCCGGCCTTCCGGGACAATGACGGCCTGTGCGTGAACACGCTGTCCGCCGAGCACGCGCCGCTCGCCGAGGCGTTCGGCGGCGGGCTGCCGCCGGGGGAGCGCTTCGCCGCCGCGCGCTGGGAGCGCCTCGTCACCGGGGCTCCGGTGCTGCCCGGGGCGCTCGCCGCCTTCGACTGCCGGATCGTCGGCCGGAACCGGGCCGGCACCCACGAGGTGCTGATCTGCGAGGTTCTCGCCCTGACCCGGGCCGAGCCGGCCGACGGCCTGCTCTATGCCGGGCGACGCTACCGGGTCCTGCCGGAGCAAGACGCGGAAGCGCTCAGCCGAACAGCGTGAGGGCGAGGCGCGAGTGCTCCTCGCGCAGGCGCCCCGTATCGACGCCCGACGGCGCCCCGTCCACGACCCGCCAGCGCCCGGCCACCATCACCCGGTCGGCCCGGTGGGCGCCGCACAGCACGAGGGCGGCGAGCGGGTCGTGCGCGCCGGAGAAGCGCAGTTCCTCGAGGGTGAAGAGGGCGAAATCGGCCTCCCGGCCCGGCGCGATCCGGCCGATATCGTCGCGGCCGAGGCAGGCGGCGGATCCCTCCGTCGCCCAGCGCAGGGCATCGCGGTGGGTCACCGCCTCGGCGCCGTAGGTCAGGCGGTTCACCATCAGCGCGTGGCGCACGCCCTCCATCAGGTTGGAGGAATCGTTCGAGGACGCGCCGTCGACGCCGAGGCCGACCGGGCTGCCCGCCGCCTCCAGCTCGCAGGTCCGGCAGGCGCCCGAGGCCAGCACCATGTTCGAGGTCGGGCAGTGGCACACGCCGACGCCCGCCGCGCCGAGCCGGCGCACCTCGTCGTCGTTGAAGTGAATGCCGTGGGCGAGCCAGGTCCGCCGGTTCAGCCAGCCGACCTCCTCAAGATAATCCACCGGCCGCTGGCCGAACAAAGCGAGGCAATAGGCGTCCTCGTCGCGGGTCTCGCCGAGATGGGTGTGGAGCGGGCAATCGTGCGCCTCAGCGAGCCGGGCGCTCTCGCGCATCAGCCGCTTCGTCACCGCGAAGGGCGAGCAGGGGGCGAGCCCGATCTGCACCATGGCCCCGGGCGCCGAATCGTGGAACAGGCGCAGCACCCGCTCGCTGTCCTCCAGGATCACGTCGTCGTCCTGAACCAGGCTCGCGGGCGGCAGGCCTCCCTCCTTCTCCGACAGGCTCATGGAGCCGCGGGTGACGACGGCGCGGATGCCGAGGGCCCGGGCCTCCTCGACCTGGATGTCCACCGCCCGCTCAAGACCCTTCGGGTAGAGGTAATGGTGGTCGGCGGCCGTGGTGCAGCCGGACATCAGGAGCTCGGTGTAGGCGAGCCGGGTGGCGAGGCGGAAGGCCTCCGGATCGAGCCGGGGCCACAGGCCGTAGAGCGCCTTGAGCCAGGGGAAGAGGGGCTTGTCGAGGGCGGCCGGATGGGCCCGGGTGAGGGTCTGGAAGAAGTGGTGATGCGTGTTGACGAGGCCCGGGATCACGACGTGGCGGCCGGCCGCGAAGGTCTCGTCCACGGGCACCGACGGCGCTCCGCCCGCGGGGACGAGTTCGGCGATGCGGCTGCCCTCGACCACCACGCCACCGCCCGCGCCCTCGGCGAGGATCGCGAGCGGATCGCGGATCCACAGGCGAGGGGCCGAGCTGTCATCCGCGCGCATCACGCCTCCGGGACGGTTTCCACGCTCCGGGCCTACTGGATGCCGGGTCATCGGTCGACCGTGCCGGGCGAGGGGCGAGGCGGGCGCCTGGACCCAAGCCGTCTTTCGTATGGACGGGGCAGCGGGGTAGGGTTAATTTTTGGTTTCGTGTCGCGGCGTGACCTTGGGCCCGATGGCGGGCGCGTGGACGGGCGTCGTCCTTCCCAATCGACAGGGCCCGTTCCATGACCATCCGCCGGCGCCTTCCGCTTCTCCTCGCCCTCCTGCTGACCGGCGGACCGGGGCTCGCACAGGAACCGTCCGGCGGGAGCTGGACCGATCCCCCGGCGCGCGCGGTGCCCGAGACACCCGCGCCGAAGCCGGCCGAGACGCGCGCGGCGGCCCCCGAACCTCCCCGCACCGAACCCGCGACGCGCCGGGCGGAGGCGAAGGCGCGCCGCCCGGTCGAGGCCCGACGCGAAACCAGCCGCCGCGAGGCCATCCGCCGGGCCGCGCGCCGGGCCACGATCGAACGCCAGGCCGAGGCCTCCCGACCGGCCCCGCGTCCGAGCCGCCTCGTCGAACGCAGGATCTCGCCGCGCGCGGTGGTGCGCGAGCGGGTGGCGAGCCCGCGTCCCCGCTTCCGCGGACCGGTCTACGGATACGCCGATCCGGAGCCGATGGCCTTCCCCCGCTACGGTCGCGTCTATGCCGCGGATCCGATGGGCGCACCGCCCGAAGCCTGGCACGAGGCCGCCGATGAGTTTCGCGCCCGCCGCATCGCCCGGGCACGGGCGGCGGGCTACCTCGTCATGCGCACGCGCAGCTACGCTTTTCCGGACGGAACGGTGGTGCGCCGCTACGCGCCGCTCGACGGCTTCGAGGCCGAGGATTGAGGCCGGGCGAACACGGCTTGCCGCGCGGAGCCGGCCCTCCTAGAGGATCGCCCGGGTCTCCTGTCCGGGACGGTGCCCGGCGCTCGGGCACAGGCCCGAGGGGATGAATCCACCCGTGAGCGAAGGTTTGCGAGCCCCTTGTCCCGCCTCTCCACCCGCGCTCCGGCCAAGATCAACCTGACCCTGCACGTCCTCGGGCGGCGTCCGGACGACGGCTACCATGTGCTGGAAAGCCTCGTCGCCTTCGCGGGCGTCGCCGACACGCTCGCACTCGATCCGGGCGGCGACCTGTCGCTGGCGGTGTCGGGCCCGACCGCGGGGCCGGCGGGGCCCTTGGACGACAATCTGGTGCTGCGCGCCGCCCGGCACCTCGCCGCCTCCGTTCCGGGGTTGAAGACGGGGGCATTCCACCTCGACAAGTGCCTGCCGGTGGCCGCCGGGATCGGCGGCGGCTCCTCGGATGCCGCGGCCGGCCTGCGCCTGCTCGCCGAGGCCAACGCCCTGCCCCTTGACCATCCGGCCGTCGTCGCCGCGGCCCGCGCGACGGGGGCGGACGTGCCGGTCTGCCTCGATCCGCGGGCGCGAATGATGCGGGGCGCCGGGGAGAGCCTCGGCCCGCCGCTCGGGCTCGCCCCGCTGCCGGCCCTGCTGGTCAATCCGGCCGTGCCGGTCGCCACCTCGCCGGTCTTCAAGGCTCTCGGCCTCGCCGTCGGGCAGCGGCTGCACGGCGCCGACCACCCCCCGGTCGCGGAGGGCCTGTCGGCGGATGAGATCCTCGGGGTGATCGCGCCGGCTCGCAACGATCTGGAGCCGCCCGCGCTGACGGTGGCCCCGATCATCGGCGAGGCGCTGACACTCCTGCGCGCTCAGGCGGGTTGTCGCCTCGCCCGGATGTCCGGCTCAGGAGCGACCGTGTTCGCCCTCTTCGGAGACGACGGGCAGGCCGAGGCGGCGGCGCGCGTTCTCCGCGCCGCCCGGCCGGGCTGGTGGGTCGAGCCGACCCGGCTGGCGTGAGGTCAGGCCCTAAAGCCGTGCCCCATCCCGGTGAACCGTGAGCACGGCGCCCGGTCTCGGTGTTGTCGCGCTCTGTCGAGCCGAACCGGCCTCCATTTCGGCGGAGAGCGCGTTAGTGATCCGTGCCCGGCCGGTTCGGTCGGGGCGCCTCGCCATGAACCTGGGTGAAGCTGGAACGCTGCGGATCGCCTTTCGACTGCGCGACCCGGCCCCGCTGCCAGATGGCGAAGCCCGCGACCGCCACGATGGTGAAGATCGCGAGCAGCGGTATGAGCACGTCGTTCGACACGGCCGTTTCCTCCGATGATGGTGTTCGGTGGCAAGCGGTCGCGTAAACGAAAGTTCCGGCTCGTTTTGTCTCAGGCCAGGCCGCGGCTGATCAGAACTCCGTGCCTGACCCGGCCGGTTTTTCTTGCCGGCATCGACCGACGTGGTCAGTCGAGCCTTGGGCTTTGTCGCGGATATCGTATCTGAGGCGATTCTCTAAGCTCCTGTGTCGCATCGGCATTTTCCGAGAACCGGCGCCCCGGTCTCGGACCGGCGCGCTTACAGACTTCGCGAAAACACCAGCGGACCGCTGCCGGAACTGCGTCCGTAGGGCGACGGGGCATGCGACGGACGGCCATAGACCAGGGGGGTGCGGGCCTTGCCGATCTCGTCGGCGAGCGCCTTGATGAGGCCCTCCGAGACCGTGCGGGCGGTCGCCAGCACCTGCTGGTTGGTCTCGACGATGGCGGCGAAGCGCTTCTGCGCGGCTTTGAGGGCCTCCAGCCCCTCCGGGGCGAAGCGGGCCAGGGCGATGGCGTTGGCCTTCGCCGCCTCCAGCCCGGTCATGTAGGCGGCGGCGAGGTCCGCCTTGCCGGCGGCGCCCTGCATCGCCTCGGCGATGCGCCCGGCGCGCACGCCCTCGCTCTCGCGGGCGAGCACGGTTTCCAACGCCCCCATGGCGGCAAGCAGATCCCGCACGAAGGCCTTCGCCGCGGCGGGATCGGCGAGACGGATCGGCCCCTGACTCTTCGCGTTATCGGCCGCCACGACCCGCCTCCTGCATCCGCATCATCTCGGAAAACACCTGGTTGCTGATGCCGACGCCGCCGCTTTTCATGATGGCACCGGCATATTCCTTGGTCAGCATCGAGCGCCACACGCCGCCGCCGGAGCCGTTCTCGCCGAGGGGCCCCTCGGTGCCGTCGCTCTTCGTCATCCGCTCCAGGCTGTCCTCGAGGAACATCTTCTCGAACTCGTCGGCGGTCTTGCGGGCCTTGGCGGTGGATTTCGACGTATCCATCGTGTCGGTGTCGGTCTTCGACAGCGATTGCAGAAGGTTCTTGCCGACGCCGGCGGCAGCCGAGGCGGCAAAGGTCGCGAGGGGCAGCATCACGGTCGTCTCCGATCTCTGGGAGAAATCACATCAGCTCGATATCGGCCTGGAGCGCCCCGGCCGTCTTGATCGCTTGGAGGATCGAGATCAGGTCGCGGGGGCCGACGCCGAGGGCGTTGAGGCCGTCGACGAGTTCGCGCAGGGTCACGCCCTCCTTCACGAGCGCCAGCTTGTTGCCGTCGCCGGTGTCGACCTTCACGCCGGTGCGCGGGACCACCACGGTCTGGCCGTTGGAGAGCGGGCTGGGCTGGCTCACCATCGGCTGCTCGGTGATCGTCACCGTGAGGTTGCCCTGGGCGATGGCCACCGTGGACACCCGCACGTCGCGGCCCATCACGATGATGCCGGAGCGCTCGTCCACGACGACGCGGGCGGTCTGGTCGGGCTCGACCTTCAGCTGCTCCACCTCGGTGATGAGGCGGATCATGTTGCCGCGGTATTTCGGCGGGATCTGCAGGGTGATGGTGGCCGGATCGATCGGCTCGGCGGTGTCGGCGCCCATGAAGTCGTTGATCGCGGCGGCGATCCGCTTCGAGGTGGTGAAGTCCGGGTTGCGCAGCGACAGGCGCAGGGAGCGCGCCTCGTTGAGCTTGAACGCCATCTCGCGCTCGATCAGGGCCCCGTTGGCGATGCGCCCGTTGGTCGGCACGCCGCGGGTGATCTTGGCGGCCTCGCCTTCGGCCGCGAAGCCCGCGATGGCCACGGAGCCCTGCGCCAGGGCGTAGACCTCGCCGTCGGCGCCGAGCAGGGGCGTGACGAGGAGCGTGCCGCCCTGGAGCGACTTGGCGTCGCCGAGGGAGGAGACGGTCACGTCGATATGCGTGCCCTGGGTCGCGAAGGGGGGGAGGTTCGCCGTCACCATCACGGCGGCGAGGTTCTGCGTGCGCATGGTGGCGCCGCGGGTGTTGACCCCGAGCCGCTCCAGCATCGCCTGGAGCGACTGCTTGGTGAAGGGGATGTTGTTGAGCGTGTCGCCGGTGCCGTTGAGGCCGACCACGATGCCGTAGCCGACGAGCTGGTTCGAGCGCACGCCCTCGATCGAGGCGAGGTCCTTGACCCGCGACAGGGCGGCGGCCGGGCCCGGGATCGCCAGGATCAGGCAGGCGAACACCGCGGCGAGGCGGAGGGGCAGGCGGGTGGGGAAGGGCATCGGCGTGTCCGGGACCGGCTCGGCGTCTTGCACCGGACGGACCCGTTGCGAGCCCCATGCCAAGCGGCCGAGAAACGTAAGTCACTGTCGTAGAGATGGTTTTTTCGGGGAGGCGATGGCCGGCGCGAGCCGGATGCCGGGCCGGTTCCTGCCGGGCCGGCAGGTTCTGCCGGGTCGTTTACCGGTGCTTAACCATACCGGCCGATCCTCCGGCTTCGCCGAGGATGCGGGAGCCCATGCGCATCGATCCACGTTTCGCCGCCGCCGCCGCTGGCTCGACCACCGGTCGGCGCCGCGGCACCGCCCCGGGCGCCTTCTCCGCGGAGGGCGCCGCGCCGCAGCGCGCCTCCACCGCGGGCACGGCCCAGACCGGCATGCTCGCAGGCCTCGACTCCCTCCTCGCGCTCCAGGGGCAGGACCGCGCCGACACGCCCGCCGAGCGCCGCCGCCGCTCCGTGCAGCGCGGGCACGATCTGCTCGACGGGCTCGACCGCCTGAAGGCCGCCCTGGTCGGCGGGCGGGTCGCCAGCGGGGACCTCAGGGCCATTGCCGGGCGCCTTGCCGAGCGGATGCCGGAGAGCGGCGACCCGCGCCTCGACGCCCTCGTCGCGGAGATCGAGTTGCGCGCGGCGGTCGAACTCGCCAAGCTCGACGCCGCACGGGCCGCCTGAACGGCGCGAAATGTGCTCGTCAGCTGTGGATGGTCACCGAATGGTGCTCTTCTCCACTTGGAACGGGCGCGTCACCGCTTAGTTGTTGCTCCTCAGCGCCCCGGAACCCCCGGGCACGCGGCAGATTTGCTGACGGACCGTAGAACGGAGGGAAGCCATGGCCACCAAGACGACGGAGAAGAAGGCCTCCGCCCCCAAGAAGACCACCGAGAAGACGGCCGAGAAGGCCACCGCGACCAAGGCCGCCTCCGGCGCGAAGCCGAACGCCCTCCAGCAGCCGCTGAAGCCGTCGGCCGACCTCGCGGCCATCGTCGGCGACAAGCCGCTGCCACGCGGCGAAGTGGTCAGCAAGGTGTGGGAGCACATCAAGAAGCACAATCTCCAGAACCCGGAGAACAAGCGCGAAATCGTTGCCGACGAGAAGCTCAAGAAGATCTTCGGCAAGGACAAGTGCTCGATGTTCGAGATGAACAAGCACCTCGCCGCCCACCTGAAGAGCTGATGCCGTTCGGGCCGGCCAAGCCGGCCCGCGGCGCCCTCCGTCAGACGATGCTGCGCAGCACGCCCCCATCGACCCTCAGGGCCGCGCCCGTCGTGGCACTGGCGGCGGGCGTGCAGAGATAGGCGACCATACTGGCGACCTCTTCCGGTCGAGCCAGGCGCTTCAGGAGCGAGGTCGGCCGGTTCTCGGCGATGAAGGCGCGGCCCTTGGCGTCGAGGTCGCCCTCGCCCCCGCCCATGGATTCCAGAAAATCGGCGACGCCTTCGGTGAGGGTCGGCCCCGGTAACACGCTGTTGACCGTCACGCCGCTGCCGCCGACCGTCTCGGCCAGCCCGCGGGACACGGCGAGCTGCGCCGTCTTCGTCATGCCGTAATGGACCATCTCCACGGGAATGTTGACCCCGGATTCGCTGGCGATGAAGACGATCCGCCCCCAGCCGCGCTCGACCATGCCGGGACCGTAGGCGCGGGCGAGGCGAATGCCGCTCATCACGTTGACCTCGAAGAACCGGCGCCATTCCGTGTCCGGGATCTCGAAGAACGGCTTCGGCTCGAAGATGCCGGCATTGTTGATCAGGATGTCGACCGTCGGCAGGGCGGCGACCAGATCCGCCGCGCCCTCTTCCGTGCCGACATCGCCGATGCCAGCGATGAATTCGGCGCCCGGCACCTCCTGGCGCAGCCGCGCGATGGCCGCGTTCACCCGCTCGCCCGTGCGCCCGTTGATCGCGACCGAAGCCCCGAGGCCGCCGAGCGCCGCGGCGATCGCGTAGCCGATGCCGCCGGTGGAGCCGGTGACGAGGGCGCTGCGCCCCTTCAGATCGATATCCATGGTCGTCCCGTCGTGCTGTTGCCGCCTCGCCCGGACAACGCGCCAATCCGCCTTCGGGTGCGAGGCGCTCAGGCCCGCGTCCGGCGCAGGCCACTCGCGGCCGCGCCGACGAAGGCCAGCGCCCCGGCGGTCCACAGGATCGGTCCCAGGGCCCCGGCCGGGCCGCCCGCGGAGAGGCCGAACAACACGGCCACCAGAGCCGCCCCGAGGGATTGGCCGACGAGCCGGGCGCTCGACTGCATCCCGCTGGCGCTGCCGGTCCGGTCCCGCGGCGCGCTCGTGACGATGATCTTGTTGTTGGGCGATTGGAACAGCCCGAAGCCCAACCCCGAAAGGGTCAGACGCCAGGCGATGTCGAGATGCGACGGCGCGGGCGGCAGGAGGGCCAGGGCAGCGATGCCGGCGGCCAGCAGGAGAAGGCCGAGGGCGCCGAGGAGGCCCGGCGGGTAGCGGTCGGCGAGCCGCCCCGACAGGGGCGCGGCGACCGCGATGGCGAGGGGCCAGGGCGTCATCAGGAGGCCCGTCTGCGCCACCGTCAGGCCGAGCCCGTCGTGGAAGTAGAAGGGCAAGGCAATGTAGGCGGCCATCTGCGAGGAGAACGCGCAGACCGAGGCCACCATCGAGAGCGCGAAGGCCGGGATGCGCAGGAGATCGAGCGGCAGGAGCGGCCGGCTCCGGTTGATCTGGCTGCGCACGAAGACGGCCCCAACGAGCAAGGCCGCGCCGATCTCGGCCAGGGCCCGGCCATGCTTGGCCGGATCGGCGAGGTCGTCGATGCCGACGATCAGGAGGCCGAAGGTCAGGGCGTTGAGGGTGGCGCCGAGGATGTCGAACCGCCGCGCCGAACGGGGCGTGTCCGGCAGGGTGCGCGAGCCGACCGCCAGGGCCGCGAGGCCGACCGGCAGGTTGACGAGGAACAGCCACGGCCACTCCGCAACCGAGAGGATCGCAGCGCCGAGCGTTGGCCCGGCGGCGGAGGCCACCGCGATGACGAGGGCGACGTTGCCGACGCCCCGTCCGATCAGGCGCAGCGGGTAAATGAAGCGCACCAGCGCCGTGTTGACGCTCATGATCCCGGCGGCGCCAAGGCCCTGCGCCACCCGCGCGGCGACGAGTGTCGGCAGGTCGGGCGCGACCGCACAGGCGAGGGAGGCGACCGTGAACAGGGCCAGCCCGGCGAGGTAGACCCGCCGATAGCCCAGACTCTCGCCGAGGGCGGCCAGGGGCAGCAGCGTGGCGGTGACGGCGATCTGGTAGGCGTTGACGACGAAGATGGCGTCGGCGGGCGACACGGAGAGGTCGCGGGCGATCACCGGCAGCGCCACGTTGACGATGGCCCCGTCGAGCACCGCCATGGTCATGGCGAGGGCGACGGCGACGAAGGCCAGGACGCGGTCCCGCGGCGGCAGCCCGTCCGGCAGGGTGGTCCCGGCCCGCGGCCCGTCGGTCATCGGCGGATCGGGCCCTGCCCGACGCCGCGCCGCGGCCTCGGGATGAGGCCGAAGGGATCGGGCGTGGCCCGTCTCACATCTTCTTCTCGAGAGCCGCCTTGACCTGCATCAGCTGGTCCCAGACCACGCCGGGGCTGGTCCCCATGGCGTCGAGACCGGCCGTGACGGCCCAGTAGAGGCCGAACAGGATCACCGGCACGAGGATCCAGCCCAAAATCTCCTCGCCCCGATGACGCGACCGGCGGCGGCGGCGGCGCTGTTCGCGGGCCGAGAGCGGCTTCGGCTTGGCCGGCGGGGAGGGCGGCGTCGCGACCGGCCTGAGGGGCTCCTCCTGCGCGTCGCTCGTCATCGATCCCCCATCTCTACTCGCCGCGTCGGCCCGACAGGCCCGCGACGCCGCTCATATCCGCAAGGCGGCGCGGGAACGCAACCCGCCCCGGCCGCCAAGCCGCGCCCGATTCAGCAAAATCGGGCGCGGGTCAGGGATCAGACCTTGAGCGGCACCTTCGGCACGGTGCGGACGCTGCCGCCACCCGACGACCCGCCGGACGGACCGCCATCGCCCTTGCCGCTCTTCTTGCGCGGGGCCGAGCGGGGCTTCGAGCGCTTGTGGCGCTTGGCGGCGTTGGTGACGTCCTTCTCGGGCTTGGGCGTGACCGGCCCGGCCGGGAACTCGAAGCCGAGGGAGCCCTTGCCCTTCGCCGGCTCCTTCGCGGCCTTGCCGTCCTCGTCCTCCGCCGGCTTCAGCACGACCTTGACGGCACCGCCGTCCTTCAGGCGGCCGAACAGAACCTCGTCGGCGAGCGGCGTCTTGATCGTGGACTGGATCAGGCGGGCCATGGGCCGGGCGCCCATCGCGTCGTCGTAGCCGTTCTCCACGAGCCAGTCGCGGGCCTCGTCCGAGAGCTCGATCGTGACGTTGCGGTCGGCGAGCTGGGCCTCGAGCTGGAGGACGAACTTGTCGACCACCTTGGCGACGACCTCCTTGGGCAAGTGGCCAAAGGAAATGATCGCATCGAGGCGGTTGCGGAATTCTGGGGCGAACAGCCGGTTGATCGCCTCGACATCGTCGCCCGTGCGCTTCGACTGCGTAAAGCCGTAGGCCGACTTCGCGAGGTCGGAGGCGCCCGCATTCGACGTCATGATGATGATGACGTTGCGGAAATCGACCTGCTTGCCGTTGTGGTCGGTCAGCTTGCCGTGGTCCATGACCTGCAACAGGATGTTGAACAGGTCCGGATGCGCCTTCTCGATCTCGTCGAGCAGGAGCACGCAATGCGGATGCTGGTCGATCCCGTCGGTCAGAAGACCGCCCTGGTCGAAGCCGACATAGCCGGGCGGCGCACCGATCAGGCGCGAGACCGTGTGGCGCTCCATGTATTCCGACATGTCGAAGCGCAGCATCTCGACGCCGAGCGAGGCGGCGAGCTGCTTGGCGGCCTCGGTCTTGCCGACGCCGGTGGGGCCCGCGAACAGGTAGGAGCCGATCGGCTTGTCGGGATCGCGCAGGCCGGCCCGGGCCAGCTTGATCGCCGAGGTCAGCGCCTCGATCGCGTTCGACTGGCCGTAGACGACGCGCTTCAGGTTCTCGGTCAGGTTCTTGAGCACCACCGCGTCGTCCTTCGACACGGTCTTCGGCGGGATCCGGGCCATCGTGGCGATGGTCGCCTCGATCTCCTTGACCCCGATGGTGCGCTTGCGGCGCGCCTCCGGCACCAGCATCTGCGAGGCGCCGGTCTCGTCGATCACGTCGATCGCCTTGTCGGGCAGCTTGCGGTCGTTGATGTAACGCGCGGATAGCTCGACGGCGGCTTTGACTGCGTCGGTCGTGTACTTGAGCTTATGGAATTCTTCGAAATAGGGCTTCAGGCCCTTGAGGATCTCGATCGTGTCCGGGATCGACGGCTCGTTGACGTCGATCTTCTGGAACCGGCGCACCAGCGCCCGATCCTTCTCGAAGTACTGGCGGTACTCCTTGTAGGTGGTCGAGCCGATGCAGCGCAGGCTCCCGGAGGCAAGGGCCGGCTTGAGCAGGTTCGAGGCGTCCATCGCGCCGCCCGAGGTGGCGCCCGCACCGATCACGGTGTGGATCTCGTCGATGAACATGATCGCGTTGGGATGCGCCTCGATCTCCTTCATCACCTGCTTGAGGCGCTCCTCGAAATCGCCGCGATAGCGGGTTCCGGCGAGCAGCGTGCCCATGTCGAGGGAGAAGACGGTAGCGTCGGCCAGAACCTCCGGCACCTCGTGCTGGATGATCTTGCGGGCGAGGCCTTCGGCGATGGCGGTCTTGCCGACGCCGGGATCGCCGACCAGCAGCGGGTTGTTCTTCTGGCGGCGGCACAGCACCTGGATCGTGCGCTCGACCTCCGAATGGCGGCCGATCAGCGGATCGATCTTGCCGTCGCGCGCCTTCTTGTTGAGGTTGACGCAGTAGGCCTCCAGCGCGTCGCCCTTCTTCTTGGGCCGCGCCTCGCCGTCCTCGCCGCTCGGGCGTTCGACGGGACCCTCCTCGTCGGCGCCGCGCACGGGCTTGGGCTCGGAGGCGCCCGGGCGCTTGGCGATGCCGTGACTGATGTAGTTCACCGCATCGTAGCGCGTCATGTCCTGCTCCTGCAGGAAGTACGCGGCGTGGCTCTCGCGCTCGGCGAAGATCGCGACCAGCACGTTGGCGCCGGTCACCTCCTCGCGGCCCGAGGACTGGACATGGATCAAGGCGCGCTGGATGACGCGCTGGAAGCCGGCGGTGGGCTTGGCATCCTGGCGCCCGTCGCCGGTCAGGTTCGACAGCTCGGTGTCGACATACTCGACGAGATTGCGGCGCAGGGCGTCGAGCTCGACATTGCAGGCCCGCATCACCGCGGCGGCATCCTGATCGTCGACGAGGGCGAGCAGAAGATGCTCGAGGGTCGCGTATTCGTGGCGGCGCTCTCCGGCCAGGGCCAGGGCGCGGTGGAGGGCTTGCTCGAGGCTGCGTGAGAAGCTGGGCAATGCTCTGGCCTTCGCTGGATGCCTATTTCTTTTCCATAACGCACTGGAGGGGATGTTGGTGCTTGCGGGCGAAATCCATCACCTGCGTCACCTTCGTCTCCGCCACTTCGTAAGTGAACACGCCACACTCCCCCACCCCGTTGTGGTGGACGTGCATCATGATCTGGTAGGCGTCTTCCTTGCTCTTGTTGAAGAAGCGCTCGACCACATGCACGACGAATTCCATCGGCGTGTAGTCGTCGTTGAGCAGGAGCACGCGATACAGGCTCGGCCGTTTCGCCCGCGGCTTGGTGCGGGTGATGATCGCGGTGCCGGACCGGTCGTCGTCGCCCGGGCTACGGGGAGTCGAGGCTGCAACGACGGGCCGGAGCCCCCGCTCCGCCCGCGATGCCGCACCCTCCTGGATCGACGTAAGAGTCATCTGAATCGTAGCGACCTTCTTGGCGGTCTTTTCGTGCCCACCCCCGACGGGAGCGACGCCCTTGCGAGGCAATCTATAGGCCGGAAAACGAGTGCGCCAGTGAGGTGCGTGAAACTGTCCATCACGCGCGTAGCGCAGTTGACGAACGGGTTCTCGAGGACGTCGCGTGTCGTGGCTGTCGGCGCTTGACGACAACACCCCGTATGCGCGTCCGATGGAGTGAGAGCGGAGCGCGTCGTCCGTCGACGTGCGGTGTTCGGCGAGCGGGACTTTGCCGAGCGGGTGATGTGGCGCGTGCCGGTCCCGGTGCCGCCCACCTCCCACGGCTTCGAGGACCGGCCCGTCTCCATCGTGGATGGCGCGCGGGTGGTCGGCGTCGACAACGAGCGTGGCAAGGGCGACCATCGTCACGTCGGCGCGGACGAGTGGCCGTCTCGCTTCACGGAGATCGATCGCCGGCTCGGCGACTTCGTCGAGGCGGTGGAGGCCTGGAGGAGAGATTATGGCAAAGGCGACGACTGAGATCGAAATCGGTCGCGATCTGCGCGCTGCGGCCGGGGACGTCGCCGGGGCCTGAAGGCGGCGCAGGAGGGCCACGCGGTCGCGGGTGACGATCGAATCGTCTTCCGGGATTGGGCCGCACGCTATGCCGTCATGACCCCGAAGCGCTCCGAACTGCTGCGCCATCTCCGGCACACGCCCGCGGGCGGCGTGCGCGCGCTCGCCCGGGCTCTCGGCTGCGACGTACGGCGGTTGCATGAAAATGTGACGGCGCTCGCCGAACTCGGCCTCGTCCTACGCGGCGAGGACGGGCGCCTGTCGAGCGAGATCGATGCGATCACCTCGACCATCCTGATCGCGGCCTGAAGGCGACCGTCGCCGCGCCATCCGTGTCGCGATCACGAGGACGGTCCCCCGGCGCCTGCGCCACAACGATGACGCGGCTGAGGGACGACGGGGCGATCCCCAGGCGGAGAATGCCGGCCGCAAGCCTATGGAGAGGGATCAGGAGGACGGACGCCTGCTCGGCCAGAATGTTCGAGCGCCGCCTGCGCCAGCGGCGCATCTGGGCGATCGGCGATCCGCCAAAACTCCTTCACACCCGCTTAACCCCTGAGGCGAAACGACGATCTCCGTTCCATGTTGCACAGCATTAACGCCCGCGTAACCGCGTCGCGCCTAACCTGACATTCAGAGAGTGCGGAATGCGGCCAGTCCGGCCCTTCCGCGAACGACTGGTGCGAACCGGACCGTGCGTCCGGTGGTCGAGGCGAAGGTTTCGAGATGCGTCGCGTACAAGGCCGGACCACGGGGTCCCGTGCTGCCGCCGTCGTGCTCCTGACGGCGGGTGTCCTCACCGCGGCGGTGGCGCCGGCCGAGGCGCGCAAGCGCGGGGGGCACAAGCCCGCGGGGGGCGGCTACAACCCCCCCTTCGCCGCCATGGTCTACGACGTGAAGTCGGGCCGGACGCTGCACGCGGTCAACGAGGACGCCCTGCGCCATCCGGCCTCGATCACCAAGGTGATGACCCTCTACATGCTGTTCGAGCAGCTCGAAAAGGGTCGCTACGACCTCGATTCGGAGCTGTCGATCTCGGCCAACGCCGCCAAGCAGCCCCCGTCCAAATTGGGCGTGCGCCCCGGCTCGACCGTCACCGTCGAGGAGGCGATCAAGGCCCTCGTCACCAAGTCGGCCAACGACGTGGCCTGCGCCATCGGCGAGAACATCGCCGGCTCCGAGCCGCGCTTTGCCGAGATGATGACCCGCAAGGCCCGGTCGCTCGGGATGAGCCGCACCAACTACGCCAATGCCTCGGGTCTCCCCGACCCGGACCAGATCACCACCGCCCGCGACCTGACGATCCTGGCCCGCGCCATCCAGGACCGCTTCCCGCGCTACTACCGCTATTTCCAGACCCGCTCCTTCGCCTTCCGCGGCCGGACCATCGGCAACCACAACCGCCTGCTCGGGACCGTCGAGGGCGTGGACGGCATCAAGACCGGCTACACCCGCGATTCCGGCTTCAACCTGATGACCGCGGCCCGGCTCGGCGACCGGCAGATCGTGGCGATCGTGCTCGGCGGAAAATCCGGGGCGAGCCGCGACCGGATCATGGCCGACCTCGTCCGCTCCAGCCTGCCCCGGGCCTATGCCGGCGCCCGCCAGACCGCCCCGGTGACGGAGGTCGCCGAGCGCGGCCGCCCCGCCGTCATCGCCGAGGCCGGATCGCGCACCCGCACCGAGGTCGCCTCGGCCGAAGAGGATGATGTGGAGGTCACCTCCTCGACCTCGACCGGCCCGCTCGATATCCGCCCGGCGGCCGCCACGACGACGCCCGGCATGGTCCGCCGTCCCGGCGCCCAGGCGCTGCCCGGCGCCGCCCAGGCCTATGCCGGCTCCGCGGCCCAGGCGCCGTTCCCGAGTGCGGGCGGGGCGAAGTCGACGGCCCGGCTCCCCGCCGTCGAAGGCGTCGCCTCCCGCACCGAGGCCCCGCCGAAGGACGCTCGCGCCGAGGGCGCCCGGCCCGTCACGCCGACCCCCTGGGTGATCCAGCTCGGCGCCATGGACGACGAGGACAAGGCGCGGTCGATCCTCTCCGACGCCCGCAGCCGCACCGGCGCGCTGGCCAAGGCCGCCCCCTACACGGTGCGGGTGACCCATGGCGGCACCACCCTCTTCCGGGCCCGCTTCTCGGGCTTTACCGAGCAGGGCGCCGCGCAGGATGCCTGCGCCGCACTGAAGAAGAACGGCTTCACCTGCTTCGCGACCCGGAGCTGACCGCTTCCGCCACACGGATCCGGCCCTCGTTCAGGGCCGGGTGTCACGGCCTCCCCTCGTCCCGGCCGATGCCGTGACAGGGGCCGCTCTCCGCGATGCGGGGAGGGGCGACGCGCACGCGCGACCGGGCCGACCAATCCCAAACCCGACTGCCCTCGTCTGACAACGCGCGTGGAGTTCTAGCGATGTCGGTTCACAAGCCTGTCCCGCGCCGCGTTGACGCGCGCGGCCCCCTCGACGCTGCCGCCCTGATCGGGGTGAGCCCGCTTCATCAGCGACCGATGAGCCGCGCGGACCTCCTCCAGGGACGCCCCGCGCTGAAGCCCCAGGACCTGATAGGCCTCCTGCTCCGTCATCGCCCCTGGCTTCGCCGGGCGTCCCGGCCCCGGGTCCGCGTCGCGATCTCGGTCTATACGCCAGCCGGGCTGCCGGCGGTCGAGATACGCCTCTAGCAGGCGCGCGCCCTCCGGATCGCCCGCGGCGAGCAGCAGCGCCATCTCGGCCAGATCGGCCGGCGGAACCTCCGAAAGGCACCGGCCCGCATAGGCCCCGACGAACAGGCTGCCGTCGGCGGGCGTGCCGTCGGACAGGAGTTCGAGTTCGACCGAGGCCGTGCGCAGCCTTTGCGGCTGCGGCGCTCCCCGCAATCCCGGAATCCGGCGGAACACGCCGTCGCGCCCCTCGTGCAGCCAGACGCCGGCCAAGCCGACGACGCCCGCGAGCACGAAGCTGCCCCGCAGGGACAGCAGGAAGGCGGCCGCCAGGGCGGCATAGCCGGCGAGGCGGCGGGGGGTGAGCCCGAACGGCAGGCGCCCGCCGCGACGGCCGAGCCACCAGAACCCGATGAGCGCGAGGCAGCCGAGGGCGAGGAGCATGCTGCCTCATCGGCTGGTTCGGCCCGCGGGTAAAGCGGGTCTGGGGATCGTGCGTCGTTACAACCGCGTCTGCGCCACGTCCGCCGTCGTCACCCGCACGGTCCGGACCCGGCCATCGCGCTCGACCAGCAGGGTCACCGGCTTGTCGAGGCCGGCCTCCTCCACCACTGCGGTGAGGTCGGACAGGCGGTGGACCGGGCGCCCGTTGGCGCCGACGATGACGTCGCCGATGTCGCCGGTGCGGGCATCGATGCCGCGCAGGCCCGCCTGCGCCGCGGGCGAGCCCGGCAGCACGCGCACCACCACCACGCCGTCGATGCCGAGGCGCGCGGCCGTCGCCTCCTGGCCGGCGATGATGCCGATGCCGGGATTGCGCACGCGGCCGTTCTTGACGAGGTCCGGCACCACCCGGTTCACCACGTCGACCGGCACCGCGAAGCCGATGCCGGCGCTCGCGCCCGAGGGCGAATAGATCGCGGTGTTGACCCCGATCAGGCGTCCCGCGGAATCGAGCAGAGGTCCGCCGGAATTGCCCGGATTGATCGCGGCGTCCGTCTGGATCACCCCCGACAATTCGCGGCCCTCCTGGGTCGGCAGCCGGCGCTGGAGCGCGCTGATGACGCCGGTGGTCAGGGTGTGGTCGAGGCCGAACGGGTTGCCGATGGCGAAGGCCGCTTGGCCCACCTTCAGGTCGGCGCTGGTGCCGACGGCGAGCGGCGGGGGCATCTTGGCCACCCGTCCGAGCTGGAGCACGGCGAGATCGTAGCTCGGCGCCGTGCCGACGACGCGGGCGCTGACCACCTCGCCGGAGGAGAGCCGCACCGAGATCGTGCCGCCGCCCTTGGTCGCCGCCTCGACCACGTGGTTGTTGGTGACGACGTGCCCGGCTGCATCCCAGACGAAGCCGGTGCCGGTCTGGGAGCCGCCGCCCTGGCGCTGCTGGTCCTGCCCCTGGCCGGGCGCGCCGTAGCCTTGCCCATAGCCTTGCCCATTCCCTTGGCCGTACTCGTCCTCCGGCTCCATCAGGGCGCGCCCCTGGGCGGCGGCCTGGGCGAAGACATGCACCACGGAGGGGGAAGCCTGGGCGAACAGGTCGACGGTGGTCTTCTCCGCCGGCGCGAGATCGCCGCGGGCGGTGACCGCGCGAGGGCTGTCGGCCGCATAGAGGAAGGCCAGGATGTAGGGCTGCGCCACGAAGGCGATGAGCAGGCCCAGGGTCACCCCGAGGGCGATCCGCACGAAACGATCAGGCACCGGTTTCGGCCCTCGAGCCAGCACGACATCCGCCCGCCGCCGGGCTCGGCCTTAGCTGTGTCCGGTGTGGCGTCCCGTCAACGAATCCCCGCTTTCCAGAGGCCGGAGCGCTCGTGCGACAGCGCACCGTCGCCGGGAGACATCCCAGGTAACCAGTTAGTCACTGATTCACACGCAGTGTCGAACGACTGATGAAAAGGCATCGGTGGGCGGGCGTGATCCAATCCTTGGCCAAATCAAGGCAAGGTTCACGCGAGGAACTGCGACGAAACGGTGACCGTTTGGCCACGAGCACCCGATTTCATCGCAAAACTGCCCCAGAGATGCTTCGATCACACTGGAAGCTCTCCGCCCTCCGGCCCGCCGACCTTGTTCGTCGGGGCGGACTTCTGCGGACGGATACGGTTCGGAAGGAAGAACAAGAGATGGAAACCGAAGCTCTCGAACGACCGGCAGACCTCACCATCTGGCGCACCCTGCCGGCCTCGTCGCCGCTGGCGCAGCCCGAGCGTTACGGCACCTTGCGCGAAGCGCTCGCCGCCGCGCGCGGCGCCCTGCACGATCCGGCCCAGCAGCCCTGGATCATCACGGAGGAGGGCGAGATCCTCTCCCCGAACTGGATCCGCACCTACCTGAATTGATCGGCTACGGCGCGACGCGCAGCTTGCCCGCCTCCGGTGCCGGGGCGGCCTCCGGCACCGGCTCCGGCCGGTTGACCAGGGTGACGAGCACGTAGGACACGATCATCAGCAGGAACCACGAGCCGAGCTTGGCCGCCGAGACCGGCGACCAGCCGGCCGCCTGGTTCGGGTAGAGCCAGACCCGGGCGCCCGTGCCGATGTTCTCGGCGAACCAGATGAACAGCGAGACCAGCCCGAAGCCGAGGAGAAGCGGCATCGAGCGGTGCACGTGCCAGACCTTGAAGTGGACGACCGTGCGCCCGAACAGCAGCGCGATGGCCACGAACAGCACCCCGCGCAGGTCGGCCACGTAATGGTGGCTGAAGAAGTTGAGATAGATCGCGCCCGCCAGCGGCAGGGTGAGGGTCAGCGGCGGGTGCCGGGTGAACCGGAAATCGAACAGCCGCCACACGCGGGCGATGTAGGAGCCGACGCTGGCATACATGAAGCCGGTGAAGAGCGGCACGCCCGCGATCCGTAAAAGGCTCGCCTCCGGGTAGATCCACGAGCCGGCCGCGGTCTTGAACAGCTCCATCGCCGTCCCGACGAGATGGTAGAGCGCGATGACCTTCGCCTCCTCCCAGGTCTCCATGCCGAGGGCCAGGAGCGCGACCTGGATCGCGACGGCCGCCAGCGTCAGGAAGTCGTAGCGCGTCAGCGCCGCGTCCGTCGGATAGACCAGATAGGTTCCGATCAGGAGCGCGCAGATCAAGCCGGCGAACAGGCAGGCCCAGCCCTGCTTGATCCCGAAGCGCAAGAACTCGTAGGCGAAGGCCGCCAGCCGTCCCCGCGCCTGCGCCCGCGCGCCGAGCCGCTGCTCCGCCGCGACGAAACCCGCCAGGAACGGCCATGTCCGCGCCGCGCTCGGGCGCCTCCCTGCTCTCGAAATTCTCATGCCACGTCGCTCCGCGTGCGCCCGGTCACGCTTCGCCGGCCACCGGAATGGACGAATACGGCGGTTTGGCGTTGGCTGGGGCCCGAACCGCACCGCAGGCCGTGGGCGGGCGTCGCTCGGGGGAGGGCGGGGGCGGAAATGCGGGCAGGCGAGGGAGAGGATCGGGGCCAGGCGGTGCGACGCATCGAGCGCGAGCTCGTCCGCCTCGACGGGCTGATCGCGCGGGCCCGGTTCACGCGACACCTGTGGCGCACCCTGCGCGGCGGGGCCGGGGCCGGGGCGACGCTGCTGGTGCTGCTCAAGGCCAAGATCGCGGCCTCGCTCGGGCTGAAACTCGCCATCGCGGTCGCGGTCGGGCTTGGGCTCGCATGGCCCGTCGCCGTGCTGGCGCTCGTGTTCCTGATCGGCGCCGGTCTCGCGATCGTGAGCCTCGTCACGGGAGACGGCGACACCAGCGCCAGCGACTTCGATGGCGCGTGGGAGTGCGGGGGCCAGCGCGAGCGGATGAAGCGGCTCAAGGGCTTGATCGCGCAACGCCGGGCTTGGCTCGCCGCCCCCTCCGGACCGGCGCCGAGCCCGCGCCGGGACGCGGCCGGGCGCCGTCGCCCCACAGGGGGCCGGCGCCGAAACCGCGGATGACAGCCGCCTTATGGACAGTAGCCGCGTTTGGTGGCTTGCCTATAATGCCAAACAAAATTTTGCCGTCCTCCGAGACCCCGAGACCGCCGCATGAGCTCCCGGATCCCCGACTTCACCTCGCTCGCCTTCTCGGCCGATGGGTTCAAGGCGCCGCCCCCGCCGGTGGGCGAGCCCTGGATGACGCCCGAGGGCATCCCGGTGAAGGGATTCTACGGCCCCGAGGATCGCGAGGGGCTTGAGGGCATCGACTCGTTTCCCGGCCTGCCGCCCTATCTGCGCGGCCCCTATCCGGCGATGTACGTCACCCAGCCCTGGACCATCCGGCAATATGCCGGCTTCTCCACCGCCGAGGATTCGAACGCCTTCTACCGGCGCAATCTCGCGGCGGGCCAGAAGGGCCTCTCGGTCGCCTTCGATCTCGCGACCCACCGCGGCTACGATTCGGATCACCCGCGCGTCTCGGGCGATGTCGGCATGGCGGGTGTCGCGATCGATTCGATCTACGACATGCGCACGCTGTTCTCCGGCATCCCGCTCGACGAGATGACGGTGTCGATGACGATGAATGGCGCGGTGCTGCCGGTGCTCGCGCTCTACATCGTCGCGGCCGAGGAGCAGGGCGTGCCGCCGGAGAAGCTCGCCGGCACGATCCAGAACGACATTTTGAAAGAGTTCATGGTCCGCAACACCTACATCTATCCCCCCAAGGGATCGATGCGGATCATTTCGGATATCTTTGGATATACTTCCAAGAACATGCCGAAGTTCAATTCGATCTCGATCTCCGGCTACCACATGCAGGAGGCCGGGGCGACGCAGGATCTCGAACTCGCCTACACGCTCGCCGACGGGGTCGAGTACATCAAGGCGGGTCTCGCCGCCGGGCTCACCATCGACCAGTTCGCTCCACGTCTGTCGTTCTTCTGGGCGATCGGGATGAACTTCTTCATGGAGATCGCCAAGATGCGGGCCGCGCGCCTGATCTGGGCCAAGCTCGTCAAGGAGTTCGATCCGAAATCCGACAAGTCGCTGCCGCTGCGCACCCACTCGCAGACGAGCGGCTGGTCGCTGACGGCGCAGGACGTGTTCAACAACGTCACCCGCACCTGCATCGAGGCGATGGCGGCGACGCAGGGCGGGACGCAGTCGCTCCACACCAACGCGCTGGACGAGGCGCTGGCGCTGCCGACCGATTTCTCGGCCCGGATCGCGCGCAACACCCAGCTCTTCCTGCAGCAGGAGAGCGGCACGACCCGGATCATCGACCCCTGGGGCGGCTCCTACTACGTCGAGCGGCTGACCCACGACATCGCCGCGCGGGCCTGGGAGCATATCCGCGAGGTCGAGAGCCTCGGCGGCATGGCGAAGGCCATCGAGGCCGGCATCCCGAAGCTGCGCATCGAGGAGGCGGCGGCCCGCGCCCAGGCGCGGATCGATTCCGGCCGCCAGACCATCGTCGGCATCAACAAGTACAAGCCCGACGACGAGATGAAGATCGAGCTGTTGCGGGTCGACAACCACAACGTCCGCACGATGCAGATCGACAAGCTCAAGCGCCTGCGCGCCGAGCGCAGCCAGGCCGATGTGGATGCAGCGCTCGCGGCGCTCACCCAGGCGGTCGACACGCAGGAGAACCTGCTCGAACTGGCGGTCAACGCCGCGCGGGCCAAGGCCACGGTCGGCGAGATCTCGGAGGCGCTGGAGAAGGCCTGGGGCCGCCATCGCGCCGAGATCCGCTCGATCTCGGGCGTCTACAAGCGGGAGGTGGGCGGCATGTCGCCGGTGGTGGAGAAGGTCCGCGGCCTCGTCGAGGCCTTCGAGGAGAATGACGGGCGCCGGCCGCGCATCCTGGTCGCCAAGATGGGCCAGGACGGGCATGACCGCGGCCAGAAGGTGATCGCCTCGGCCTTCGCCGATCTCGGCTTCGACGTGGATATCGGGCCGCTCTTCGCGACCCCGGCGGAAGCCGCGCGTCAGGCCGTGGAGAACGACGTGCACATCGTCGGCGTCTCCTCGCTGGCGGCCGGCCATCTGACGCTCGTGCCGGAGCTGAAGACGGCGCTGACGGAAGAGGGCCGCGACGATGTGATGATCGTGATCGGCGGCGTGATCCCGCCGGGCGATTACGACGCGCTCTACGCCGCCGGCGCCTCGGCGATCTTCCCGCCGGGCACCGTCATCGCCGAGGCCGCGGTGAAGCTTCTGGGCGAGCTCAACGAGCGCCTCGGCTACGGCGAGCGGCAGGCGGCGGAATAGCCGTCCGGCGCCGTCGGGGTCCCCCGGGCCGCCCTTAAGACTAACATCGGTTGTCCGCTCCCGGGGCCCCGCCCGGGCCCGAATCCGATAGTGCGGCGCGGCCCCTTCGGCTAAGACTTTCAGCATCGACGGCCCTGCCGTCGCCCATCCTCCGGTTGCACCGGGGGCGGGCGGCCCGTGGCCGCGGAGGCTCGGCTCGACGCCTCGATTTCGCTTCCCGCCCGCCGCGCCGCGGCGGAAGCGCGGTCCGGCGCGGCCGACGGGGCGAGAGGGGTGGCGCGATGTCCGACGGGGGCCGGATTCTCCCTGTGATCCTGTGCGGCGGCGCGGGGACACGGCTGTGGCCGGCCTCCCGCGAGAGCATGCCCAAGCAGTTCACGCCCCTGGTCGACCCGAACGCCTCGACCTTCCAAGCCACCGCCCGCCGCGTCGCCGACGCCGCGGTCTTCGGTCGGCCCACGGTGATCGCCTCGAGCGAGGCCCGCTTCATCGTCGCCGAGCAGCTCGCCCAGGCCGGCATCGCCGCGGACATCCTGCTGGAGCCGGCCCGGCGCGACTCCGCCGCCGCGGTCGCGGTCGCCGCGCTGCACGCCGCCCGGCAGGGCCCCGACACGGTGGTGCTGGTCCTGGCCGCCGACCACGTCATCGAGGATGCTGCCGCCTTCACCGAGGCGGCGCGCCGTGCCGCCGCCGGAGCCCGGCTCGGCCAGATCATGACGCTCGGCATCGCGCCGACCCGGCCCGCCACCGATTACGGCTATATCCGCCCCGGCGCGCCGGTGCCGGACGCGCCGGGCGTGCACCGGGTCGAGCGCTTCGTCGAGAAGCCCGACGCGGCCGGCGCCGAGCGCCTGATCGCCGAGGGCGCCCTGTGGAACTCAGGCTACTTCCTGTTCCGCGCCGACGTGATGATCGCCGAACTCGAAGCCTACGCCCCTGCGATCCTGGAGGCGGCCCGCGGCGCGCTGGAGGGATCGAGCACCGATCTCGACTTCGTGCGCCTCGATGCCGAGGCCTTCGCCCGGGCCCCCCGGACCTCGATCGATTACGCCGTGATGGAGCGGACGGAGCGGGCGGGCGTGCTCAGCGTCGCCTTCGCGTGGTCGGATGTCGGCACCTGGGACGCCGTCTGGCAGGTGCTCCCGCACGACGCCCGCGGCAACGCCATCCGCGGGCGGGTCGAGCTCGTGGAGACCACGGGCAGCCTCGTCCACAGCGAGAGCGAGGGCCTCACCACCGTGGTCGGGCTCGACGACGTGGTGGTGGTGGCGACCCCCGACGCGGTGCTGGTCTCGTCCAAGGCGCGGTCCGGTCAGGTCAAGGACCTCGTCGGCCTGCTGCGGGAGAAGGCCCATCCGGAGGCTGATAGCCATCGCCGCATGTACCGGCCCTGGGGCTGGTATCAGCGCATCGACATCGGTGAGCGCTTCCAGGTGAAGCGGATCATGGTGACGCCGGGCGGACGGCTGTCCCTGCAGAAGCATTTCCACCGGGCCGAGCATTGGGTCGTCGTGAAGGGCACCGCCGAGGTGACGCTGAACGATCAGGTGATCCTCGTCCACGAGAACGAAGCGGTCTACCTGCCGATCGGCTCGCTGCACCGGCTCACCAATCCCGGAAAAATCCCCCTGGAGCTGATCGAGGTCCAGGTCGGCTCCTATACCGGCGAGGACGACATCATCCGCGTCGAGGATGTCTACGGGCGCTGACGCCTCCGCCCGCCTTCAAGGCGCGGCGGCCATCTCCGTGGCGAGATGGCGGGCGAGACGGGCGACGCCCTCGCGGCCGGTGCGCAGACCGAGCTTCGAGCGGCGCCAGAGGATGTCGTCGGGGGAGCGCGCCCATTCCGCGCGCACGAGGTAGGCCACCTCGCGGGCGGTGAGTCCGCCCTCAAAAGGCTCGCCGAGATCCGCCAGGGTCCGGGCATCGCCGAGAAGCCGATCGACGCGGGTGCCGTAGGCCCGGGCGAGGCGGCGGGCGAGCCCCTCGGGCAGGAACGGGCGCCGCGCCGACAGGTCTCGGAGGAACGCCTCGAAATCCCCGCCCGCCACGTCGCCGCCGGGCAGAGCGGCGTCGGCGGTCCAGGCACGCGCGAGGCCGGGCAGGTGCGGGTGCAGCCGTTCCAGGGCGTGCTCGGCGAGCCGCCGATAGGTCGTGATCTTGCCGCCAAACACCGAGAGTACGGGGGGCCCGTCCGCGTCGAGGTCGAGCACGTAGTCGCGGGTCACCGCGGACGCGCTCTGCGCCGCATCGTCGTAGAGCGGGCGCACGCCCGAATAGCTCCAGACCACGTCGTCCGGGCCGATCGCCCGCGCGAAGGAGCGGTTGATGCAGGCGCAAAGGTAGCGGGTCTCCTCCGCCGAGATGGAGACCGGGCCCGGTCCGCCGTCATGGGGGACGTCGGTGGTGCCGATCAGGGTGAAGTCGCGCTCGTAGGGAATCGCGAAGACGATGCGCCGATCGGGCTGCTGCAGGATGTAGGCATGATCGCCCGCGTAGAGGCGGCGGGTGACGATGTGGCTTCCCTTGACGAGCCGCACCTGCGGACGGGCCTCGATGGAGAGCGCCCGGGACAAGGTCTGGGCGACCCAGGGGCCGGCGGCGTTGACGATGATCCGGGCCCGCACGCGCTCGCGCCGGCCGGTCTCGCCATCGTGTAGGGTCGCCGTCCAGGCGCCCCCCTCGCGCCGGGCCGCCTCGACCGCCGTGCGGGTACGGATCCGGGCCCCGCGCTCGGCGGCGTCGAGGGCGTTGAGGACGACGAGGCGGCTGTCCTCGACCCAGCAATCCGAATAGGCGAAGCCGCGGGTCAGGCGCGGCTGGAGCGGGGCCCCGAGGCCGTCGGGTGTCAGGCGCAGGGCCTGCGAACCCGGCAGCGCCCGCAGCCGGGTGAGATGATCGTAAAGGAACAGGCCGAGCCGCAGCATCCAGGCCGGGCGCAGGCCGGAATCGTGGGGCAGCACGAAGCGCAACGGCCAGATGATGTGGGGGGCGAGTCGCATCAGGCGCTCGCGCTCGGCGAGGGCCTCGCGCACGAGCCGGAACTCGTAGCGTTCGAGGTAGCGCAGGCCTCCATGGATCAGCTTGGTCGAGGCGGAGGAGGTGTGTTCGGCCAAGTCGCCGCGCTCGCACAGGAGCACCTTGAGGCCGCGCCCGGCCGCGTCCCGGGCGATGCCCGCCCCATTGATGCCCCCGCCGATGACCAGGAGATCGTAGGGGTCGGGCGCGCTCATGAGCGCACCACGAAGCTCAGGACGAGACCGATCAGGACCGCCGCCCCGAGGACGCGCCGCCACGGATTGACGCCGCGCAGCATCTCGTCGACCGCCCAGTAGGCGAGGGCGCCGAGCGCGGCGAGGCGCAGGCCGGCGAAGAGCCAGGGCGGCAAGCCCGGAGCCACCGCACCGAGGACGACCTCCGCGAGCGAGGCCGCCGCGAAGATCCAGAGCGGCGCGTTCGGCCATTGGCCGATCACGATCGCGCCGGTGCGCCGATCACGGAAGAACCAGTCGATGAAACGGCGCAACGGAGTCTCAGGTCGGTTCACTGCCCTTGCCGCCGCCCTTGGCGGCGCGGAGCGGCCCACAGATCTGCGGGCTGATCTTGTCCAGATGCGGGCAGGCATTGGTCTCGTACCAGCTGCGCAGTTCGGGCTGGTTCGGGGCGACGTACATCGCGGTCAGCACGAAACCGCCCGCGAGGAGAACGACGAGGATGAGGAGACTGCGCACGGGAGGATTCCGGTCCAGGTCGGCGCGGCGGGACGCCGCTCTCTTCGCGGCAGACGCGCCAGTGCCGCAGAGGTTCCCTGGGGCCGCCCTCAGCGCAGCGGTTCCTGGAGGGTGTGCGGCCGCCGATCGGCCAGGGGGCCCTGCGTGCCGGGCAGGAGGCCCATGGCCTGCATCCAGATCAAGAGCAGGCCTCCGGCGAGCAGGCTCGCCAGCGTCATGAGGAGCGTAAGTTGGCGCTGCCACACCACCATCCCGACCAGGACGGCGAGCAGCCCGGCGGCGAGGGCGAGGGTCAGCATCGACGCCCTCCGTCAGAGGCCGGCATACATCCGCCCCGGATTGAAGATGCCGGCGGGGTCGTGGGCCGCCTTGATGCCCGCCGTCATCCGCATGAGGGCCTCGGGCAGGGGCTCGAAGACCGGCACAGCGGCCCGCAGGGTCTCCGGCCCGCGCACCAGCGTGGCATGCCCGCTCCCGGAGGCCCGGACAGCGGCGCGGATCGCGGCGGCGCCGCCATCCTCGGAGGCGTCGGTGGCGAGCCAGATCAGGCCGCCGCCCCAATCGTAGAACCAGCGCGCGGCGCGCGCCTGCGCCACCGCGGCGGTCACCGCGGGGCCGCAGGCCGGGACGGTGGAGATGCGCCAGACCGCCGTCCCGGCGGGCTGCGCGAGGCACGAGGCGTCGCGGACCGTGCGCCACAGGGCAGCGCCCTCCTCGCCCTCAAGGATCCCCGCCTCGCCGCGGCGGCGGAGCAGGCGGCGCAGCTCGCCCAGGCGGTAATCGATGGATTTCGAGAAGCCCTCGATCCGCAGCAGCGTGCGCGCCTCCGACCCGGCGAGGCCGGCCGGGAGATGGGCGGCCCCGGTCAATTCGAAGGGCGAGCCGAGCGCCTCGGACAAGGCCGCCACGGCCGCCGCGTCGGAGAGGCCGGGCAGGACGAGGGTCGCGACCCGCTCGGGCACGGGCAGGACCTTGAAGGTCACCTCGGTCAGCAATCCGAGCGTGCCCCAGGAGCCCGCCATCAGCTTCACGAGGTCGAGGCCGGTGACGTTCTTCATCACCCGCCCACCGGACTTGATCGGCTGACCGCGGCCGTTGACGAAGCGCACGCCGATCAAGCTGTCGCGGGCCGCGCCCGCATTGATCCGGCGCGGCCCGGAATTGTTGGCCGCCGCCACGGCGCCGAAGGTCGGCGCGCCGGTGGAGGCAAGCAGCGTGCGGTGGTCGGCGGGCTCGAACGGCAGCATCTGGCCACGCCCGGCGAGCAAGGCCTCGACCTCGGCGAGCGGCGTGCCGGCGCGGGCCGCCACCACCATCTCGGCGGGCTCGTAGAGGGTGATGCCGGTCATGCCGGTGCTCGCCAGGGTCGCCTCGTCCTGGGGCGGGCGGCCGAGCGCGGCCTTGGTGTTCCCGCCGACGAGGCGCAGCCGCTCGGATCGTCCGGCGGCCTGCGCGACGATCGCCGCCGCCTCCGCCTCGCTCGCCGGCGCGTATGTGGTCATGCTGCGCGTTTCCGTCCCGGACGGGCCTTGTTCGGCGGCCCCTGTCCGGGACTAAAAGCCCGGATCGGGCCCGGGTTGCAAGCGGGGCTACTCCGCCGCCGCGGGCAGGTTCGGGCGAACCCGCTCGAGGATCGCGCTGCGCAAACCGGCGATGTCGAGGAGCCAGACGAACCCGCCATAGATCGTCACCCCCGACCCGATGCAGGCGGAGAGGGCGAGCCAGGGCGGGAGCCCGCGCAGGGGCCACACCACCGCGAGCATCGCGAGGGTGGCGAGCGTGGCCGCCGCGAGGTCGCGCCAGGGGAGGTGCAGCCGCCCGGGACCGGACAGCGCGCGCAGGGCGAGGAAGCCGAAGGCCGCGAGGAAGCCCAGGGTCTGCGCCACCGCGATCCCGACGGGGCCGAGCGGCGTGGCGAGCGCCAGCAGCGCGACGAGGTTGACCGCGGCACCGAGCAAGGCGGCGGCGATCACCGGAACGGTGCGGCGGCGGATCTGGAAGATCGGGTTGAGGGCGTAGTTCATGGCGGCGAAGGCGACGAGGCCCGGCAGCATCGGCAGCAGATAGGCGCCGAAATGGCCGCGGAACGCCTCGGGCACCGCGATGGCCTCGACCGCGGGCAGCACCGCCCAGAAGCCGGCGGCGCTCGGCAGGATCAGGGCCGCCACCACCGCGACGTTGCGGGCGACCTGGCGTTCGCCCTCGGCCCGGCCGCCTTCCTCCTCCGCCCGCACCGCGAGCTGGAACAGGAGCACGTCGAGGGCGGCCCCGAGGGTGCCGAAGATGCGGGTGCCGATGTCGGAGGCGAGCGAGAAGTAGCCGGATTCGGCGAAGCCGCCGACCGCCGCGATGGCGCTGCGATTGGCGAAGGGCATGAGCTGATAGACGACGTTGGCAGCGATCAGCGGCAGGCCATAGGCCACGAAGGTCCGCAGCCAGGCCCGCCCGTGCTCGGCGGCCGGACGATGGCGCGGATCGGTCAATCCGCGATGGATGAGAAGTGCGGCGAGGAACTGGCTCACTCCCGCTGCGGCGATCACGGCGGTGGCGTCGCCTGTCACCCAGGCGGTCGCGACCGTGAAGACGAGGGCGAAGCCGCTCTTCACGAGGATGAGCTTGAGATAGAGGTGGCCGATGAAGCGGGCGCGGGCCAACGTCGTCTGGTAGTCGAACAGGCCGATCCCGACGGCGGTCGCGACGGCGGCCGCGGCCAAGGTCGCGGGCGGGCCGGCGAGCGGCCGCCCGGCGAGGCAGAGCAGGGCCGCCGCGACGAGGCACAGGGCCGTGGTCGCGTAGGCGCGATCGAGCACGGCGCGGATCCACGGCTCCTCACCCCGCACGCGCTCCGAGTAGAACCGCGTCGCCGAGAGGCGCAGCCACTCGAAGAACAGGGTCGTCAGCACGACCGAGCCGGCGAGGCCGAGGGCGAAGCGACCGAAATCCGCCGGCCCGAGGATCTGCGCCAGCAACAGCCCGAGCGCGAGGTTCAGGACCGCGTTGACCACGTAGGCTGCGATGACCGCCATGGGTGAGGTGCTCGCGGGGCTCGGCGTTCGGGGAGTTGCGGCTGCGGGGTCTTGAGGGCGTCTTGAACCCGGAGATTGGTTTTGATGGGGCGATCGCCGGGTGCGCGATCTCCGCTCGCCCTTACGCGTCGGGGCGACCGTTCCCGGCCCACCATGAGGGGCGCTGGGCGGGCTCCGGATCGCGGGATCGCCCCCGCGATCCCCTCAATGCTGCATCGCCGCCCGGTCGAGCCGCGCGCCCTCCGCCGCGGTACCGGCGATGCTCCGGGCCGCCACGTCCCGGTAGACACCCTCCAGGCGGTCGAGATGCCGGTCGAGAGTCAGGGGATCGGCCCAGAACCGATCGTAGGCGGCCCGGCTCATGGCGCGGGCGGTGGCATCGTCGCAGAGCCGCGTCATCGCCGCAGCGAGGGAGGCCGCATCGCCGGAGCGGAACCACAGTCCGCTGACGCCGTCCGCCACGGCCTCCCGGCCGGCGCAGATGTCGCTGACGATCACCGGCGTGCCCATGGCGAGGGATTCGAGCACCGTGAGGGGCTGACCCTCGTACCAGACGGAGGGGAAGACGAGGGCGCGGGCGGCGCGCAGCGCGCTCTTGACCCCCGCCGGATCGTGCCAGCCGAGGAAGGCGGCCTCCGGATAGGCGGCTTCCAGCTCGGCCCGCTGCGGCCCGTCGCCGACGAAGACCGCGCGCTGGCCCGCGCGCCGGGCCGCCGCGGCGAACAGGCCGGCCCCCTTTTCCGCCGAGAGCCGCCCGACGAAGACGAAGGCCCCCGATGCGCCGTCGGGCTTGGGCCCGAGCGGCTCGGCGTCGATCGGGTTCGACAGGTCGTACCAGCGGGTGTCGGCGGGCATGTGCGGGCTCAGCGCCTCGCGCTGCAGTTGGCTGATGGTGATGACCGCCGCGAGGTTGTCGATCATCCCGGTGTTGCGCATCAGCACGTGGCGGCCGACCCGCATGAGCTTGCGGGCGTAGCCGCGGGAATCGCAATTGTGCGCGAGGCAGGCCATCGAGACCGGGGCTCGGTGGCAGGCGGCCGAGACCGGGTAGTCGTAAAACCCGCCATTGGGGCAGGCGAGGTAGTATTCGTGCATCGTGAACACGACCGGCGCGCGGCTCGCGGCGAGCACCGGGCCGATCGAGGGCGAGAGCGCCTTGGCCCAGGCATGGACGTGGACGATCGTGTCGGCGGGATCGTGCCGCTCCAGGAGTTCGCCGAGGGCGGCCGCGGCGCGCTGGTTCCACAGCCACTGTACCCCGAACCGGGCCAGCGAGGACGTGAGCGTCACGTCGGTCTGCCCGAGGACCACCGTCTCGACGCCGGCTTGCGCCAGCCGGGGATCGGCGGGTCCGACGGCGGCGAGGAAGATCACCGTGCGCCCCCGCGCCGCGAGGCCGAGCGCGCTTTCGATGGCGACCTTGGCCTGGCCGCCGTTGATGTGGGCGTGGTCCGCCACGACGATGATGGGCATCGGGCGGCAGCCTATTTGCGGGCGATGACGTAGGCGAAGCTCGTGAAGGTGCGCCAGTCGCGCGCCCGGGCCAGCCGGGTGAAGGCGGCATCGACCTGCTTCAGGCCCGGGATCTTCCAGAAGTAGCTGTAGCCGTAGAACGGCAGCACCACGACCTCGCGGAAACCGATCTCCCGCAGCACCGGGGCGATCACCGTCTCGCTGCCGCGGCAGAGATTGTAGTGGGCGGGAAATTTCGGGTTGTCGCCATCGTCGCTCCGGTCGGGGAACAGCCGGTGCAGCACCGCCCGCGAGAGGTGCTCGGGCATGATCTGGTTGGCGGCGAAAGGGGGCGCGAACAGGGTCGGGAAGAAGCTGAGCGCGACGCCGCCGGGCGTCAGGAGGGCGTGGACGTTGCGCCACATCTGCGTCACGTCCGGCACGTGCTCCATCACCATCCGGCAATAGGCGAAGTCGAAGCGCTCGCGGCCGGTGGCGAGGACCGTGTCGGTCGCGGCGATGTCGCAGCAGAGCTTGGCGAAGCCGGGCGGCGCGAGGTCGAGCTCGCGCTGGGACAGGTCGTTGATCGTCACCGCGATGCGGTGCTCGGCGAGTTCCGCGGGGCTGAAGACCGGATCGCGCCCGCCGCCGATCTCGAGATGCTGGCGCAGGCCGTGTTCCCGGGCCAGCGCCAGGATCATCGGCTTGTAGTTCTCCCAGCTCCAGTTCCAGTCGGGCGAGTAGCCGAGATCGTCGGCGATCGCCTTGAGCCCGCGGGGCACGGCGAAGCCCGGGAGCGGCTGCGCGCCGTCGAAGTGAGGCCGAACGGTCATCGGGCACATCCCCATCTGGCCCGCATCACGATCAAGGCGGGATCGCGGGGCAAGGCTCGACGATGTGACCGGCCGATTGCGAAACAATTAAATCGGCCACCGCCTTCCGGGCGGCGGCGGCGGCATCGCGGGGGATGCTTTTTTTGGGGTTAAGCGGACCGCCTCGATCCGCGTGCGGCACTGGGGATCGCGGCCCCGAACGCGAACCCGCGCCTTGGTTCGGATCACGCTTGGGTGTCCTCACCCCCGGGAAGTGGTCACCCCTGGAACTGGGCGCCGATCATCTCGTCACCGCGCCAGACGACGTGGCACACCGTGGCCGCGTCGAGGCAGGGCGCCGTCAGCACGAAGATCTCGGGAATCGCGGCCGCATCCGGCAGCGTGATGCGCACCCCCGTCGCGGACAGGTCGTGCACGAGGCAGCCGAGGGAGGTGTGCTCGTCGATGGCCACCGCACCGGTCTCGCCGATCCGCTGACGCGGTGCGGTCCGCCGCTCACCCAAATCCGACATCTGAAACCATCCTTGGACCCTCCCGAGGATGGCAGGCGCTTGCGAAGAGGAGACTGACGGCGCCGCTAAAATTGCGCGGTTCGGGCGATTTCAGGGTGCATCGATGGTCCGCTTCTGGACGCCGCCCCGGGCCATCTGCGGCTTCTTGGCCGAGAGGATGCGGGAGTTCACGCCGGTCCAGCCGATCTCGCCCGACAGGCGCCCGTACTCGATTTTCGGACAGCGGTTCATGATGACGGTCAGGCCCGCGGCTTCCGCCCGCGCGGCCGCCGCGTCGTCGCGCACGCCGAGCTGCATCCAGATGATCTTGGGCGGCACCGGCAGCGCCAGCGCCTCGTCGACCAGCGGCCCGGCGGCGGCGGAATTGCGGAAGATCTCGACCATGTCGACCGGGCCGGGCAGGTCCGCGAGGCGGGCGACCACCGGGCGGCCGAGCAGGCTCTGGCCACTGAGCCCGGGATTGACCGCCGTGACCGTGTAGCCGCGCTCGGACAGGTACTTGAAGACGATGAAGCTCGGGCGGGCGGGATTGGCGGAGGCGCCCACAATCGCGACCGAGCGCGCGCCCCTCAGGATCTCCCGGATCTGCGCGTCCGGGTAGCGGTCGTGCCGGGTGGCGATGCCCTCGGGGGCGCCGTCGAGGGTGGGGATCATGAAGCCCTTGTCCGCCATGCCGGCCCGTGCTGCAAGACGTCCCATGAGCGACACCGCGATGACCCTCGAGGCGACGATCGCCTTCCTCGATCGCGACTTCCCGCAGATGCATGCGGGCGGGCGCAGCTACCACTTGGAGGCGGTCGGACCGCTCTCGGCCCGGATGCGTCTCGACGGCCACGAGCGCCACCTGCGCCCGGGCGGCACGGTCTCGGGCCCGGCCATGATGGCCCTGGCGGATTACGCGCTCTACGCCGCGATCCTGGCCAATCTCGGTCCCGTGGCGCTCGCCGTGACGACGAACCTCGCGTTCAACTTCCTGCGTCGGCCCGGCCCCGGCACCCTCGTGGCCGAGTGCCGCCTGTTCAAGCTCGGGCGGCGGCTCGCCGTCGGCGAGGTGGCGATCCGGAGCCTCGGGTCCGAGGACATCGTCTGCCACGCCACCGGCACCTATTCGATCCCGCCGGAGCGCTGAGCTTCCCCCTTCGAGCCGTGCCCCATCACGGTGAACCGTGAGCACGGCTCTCAGCCTCTCCTTTTGTCGCGCGCTTCTGAGCCGAACCGGCATCCCCTTCGGCGGAGCGCGCTTTAGCCGAGCGAGATCAGGAGGATGCCCACGCCCATCAGCCCGGCGCCGGCGAGCCGCGCCGGACCGGCCCGGACCTGGCGCATCCCCAGCCAGCCGAAATGGTCGAGGGCGATCGAGGTCAGGAGGTTGGCGGTGATCAGAAGCCCGTTGAAGGCCCCCGCCCCGACCGTGTCGACGAACAGGAGCCCGGCAAAGACCGCCACCGCCCCGGTCAGACCGGCGAGCGGCATCCACCAGCGCATCCGGGCGAGGTCGCCCCGCTCCGGCAGCGGGCTTGGCCGCAGCAGGACGAGCAGGGTGAAGGCGAAGACGACGGGCAGGAACGAGACCAGGGCGGCGAGCCAGGGGTTCACGAGCGCGCCGCGCAGCTGCGCGTTCCACACCACGCCGATCGCCTGGAGGGCGCCCGCGCCGAGGATGAAGGGATAGAGCAGCCGCGGGTTGAGGCCGTGGTCGCGGTCCGCGCTCTCGCCGGGACTCGCGCGGGCGATCAGGACGATGCCGGCCAGCATCAGCCCGCCGCCCAGCCAGGGCAGCGGCTTGAACCCCGCCGCCTGGAGCCCGAACAGGCCGAACGCGTCGAGCGCCAGCGAGGTCAGGATGTTGGCCGTGATGACGAGCCCGTTGAACGGGCCGGCCCCGACCTTGTCGACGAAGGCGAGGCCGCCGAACACCGCGACCGCCCCGGCCACGCCGCCGAGGGGGGCGTACCACGGCATCGCCGCGAGGGATTCGGCCGTCGGCAGCGGCGTCGGCATCACGAGGAACAGCGTCGCGAAGACCAGGGTGATCGGCACGAAGGAGACGGTCGCGGCGAGCCACGGATTGACCAGAGCGCCGCGCAGCTGCGCATTCATCGAGTTGCCGAGGGCCTGGAGCACGCCCGCGACAAGGATGAAGGGATAGAGCAGGGCGGGGTTCACGGACGCGGCCTTCAATGCACGAGGAGGAGGCCGGCGAGCGCTAGCCCCAGAGCCGGCGGCATCACGACGAGGCCGAGCCGCAGGAAGCGCCAGAAGCCGACATCCTGGCCCTCGCGGCGGATCGCGGTGAGCCAGAGGATCGTGGCCAGGGAGCCCGTGACCGAGAGGTTCGGCCCGAGATCGACGCCGATCAGCACCGCGCCCGCCACCGTGTCGGGCAGGGTGCCGGCCCCTTGCGCCGCCTGCACCGCCGCCCCCGCGATCAGCCCGGCCGGCAGGTTGTTCACGAGGTTGCAGGCGAGCGCGATCAGGGTCCCGGCGCCCCAGGCGGTCTCGGTCGGCGCCGCGGCGGCGGCCCGCGCCAGCGTCCCGGCGATGAGGGCGAGCACGCCGGTCTTCTCCAGGGCCTCGACCAACACGAACAAACCGGCGACGAGGGGCAGGACGCTCCACGACACGTCCCGGACGACCTCGACCGCGCCGCCGCGCTTCAGCGCCAGAACGAGGAGGGTCGTGGCGAGGCCCGCGACGAAGGTCGGCAAGCCGAGATCGCGCCCGAAGCTCGACGCGCCGATCAGGACGAGCGCCGTCGCGACGATGCCGAAGCCCGCGACCGCGCCGGTTCGGGACAGGGCGGCCGGCGCCACGTCGGTCGCCACGGTCTCCGCGTCGAGGGTCCGCCGCTGGGTCGCCCACAGCACCGCATAGGTCGCGAGAATCGCCAGCGCGGAGGGCAGGGCGAACATCGCCAGCCAGCGCGTCAGCGGCGGCATGTGCTCGGCGAAGACGACGAGGTTGGCCGGGTTCGAGATCGGCAGCACGAAGCTCGCCGCATTGGCGATGAAGGCGCAGACGAAGAGGTAGGGCAGGGGATCCCTCACCCGCGCCGCCCGGGCCGCGGCGTAGACGGCCGGTGTCAGCACCACCGCGCAGGCGTCGTTCGACAGGAACACCGTCACCAGCGTGCCCACGGCGTAGATGAGGGTGAACAAGCGGTGGGACGAACCCCGCGCGGCCCGGACGGCGCGGCTCGCCAGCCAGTCGAACAGGCCTTCCTTCCGGGCGACCTCCGACATCAGCATCATGCCGACGAGGAACAGGTAGACGTCGAGCCCCTTGAGCACGCCCTCCCAGGCGGTGCTCGGCGAGAGGAGGCCGAGGGCCACGAGGGCGCCGGCGCCCAGCACGGCCCAGACCGCCTCGGGCCAGCCCATCGGCCGGACGATGACGCCCAGCGTCGCGAGCGCCGCGATCGTCCAGGTGGCGAGGTTGGGGCTCAGGGTCAGGGCACCCATCGGCGTCGTGTCTCCCGGACGGGGTCAAAACCGGTGCATCGACCATCCCGGCGTCGCGCGCGGGCGTCATCCACGCGCGAATCCTGGGCGAAGCGCTCGCGGGTCATGGGTCGGATCGCGATCGCCCGGGAGCCGGCCTCCGCCGCCCGGGGGACGAGGCTCTACTCCGCCGGCACCGCCAGCGGCGCGTTGGGCGGGGTGTCGGCCCGGCGCGGTTCGTAGCCGTAGGTCTCCGGCATGAACAAGAGGTACAGGACAAACCCGGCCGCAGCGACCGCCGCCAGGGTGAGGAAGGCCGCCGAGTAGCCCGCGCCGACGATGATGATACCGGCGAGCGTCGCGCTGAAGGCCGCGCCGAGCCCCTGGGCGGTCGCCACCGCGCCCTGGGCGACGTTGAAGCGTCCGGTGCCGCGGGTGAGATCGGCCACGACGATGGGGAAGAGGGCCCCGAAGATGCCGGCGCCGATGCCGTCGAGGCACTGCACCGCCACGAGGTAATAGGGGTTGTCCGAGACGGTGTAGAGCACGCCGCGCAGGGCCAGCACGCCGAAGGCAACGAGGAAGATCGGCTTGCGCCCGATCGTGTCGGCCTTGGCGCCGACGAACATCGCCACCGGGACCATCACGCATTGCGCGGCCACGATGCAGACGGCGATGAGCGAGGTCGCGTAATCCTTGCCGATCACCTTCGTGAGAAGCTGGCCGACGGAGGGCAGCATCGCCGCGTTGGCGAGGTGGAAGGCGGCGCAGAGCACAGCGAACAGAAGGAGATGGCGGTTGCGCAGGAGCAGGCTCACGCCGGACGGCTGGTCGCAATCCTGGGTCTCGGCGCAGTCCAGGCCGCGGGCGAGATCGTCGTCGATCTCCTCGGCCGGCACCAACAGCATGGCGCCGATGGAGAGCGCGGCGAGCAGGCCCATCAGCCAGAACACGACGACCGGCCCGAACAGGTAGGCGAGGCCGCCGGCGAGCATGGCCGAGACGGCGTTGCCGGCATGGTTGAAGCCCTCGTTGCGGCCGACCCGCTTCGAGAACAGCTTCGGCCCGACGATACCCAGCGTGATCCCGGTCAGGGCGGGCGCGAAGATCGAGCCGGCGACCGCCGCCAGGGCCTGGGTGCCGGTGACGAGGAAGAAGTTCGCGATGAAGGGGAGGGCGAGGCAGCTCACGGTGACGGCGATGGCCGCCGCGATGACGATGGCGCGCTTGTTCCGGCTGCGGTCGATCAGGGCGCCCGCGGGCGTCTGGGCGATGAGGCCGGCGACGCCCGCGATGGTCATGACGTAACCGATGGTGGCCTCGTTCCAGCCTTGCTCCGGGCCGCGCACGGCCAGAAGGTAGATGGCGAGGTAGGGACCGAGCCCGTCGCGGACATCGGCGAGGGTGAAGTTCAACACGTCGAGGCCGCGCAGCGCCTTCAGGGACGGGGTGCGGGTCGGGGCCACCTCGGCAGGGGCGCGCGTATCGGCAATCATCGGCAATCTCGCGGCAAGATGGCGGGTCCGGCGTCGGTGAGAGAACTTGAAGTGGGGCCCATCGAATCCGGAAACGGACCGCGTAGCCGAGCAGTAAGCAGTTTTCGTCCGGCCAGTTCCGCGGCCGCCGCCACGTAATCCTGACGCCGCCATCACGTTCTCGTGCGGCGCACCACACACAGCCCTAGATTGCATTCTCCATGTGAGTACGGGGGATGACCCGGGTCGGCGCGGCGCGGGGACAAGCCCTTGTTAAGGGGCGCCGACGACAGTGCGACCCGTCGATACAACCGGAGCCGCCATCGCGATGTCCCCGCCGCTCCGCCTCGCGCGGTGGCTCCGCTCCTCCCGAACCTGGATCATCCTCGGTATCCTGGCGCCGCTGGGCATGCTCGCGCTCTCCGCGCTGATGCTGCTCGAGCTGCGGCACGACGCCTGGGAGAAGGCGGAGCGGTCCGCCGGCAGCCTGCTTCAGGTGGTCGAGGGGGACATCGCCCGCAACGTCGAAATCATCGACCTCTCGCTGCGCGCCGTGGTCGACAACCTCAAGGCGCCGGGGCTCTCGACGCTCAGTCCGGAGCTGCGCCAGCTCCTCCTGTTCGACCGCGCCGTCACCGCGCGGGAGATGGGCGTGGTCCTGGTGCTCGACGAGACGGGGAACGTCGTCATCGACGCCGGTGCCCTGCCGCCGCGCCAGCTCAACAACGCGGACCGGGACTACTTCCAGGCCCACAAGCGGCGGTCCGATCTCGGGTTGTACGTGAGTCGGCCGGTCGTCTCGCGGCTGCTGGGCGTGCCGGTGGTCGTGGTGAGTCGCCGCATCGACAAGCCGGACGGCTCGTTCGGCGGGATCGTTCTGGGCAGCCTCAAGCTCTCGTATTTCAGCCGGCTGTTCGAGCGCGTCCGCCTCGGGCCCGGAAGCGCGATCAATCTGTACCTGCGCGACGGTACGCGGCTCATGCGCCACCCGGCGATCGAGGGCGACATCGGCGGCAGCATCGTCGAGACCCCGTCCTACGGACATTTCCGCGACCGACGCAGCGGGCATTTCCGCGGGGCGTCGGTGCGCGACGGCGTGGATCGCTACAACGCCTTCACCCAGGTCGCCGACCTGCCCCTCGTCCTGAACGTCGCGGTCGCGATCCACGAGATCGAGGCCGAGTGGCGCAACAAGGCGGTGGTGATCGGGCTTTCGGTCCTGATCCTGTGCGGCCTCACGATCGCGCTGTCCGTCCTGTTCGGGGGAGAGTTACGCCGCAGCGCCGCGATGCAGGCCGAGCTCGCCCGACTGTCCCGGACCGACAGCCTGACCGGACTGGCCAACCGCCGGCGGTTCGACGAGGCGTTCGCGCGGGCCAGCAACGCGGCGCGGCGCAGCAGCCGGCCGCTGACGCTGCTCCTGATCGATGCGGACCATTTCAAGCGCATCAACGATCACCACGGCCATGCGGTGGGCGACGCGGTGCTGCGGAAGCTCGCCGGCAGTCTGCGGGCCGGCGCGCACCGGCCGGAGGATCTCGCCTGCCGAGTCGGCGGCGAGGAATTCGCGATCCTTCTCCCGGACACCGACCTGGATGGCGCCGTGCCCGTGGCCGAGCGGGTGCACCGGGCCGTCTCGGCCCTGTCGATCCCGCGGGCCGGGATCGACGCCGGTTCGGTCACGGTGAGCATTGGGATCGCGAGCGGGCTCGACGGCGGCGAGGACACGGCCGAGCGGCTCTACCGGAGGGCGGATGCGGCCCTCTATGCGGCGAAAAAAGCCGGGCGCAATCAGACCTGCACCGCCCCGTCGGCCCAGCAGGCCGATGTCGCGCCTGAGGAGAAGCTCCGGCTGCAGACGGCCTGAGCCTCACGGGTCGGAGCCCCGGGTGTCTGGGCCGCCCGGGTCAGAGTCCCTTGCAGCGGCTGCGCAGCAGGCCGGAGAACTCCTTCTCCTGGGTCTGAACCTGCGCGAGGCGCTCGGTGCGCTCCGGTCCGGACAGGCAGCGTCCGTAGACGCCGGCGATCCGGCGCATGGTATCGACGTGACGGCGCCAGACCCGGCAGCGGCTCGCATCGTCATCGCCCGCCGTCTCGAGCTGGTCGATGGCTTGGCGTTGCATCGAGGTCGCGACCAGCACGTCGCGGGCGCAGGTCGCGTCGCTTTGGGCGACCGCGAGCGTGGGGAAAAGGCTCGCCCCAAGGGCGAGGACGGCGCGGACGGACGGACGCATGTCAGGCCGCCTTCGTCGCCTGACCATGGGCGAGCAGGGCGTAGAGCGCCGTTCCGTCCCGGGCGCTGCGGACGCGCTCCAGCATTCCGGGCTCACGCAGCAGGCGCGCCACCTGGGCAAGCGCCTTGAGGTGAACCGCCCCGGCATCCTCGGGGGCGAGCAGCAGGAACGCCACGTCCACAGGCTGGCCGTCGAGGGCATCGAAATCCACCGGCTTCTCCAGCCGGGCGACCAGTCCGAACAGCCGGTCGAGCTGCACCAGCTTGCCGTGCGGGATCGCCACCCCGTCGCCGATGCCGGTGGAGCCGAGCCGCTCACGCTGGATCAAGGTCTCGAGAACCTCGCGCTCGGTCAGGTCAGGCCGATGCCGGGCGGCATGGGCGGCCAGTTCCTGAAGCACGTGCTTCTTGTCCCGCGCGCGCAGCGCCGGGACCACGGCGTCCGGACTTAGAAAATCCAAGATCGGCATGAAGACAAAACGCCCTGTCGGCGGGATTCATCCCTGGAACCCGCGCTTTCCGGGCACGGCCACCGCGACCGGTGGCGGGCCCGCTCCCCCCGATTCGGGCGCTTCGATACCGGTCGCGCCTCAGGGGCGGTCGTCCGGAGGATCGACCCAACCGATCGCGCCATCGCTGCGCCGATATACGACGTTGATGCGCCCGGTGCCAGCGTGAACGAAAACGACCACCGGGGCGCCGGTCATGTCGAGGGCGGTCACCGCCTCGCTGACGGATTGGCGCCGCAGGGTGCGGGTGCTCTCGGCGACGACCGGAGGATGGGTGCCTTCCTCCTCCTCGATCTCCGGCTCCTCGTCCACATCGTCGACGGGGGAGGCGAGGACGGCGTAGGCCGCCTCGATCTCGGCCCCGTTCTGGCTCGCGGCACCGTGATCCTTGAGCTTGTGCTTGTAGCGGCGCAGGCGTTTCTCCAGCCGGTCCGCCGTCTGCTCGAAGCTCGCATGGGGATCGTGGGCGTTGCCGGAGGCCTCGAGCGTCAGCCCGGTGGCGAGATGGACCACGCAATCGGTCCGGTAGGCGGTCCCGTCCCGGCGGAGGGTGACATGGCCGGTGCAGGTCGAGTTCATGTGCGGGTCGAGATACTTGGAGAGAGTTGCCGCCATCCGGTCTTCGACCCGGCCTCGCAGGGCCGACCCGAGATCGAGGCCGTGCCCCGTGACCCGCAAACCTGCCATCGACGTCTCCGATCATCCCCGAGGCATTCAGAGTTAGAAAGGGGGTCGGGGCAAGTCAACGCGAACCGGGAGTCGCCACGGGGCCATCGCTTGACGCGATCGGCCGATCTTTACCCGCGCCGCCACGGCCGGGCTCGGGGCTTCGCTCAGACTGAAGGCGCGGATTCGACGCCGACCGGCGCACCGATCTCCGGGACGGGATCCCTTAGCGGCCGACCTGGGCGGCCCGTGAGCGCCGCCGCTCGATCGAGGATGGAATCCGCAGCGACTCCCGATACTTCGCCACCGTGCGGCGAGCGATGTCGACCCCCTCGTCGCGCAACCGCTGCACCAGGGCGTCGTCGGACAGCACGTCGGAGGCTTCCGCATCGACGAGTTGTTTGATGCGGTGCCGGACGGCCTCGGAGGAATGGGAGGCCGCCCCCGCCGCGCCGGGGATCGCGGCAGTGAAGAAGTACTTCATCTCGAGGGTGCCGCGGCTGGTGCCGATCGACTTGTTGGAGGTCACCCGCGAGACGGTCGATTCATGCATGCCGATCGCCTCGGCGACGGTCTTGAGGTTGAGCGGGCGCAGATGAGCGACGCCGTGCAGGAAGAAGGCGTCCTGCTGGCGCACGATCTCGGTGGCGACCTTGAGGATGGTGCGGGCGCGCTGCTCCAGGCTGCGGGTGAGCCAGTTCGCGGTCTGCAGGCATTCCGAGAGGAAGGCCTTGTCGCCGTCGGCCGCCGCGCCCTTGGCGACGCGGGCATAGTAGGTCTGGTTCACCAGAACCCGCGGCAGCGCCTCGGAATTCAGCTCCACCAGCCAGGAGCCGTCGGGGGCCGCGCGCACGAAGACGTCCGGGACCAGCACTTCGACGGCGTGGGTCCCGAAGGCGCGGCCGGGCTTCGGATCGAGGCGGCGGATCTCCGAGAGCATCTCGACGAGGTCTTCGTCGTCCACCCCGCACAAGCGCCGGAGCGCGGGGAAATCGCGCTTGGCCACGAGGTCGAGGCGCGAGATCAGCGCCTGCATCGCCGGGTCGAACCGGTCCTGCTCGCGCAGCTGGATCGCCAGGCACTCGGCGAGGTCGCGGGCGGCCACGCCCGGCGGGTCGAAGGTCTGGACGAGCCGCAGGACCCGGGCCACGTCGTCGAGCCGGGCGCCGAGCCGCTCGGCCACGGCGTCGACCGACTCGCGCAGATAACCGGCATCGTCCACGGCATCGATCAGGAAGCTGCCGATGAGCCGATCGAAGGGCGAGGCGGTGGCGAGGTCGAGCTGCGCCGCCAGATGATCGCGCAGGGAGGTCTCGGCGGTGAGGCTCGCCTCGAAATCGGGTAGCTCCCCGTCGAAGCTGCCGCCGGTATTGCCGTAGGGCGCCGGGGTCAGCGAGAGCATGTCGCCGCTGCCCTGGTCGCGGGGCGTCGGGTTCTCGTCGGAGAAGACGTTGTCGAGGCGCGTATCGAGGTCGCCCTCGATCTCGCTGCGGCTTCCCGTCATCTCTTGGTTGAGCCACGCCTCCGGCTCCGGGGCCTCGCCGCCGTCGTACTCGGCCTCGCCCGCAGGCTCCGGCGCCTCCCGCTCGGGCCCGGTCTCGCCCTCGGCCCGCTCCAGGAGCGGATTGCGCTCCAGCTCGGCATCCACATAGGCTGCCAGATCGAGTTGGGAGAATTGCAGGAGCTTGATCGCCTGCAGAAGCTGCGGCGTCATCACCAGGGCTTGACCCTGGCGCATCTCCAGCCGTTGCAGCAGACTCATGGGGACGCCTAACCCTCGGAGAGCGTGTGATAATCACGGCTCGTGCGAGAGCCGTGTCTCGTTCGGCACAATCCTTGCTTCTCTTCTGAGAGGTCTAACGTCAAGCGGTTCGCACGTCAAAGCCTGTTTCCCGGGCTCCCCTGCGAAACCCGCGCACCGCGGCGGCAACGCCACAGGGCCTCCCACTCGAACGGACCTTGGGGGGCATGACTGCCCGACGGGCGCGAAGAAAGTCTTTCGCCCCTTCCCATCGCCGTCAAGCGTGGTTCAGCAGAGGTTACCGGGCATCCTCAGCTGTCGTTCTGGACGATCACTGAGATCGCACGTGGCGAGATCTGACTTCGTCCGCGCCGCCGGACCGGGAGGGCGGCCGTCATCGTGCGGGGATCGAACCGGTCGCGCGACGCGGTCCGCGATCGCATCGACGGCGATGCCCGAGGAAGCGTTTCGGGGCGGGACGCGCCGATCGTCGTCGCCCCTCTCTCCGACCGAGGCCCCAGAAAAAAACCCGCCCCGGGCCATCCGGGACGGGCTTGATTGAGGGGCGCTGCCGCCCGAGGCGGGCGCGTCGTCCGACGCGATCACTCGGCGGCGGCGGGGGCCTTGGCAGGAGCTTTGGCGGCCTTGGCCTTATCGGAGCGATCGGTGCGCTCGACGATACGGGCCGACTTCCCGCGGCGATCGCGCAGGTAGTAGAGCTTGGCGCGGCGGACCTTGCCGCGGCGGACCACCTTGATCGAATCGATCATCGGCGAATGCACCGGGAAGACGCGCTCCACGCCCTCACCGTACGAGATCTTCCGGACGGTGAAGTTTTCGTTGAGGCTGCCGCCGGCGCGGGCGATGCAGACGCCCTCATAGGCCTGGACGCGGGTGCGCTCGCCTTCCTTCACGCGGACGTTGACGATCACGGTGTCGCCCGGCTCGAAATCCGGGATGGTCTTGTTGAGGCGGGCGATCTCTTCCCGCTCGAGCTGCTCGATGACGTTCATGTGAAAAGCTCCGGCCGTCGCGCCCGTCCGGCAAGGGCCGGGCGTCAGGATTTCGGCATCCTGTTGTGAGTTGGCGGGCCGTCTAGCCGAAGTCGGCGGTCTTGTCGATGGGCTCGCGACCGGGGCGGCCGAACGCCGTCGCGGATCGGCGCGGCCTGGTGCCGGACCGAGAGGGCAGGGGCCCCGGGCCGAGCGCCCCACGCGCCCGTCCGAGCCCGCGTCACCGCCCGGCCTTCGACGGTCGCGGTTGAGAATCCGTTCCCGTCGGTCCACATGAAGACCGGCGGCGGGCCCAAGGGTCCTCCGCCGTTCCCGGCCGGCCTTGAACCGGCGCCAGCGGACACGAGGATTCCGATGTTCATCCAGACCGAAGCGACCCCGAACCCCGCCACGCTCAAGTTCCTGCCCGGCCGCGTGGTGCTGCCCGAGGGCACCTTCGAGGCCCGCGATGCCACGGGGGCCGAGCGCTCGCCGCTCGCCTCCGCGCTCTTCGCGGTGCCCGGGGTGTCCGGGGTCTATTTCGGGCACGACTTCATCTCGGTCACCAAGGCCGACGGCGTGAACGAGTGGCCGCAGGTGAAGCCGGCGGTGCTCGGGGCGATCATGGACCACTTCCAGTCCGGCCGCCCGGTTCTCGATGCCAACGCGGTGTTGGAGGAGGACGATACGGAAGAGTTCTACGACGAGGCCGACCACGACACGGTCGCGACCATCAAGGACCTGCTGGAGACGCGGGTGCGTCCGGCGGTGGCGGGCGACGGCGGCGACATCACCTTCCGCGGCTACCGCGATGGGATCGTCTATCTGGAGATGAAGGGCGCCTGCTCGGGCTGCCCGTCCTCCACCGCGACCCTGCGCCAGGGCGTGCAGAACCTGTTCCGCCACTTCCTGCCCGCCGTGCGCGAGGTCCAGGCGATCTGATCCGGGGCCGTCCGGCCCCAGCCGGGCTGGCCTCCCTGCAACACCCGCGCGGCTTCCTGGGGAGGCCGGCGGGCCCGGCGCTGACGAGGCCGCCGTTTCGGCTTAGAACTCTGTCCGAAGGGTGGGCATCGCGGCCCGCCACCGAAGGATGGGGACGGTTTGCGGATCCTAGCGATCGATACGGCGCTCGAAGCCTGCGCCGCCTGCGTGGCCACCGATGCCAGCGACGATCTCCTCGCCGAGGAATCGATGGCGCTCTCGCGCGGCCATGCCGAGGCCCTGCTGCCGCTGATCGAGCGGGTGATGGCGCGGGTCGAGGGCGGGTTCGGGAGCCTGTCGCGGGTCGCCGTCACCGTCGGCCCGGGCAGCTATACCGGTCTCAGGGTCGGGCTCTCCGCGGCACGGGCGATCGGGCTGGCCACCCACATTCCGGTCGTCGGCGTCACGACGCTCTCGGCTCTGCTCGCGCCGCAGCTCGCCCTCAACGGCGAGGCGCTGATCGTGGCCGCGATCGATGCCCGCCACGGTGCCGTCTATCTCCAGGCGATGAGCGTCGGCGAGGGCGTGGTGATTCCCCCGCGCCATCTGCCCATCGAGGAGGCGGCCCGGCTGCTCGGCGCCCGCAGGGTGATCCTGACGGGCTCGGGCGCCGCGGTGCTGGCTCCGGCGGCCACGGCGGCGGGCGCCTCGGTCGAGATTGCCGGGACCGGCGCGCCCCAGATCGCCTGGGTCGCCTCCCTCGGTCTCGTGGCCGATCCCGGGCAGGCCCTGCCGCGCCCCCTCTATCTGCGCGGGCCCGATGCCCGGCCGCAGGATCACGCCAGGATCGCGCGGGCATGAACCGGCCGCTCTCTCCCTTCTGGGCCCTCGACTGGTGGTCGGCGTGGTGGGACGCCTGGGGCGCCACGCCCTTCGTCGCCCCTCTGCGCGATGCCGGCCAGGCCCGCGCCCTGGAGAAGCTGCACGCCACCGCCTTCGCACGGCCCTGGGCCGCCCACGAGTTCGAGCGGTTGCTCTGCGAGCGCTCCACGGAGGCGCATGCCCTGTGGCGCGGCGGCTCGATGCTCGGCTTCGTGCTCTCCCGCAAGGCCGTGGACGAGGCGGAGATCCTCACCATCGTCCTGGCGCCCTCGGCCCGGGGCGGCGGCCACAGCACCCGCCTGCTGCGCGACCACCTGACCGCCTTGGCCTTCGGGGGCGTGCGCACGGTCCATCTCGAGGTGGACGAGGGCAACGCGCCCGCGCTCAAGCTCTATCAGCGGGCGGGTTTCGTGCGGGTCGGCGAGCGCAAGGGCTACTATCCCCTTCCCGACGGGAGCCGGGCCACGGCGCTGACCATGAGCGCGACGCTCTCGTGAGCGGCACGACCGGCGCGTGATGACCCGCCTCGGCAACGGCCTGCGTCTGGCCCTCCAGGCACTAGCCTTCCTGATCCTGGCCGGCCCGCAATGGATGAGCTTGCGCTTCGGGAGCGGTCGGCTCGCCGGGCGCCTGCCGGTGTGGTTCCACCGCCTGTTCCTGCGGCTGTTCTCCGTTCGGGTGACCCAGACCGGCACGCCGCCGCCCCGCGGCGAGCCGGCCCTCGTGCTCGCCAACCACGTCTCCTGGCTCGACATCGTGGTGCTGGGCTCGTTGCGCCCGCTCTCCTTCGTGGCGAAGTCCGAGATCGCGGGCTGGCCGGTGATCGGCAGCCTCGCGCGGCTCCAGCGCACGGTCTTCATCGAGCGGTCCAAGCGGGCGGCCACCGCCAGCGTCAACGCCACGGTCGGCGAGCGGCTCGCCAATGGCGACCTGATCGTGCTGTTCGCGGAGGGAACCACGGGCGACGGCCTGTATCTCCTGCCGTTCCGCTCATCCCTCGTCGGCGCCGCCCGCACGGCCCTCGCCGCCGAGGCCGGCGGTCTCGCCCATATCCGGCTGCAGCCCCTGGCGCTCAGCTATCTCCGCCGCAACGGCCTGCCGATCACCCGGGCCGAGCGGCCGGAGGTGGCCTGGTACGGCGACATGGAGCTGGCACCGCACCTCGCCTTGTTCGCGACCCGCGGCCCCATCGACGTGCAGGTCGCCTGGGGGGCGCCGATCGCCTTCGAGGCCGCCACCGACCGCAAGCGCGCGACCGCCCAGGCCGAGGCGACCGTGCGGCAGGCGCTCCGGGCGACCCGGGGCGGCCCGTCGACCACCCTGCCGGCTGCGCCCGGCCGCGCGCCGGCGGGGCGGATGTCCGAGGACGTAGACGTCTCGGCACCGGACGTGGCGGCGGTGTGAGGTTCAGCCCGGGAGCGGGAAATGGGCGGCCTGCCCGCGATGAGCGCCGGCCTCGTCGATGAGTTGCCACACCACGCCGTCGGCGATCGGAAAGCGTCGGCCCGCCTTGTCGATGCGCAGGCCGGCATAGTGCGCGACGAAGCCGTCGCGGGCCACCGCCTCGAGCAAACGCTGGCGCTCGGCCCGCTCCGGCGCCTCCGCCGAGAGCCGCGAGGGCATCCCGACGATCTCCTCCCAGGCATAGCCAAAGGCCCGCTGCGCCGCCCGGTTGGCGTAGACGAAGCATGGATCCTCGGCGGTGTCGTGCGCCAGAACGGCGAAGGGCGCCTGCGCGTAGAGCCAGTCCGGCCCGAGGCCGGGCTCCGGCAGGAGCGGGCGGCCGACGAGGCGCCGGTGGCTTCCGGTGAGCAGGGCGAAGAACGCCGCATCGTTGCGCAGGTCCAAAGTGGGCCTCTCCGATTCCCGAACAGGTCGTTCTTCCGGCGGAAGCGTGCTAGAGGGCCCAACAGCCGGAAACATTTCGTTTCGACGAAGCGCACCGCCTGCGGGCGGCAGGGTTTGCGATCTTGAAGAAAGCCTACGTCAAGTCCTACGGCTGCCAGATGAACGCCTACGACGCCGGCCGCATGGCCGACGTTCTGGCCGCGGAGGGCTACAGCGCCACCGAGGCGGTGGAGGAGGCCGACATCGTCGTCCTCAACACCTGCCACATCCGCGAGAAGGCGGCCGAGAAGGTCTATTCGGAGCTCGGGCGCCTGCGCGTCCTCAAGGGCGAGCGGGCGGAGGCCGGGCAGGACACCCGCATCGTCGTGGCGGGCTGCGTCGCGCAGGCCGAGGGTCGGGAAATTCTCGCGCGCGCGCCGGCTGTCGACGTGGTGGTGGGCCCGCAGAGCTACCACCGCCTGCCGGACCTGCTGCGCCGCTCCCGCGAGGGCCGCGTCGTCGACACCGAGTTCCCGCTGGAGGACAAGTTCGATCACCTGCCCGCGCGGCGCAACCGCGGCGTCACCGGCTTCCTCACCGTTCAGGAAGGCTGCGACAAGTTCTGCGCCTTCTGCGTGGTGCCCTATACCCGCGGCGCCGAAGTCTCGCGCTCGGTCGCGGCGGTGGTCGAGGAGGCGCGCCGCCTCGTCGCGGACGGGGTGCGCGAGATCACCCTGATCGGCCAGAACGTGAACGCCTATCACGGCGACGGGCCGGACGGGACGCCGGCCAGCCTCGGCCATCTGATGGACGCGCTCCGTGCGGTGCCGGGCCTCCTGCGCCTGCGCTACACGACGAGCCACCCGAACGACTTCACGGACGACCTGATCGCCGCGCACGAAAACAATCCGCTCGTGATGCCCTACCTGCACCTGCCGGTGCAGTCGGGCTCGGACCGCATCCTGCACGCCATGAACCGCCGGCACACCGGTGACACCTATCGCCGGCTGATCGAGCGCATCCGCCGCGCCCGGCCCGACATCGCCCTGTCCTCCGACTTCATCGTCGGCTTCCCCGGCGAGACCGACGCGGATTTCGCTGACACGATGCGGCTCGTCTCCGAGATCGGCTTCGCCGCGGCGTTCTCGTTCAAGTACAGCCCCCGGGCCGGCACGCCCGCGGCCGAACGGGACGACGCGGTGCCCGAGGCGGTGAAGTCCGAGCGGCTGGCCGCCCTTCAGCAGAGCCTCGATGCGCAGCGCCACGCCTTCAACGAGGCCGCCGTCGGGACGGTGACGGAAATCCTGGTCGAGAAGTCCGGCCGGCATCCGGGCCAGGTCGCAGGCAAGACGCCCCATCTCCAGGCGGTGCAGTTCGACGCGCCCACCGCGACCATCGGCACCCTGGTGCCGGTCAGGATCGTCCGCGCGGGCTCGAACAGCCTGTTCGGCGAGATCGTGGGCGATGCGGCGGCGGCCGCGTGACCTATATGCGCATCATGACTGAGCAGGGTGAGAAGCGTGCCGATTGACGTTGCGTCCGCCCGCGGTCCTTCGGGGAAGGGCCGCGCCCCGACGCCGCGCCCCGGCCTCGCCGAGACCGTCGAGGTCTCGCTCACCTTCGACGACAACCGCCTCGCCAGCCTCGTCTTCGGCCAGTACGACCAGAACGTCGCCCATATCGAGCGGCGCCTCGGCATCACCGGGACGGCGCTCGGCAACCATCTCGTCGTCAAGGGCGCGCCCGACGCCGCCGAGAAGGCCCGGCGGGTGTTCGAGCGGCTCTATGCCCGCGTCCAGAAGGGCGGCACCGCGCTCAACCTCGGCGACGTGGACGGGGTGATCCAGGAGGTCACCGTCCAGGGCAACCTGTTCCCCTCCGCCGAGATCGCCGCCGATCCGGGTCGGGAGCCGTTCGACCAGATCGCCACCCGCAAGCGCGGCGCCGTGCGCGCCCGCAACGCGGCGCAGAGCGACTACATCAAGCTGCTGCGCGCCAACGAACTCGTCTTCGCGGAAGGGCCGGCCGGCACCGGCAAGACCTGGCTCGCCGTGGGCCACGCGGTCTCGCTGCTGGAGCAGGGACATGCCGAGCGGCTGATCCTGTCGCGGCCTGCGGTCGAGGCCGGCGAGCGGCTCGGCTTTCTGCCCGGCGACATGCGCGAGAAGGTCGATCCGTATCTGCGCCCGATCTACGACGCGCTCTACGATTTCATGGAGGCCCGCCATGTCGATCGTGGCCTCCAGACCGGCATCATCGAGATCGCCCCGCTCGCCTTCATGCGCGGGCGCACGCTGACCAACGCCGTGGTCCTGCTCGACGAGGCGCAGAACACCACCTCGATGCAGATGAAGATGTTTCTGACGCGGCTCGGCGAGAACTCGCGCATGATCGTCACCGGCGATCCGAGCCAGATCGACCTGCCGCCGGGCCAGAAATCGGGCCTCGTCGAGGCGGTCAACGTGCTCGACGGCGTCGAGGGCATCGGCCGGGTCCGCTTCCGCGACGTGGACGTGGTGCGCCACGACCTCGTGCGCCGCATCGTCACCGCCTACGAATCCGCCGCCCATGGCGAGCAGGAGGCCGACCGCAACCCCAACCCGCGGCGCCGGCCGCTGGCGTGAGGCCGAGCCCGGTCTCGGCGCCAGCGTCGTCCGCCTCACCCGCTGAGGGCGCGCGCGCCAGACGCGGGTCGAGCGGGCCTATAGCGGACGGCGCGGCCCGAACCGGGCGGCCGCGGACCGATCCTCAGCGCAGCGGCGGCGAGCGGTAGGCGGGCGCTAGCATGTAGGTCTCGGACTGGCGGCGCGGGCCGCGTTCCGTCAAAACCGTCATCTGGTCGTAGTAGTCGTTGCCGGTCACGCCGAAGCTGCCGCCGTTCATCACCGTCGGCACCGGCACGGCGCCGATAGCGCGCAGGTCCCGGCCATCCGTCGAGATCGGCGGACCGGGGAAGCGGCCGGTATCGGGATCGATCTCCAGCACCTGCGGCCCGCGCGCGCCGCCATAGGGGCGGTCGCCCAGGCCCTGGGCCAGGGCCGCGTCAGCGACGGTCAGCCCGAGCAGGGCGGCGAGGACGATGCGGATCTGGACCACGGGCGGGCTCCGTTCCTGTCGGGCTCGGCAACCCCGCGGCGACCAGCGGTCGCGGCAGGGACGGCAGTGTCGAGGGTGATCAAGCCTGAAACGTGACAACGAAGGCTTGACGGGCGACTCAGCCCTTGGAGTGCAGAACGGGACGCTGCTCGCGCAGGCGCGGCTCGCAGCCGACCCGGTAGGCGTTGAGGACCAACGGGGCGGTGGAGCAATCATAGGCCTCGTCGGGCGACGGGGCGGGCACCGGGTCGCGGGCCACGATGGGGTGGGGGGCGCAGGCTCCGACGGCGGCACCGGCGAGCGCCAGAGCGGCGAAGAGCTTCAGGCGGCGCATGCGAATCCTCGGAACGCGACCGGCCGCCGAGCCGGGCCCGGCGGCGGAACGGGAGGAGACCCTGCGGACGGACGGCGCGGCTGACAAGCGTCGCCGTGCCGTCCTGGGGGATGGGGGGCGCGAATGCCGGTCCCTGTCGCCCCGCCGCAACATCCCGCGGCGGGGCAAGCGCGGCTACACCGCCTTCTGCATCGGCACGACGTTGTGGAGCGTGCGGTCGGAATTGTCGAAGAAGCGGCGGATGTTGCGCGCCGCCTGCCGGATGCGCTGCTCGTTCTCGACCAGCGCGATGCGCACGTAGTCGTCGCCGTGCTCGCCGAAGCCGATGCCGGGAGCCACCGCCACGTCGGACTTCTCCAGCAGCAGCTTCGAGAATTCGAGGCTGCCGAGCGGCCGGTACTTTTCCGGGATCGGCACCCAGGCGAACATGGAGGCCTCGGGCACCGGCAGCTTCCAGCCGGCCTTGCCGAAGGATTCGATCAGCGCGTCGCGGCGCTTCTTATAGGTCGCGCGCATCTCCTTGATGCAGTCGTCGGGCCCGTTGAGCGCGGCGGTCGCGGCCACCTGGATCGGCGTGAAGGCGCCGTAATCGAGATAGGACTTCACGCGGGTCAGCGCGGCGAGCAGCCGCTCGTTGCCGACCGCGAACCCCATGCGCCAGCCGGCCATGGAGAAGGTCTTCGACAGGGAGGTGAACTCCACCGTCACGTCGATGGCGCCCGGCACCTGCAGCACGGAGGGCGGCGGGTTGGCGTCGTCGAAATAGACCTCGGCATAGGCGAGATCGGACAGGAGAATGAGCTCGTGCTTCTTCGCGAAGGCGACGAGGTCCCGGTAGAAGTCGAGGCTCGCGACGTAGGCGGTCGGGTTCGAGGGATAGCAGACCACCAGGGCCACGGGCTTCGGGATCGAATGGGCGACCGCCTTCTCCAGGGCCGGGAACATCGCCGGCGTCGGCTCGGCGGGCACGGAGCGGATCACGCCGCCGGCCATCAGGAAGCCGAAGGCGTGGATCGGGTAGCTCGGGTTGGGCACCAGCACGACGTCGCCCGGCGCGGTGATCGCCTGGGCCATGTTGGCGAAGCCTTCCTTCGAGCCGAGCGTCGCAACCACCTGGGTGTCGGGGTTGAGGCTCACGCCGAAGCGGCGCTGGTAATAGCCGGCCTGGGCCCGGCGCAGGCCGGCGATGCCCTTCGAGGCGGAATAGCGGTCGGTGCGCGGGCGGCCCGCCGTCTCGACCAGCTTGGCGATGACGTGGCGCGGGGCATCGAGATCCGGATTGCCCATGCCGAGATCGATGATGTCGGCGCCCTCGGCGCGGGCGGCGGCCTTGATCCGGTTGACCTGCTCGAAGACGTAAGGCGGAAGGCGCTTGATGCGATGGAAATCGGTCATGGCAGGGTCTGTCCGGTGTCGCGGAACGTTCCTCCCGCGCAGGCTTCGGCGGTGAGGAATCGCGCTGTTTACCATCGACGCGGGTCCGCGCCGACCGGTTTCTTGAACTTTGGACGCGCCAGCGCGGTCCGATGGCGCCGGGGCGAGGCCTTACTGCGCGGGAACGAGGCCTTACTGCGCCGGGGCGAGTCCTTGGCCGGTCGCCTTGGCCGCCCCGTCGGCCGCCCGGCCCCGCGCCTCGTTGCGGCTGCGGGCGCCCTCGAGCTCCGCCTGGAGCGCCTTGAGCCCCTCGGAGTTACGGGCGCGGAAGGTTTTGGGCGCCGATTCGCCGACGGGCATGAAGCCGGCATCGGCCTTGCGCGAGCCGGCCACGAAATCCGGGGCCGCCGTCTCTTTCGGCCCGTAGCCCGCCGTGAGGAACGCGGCCTTCATCGGGTTCACGTCACTGGAGCAGCCGGCCACGGCAAGCGCCACCGGCAGAGCCAGGGCGACGACGCGGGCAAGGCGGCTCACGAGCATGACAAACGGTCTGGAAATGGGACTGGGTGCGGGCGACATGTGTGGCGTGGAGCGTTAATTTGTCGGAAACGAGGCCCGCGGCGCGCGCGAGTGCGAATGACGGGCCGCTTGGGAGGATGTGTCGCTTGGCTACGGAGCGGACCAGCCCGGCTTTGCCGGATTTCGAGTCGATCGCGCGCAATGCGAACCAGCTCGTCGAGAGCTTCCGGCATTCGGCGGGCGCTTCCCTGCAGCCTTTCGAGGCCATGCGCACCGGCGGCAAGTTTCAGGGCGCCGACGAGATCGATGAAATGACCCGCACGCTCACCCGGGTGGCGGAGGCCTGGATGAGCGATCCCGAGAAGGCGCTGCGGGCGCAGACGCGGCTGACCGAGTCCTTCGCCGCCCTCTGGGCGGCGATGGCCCAGCGGATGCAGGGAGGGCCGCCGCGGCCCGTCGCCGAGCCGGAGGCGAAGGACCGGCGCTTCGCCCACGAGGATTGGACCAAGAACCCGGTCTACGACGTCATCAAGCAGAGCTACCTCATCCTCGGGCGCTGGGCCGAGGAGCTGGTCGAAAAGGCGGATGGGATCGACCCGCATACCCGCCACAAGGCGGAGTTCTATCTGCGCCAGCTACTCTCGGCCTATTCCCCCTCGAACTTCGTGATGACGAATCCCGAGCTGCTGCGCCAGACCCTGGAGGAGGGCGGCGCCAACTTGGTCCGCGGCATGAAGATGCTGCAGGAGGACATCGAGGCCGGGGGCGGGCAGTTGCGTGTGCGCCAGACCGACCTCACCGCCTTCACCTTCGGCAAGGACGTGGCGGTGACCCCGGGCGAGGTCATCTTCCGCAACGACCTGATGGAGCTGATCCAGTACGCCCCCAAGACCGAGACGGTGCTGAAGCGTCCGCTGCTGATCGTGCCGCCGTGGATCAACAAATACTACATCCTCGACCTCAACCCGCAGAAGAGCCTCATCGGCTGGATGGTCTCGCAGGGCATCACGGTGTTCGTGATCTCCTGGGTGAACCCGGACGAGCGCCACCGCGACAAGGATTTCGAATCCTACATGCGCGAGGGCATCGAGACCGCCATCGACATGATCGGCGTCGCCACCGGAGAGACCGAGGTGTCGGCGGCGGGCTACTGCGTCGGCGGCACGCTGCTCGCCGTCACGCTGGCCTACCAGGCCGCGACCGGCAATCGCCGCATCAAGAACGCGACCTTCCTGACGACGCAGGTCGATTTCACCCATGCGGGCGATCTCAAGGTCTTCGCCGACGAGGGACAGATCAAGGGCATCGAGGAGCGGATGGCCGAGCGCGGCTATCTCGACGGCTCGCGCATGGCCAGCGCGTTCAACATGCTGCGGCCCAACGATCTGATCTGGTCCTACATCGTCAACAACTACGTGAAGGGCAAGGCGCCGCAGGCCTTCGACCTGCTCTACTGGAACGCCGACGCCACGCGGATGCCGGCGGCCAACCACTCGTTCTACTTGCGCAACTGCTACCTCAACAACACGCTCGCCAAGGGCCAGATGGTGCTCGGTAACGTGCGCCTCGATCTGAAGAAGGTGAAAGTACCGATCTTCAACCTCGCGACCCGCGAAGACCACATCGCCCCCGCGCTTTCCGTGTTCGAGGGTTCGGGCAAGTTCGGCGGCAAGGTCGATTACGTTCTGGCGGGTTCGGGCCACATCGCGGGCGTCGTCAACCCACCGGGCGGAAAGGCCAAATACGGCTTCCGCACCGGCGGCCCTGCCAAGGGCCGGTTCGAGGACTGGATGGAGAGCGCCACCGAGCACCCCGGCTCGTGGTGGCCCTACTGGTTCAAGTGGCTCGAAGAGCAGGCCCCGGAACGCGTGCCCGCGCGGATCCCCGGCGAAGGGGCGCTGCCCTCCCTCGCGCCCGCGCCGGGCACCTATGTGCGGATGAAGGCGTAGCGCCGTCTTCGATCCGTTCGGAACGAGCGCGCGGCTTTCCATCACCGGTGTCGCGCTCTCATGCGCCGAATGGGCGACCGCCGTCGCGAACGGCCTGCCTCCTCGAAGGGGCGGGTCGCCCGGGGCGGCGGCGTCGTGCGGCAATCCTCGGCCTCAACCGGCACCGCCTGTACCCGCATCGAACGCGGGCGATGTTTTGACGGGGACGCCGCGAGCCGCCTCGATATCCTCAGGGCTCGACGGCTCAACCGTCCCCGGCCCCTCGGAAAGGCTCCGGTCTCGGGCCCCGCACGTCGTCCGGGTTCCGGTGCGTGCGAATCCGCGAAAAGCGCGCCCTCGACACCGATGGTCCCGCCCCTTCCGCCGCCTTCCGACGGGCGAGGGTGACGCCCGGCACGCGCCGTCTCCCCACCGCCAAACCAAGGCGGACAAAGGCCAAAAAATTGCTCTAAGGAACCCTGGGGCGGTCGGCGCCCCGCGGGAGCCCTTTCGCGTTGCAGCACGCCACCGGACTCATCTCGATCATCGCGCTGGGATTGGTCTGCGCCTTCATCGGGGGCATGGCGGCCCAGCGGATGCGATTGCCGCCGCTCGTGGGTTACCTCGTGGCCGGCATCGCCATCGGGCCGTTCACGCCGGGCTTCGTCGGCGACATGGAGATCGCCGGACAGCTCGCCGAACTCGGCGTGATCCTGCTGATGTTCGGCGTGGGCCTGCATTTCTCGCTCAAGGACCTGATGGCGGTGCGCACCATCGCGCTGCCGGGGGCCGTGGTGCAGATCGCCGCCGCCACCGCCATGGGGGCGGGCCTCGCCGCCGCCTTCGGATGGGGGCTCGGGGCGGGCATCGTGTTCGGACTGGCCCTGTCGGTCGCCAGCACCGTCGTGCTGCTGCGCGCCCTGGAGGGGAGGGGCCTGCTCGACAGCGACAAGGGCCGGATCGCGGTCGGCTGGCTGATCGTCGAGGATCTCGCCATGGTGCTGGCGCTGGTGCTGCTGCCGGCGCTCGCCCCGTCCCTCGGTGGGGTGGCGCCGCAGGGCGACGGCCATGGCGGCGCGGCCCTCGGCCTCTGGACGACGCTCGGGCTGACCCTCGCGAAGGTCGGGGTGTTCATCGCCGTGATGCTGATCGGCGGGCGGCGCCTCGTGCCCTACCTGCTCGGGCAGGCCGCGCGCACCGGCTCCCGCGAGCTGTTCACCCTCGCGGTGTTGGCCTCCGCGGTCGGCATCGCCTTCGCCTCCTCCGAACTGTTCGGCGTGTCCTTCGCCCTCGGCGCCTTCTTCGCCGGCATGGTACTCGCCGAATCCGACCTCAGCCATCAGGCCGCCGCCGATTCCCTGCCCCTGCAGGACGCCTTCGCGGTGCTGTTCTTCGTCTCGGTCGGGATGCTGTTCGATCCGGGCATCCTGATCCGCGAGCCGCTCTCGGTGCTCGGCGTCCTCGGCGTCATCGTCGTTGGCAAGTCGCTGGCGGCGGTCGCGATCGTGCTGGCCTTCGGCCATCCGGTCGGCACGGCCCTCACCATCGCGGCAAGCCTCGCGCAGATCGGCGAGTTCTCCTTCATCCTGGCCGGACTCGGCATCGCGCTGAAGCTGCTGCCGGAGCAGGGCCGCGACCTGATCCTCGGCGGCGCGCTGCTCTCGATCACGCTGAACCCGCTCTTCTTCGCCCTCGCCGAGCGGGCTGGGGCGTGGCTCGGCGAGCGGCCGGAGCTGCGCCGCCGCTTCGAGCGCCGGAGCGCGCTTCCGCTGCCGCTCAACCCGTCCGATCCGGGACTGAAGGGCCATGCGGTCATCGTCGGATACGGCCGGGTCGGCAGCGCCATCGGCAAGGCGCTGGCCGACTGGAACCTGCCCTATATCGTGGTGGACCGCGACCGCCGGCGCGTCGAGGAATTGCGGGCGGAGGGCGTGACGGCGGTGTTCGGCGACGCCGCCGCCGCGGGCATCCTGGAGGCCGCCGGCATCGCCGCGGCGCATCTCCTCGTCGTCGCGACCCCGGATTCGCACCAGGGCCGCCGCCTGCTGGCGAAGGCGCGTTCGGCCAATCCGGGCATCGACAGCGTGGTACGGACCCACAGCGACGCGGAGCGCCGCCGGCTGGAGGAAGACGGCGTCGGCCTCGTGCTGATGGCCGAGCGGGAGCTCGCTCTCGGCATGATGACCTACGCCTTGCGCAGCCTCGGGATCCGCGAGGGCGAGGCCCGCCTGTTCGTCGACACCAGTCGCACCGAAAGTCAGGTCGCCCCGTCGACCGAGCCGGACCTGCCGGTCCCGGAACTGCGCCAGCGCCGGGACGAGGCGGAATAGAGCGAGGCCCCGGCGGCGGGCGCCGGCTCTCGGACGGGCCCGACGCTCCAGGGTCATGCCCCGTCGATCAGGGCGAGCGGCCGGTCATCGCGGTTGCGGCCTGGGTCACGCTGAGAGCCCGGCGGCGCGATGCGAGGGACACCGCCGGATCGTCCGAGGCAGCGGCGACCGCGCGCCGGAGCGTCGCCCCTCCGTTCCGCTCGGCCGAAAACGTCCCGCCGATGCAACGAATTGCCAGGCTCAAGACTTCCCTGCCGGTTTCCTTGGAAGGATCAGGCCCCCATCATGTCGGTACGTCTCATGCTGTCCGCCGCTCTGCTCACGGGGCTCGCCCAGGCGGCGCTCGCCGCGCCCATGTCGGCCGACGACAAGGCGCTGCTGCAACAGCAATGCATGGGCGACTTCACGACCTTCTGCGCCGGCCTGCCCCCCGAGGACGGCCCCGAGACGCAGGCCTGTTTCGAGAAGAACATGGCGAAGCTCTCGCCCGGCTGCCAGAACGCGATCCAGAGCTTCAAGCAGGGCCGGAAGGGCTGATCCCTCCGTCGCCCGTATTCATCGCGAGGCGGAGCCCTCCAGGCCTCCGCCTCGTAAGGGGAGCGCGCCGCCGGACGGCTTCACCCCCGCCCGTCGTGAAACACGGGTTCCGTTTCGGCTGCCGTTGGGGCCTGTCGCCTCGCCTGCGGTGCGAGGAGGCTTGGCGGCAACCAGGGAATCGGCCTGCGTTGCCTCGGTCGGTCGCCAACGCGGCCAGGACCGACCATCGCTTCGACAGACTCCCGCCGAGCGGGAGCGATGGCCGCGCCTACCCCTCGATCCGCGAGAAGTCAGCGACTTCGCGGGTCGCCGCCCGCAGGGCGTTGAGGAGGAGGAGGCGGTTTTCCCGCAAGGCCGAGTCGTCGGCGTTGACCGTCACCCGCTCGAAGAAGGCATCGACCGGCGCCCGCAGCCGCGACAGCGCCCGCATCGCACCGGAAAAATCCTCGGCCGCGACCGCCGCCGAGGCCTCCGCCCGGGCCGCATCGAGGGCTTCGGCCAGCGCCCGCTCCTCGGGCTCGCCAGCGGCCGCACGGGCACCGTCGGGCGCGGCGTCATAGGCACGCCCGTCCTTCTTCTCCTCGATGCGCAGGATGTTCGCCGCGCGCTTGTAGCCCGCGAGCAGGTTCCTGCCGTCGTCGGTTCCGAGAAATTGGCCCAGAGCCTCGACCCGGCGGACCACCAGCAAGAGGTCGTCCTGGCCCGGCAGGGCGAAGACGGCGTCGATCAGGTCGTGGCGGGCGCCCTGGTCGCGGAGATAGACCTTGAGACGGTCGGCGAAGAAGGCGAGCAGGTCGGCCGTGCGCGCGGTCGCGTCGGTGGCGAAGCGCGGCTCCAGCAGCGAGGTCAGCGACACCCGCGCCGATCGCTCGATCACGGCTCGGATCACCCCCAACGCCGCCCGCCGCAAGGCGAACGGGTCCTTACTCCCGGTCGGCTTCTCGTCGATCGCCCAGAAGCCCGCCAGCGTGTCGAGCTTGTCGGCGAGCGCCACGGCGATGGAGACCGGCTCGGTCGGCACGCGGTCCGTCGGGCCGAGGGGCTTGTAATGCTCCTCGATCGCCGCGGCGACGCTCTCGGGCTCGCCCTGCAGCGCGGCGTATTTGCGGCCCATCAAGCCCTGCAGTTCCGGGAACTCGCCGACCATCTCGGTGACGAGGTCGGCCTTGGCGAGCCGGGCCGCGCGCTCGGCGAGGGCCGGGTCGGCGCCGACCAGCGGAGCGATGTCTTTGGCCAATGCCGCGATGCGGGCGATCCGCTCGCCTTGCGTGCCGAGCTTTTCGTGGAAGACGATCGCATCGAGCTTCGGCAGGCGGGCCTCCAGGGACGTGCCCTTGTCGGTCTCCCAAAAGAATCTCGCGTCCGAGAGCCGGGCGCGCACCACCCGCTCGTTGCCCGCGGTGATCGCCGCGCCGCCGTCGGAGGCCATGAGGTTCGAGACGAGCAGGAAGGCCGGGGCCAGCGCCTCCGAGCCGGATTTGCGCAGCACGAAGCATTTCTGATTGGCGCGGATCGTCGCCCGGATGGCCTCGGCCGGGATCTCCAGGAAGCGTTCGTCGAACGAGCCCATCAGGACGACGGGCGTCTCGACGAGCCCGGCGACCTCCTCCAGGAGGCCGTCATCCTCGACGAGGTCGAGGCCGCGGGCGAAGGCGAGGTCGCGGGCGTCGTGCAGGATGATGTCCTTGCGCCGGTCGGTGTCGAGGATGACGTGGGCACGCTCCAGGGCCTGGACGTAATCGTCGAAGCGGCGCACCTCGATCGGGTCCGGCGCCAGGAAGCGGTGGCCGCGGGTCGTGGTGCCGGCGGCGATCCCGTCGACCGCGAAGGGCACGATGTCCGGTGTCTCGGTCTCGGGGCCGAAGGTCGCCACGATCGATTGCAACGGGCGCACCCAGCGCAAGGCGCCGGGTTGGGCCGAGGCCGCGCCCCAGCGCATCGATTTCGGCCAGGGGAAGCTTTTGATGAGGCCGGGCAGGATCTCCGCCAGCACGTCCAGCGTCTCGCGGCCGGGCCGTTCGATCACCGCGAGGTAGAACTCGCCCTTCTTCGGGTCGGTGACGGTGGTCGCCTGGTCGAGGCGTTCCAGACCCGCGCCCCTCAAAAAGCCCTGGACGGCGGCCTCGGGGGCGCCGACCCGGGGACCGCGCCGCTCCTCCCGCACCGCCTCGCCGCGCACCGGCAGCCCGGCGACGTGCAGGGCCAGCCGCCGCGGGGTCGCGAAGGCCTTGGCGCCCTCGTAGAGGAAGCCGCGCTCCACCAGCGCATCGGTGACGAGCCGCTTCAGATCCTCGGCCGCGCGTCGCTGCATGCGTGCGGGGATCTCTTCGGAGAGGAGTTCGAGGAGGAGGTCAGGCATGGGCGCGGGAATAGCCGCCCGGCCCGACGCCGTCGAGACGGGAGATGCGAGGGTTCACCCGATCCGTCCGCCGCCCTTGCGGGTCACCGCGACGACCGAGGGTCGCGGCGGCAGGCCGGGCGCGAAATCCGGCCAGCGGGTCGAGGGCGTCTCGTAGCGGGCCATCGCGCCCTCCTCGTCGGGCTCGCCCGGATGCTGGACGGCAACGAACAGGGTGGCGTCGTCGGGCGTGAAGCAGGGGCCGCACATCTCGGCGCCGACCGGCACCCGCAGGAAATGGCGCGAGGTGCCCCGGCGCGGCCCCTCGGTCTCGAGGGCCCAGATGCCGTCGGCGCGGCCGGTGCCCCGGCGGCTGTTGCCGTCGGTGGCGATCCAGAGGCGGCCGCGGCCGTCGATGACGCAATTGTCCGGCATGCCGAACCAGCCGTCGGCGGTGGTGAGGGTCGAGAAGGTGGCTCCTACGGCCTTTTTGGCGGGATCGCCGCAGGCCACCAGCACGTCCCAGCGGAAGCCGTCCGCCACGTGATCGCCTCCGTCGGGCTGGAGTTCGATGACGTGGCCGTAGGCATTGGCCGCCCGGGGGTTCGACGGCTCCTCCTGGGCGGGGGTGCGGTCCGTGTTGTTGGTCAGCATCACGTAGACCCGGCCGGTCTTCGGATTGGCCTCGATGTCCTCGGGCCGATCCATCGGCGTGCCGCCGAGGAGACGGGCCGCGCGGCGGGTCTCGATCAGCACCTCGGCCTGGCTCCCGAACCCGTTCCCCGCGTCGAGCCCGCCCGCGCCGTGGGTGAGGGGCAGCCAGCGGCCGCTGCCGTCGGCCTCGAAGCGGGCGACGCTCAGGGTACCGGCATCGAGGAGGTCGGCATTGTCGACGCGGGTCGCCCCGACGCGCCCGGCGCTGACGAAGCGGTAGACATGCTGGAATTTCTCGTCGTCGCCGAGATAGACGACGTAGCGCCCGTCGCCCGCGGTGAGGCCCGCCGCCCCCTCATGCTTGAACCGGCCGAGGGCGGTGCGCTTCTTCGGGACGGAGGCCGGATCGAACGGATCGATCTCCACGACCCAGCCGAAGCGGTTCGGCTCGTTCGGGGTCTTCGACAGGTCGAAGCGCGCGTGGAAGCGACCCCAGCCGTATTGGGGCTTGCCCAGCCCCATCGTCTTGGCGTTTCGGGCCTCTTCATGCCCCGCCGGCAGCGCGCCCTGGAAGTAGTAGTGGACGTTCTCCTCGCCCGAGAGCCACGTGCCCCAGGGGGTCACGCCGCCCGAGCAATTGTTGATCATGCCCTCGACCCAGCGTCCCTCCGGGTCGGCGGCGGTGGCGAGGCGCGGATGGCCAGCGGCCGGACCGGTGATCGCCATGGGCGTGCGGGCGGTGATGCGGCGGGTATAGGCGGAGCCGATCACCGGCGCCCAGCGCCCGTCCCGTCGGGCGATCTCCACCACCGCGCCGCCATGGGCGGCCATCTCGACGGCCACCTGCTCGGACGAGAGGGTGGCGATCACGCCCTTGCGATCGGTGGCGCCGAGCCCGGGAAACATCAGCTCGGCCTTGGTGTATTCGTGATTGACCACGAGCAGGCCGCGGTCCCCATCGGAGCCGAGGGGGATGAAGCCGACGAAGTCGTTGTTGTAGCCGAAGCGGCGCTCCTGCTCCTCCGGGGTCAGCCGCGCGGGGTCGAACGCCGGCAGGCCCGGGAAAAGCGGATCGCCCCATCGCAGGAGCACCTGCGCCTCGTAGCCGTCCGCCACGTGGAGGTGTTCGTCGACGCCCGCCGCGAGTTCGGGAAAGTCGAAGCCGGGTAGCGCCTCGCTGGCGGCCGCCTCCGGGCCGAGCCCGGCGGCGAGGGCCGTCGCGGCCGCGCCGCGCATCAGGTCGCGCCGCGAAAACCGCTGAGCGATCACGTCGTCGAGGGTAGGGGCGGGTTCGTGGGGCATCGCGTCGCTCGTGCGGATCACCGGCTGCGGGGCGCTTAGGCAGGCCGCATGTCGCTTCGATGACGCCGCGCGGCGCGGGATGGGTCAATCCGAAAAGACGAGCTGCGCGCCGGCCCGGAGGAAGCGCTGCGGATCGACCGGCTCGCCGTCGATGCGGGTCTCGTAATGCAGGTGGCTGCCGGTGGAGCGGCCGGTCGAACCGACGTAGCCGATCACGGCGCCCGCCTCGACCCTCTGGCCGACCGTGACGGCGAAGCCCGAGAGATGGGCGTAGCGGGTGGCGAGCCCGCGGCCGTGATCGATCTCGACCATGTTGCCGTAGCCGCCGGCATATTCCGCCGCCGTCACCCGGCCCCCCGCCGTGGCCCGGGCAGGGGCTCCGGTCTCGGCCCGCATGTCGATGCCGGTATGCAGGGCGAGCCCGCGGGTGAAAGGGTCGAGCCGCGTGCCGAAATGGCTCGTGGCGGCGGGCTCGCCCGGCAGGGGCGCGCGAATCGGCAGGGCGGCGGCGACCCGCCGCAGATGGGTGTCCTCCGCGATACGCAGGCGCGCCTCGGTGAGCGCAATCTCGAAGGCATCCCCCGAAAGCGGCACCAGCGGCCCGCCGACCCCGCCGGAGGCGGGCTCGAACCGGACGGGGCTCAGCCCGGTGCGGGCGATCAGGTCGCGGAACCGGTCGGCGCTGCGCCCGGCCGCCGCCGCGGCCCGGGAGACCGCGCGGGACTGCCCGGCGGCGACCCGATCGAGCGCCAGTTCCAGCCGGGTCATCCGGGCATGGGGAACGGGACCGGGCGCCTCGGCGCGGTCGTCGGAATGCATGCGCAGCTCGGGCGTCGGGAACGGTTTTAGCGGGCGGCTGACGGGCTCCGGGACCGGAACCGGCGCGGGCGCCGGGTCGATCTCGGCCGCTGCCGGTCCGAGCCCGGAGAGCAGGCTCTGGCGCCGCTCGATCAGGGCCTGCCGCTCGGCGATGGCCTGGAGCCGGCCGTCGGTCGCGCCGCGGGCGGCGTTGTGCTCGGCGACCGCCTGGTCGAGGGCGAGCTGGAGCGATCCGAGCCGCGCCTCGTAGGCGACCTGCATCGCGCTCTGGCGCGAAACGAAACGGGCCAGCACCTCGTCGTGGAAGATCAGGTAGTAGCTCGCCGCCCCGGCCCAGGCGGTCGTCAGCGCGAGCCCGACGCCAAGGGCCGCCGCGAGGCGGGCCCGGGGCCGGACGGAAGGGGCGGCCGCGCGGCCGGGGGCGGGACGGGAGCGGGTGCCGGACTGGGCGAATGGGGACATGACGCGTCGGACCGTTCTCGGTGACGCCGCAGATCACACCCGATTAAGGTTAAGGAAGGCTTCGGCCCGGCCCGGCGGCGACCCGCTTCACGCCAGGGCGCGGGCGGCCTCGAGCACCTCCTCGACATGGCCGGGCACCTTCACCTTCGGCCAGACCCGCGCGATCCGGCCCTCGCGGTCGATCAGGAGGGTGGTGCGCTCGACCCCGAGATAGGTGCGGCCGTACATGCTCTTCTCGACCCAGACGCCGTAGGCCTCGAGCATGGTCTTGGCCTCGTCCGAGGCGAGCGGAAAGGTGAGGCCGTATTTCGCCCGGAACTTGTCGTGGCTCTTCACCGAATCGGGCGAGACGCCGATCACCCGGGTCTCCGCCGCCGCGAAGGCATCGGCGAGCCCGTTGAACCCCTGGGCCTCCAGGGTGCAGCCGCTCGTGTCGTCCTTGGGGTAGAAATAGAGCACGATCTTGTGACCGAGCAGCGCGGCGAGGCTGACGGTCTCACCGCCCGCTCCCGGTAGGGAAAAGTCGGGCGCGGTCTCCCCAGGCGCGATGGGCATCATGCCTTCCTTTCGGCCGATTGATGGTGTGCCTGTGTGAAGCACGGATCGCTCCGCACGCGCCATGACGGATCGACCGAATCCTGAGGACAGGCACCCGGCGCGGCGGCCTTCCGCCCCAGGTGCAGCAGAAAACGAGTCGATGGATCAGGAAACGGCTAGGACCCTGCTCCAGGACGCGGTCGAGGCAGCCCCTCTGCGCGGCCGGCAGCGGACGGCCCGGCGCCGCCCGGTCCTGTGGTGCACGGTCCTCCTCGTCTTCCTCGTCGGGCTCGGCTCCGGACTGGCGGTGTTTCGCCTCTCGCAGGGGCCCTGGCGCATCGACGGCCTCACCCAGCGCGTCGCCGAGGCGATCGCGAGCAGCGTCGGCCCCGGATGGCGGGTGACGCTGCGCGACAGCGCCCTGGAACTCGACGCCGAATCGTCCCTGGCCCTGCGGGTCGGCGGGCTCGACGTGTACAATCCCGAGGGCGCGCTCGTGGTGCGCGCGCCGCTTGCCGTCGTCAGCCTCGACACCTGGGGCCTGCTGCGCCTCGCCGTGCAGCCGCGCTCCATCGAGTTCCGCGACCTGCAGATGACGGCCCTCGTCCACGACGACGGCTCGATCGCCTTCGCGGCCTCCGCCCCGTCGCAGGCGGACGCGGCCAAGCCCCATACCCTGCCGAGCGTCGACGCGACGCGCGGTCAGGTCTCGCCGATCTCGGCCGCGGTCGCCTCGATCTTCGGCGTGGTGCTCGATCCCGCCGGTGTCATCGGCGCCCTCGACCGGGCACGGATCACCAATGGCCGCCTCACCCTGGTGGACGACACCGCCCGCCATCGGGCCGTGTTCGAGCAGGTGAACGGCCTGTTCCACCGGGGCGCGACGAACGGCGCGCGCATCTTCGAGCTGCGCATCGACGGGCCGAACGGCGAGTGGCGCTTCGGCGGCAAGGTCCATGACGAGGGGGAGGGGCGTCGGGCCGGCATCATCACCCTCGACGACCTCCCGGTCGCCGACCTGCTGCTCCTGTCGGGCCAGTCGAAACTGCCGATCGAGACCGACCTGAAGCTCTCGGCCAAGGCCGACGTGGCCCTGAGGGGCGGGCGCATCGAGAGCATGAAGGCCGAGGTGAAGACCGGCGAGGGCCTGTTCGTCGTCGACGAGAAGGATTTCAACCCGGTCATCGTCGAGCAGATGCGGGCCGAGGCCCAGTGGGACGAGGGCCGCCGCGTCCTCGACATCACCGCCATCGACTACAAGGGCGGCGGCAACGACGTGCATTTCACCGGGGCCTTCGCCATCGGCCCGGCGGGCGCCGAGGATGCCTGGACCTTCGACTTCGCCGGCAAGGACGCCCTGCTCCGGGGCGCCGCGCGCTTCGATCCGTCCTTCCGGGTCGGCGAGATCACGGGGCGGCTCACCGGCCGCGCGGGCGGCGTGAACATCGAATCGGTCGCCGTCTCGGGGAACGGCCTCAACGGCCGGCTCAGCGGCACGGTCGGCACCCGTGGGGACGAGGACGGCCTCACGCTCCACATCCTCGCCCAGGACACCGACGGGCGCATCGCCCTGCGGCTCTGGCCGGAGAACATCGCGCCTGCCGTGCGCAACTACCTCGTCGACGAGCTGCGCGGCGGCCGGCTCGACCGGGCGGATATCCGGGTCGACCTGAGCGGCACCGAATTGGCCGCCGCGACCCGCGGCGATCCGATGCCGGACCACGGCCTCAACGCCGCCTTCGCCGTCTCCGACGCCATGCTCGCCATCTCCAACGACGCGCCGCCGCTCAGCCACGGCCGCGTGTCGGGCGTCATCACCGGGCGCACGACCACGATCCAGAACGCGACCGCGGAGGTCCGGCTCTCCGACAGCCGCGCCCTGTCGATCACCGAGGGCGCCTTCCTGATCCGCGATCCCCAGCCCGACCGGATCGTCGCCCAGGTGGGCCTGCGGCTGGCGGGCAGCGCCGATTCCCTCGCCGCGCTCCTCGAGACGCGGATGTTCAAGGGCCTGACCGGCGCCGAGATCGATCCGAACGCGATCCGCGGCCGGGCCGACCTGCGCATCGACGTGCCGATCAACCTCAAGCAGGTGCCGGACCTCGCCGACCTGCCGGTCACGCTCTCCGGCACCCTGACCGACCTCTCCCTGGACAAGGCGGTCGGGAAGGACCGGTTCGAATCCGGCCGCTTCGCGATCAATTTCGACCGCAGCGGCTTCGCCCTGAAGGGCGAGGGCCGGATGCTCGGCACCCCGGTCGCGATCGATCTGCGCCAGCCGAAGCCCGGCAGTCCCGGCGAGGCGGTGGTGACGCTCGCCCTCGACGACGCCTTTCGCAGTCGCCGGGGCCTGCCGGCCGCGCCGCAGCTCGCCGGCACGATTCCCGCGCGCATCGTCGTGCCCATCGGCCGCCCGGCCTCGGCCGGAAAGGCGCCGATGCGGGTCGAGGCGGACCTGACTCGCGCCGCCATCGACGGGCTCCTGCCCGGCTGGTCCAAGGCCGCGGGCCGGGCCGGCCGCCTGACCCTCTCCCTCGTCGAGGGGGTGAACGGCCAGATGGAGCTGCGCGACATCGCCCTCGACGCCGCCCCCGCGATGGCCCGCGGCAGCGCGACGGTCTCGGCCGAGGGCGGCCTGGAGCGGGCGGATTTCACGAGCCTCAAGCTCTCGCCGGGCGACGACATGCGCGTCAGCCTCGATCGCGCGGGCAGTGGCTACAAGGTCGCCGTGAAGGGCGCCGTGGCCGATGCCCGCCCCTTCCTCAAGAGTCTGACGAGCGCGGACAGCAAGGGAGGCAAGGATTCCGGCAAGGACATCGAGGCGGAGATCGGCCTCAACATCCTGTCCGGCTTCAACGGGGAATCGCTGACCAACGCCACCCTCAAGGCGAGCCTGCGCGGGGGAGACGTGCGCTCGGCCCAGTTCCGCGGCCGGTTCGGCGGCGCCGCCGTCGCGGCCACCGTGTCCAAGGGCGAGCGCGGCCTGCCGCTGCTCGCCCTCGAATCCGCCGATTCCGGCGCGACCCTGCGCTTCTTCGACATCTACCGGCGGATGCATGGCGGGCGGCTGGCGCTGAGCCTCTACCTCAATGACGGTCCCCAGACCGGGATCGTCCAGATCAAGGACTTCGCCCTGCGCAACGAGCCGGCCCTGTCCAGCATCGTGGCGCAGGGACCGACGCCGGCGGATGCCCGCCGGGGCGTGCCCAACGCCAACGATGTCGCCTTCGACAAGATGCGCGCGAACTTCACCCGCAGCGGCTCGCGGGTGAGCTTCACCGACGCGGCGATCTCCAACGCCGCCATGGGCTTCACCGCGGGCGGCTGGCTCGACACCGCCAAGGAGCGGACCCAGATCGACGGCACCTTCGTGCCGCTCTACGGGCTCAACAACGTGGTGGCGCATGTGCCCCTGGTCGGACCGCTGCTGGCGGGCGGCAACAACGAGGGCCTGTTCGCGGTCAATTTCAACGTCTCCGGGCCCATCGCCAAGCCGACGGTGAACGTGAACCCGCTCTCGGCGGTGGCCCCGGGCTTCCTGCGCAAGCTGTTCGGCGCGGGAAGCGGCGACGCCTACGCCAACGGCGCGCCGCCGACGCCGGAGCGCTGAGGCCGCGCGGTTTCATCCCGTCGCCCGATCCGCCCCGTGTCATGGAACGCGCGGGGCACGCTCCCGCCGCGATCGACCGCGACGGTCAGGCGAGCGCCAGCAGCCGGTCGCAGTCGAGATGCGTCTCCAGATGGTCGGCGAACCGGTCGAGCACCGTCTCGATGCCGGCCTCGTAATCCTGCGCCGAGGCGGCCGCCCCGAGCCGGGCGAGCCAGGCCGCGCGCTGGCGGTCGTCGGCGAACAGGCCGTGGACATAGGTGCCGGCCACGCGTCCGTCGGCGGAGACGGCCCCGTCCAAACGCCCGTCGGCGAAGCGCAGGAGCGGCCGCCGCGTGTCCGGCCCGCGGGTGTCGCCGACATGCATCTCGTAGCCCGTGAAGGGCTCGCCGTCGGCCAGCGTCGCGCCCGTCACCGCGACGAGGCGCTTCTCCCCCGTCATCACCGTCTCGACATCGAGGAGGCCGAGGCCCGGAAGCGTGCGGGGCTCGCCCTCGATCCCGTCCGGGTCGGCGATGGTGCGGCCGAGCATCTGATAGCCGCCGCACAGGCCGAGCACCCGCCCGCCCCGGCGGAGATGGGCGCGGATGTCGATGTCCCAGCCCTGCGCCCGCAGGAAGGCGAAATCGTCGATCGTGGTCTTCGAGCCCGGCAGCAGGATCAGCGCGGCCTCCGCCGGGATCGGCTCCCCGGGGCGCACGAACCGGACGGCGAGGCCGGGCTCCTGGCGCAGGGGATCGAGGTCGTCGAAATTGGCGATGTGGGGCAGGACCGGCACGGCCACGAGCGGCACGCCCAAACGGGTCTCGCCAGGCGCGTCGAGGGCGAGCGCGTCCTCCGGCGGCAGCCTTGCGGCCTCGGGGAAAAACGGCACGAGGCCGAGCGCGGCCCAGCCGGTGCGTGCCGCGATGAGGTCCATCCCGTCGGCGAACAGGCTCGGATCGCCCCGGAACCGGTTGACGATGAAGCCGCGGATCATCGCGGCATCCTCGGGGTCGAGCACGGCCTGGGTGCCGACGAGGCTCGCGATGACGCCGCCGCGGTCGATGTCGCCGACGAGCACCACCGGCGTGCCGGTCGCCCGGGCAAAGCCCATATTGGCGATGTCGCCCCGGCGCAGATTGACCTCGGCCGGCGAGCCGGCCCCCTCCACCAGAACGAGGTCGGCCTGCGCGCGAAGATGCGCGAAGCTGTCGAGGACGGAGGCCAGCAGGCGCGGCTTCCAGGCCTGGTACTCGCGGGCCCTGGCGGTCCCGATCATCCGCCCCTGCACGACCACCTGCGCGCCGACCTCGCTCTGGGGCTTGAGCAGAACCGGGTTCATGTGGACGGAGGGCGCCACCCGGGAGGCTCGGGCCTGGAGCGCCTGGGCACGCCCGATCTCGCCGCCATCGGCCGTGACGGCGGCGTTGTTCGACATGTTCTGCGGCTTGAACGGGCGGACCGTGAGGCCCCGCCGGGTGAAGGCGCGGGCGAGCCCGGCCACCAGCAGCGACTTGCCGACATCGGAGCCGCTGCCCTGGATCATCAGGGCGCGGGTCATCGGCGGGTTTCCTCTGGGCGCGGCATCGGGTCTGCCTTGGCATTCCGGTGCGCGCCCGTCGAGGGGCGCGTCGGCGCAGCCTACGCGCCGGTCGATCCGGCGGGAGCGGTCACGCCGGCCTCCAGCCAAGCGAGGGCGTCCCGGGCGTCGGCGACGACCGGCACCTCGGGCACGGGCGGGCGCTCAACGATCAAGACGGGCAGTCCCAGACGGCGGGCCGCCTCGATCTTGGCGTAGGTCGCGGCACCGCCCGCATTCTTCGTCACCAGCAGATCCGTCCGGAACTCGCGCATCAGCGCCACCTCGTCCTCCACGGAGAAGGGACCGCGGGCGCCGATCCAGGCGAGGTCGGGCAGGGGCAGGGAATCGAGCGGCTCGATCGAGCGGACCAGATAGGCGTGCTGGGGCGCGGTCGCGAAGGCGCCGACCTCCTGGCGCCCCACGGTGAGGAACACCCGCCGCGGGGCCGCGCCCAAAGCCGGGACGCAGGCGGCCACGCTCTCCACCGTCCGCCATCGGTCTCCGGCCTGCGGCGTCCAGGGCGGGCGGCGCAGGGCGAGCAGCGTCGCGCCCGCCTGAGCGCAGGCCCGCGCCGCGTTGGCGGAGATGCGGACCGCGAAAGGATGGGTCGCGTCGATCACCCGGTCGATCGCCGAAGCGGCGAGCCACGCGGCCAGCCCCTCCGGCCCGCCGAACCCGCCGATCCGGGTCCGCAGCGGCCCGAGCCGCGGCGCCCGCGTACGGCCGGCAAGGGACAGGGTGACGTCGAAGGCGGGCCGCCCGGCCAGCAGGGCGGCCAGCGCGCTCGCCTCGCTCGTGCCGCCGAGCACGAGAATTTTCAGGGGAGGGCTCCCGCCCTCCGCCGCCTGCCCCTGGTCGGCCACGTTCGTCATTCGTACTGTCGATCCGAGATCCGCCGGCGGGAGGATCGCCGAGGCGTGAGCAGGCTCCCCGTGTCCCCCTTCTGCCGCGATTGCCTGACGACGCAAGCCGAAGGCAGCCTGCGCTGCCGCGCCTGCGGCTCGCCGCGGCTGCTGGCGCACCCGGCCCGGGACCGTCTCGCCATCGCCCATGTGGATTGCGACGCCTTCTACGCGGCGGTCGAGAAGCGCGACGACCCCTCCCTGCGCGACCGGCCGCTCATCGTCGGCGGCGGAAAGCGGGGCGTCGTCGCGACGGCCTGCTACCTCGCCCGCATCTCCGGCGTGCGCTCGGCCATGCCGATGTTCGAGGCGCTCAAGCGCTGCCCCGACGCGGTCGTGCTGCGGCCCGACATGGAGAAATACGCCCGGGTCGGGCGCGAGGTGCGGGCGATGATGCTGGCCCTGACCCCGCTGGTCGAGCCGGTCTCGATCGACGAGGCCTTCCTCGATCTCTCGGGCACCGAGCGGCTGCACGGCACGAGCCCGGCGCTGACCCTCGCCCGGTTCGCCGTGCGGGTGGAGGCCGAAATCGGCATCACCGTCTCGGTCGGTCTCTCGGCCAACAAATTCCTGGCCAAGATCGCCTCGGAGCTCGACAAGCCCCGCGGCTTCGCGATCCTCGATCCCGACGAGGCCGCCGCCTTCCTGGCGGAACGGCCGGTCGGCATCCTCCCCGGCATCGGCGAGAGCGCCCGGACGCGGCTCGCCGGCCTGAACGTCCACCGGGTCGGGGACCTCGCGCGGGTCGATCCCGAGCGCCTGCAGACGGCCCTGGGCCGCGACGCTTTGCGCCTCGTCGGCCTCGCCGCCGGCCGGGACGGGCGGCCGGTCCGCCCGACCCGCGAGGCCAAGAGCGTCTCGGCGGAGACGACGTTTGCCGCCGATCTCGCCCGGTTCGAGGACCTGCGCCCGATCCTGTGGCGCCTGTGCGAGCGGGTCTCGGCCCGGCTCAAGCGGTCGGGCCTCGCGGCCGGCAGCGTCACCCTGAAGCTCAAGGATGCGCGCTTCCGCCTGCGCACCCGCACCCGCGGCGGCCTGAACCCCACGCAGCTCGCCGAGACTCTGTTCGGCCATGCCGAGCCGATGCTGCGCGCGGCCTGCGACGGCACGGCGTTCCGGCTGCTCGGCATCGGCGGGGGCGATCTCTGCGCCGGCCTGCATGCCGACCGGGGCGACCTCGCCGATCAGGGCATCGAGCGGGTGGCCCGCCGCGAGGCGGCCCTCGACCGCCTGCGCGAAAAATTCGGGAGTGGCGCGATCCAGCGGGGCCTGGTCTTCACCGGAACCGGAGCGCCGCGGCGAACGGCGCCGGCCCCCGAGACCAAGGCCGATCCGCCGCGATAGGCCGGGCCTCGGGGCGAGAGGCCCGGGACAAAGCGGCTGGGAGACATCAAGACCTGGCGGGGACGCCGCGCGTCCCCCGAACACCGTCTCACGCGTTAGCGCGCAGCGCCCGCTCCGTCACCGCTTGCACTCGCCGTCCTTGGCATCCGCCTTGGGCAGGTCGAGCTGCGCCATGGTGCCGGAAATGGCGAAGTCGCCGTAATCGAGGTTCAGCCGCCCGCTGACGCCGTTCTCGTAGAGATCGAAGGTGAGCGTGTAGATCGGGGTACGCTCGCCCTCGCCGGGCGTGAAGTAGCTGAGCGTCACCGGCCAGCGGCGCATGGTGGCGAAGTCGCCCTCGCGCAGGGGCTTGTCGCGCTCGGTCTGGGCGGCCGGCGCGGCGCTCGGACGGCCGATCACCGCCAGCGTGTCGTAGACCTTGCGGCCGTCGTCCGAGCCGTCGAACACCTTGGCGGACACCGTGGTCTCGCCAGCCTTGGCCGCCTGGATCAGCCGGATCATGTGGTGGACCGGAAACATCACCTCGCCGCCGGCCTGGAACTGGTCGCGCTTGGGCTCCTTCAGCCGCACCTTCAGCGCGTCGGGGCCGGCCTCCGCCGTGCCGTCGACGCCCGCGGCGGAGGCAGCGTTGTTGAACCGGGTCTCGGAGCGGAAGCGGAATTGGCCGCCATCGCCGCTCTCGAAGGTGGTGTTGCGCAGGTCCGAGGTGCGGTCGCCGGATTCCGACGAGGTCAGCATCGTCACCTGCCGCGTCTGCATGGTGTAGCCGCGGCAGGCATCGCCCGAGAAGTCGATGACGATGCGCCCGCGCACGCTCTCGACCGCCCGCGTACCCTCCGAGCGGGCGAGCGTCAGGTCGTAGACTGCGCGGTGGTGGACGAGCCGGGTCGCCGTCTCGTTCGGGACCGGAGCGGCCGGCCCCGCCGCCGATGCGCCGGTTGCGGCGAGGATCAGAAGGGCCGGTGCGAGGCGCAGGCGCATGCGAACTCCGGTGTCGATGGTTCATCTCCGGGGGGGCGAAGGCCCGCCGCCGATGCCCGAGAGATAGTCGATACGCCCGATCCGGCAAACGCCCCGGTCGCGGGACCCAGCCGACGGGCCGGACGGGCCGGACGATCGGGCGGGCGGCGCGCACCGGGACGAGACGGCGCATCGCTCAAATTTTACGTTGATTGACAGAGATTTGGTCAGGGGCGCGCCCCTCGGTCGGGGACGCGGCACGCGGCGGGGCCGGCCGGGTTTCGGGTTCGGACCGATTGGCAGTGGAAACCCGTCCGGGCCGGTCCGCGACCCTTGCTCCCCGGTCGAGCTGTCCTGTAGTCTCCGGACGTCGCCCGCCGCGGGTTGGCGATGTGTTAACCGACATGTGCCGGGCCGGCGCGATCACCCGCGCAACGGGCCGGCACGCCGTGGGCGGGCCGGAGGCACCGGTACGACTTTTCCGGCCTGTGCAGGGTCGGGTCGCTGTGGAGGGGGCAATGACGGAAGCGGTCCCGAGCTGGACGGATGAGCGCGTGGAGCTGCTTCGGCGCCTCTGGGACGATGGCCTGAGCGCCAGCCAGATCGCCCTTCAGATCGGCGGCATCTCGCGCAACGCCGTGATCGGCAAGGTCCACCGTCTCGGGCTCGCCGGCCGGGTCAAGCCGATCGGCCCGGCCCCCGTGAACGGGCGCCGCCGGGACGAGGACGCGGCGGTCGAGATCGAGGCGGTGCTGGCCGCAGAGGAGCCGACCCTGCCGGAGCCGCCCGCCATCGTCACCCATCGCCCCGCGCCGAACTTCCCCCTCGAGCCGGTGCCGGCCCCGCCGCAGCCGGTCGCGCTCGCCGTGTCCGAGCGGGTCACCATCATGGACCTGCGGGATTCCATGTGCCGCTGGCCGATGGGCGATCCGACCTCGCCGGACTTCCGCTTCTGCGGAGGCCGCGCCATCACCGGGCTTCCCTATTGCACCCAGCACGCCCAGGTCGCCTACCAGCCGGCCGCCGAGCGCAAGCGCGACCGTCGCGTCGCCGGATTCCGCTAGGAAGGCGCGCCGACCGGCTGATGTGGGTCGGGGCGGGCAAGGTCAGCGGCGTTTTCCGGGTCGATCCGTCACCGCGGGGCCTGCGCACCCGTCATGGCGCGCGCCAGCATAGCACCATGGCAGGGGCCGGCGGCTTCGCCCCGGTTGTCGGCCCGGGTCGCTGCGGACGCGGCTACTCCGCCCCCGAGAACATCTCGTCGAAGGAATAGCCTGAGCCACGCACGGTGCGGATCGGGTCGCTCTGGCGGGGGCGATTGATCGCCTTGCGCAGGCGGCCGACATGCACGTCGACGGTGCGCTCGTCGATATAGACGTCGTGGCCCCAGACGCCGTCGAGAAGCTGCTCCCGGGAGAAGACCCGGCCGGGGCTCTGCATCAGATATTCGAGCAGCTTGAACTCGGTCGGGCCGAGATGGATCTCGCGGCCCTGGCGGCGGATGCGGTGGCTGACCCGGTCGAGCTCGATGTCGCCGGCCACCAGCATGCCGGCGACGTGGGCGGGCTTGGCCCGGCGCAGGAGGGCGCGGACGCGGGCGAGCAGCTCCGGCACCGAGAACGGCTTGACCACGTAATCGTCGGCACCCGTGGAGAGGCCGCGCACCCGGTCGGCCTCCTCGCCGCGGGCGGTGAGCATGATGACGGGCAGGCGCTCGGTCTCACGCCGGGCGCGGATGCGCCGGCACAGCTCGATCCCCGACAGGCCAGGCACCATCCAGTCGAGCAGGACGAGGTCGGGGGTGGTCTCGTGCAGGCGCAGATCCGCCTCGTCGCCCCGCACCGCCACATCGACGACGAAGCCCTCGGCTTCGAGGTTGTAGCGCAGGAGCGTCGTCAGCGATTCCTCGTCCTCGACGATCAGGATGCGTGCGCTCGTCATCGCCCGTCTTCCCATCCCTGCTCTTCGTCCCGGGCGCTCCGTCCACGGTGACGGAGCGGCGCGCGGGAATCCAGTGCCGGCGCGACCGAACCCGGTGAAGAGTGTCGCGCGCGCCGCCTCACGCGCAAGGGCCGAAGGCCCGCGTGAGGGCACATCGAGGCCCGATCCCGAACGGCCGGTCAGGCGCCCGGGGAGACCGTCACATAGTTCGACGCGTCGTTCTTCGGCCGCTCGCCCGCGACGGTCTCGCCGGTGGCGAGATAGTGGATCGTCTCGGCGATGTTGGTGGTGTGGTCGCCGATGCGCTCGACGTTCTTAGCGCAGAACAGCAGATGCGTGCAGAACGAGATGTTGCGCGGATCCTCCATCATGTAGGTCAGGAGTTCGCGGAACAGCGAATTGTAGAGCGCGTCGATGGCGCCGTCGCGCTCCCACACGTCGTGGGCGGAGGCGGTGTCACGGCTCGCATAGGCATCGAGCACATCCTTGAGCTGCTCCTGCACGAGGTCGCTCATGTGCTGGACGCCGAGCACGATCTTCTGCGGCTGGGTCTGGTCGCTGATCGCCACGACCCGCTTGGCGATGTTCTTGGCGAGATCGCCGATCCGCTCGAGGTCGCCCGAGACGCGGATACCGGAGATGGTCTCGCGCAGGTCGATGGCCATCGGCTGGCGCCGAGCGATGAGCAGTACCGAGCGCTCCTCGATCTCGCGCTGAAGCACGTCGAGGCGCTTGTCGGCGACGATGACCGCCTGGGCGAGGACGGAATCGCGGCGCACCAGCGCCTCGGTGGCGTCGGCCAGCATCTTCTCGGCGACGCCCCCCATCTCGGCGATGGAGCGGCGCAGGTTCTCGAGATCGCTGTCGTAGGAGGAGACGATATGCTCGGACATGGTTTCGAAGTCTCCGGTCGGGCGGCGGAGCCGCGTCCCGGGCGGCCGGGACGATGCGCCTGATCCTCGTGCTTCCATCGGCTCCCCCGGGGAAGCCGCTGCTCGTTTTCCCAGGGCCATCGCTCGGAGCGATCGCCCTGCTTCCTGGTCGGCCTCAGTGGCCGGCGGCCACGTTCCCGGCTCTCGGCTGGCGCCGAGACCCTTCCCGGACAGGGCTGCGACGCACCTTCAAGCGATGGTCCTGTGACCGGGCCGCTGCGGCAGGGCAGGCTTCCAGGGGACAGATCGTCGGTCTCGCCGGCCTTGCGGGACGGCGGAACCCGGATCAGCCGAACCGGCCGGTGATGTAGTCCTGCGTCTGGCGCTTGGCCGGGTTCATGAAGATCTTGGTCGTGGCGTCGAACTCGATCAGCTCGCCGAGATACATGAACGCGGTGAACTGCGAGATGCGGGCGGCCTGCTGCATGTTGTGGGTCACGATGACGATCGTGAACTCCGAGCGCAGCTGCTCGATCAGCTCCTCGATGCGGCCGGTCGAGATCGGATCGAGGGCCGAGGTCGGCTCGTCGAACAGGATCACCTCCGGGCGCTGGGCCACGGTGCGGGCGATGCAGAGGCGCTGCTGCTGGCCGCCCGACAGGCCCATGCCGGACTGCTTGAGCTTGTCCTTCACCTCGTCCCAGAGGGCGGCCTTGCGCAGGGATTCCTCGACGCGGACATCGAGCTCGGCCTTGGGCAGCCGCTCGTAGAGGCGCAGGCCGAAGGCGACGTTGTCGTAGATCGACATCGGGAAGGGCGTCGGCTTCTGGAACACCATGCCGATGCGCGAGCGCAGCTCGTTGAGATCGACCTTGGAGTCGAGCACGTTCTGCCCGTCGAGGAGGATCTGCCCCTCGGCGCGCTGCTCCGGATAAAGGCTGTAGATGCGGTTGAAGGTGCGCAGCAGCGTCGACTTCCCGCAGCCCGACGGGCCGATCAGCGCGGTGACCTGCCGGTCGCGGAAGTCGAGGTTGATGTTCTTCAGGCCATGGAACGACCCGTAGTAGAAGTTCAGGTCCTTGACGGCGATGCGCACGGGTGCCGACAGGTCGGCCGGGTTGCGGCCGTCGATCTGGCTGCGGATCGCGGGGGAGGCGCTCATCTCGGTCTCTCGTCGGTCGGAGGGCGGGGGCGCGGCGCGCGGGGTCAGCGCTGCCGCTGTTCCTTGATCACGAAGCGGGCCAGCACGGACAGCGCCAGGATGGTGACGGTGATGAGCAGCGCCCCGGCCCAGGCCAGGCTCTGCCAGTTCGGGTAGGGCGAGAGGGCGAACTGGTAGATCATCACCGGAAGGTTCGGCACGCCGCCCAGCAGGTTGGCGTTGAACCACGAGTTGTTGTTGAGCGCGGTGAAGAGCAGCGGCGCGGTCTCACCGGCGATGCGGGCCAGCGCCAGGATGATGCCGGTGACGATGCCGGCGCTCGCCGCCCGCCATGTGATGGCGCGGATGACGAGGGAGCGGGGCGCCCCCAGGGCGGCGGCGGCCTCGCGCATCGGGCTCGGCACGAGGCGCAGCATGTCCTCGGTGGTGCGCACGATGACCGGCACGGCGATGATGGCGAGCGCCACGGCGCCGGCCCAGCCCGAATAGGTCCCCATCGGCCGCACCATCAGGGTGTAGACGAACAGGCCGATCAGGATCGAGGGGGCCGAGAGCAGCACGTCGTTGAGAAAGCGGATGACGTCGGCGATCTTGGAGGTCTTGCCGTACTCGGCGAGGAAGGTGCCGGCCATCAGCCCGATCGGCGTCGCGATGACGATGCCGATGAAGGTCATGATGAGGCTGCCCAGGATCGCGTTGGCGATGCCGCCGCCTTCCGATCCGGGGCCCGGGGTCGGCGCCGTGAACAGCTCCGGGGTGAAGCCTTTCACGCCCTCGACGATGAGCATGAGGAGGATCGAGCCGAGCACGACGATGCCGAGCATCGTCGCGGCGGTGCTGGCCAGGATCAGGATGCGGTCGGCGATGCGGCGGCCGGAGCGCACGCGGCTGGCGCTGGGGCCGCGGCCGGTCGTGGCGAGGGGGTTGGTGGCGTCCATGGTCGGCGCTCTTCCCGGATGCGGCTCAGGCGACCTTCACGCGCCGCACCAGCAGGCGGGCGACGATCAGGACGATGAAGGTGATGATGAAGAGCAGGCAGCCCAGCGCCATGAGCGAGGAGAGCTGCAGGCCGTCGGCCTCGTTGAACTCGTTGGCGATGCGCGAGGCGATGGTCGAGCCCGGATCGAAGATCGAGGCGGAGAGGCGGTTGGCATTGCCGATCACGAAGGTGACCGCCATGGTCTCGCCGAGCGCGCGGCCGAGGCCGAGCATGATGGCGCCGATGATCGAGACCGAGGCCTGCGGCACGAGCACGTGGCGCACGACCTCCCAGGTGGTGCAGCCGATGCCGTAGGCGCTCTCACGCAGCACGGTCGGGATCTGGTCGAGCATGTCGCGGGTGATCGAGGCCACGAAGGGCACGATCATGATGGCGAGGATGATGCCGGCGGTGAGCACGCCCACCCCCGAGGGGATGCGGGCGTAGAGGATGGTGCCGACGATCGGCAGGCCCTCGACCACGTTCGAGACCGGCACCTGCACGAAGCGCGCGAAGAGCGGCGCGAAGACGAACAGGCCCCACATGCCGTAGATGATGCTCGGCACCGAGGCGAGCAGCTCGATGGTCATGGCGACCGGCTTGCGGGCCCAGCCCGGGCAGAGCTGCGTGAGGTAGACCGCGATCCCCAGGGAGATCGGCACGCCGATGAGCAGGGCGAGGAGCGCGGCGGCCACCGTGCCGATGATCGCCGGCAGGGCGCCGAACTGCTCGGTGCCGATGTTCCAGGCCGACGAGGTGAGGAAGCCGAAGCCGAACTCGGCGAAGGCCGGCCAGGCGCCATAGACGATCGAGCCGAGGATCCCGGCCAGGACCAGGAGGACCAGGAGGGCCGAGCCGTAGGCCGCCCCCTGGAACAGGCGGTCGCCCATTCGGCTGGGGGCGATGCGGGGGGCCGTGCCGCTCTCGCGGGCCAGGGCGATCTGCTGAGTCAAAGCGGTCATCCGCGGAAGTGCTCTTCGAGTGCGGGGCGTGTAGCGTGCCGAGACGTGGGAGGCGAGCGAGGCCCCACAAAAAGGCCCCCTTCGGGGAAGGGGGCCTCGGTAACCTGCTTACATGCCGAAGACGGCCTTGCCGTCCTTGCCCTTGATGGTCTTCCACTCTTCGTGGATCAGGCCGACGACGTTGTCGGGAAGCGGCACGTAGTCGAGTTCGGTCGCGAGCTTGTCGCCGTTCTTGTAAGCCCAGTCGAAGAACTTGAGCACGTCACCGGCCTTCGCGGAGTCGGCAGGCTCCTTGTAGACGAGGATGAAGGTCGCGGCAGTGATCGGCCACGCATCCTCGCCGGCCTGGTTGGTCAGGGCGATGCCGAAGCCCGGGGTCGATTTCCAGTCGGCGCTGGCGGCAGCGGCCTGGAAGGCCTTGTCGTCGGGCCGCGGGAACTTGCCGGCCTTGTTCTGGATCAGCGTGTAGGCAAGCTTGTTCTGCTTGGCATAGGCCGACTCGACGTAGCCGATCGCGTTCGGGACCTGCTTGACGGTCGCGGTGACGCCCTCGTTGCCCTTGCCGCCCTGGCCGACCGGCCAGCTGATCGTCGTGGCCGCGCCGAACTCCTTCTTCCAACCCTCGGAGACGCCCGAGAGGTAGGTCGTGAAGATGTTGGTCGTGCCGGAGGCGTCCGAACGGTAGATCGGGGTGATGTTGGCCTCCGGGAGCTTGAGGCCCTCGTTCAGCTTGGCGATCTTCGGGTCCGACCACTTCTGGATCTTGCCGGCATAGATGTCGGCGACGATTTCGCCGGTCAGCTTGAGCTTGCCGGGCTCGAGGCCGGCGATGTTCACCACGGTCACCACGCCGCCCATGACGGTCGGGAACTGAACGAGACCGTCCTTCTCGAGCTGGGCGGGCTTGAGCGGCGCGTCGGTGGCGCCGAAATCGACCGTCTTGGCCTGGATCTGCTTGATGCCGCCGCCGGAGCCGATCGACTGGTAGTTCAGGCCCATGCCGCTGTCCTTGCGGTAGGCCTCGGCCCATTTGGAATAGACCGGGAAGGGGAAGGTGGCGCCGGCGCCGGTGATGTCGGCAGCGAGCGCCGAGGTCGCGATCTGAGCGGCGGCGAGGCCGGCGGCCAGGGCGTAAGCGAAGGGTTTCACGAGCATCTCCGTAACGGGTCGTGCGCGGCTGCCGGGCGGCCCAAGAGGCCTGCGGCCGGTCCCGCTGCGACGGGGCAGCCCTATCGCTCCGACGCGCCGCCTCTATGACGAGCACATGACGGACGCATGACAACGCCCGCCCCGGGGCGGGCCCCCGCGGATTTTCGCTGAGGATGGACCGCTCTGCGCGGTTCGGACGTTAGGGAGACGAGTGATGCCGCGTGGCCTCGAGGGGATGGGACCTCGGGGCCGACTCGCGTTCACGACAGTCATCCGGGGAGACCGTCGCAGTGACGGAGACGGTGCGCGGGGACGACCCGCCGGTCGAGGCGATCAGCGATCCGCAGGAGATCGCCTACCGCGCGCTCCACGACGAGCGGGCCGCGCTGGAACAGGAACTCACCCTGGCCCAGCAACGGCAGCGATTCGACCCGGACGCCCGGGCGGCCGAGGAGGCGCAGGCCACGGAAGCCACCCTCCTGAAGGATCTCGATCGGATCCTCACCCTGATCCGGGCCGCCGAGATCCGGCGCAGCCAACCCCAGGCGCGGCGCTGGCAGTGAGGCTCAGGCGCCGCGGCGCCGGTCCCGCTCCTTCTGGCGCAGGCGCAGCAGCAGCTCGACCTGCACGTCGGTGATCGGACGGCTCTCGCAGGTCTCGACATAGACCTCGCGCAGGGCCCGCCCGAGGCGGTCCCGGGTCTCGCCGGTCAGACCGGGGAGGGGGGCGTCGGCAAGGCGGTCGACAGCGCAATTGGACGCGAGCTGTGCCATGGGGGACCCGACCAGGGGTGAAGGTTTCGTATCGCCATCGATGCGACGGAAGCACCGGAGCATCAGCCTGCGCGAAGATGGTTAACGAACCCTTACCTCTGGTCCTATTTCCGCGGTGTCGCTCCGGGGCCGATGCGGGCGCGGAACCCGGATGCGCTCAGAGCCAGCCCTTGCTCCGGAAGAAGATCAGCGGCACCACGGCCGAAATCGCGATCAGCGCGAGACCGTAGGGGTAGCCGTAGACCCAGTCGAGTTCCGGCATGTGCTTGAAGTTCATGCCGTACATGGACGCGACCAGCGTCGGCGGCACGCCCACCACCGAGACCACCGTGAGGATGCGGAAGGCGTTGTTCTGCTCGATGTTGATGAGCCCGAGGGTCGCGTCGAGCAGGAATTGCAGCGTTTCCGACAGCCTCGTCTCGAACTCGTCGAGGGAGGCGATGTCCCGGGCCAGGGTCTCGAATCGGGGCGCGTCGTCGCCGTCGAGATAGGCGTCGCACTCGCCCTTGGCGAAGGCGACGATGCGCTCGAGACCGAGCAGGCTCGCCCGGACCTTCGAGAGCGATTTGCCGTGCCGCCCGACCGAGCGGAGCAGCCGGCGAAGCGCCAGATCGCGGCGCTTCGGGGCATTCGCGTCACCCTTGCGGGCGCCGGGCCGGGCGCCCGCGTCGAAATCGAAGACCCGGGTGGAGAGGCCGTCGAGATCGCCGGACATCTCTTCGAGCAGGTCCGCGAGGTTGTCCACCAACTCCTCGACGATGAGCAGGAACATGCGCGCGCCGGTGCTGCCGTCGCCGTCGCCCGCATCCACGCGCGCACGCACCGCCGCGAAGGCCCGCATCTCGTGGAAGCGCACCGTCACAAGATGGTTGTCGTTCAGGAGGAAGCCGAGGGGCTTCAAGCTGAAGTCGGAGCGGTCGAACGTCACCATCGGGGTCGAGAGCGAGATGCCGTCGCGGTTGCGCCGCAGCCGGCTCGACAGCTCGACCTCGCTCAGGGCCGCGCGCGACGGGATGCGCAGGCCGGTCGCCTGCTCCACCCGGCGCGCCTCCTCGGCGGTCGGATCGTTCAGGTCGATCCAGACGGCGTGCTTGGGCGGCGCGCCCTCGTGGAGGTGGTCGGCCTCGACCGCTCCCTGCGGTCCATGCACGCTGATCATCGCAAAAAGGCGTCCCGTCCTCAGCCCCGAATCGGCCTTGCCTCGGCCCCGCGCGTTGGTCCGAACGTGGTTCCGATCCCGGCGCAAGGCGAAGATTCGCCTCCGAACCGGGCGGCGGCGAGAAAGCTGCGCCTTGACTCCGCGAAGCCACACGCCTATCTCGCCGCCGTCGTTAGCACTCATCGAGCACGAGTGCTAACAACCATGTTGGGGCGCGGTCGCTGGCCGGCCGCATGAAGACCAACCGCTATTTCGAAGCAAGAGGGCAGCTCATGAAGTTCCGTCCGCTGCACGACCGCGTCGTCGTCCGTCGCATCGAGAGCGAGGAGAAGACGAAGGGCGGCATCATTATCCCGGACACCGCCAAGGAGAAGCCGCAGGAGGGCGAGATCGTCGCCGTCGGTCCGGGCGCCCGCGACGAGCAGGGCCGTATCAACGCCCTCGACGTCAAGGTCGGCGACCGCGTCCTGTTCGGCAAGTGGTCCGGCACCGAGGTCAAGATCGACGGCCAGGATCTCCTCATCATGAAGGAGTCCGACATCATGGGTGTGGTCGCCCTCTAAGGCGCCGCCCCCCTCACCGCCCTTCGAGACCGCCTCCGGCAGGCTTCAGGGCATCCATCCCGCATTTTGAGGTTCACTCACATGGCAGCGAAAGACGTACGTTTCTCCGCCGATGCTCGCGACAAGATGCTGCGCGGCGTCGACATCCTCGCGGATGCCGTCAAGGTCACCCTCGGCCCCAAGGGCCGCAACGTCGTGATCGAGAAGAGCTTCGGCGCGCCCCGCATCACCAAGGACGGCGTCACCGTCGCCAAGGAGATCGAGCTCGCCGATCGCTTCGAGAACATGGGCGCCCAGATGGTGCGCGAAGTGGCCTCGAAGACCAACGACATCGCCGGTGACGGCACCACCACCGCGACCGTGCTGGCCCAGGCCATCGTCCGCGAAGGCGCCAAGTACGTCGCCGCCGGCATCAACCCGATGGACCTGAAGCGCGGCATCGACCTCGCCACGGCCGCCGCGGTGAAGGACATCACCGCCCGCGCCAAGAAGGTCGCCTCCTCCGAAGAGGTCGCCCAGGTCGGCACGATCTCCGCCAATGGCGACAAGGAGATCGGCGAGATGATCGCCCACGCCATGCAGAAGGTGGGCAACGAGGGCGTCATCACCGTCGAGGAGGCCAAGACCGCCGAGACCGAACTCGACGTCGTCGAGGGCATGCAGTTCGACCGCGGCTACCTCTCGCCGTACTTCGTGACCAACGCCGAGAAGATGGTCGCCGAGCTCGAGGATCCCTACATCCTCATCCACGAGAAGAAGCTCTCCTCCCTGCAGCCGATGCTGCCGGTGCTCGAGGCCGTGGTGCAGACCGGCAAGCCGCTTGTCATCATCGCCGAGGACATCGAGGGCGAGGCGCTCGCCACGCTCGTGGTGAACAAGCTGCGCGGCGGCCTCAAGGTCGCAGCCGTGAAGGCGCCGGGTTTCGGCGATCGCCGCAAGGCGATGCTCGAGGACATCGCGATCCTCACCAAGGGCCAGACCATCTCCGAGGATCTCGGCATCAAGCTCGAGAACGTCGCCCTGCCGATGCTCGGCCGCGCCAAGCGCGTCCGCATCGAGAAGGAGACCACCACGATCATCGACGGTCTCGGCGAGAAGGCCGACATCGAGGCCCGCGTCGGGCAGATCAAGGCGCAGATCGAGGAGACCACCTCGGACTACGATCGTGAGAAGCTCCAGGAGCGTCTGGCCAAGCTCGCCGGCGGCGTCGCGGTCATCCGCGTCGGCGGCGCGACCGAGGTCGAGGTCAAGGAGAAGAAGGATCGCGTGGACGACGCGCTCAACGCCACCCGCGCTGCGGTGGAAGAGGGCATCGTTCCCGGCGGCGGCGTCGCGCTGCTGCTGGCCAAGAAGGCGGTCGCCCAGCTGAAGTCCGAGATCCCGGACGTCCAGGCCGGCATCAAGATCGTCCTCAAGGCGCTCGAGGCCCCGATCCGTCAGATCGCCAGCAACGCAGGCGTCGAGGGCTCGATCGTCGTCGGCAAGATCACCGACAACGGCGGCGAGACCTACGGCTTCAACGCCCAGACCGAAGAGTACGTCGACATGATCCAGGCCGGCATCGTCGACCCGGCCAAGGTCGTGCGCACCGCCCTCCAGGACGCGGCCTCCGTCGCCGGCCTGCTGGTGACCACGGAAGCCATGGTCGCCGACGCGCCGAAGAAGGACAGCGGCGCTCCGGCGATGCCGGGCGGCGGCGGCATGGGCGGCATGGACTTCTAACGTCCGACGCCACCCTCGAGAGACCGGAAGGGGGTCGCCGAAAGGCGGCCCCTTTTCCGTTGCAGGACGTCCGCGGCAAGACGAGAGACGACCCGAACAGGCGCCGCATGATCCCCTGGGAACACCTCGACAGCGCACCGATCCCCGGCGAATCCGGAACCCTGCGGCTGCTGCGGCGGGGAAGCGAGTTCTCGATCCAGCTCGACCGGAACGAGTTGATGAACAGCCGTCTCAGCGGTTCGGAGGAGGCGCTGGCCCGGCTCGCCGCCGAGCGGATCGCGGGCGTCGCCGCGCCGCGGCTGCTGATCGGCGGCTACGGCATGGGCTTTACCCTCCGGGCCGCCCTCGGCAGCCTGCCGGAGACGGCGCAGGTGAGCGTGGCCGAGATCGTGCCGGCGGTGATCGCCTGGGCGCGCGGGCCGATGGCGGCGCTGACCCAGGGCTGCCTCGACGATCCCCGCGTCACGCTCCGCGGGGCCGACGTGGCGGCGGTGATCGCCGAGCGGACGGGAGCCTACGACGCGATCCTGCTGGACGTGGACAACGGCCCCGACGGCCTGACCCGGACGGCCAACGACCGCCTCTACGACGCGGCCGGCCTCGCGACGGCGCGGGCGGCCCTGCGGCCTCGCGGCGTGCTGGCGGTGTGGTCAGCCCATCCCGACGCCGCCTTCACCCGGCGGCTCGGACAGGCGGGATTCTCCGTCGAGGCGGTGGCGACCCGGGCGCGGGGCCAGCGCGGGGCGCGCCACGTCATCTGGCTGGCCGGGAAGCGGTGACCGACAGGCGTCCACCGCTCGGTCGATGACGCGAGGCCGAGGGCCTCACGCCCCCCGTCGCGCCATCAGCTGCTCGATCAGCGTCGCGCCGGTCTCGAGTTCCGCCAGTTCCTCGGCCACCGCCGCGACCGTCTCGGCGATCTGCTCGGGCGTGTGCTCCGAGGTCAGGAAGAAGCGCAGCCGCGAGGCACGCTCCGGCACCGCCGGATGGATGATCGGCTGCACGTTGATGCCGCGCTTGAACAGGCGGTCGGACAACGTCACGGCCTTGAGCGAATCGCCGATGATGACCGGAATCACCGCGAGGCCGAGGCTGGTGCCGGTGTTGAGGCCGCGCTTCTTGGCGGCGGCCAGGAACAGCCCCCCGTTCCGGCGGAGGCGCTCGACCCGCTCGGGCTCGGCCTGCATGATCGAGAGGGCGGCCTCGGCCGCAGCCGCCAGGGGCGGGGACATGCCGACGCTGTAGAGGAAGCCGCCGGCGGTGCATTTCAGGTACTCGACCAGCACCGAAGGGCCGCAGATATAGCCGCCGCAGGACGAGAGCGTCTTCGACAGCGTTCCCATCCAGATATCGACATCGGCGGCCGCGACCCCGCAATGCTCGTGCAGGCCGGCGCCGGTGCGGCCCAGCACGCCGAGCCCGTGGGCGTCGTCCACCATCAGCCAGCAATCGTAGCGGCGCTTGAGCTCAACGAAGGCGGCCAGATCCGGCGCGTCGCCGTCCATGCTGTAGAGCCCCTCGACCACGATGAGGGCCCGGCGGTGCTCGTGCCGCGTGGCCTCCAGGAGCTTCTCCAGGGCGGCGGGGTCGTTATGGGCGAAGGAGCGGCGCTGCGCTCCCGAGAGCTGCGCCCCGGTGACGACGCTGTTGTGGATCAGCGCGTCGTGGAAGATCACGTCTGCCGGCTCCAGCATCGCGCCGAGGGCGGTGACGTTGGTGGCGTGGCCGCTCACCATGATGACGCAGGCTTCGGTGCCGTAATGCGCCGCGAGCGCCCGCTCCAGCCGCAGATGGACCGGCCGCTCCCCCGCCACCAGCCGGCTCGCCGAGGCCGAGGTGCCGAAGGCCTCGATCGCCTTGCGCGCCGCCCCATTCACCGCCGGGTGCCCGTTGAGGCCGAGATAATCGTAGGACGAGTAGTTGGTGAAGGCCTTGCCGTCGATCCGGGTGGTCGCGGCGGCGCGGGTCTCGTGCACCCGGAAGAACGGGTTGTTGAGGCCGATCAGATCGGCGGCCGAACGCTGGAGCTTCAGCTCGCGGTAGCCGGTGAGCCGCTCGAAGCTCTGGTGCTCGGACCGCGTCGGCGCCTTGGCCTCCGCCGTCGGCTCCGGCCGGGGGGCGTTCACGCGGCCGAGCCGGTTGGTGACGAAGCTCGCCAGAGCGGCGCGGCCGTCCTGCGGACGTGACGGCTGGGTCATGGAAGAATCTCTTTGATGTCCGCGACGTTCTTCTCGACGAGGGCGTTGAACGGCGTCAGCGTCGCCGCGTCGAGGTCTCCGACGTGTTTCGTGGCGAGGCTTAGCGTCACGCCCGCGGCCTCATCGACCGGGGCCGCGACCGCCTGGATCAGCGTCTCAGTCAGTTCGTTGACCGTGAGCCCCGAGGAGATGCCCGCGGGCGGCGCGTCGAGGGCGAAGCGCTCCTGCAGGCTGGCGCCGAGTTCGACGCCCATCAGCGAGTCGAGGCCGATCTCGGAGAGTTGGCGCACGCGGCTGATGTCGTCCTTGGGCAGGCGCAGGATGCGGGCGATGTCCTCGACGATGGCGTCGGCCACGGTCTTGCGGACCGCGTCGATGTCGCCCGCGCGCAGCAGGGCGACGATGTTGATCGTCGCGACCGCCCCGGATTCGGCCTGCTGGTCGGCGGCGAGGGCGGCGTAGCTCGGCGAGCGCAGCGTGGCGAGGCGCTCGCGCGCCTTGCCCCAATGCATCGCCGCGATGGCGATCACCCCCTCGTCCGGGCTCGCGCCCTGGCCTTCCAGCGCCTCGGCCATGAAGTCGAGGCAGCGGCGAGCCTCCATCGGCGTCACGCCGACGCGGGAGGACAGGGTCTCCATCACCGCCTTGTTGCGGGCGAGGACGCCGACATCGCCGATCGCGCCCCAGGCCACGGCTAGGGCCGGCAGGCCGAGCCGGCGCCGCTGGCGGGCGAGCCCTTCCATGAAGCCGTTGGCGGCGACGTAGGAGCCCTGGCCCGGATTGCCGATGAAGGTCGTGGCCGAGGAGAACAGCACGAAATAGTCGAGGGCGCGGGCGCGGGTCGCCGCGTCGAGATGCTCCGCCCCGATCACCTTGGGGGCGATCACCGCCGCGAGGGTCTCGGGCTCGATCGCCGTGATCAGGCCGTCCTGCAGCACCATGGCGCCGTGGATCACGCCGGCGAGCCGGTCGCCCGCCGCCTCGATCCCGTCGAGGAGAGCCTCGACGGCCTCGCGGCGGACGATGTCGCAGGCCTGCGTCTCGACCCGCACCCCGCGGGCCTCCAGCTCGGCGATGGCCGCGCGCCCGTCCGGGCTCGGCGTGCCGGAGCGGCCGACGAGGAGAATGCGCCGTGCCCCCCGGTCGGCCAGCCAGCGCGCCACCTCGATCCCGAAGCCGCCGAGCCCCCCGGTGACGAGGTGGACGCCGTCCGGGTTCACCGCGAAGGCGGTGCGCCGCACCCGGGCCACGGTGCCGGGCGCGGGCGGCGTGACGACGATCTTCCCCACATGCCCCGATTGCTGCATCAGCCGGAACGCGTCGGACGTCTCGTCGGCGGCGAAGGGCTGGTAGGGCAGGGGGCGCAGGCCCTCTTCCGCGAAGAGCGCCATCACCTCGCGGAACATCCGCGCCCCGTCTTCGCCCTGGTGCTGGAGCACCTGATCGAGGTCGACGCCGAAATAGGACAGGTTCCGCCGGAAGGGCCGCAGCCCGATATGGGTGTTGGCGACGTAGTCGCGCTTGCCCAGTTCCACGAAGCGCCCGAACGGCCGCAGGACATTCAGCGAGCGCTCCATCATCTCGCCGAACAGCGAGTTGAGCACCACGTCGACGCCGTCTCCGGTGATCCGCCGCACGTCGTCGACGAAGGCGAGGGAGCGGGAATCGAGCACGTGTTCGGCGCCGAGCGCCTTGACCAGAGCCCGCTTCTCGCGAGAGCCGGCGGTGGCGATGACCCGAGCGCCCTTCCACTTGGCGATCTGGAGGGCGGCGAGCCCGACCCCGCCCGCGCCACCATGCACGAGCAGCCATTCGCCCTTGCGCAGGCGGGCGCAGGTGCAGAGCGCGTAATAGGCGGTGAGGAAGGCGACCGGCACGGTGGCGGCCGCGGAGAGATCGAGCCCGGCGGGCGCGGGGGCGACGACGGTCTCGGGCACGACGACGTGGGTGGCGAAGCCCGATTGCGCGAAGGCGACGACGGCGTCGCCGACGCGCAGATCGACCACGCCGGGGCCGACGGCGGCGACGTGGCCCGACACCTCGAGACCGAGGCGGGGTCCGGCGAAGCCGTCCTCCAGGATTTCCTCCGGCAGCATCGAGAGCGCCCAGAGCACGTCGCGGAAGTTGAGGCCGGTGGCGGCCACCGCGATCTCGACCTGACCGGGGCCGGGGGCCACGCGCTCGGCCGGCCCCCAGACCATCTCGTTGAGGCCGCCGGTGTTGGAGCGCTCCAGCCGGGCGGCCGGGGCGGCGTCGGTGCCGACGGGACGGACGGCGCGGCCGGGATGGAAGCGCACCACGCGGGTGGCGTCCGGGTCGAGCACGATCTCGGTCTCGAGCGTGCCCGACAGGATCAGGGCACGCAGCCGCTCGGCGGCGTGCTTGGGCGACAGCGACGGCGCCAGATCGACCCGGCGGACATCGAGGTTGGCCGCCTCGTTGGCGAGGGTCCGGCTGAAGGCCCAGACGCCGGCCTCGACGGCGGCGGCGTCCCCGCCGGCATCGCGGGTCGCGCCGGGCGCGATCACCCAGAGCCGGGTCTGGCGGCTGCCGAGATGCTCGGCGCAGCGTTTGAGGCTGAGGCAGCGGTCGCGCAGGCGCCCGGCGGCCGCGCCGTCGGTCGTGAAGGCACCGGCCAGGAACACCACGGTGTCCGGCGTCTCCCGCTCCAGTTCGAGCAGGGATTGCGCGGAATCGAGGATGATCGAGACGTGGACGCCACTCGCCACGAGGAGCGTCGCCAGCGACGAGGCGGTCTCGGCCCCGATCGCGTCGTCGGACCCGACGACGAAGGCGAAGCTCTGGCCATGGCCGACGATCGGACGGGCGGGAGCCTCGGCGACGAGGAGCAGGTCGTCGCCGTTGGCGGAGGCCGCCCGGCCGGCGGAGACGCGGACGAGGCCGCCCGCGCTCAGCGTCCGCTGCCAGCCCGCCACGTCGTCGAGGCGCGACACGGGCAGGCCGGCGACGGTCTCGAACCAGTCCGGCGTGAGGCCGAAGACGAGATCGCGGAACAGGGAGGCGCCGGGCTCGACCGCGATCAGCAGGCCGCCGGTGGCGAGGGCGTCGGCGAGCTGGCCGGGCAGGCCGCGCCCGCCCCGGTGCAGCACGTCGCTGGCCAGCACGAGGTCGAAGGCGCCGCCCGGCAGGGCCTCGGCGGCTTCCACCACCTCGACCTGCGTCGGCAGGCCGAGACGCGCCCGCTCGGCGAGCCGCCGGTCGGTCTCCAGCACGGTCAGGCGGGCGTCGATGGCGCGCGCCAGGGCGGCGGCGCGGGCCGAGAGCGGGCCGAAGCCGACCTGGAGGATGCGCAGGGCCCGGTCGCGGGGCAGGCGCTCGTGGCTCGAAGCGATCGCGTCGGCGACGACCTGGGCGGCGGCGCGGGCGGTCGCGCCGCGCAGATGGAACGCGTCGAGGGCGGCCGGCGGCAGCTCGGCGGCGTGCGTCGCCTCGCCCGTGAGGATGCGCCCGACGAGAGCGGTGGTGTCGGCGAGCAGGACCAGCTCGGCGGAAAGCTCCGGATGGTCCGAAGCGATCCAGCGCATGGTCTCCTCGGGCGCGGGCAGCGCCACGTCCTGGCGCAGGCGCCAGGCGCCGGAGCGGCCATCGTTCGAGGCGAGCCCGCTGCTCTCGAGGGCGTAGAGGGCGTTCAGCGCCCAAGGCCGCAGGGCATCGGTCAGGCGCGGGTCGGCAAGGTCGATCCGCCCGCCGCGGGTGAGCCCCTCGGCGAGGCGGTAGGCGAGCGCCGTCGCCCAGCCTTCCAGGAGGAGGTGGCCCGGGCCGAGCTCGGCGGTGTCCGGGGCGGTCGCGGCGGCGAGGGCGGGCCGCAGGCGCTCGCTCAGCGAGGGGCGGCGCTCGAGGGCCAGAGCGGTCGGCTCGCTGGCGAGCTCCGTCGCCTGCGTGATCGTAAAGGCGTCGAGCTCGCTGCCGCCCTTGGCGCGCAGGGCCTGGAACCGGCCCTCGCGGATCGCGGCGATGACCTCGCCCTCCGCGTCGACCAGGGTGAAATCGGCGAGGATCGAGCGCTCGTTGCAGCGGCGGATGCGGATCTCGGTCCGGGCGATCACCGCGCCCGGGCGCAGCAGGCGGATCTCGCCGAAGCGGACCGGCACGTAGGCCTTGGTGGCGCCCTCGCCCATCAGCTCGGCGAAGAGCAGGATCAGGCCGTGGAAGCAGGAATCGAGGCGCGCGGGCACGAGGCCGTAGCGGGCGTCGGCCTCGGCGGCCGTCAGCTCCGAGACGATGGTGACGTCATCGATCCGCGCCGAGGCCGCGACCTGCCGGAAGCTCGCGCCGAACCCGAGGCCCGAGGCGAGGGCCCGGCGATAAAGGTCGTCACCCGCCACCGCGTGGTCGGCGGGCAGGGCCACGTCCCGGCGGGGGAGCGGGAGGAAATCACCCTCGATGATCTTGGCCGAGGCGTGGAGCTGCCACTGGGCCTGGGTCAATCGCGGACGGCTGAGGATCTGGATCTGGTGGCCGGCGAGGCGCACCGTCACCTCGCGCAGGGATTCCTCGGCGAAGACCATCGGCGCGTGGATCTCGAGATCGGCGAGCGTCGCGGTCTCGGAGCGCTGAGCCTGCCGGGCGACATGCAGCGCCATCTCGACGAAGGCGGCCCCGGGCAGGATCACCTGGCCGTCGATGCGGTGATCGTCGAGATCGGGCACGAGGACCGCGTCGAGATGGCCGTGCCATTCGAGCCCATCGGCCGAGGCGCGGGCGCCGACGAGGGGATGGTAGAGCCGCGGGACCACGGCCCCGGTGACCTCGGCGGTCTCGGACAGGCGGAAGCTGCGGCGCTGCCAGGGATAATGCGGCAGCCGCACGTCGCCGGCCGGATCGTCGCCGAACACGGTCGGCTCCTCGACCTTCGCGCCGGCCACGAGGGCGGCGGCGACGGCCCGGGCGATCGGGTCGGCGCCCACAGGCTTGCGGTGCATCACGCCGACCGAGGCGACCTCGATGCCGAGCGGCTCGATCGCGTCGCCGATATGCGGCAACAGGGTCGCCCGGGGGCCGACTTCGACGAAGACCCGCGCGCCCTGGCGGGTCGCCTCCTGCAGGGCCTCGCAGAACCGCACCGGCTCGCGAATGTTGCGCCACCAGTAGCCGGCCCCGAAGCGGGCGCCCGGCAGCACCGTGCCGGTTACCGTGGAGACCATGGCGGTGTGCCCGGCCGTAGCCTTCAGGCCGTCGAGGTCGCGCAGGAGCGGGCGTTCGGTCGGGTCCATCAGCCGGCCGTGGAACGGGTATTCGAGGTCGAGCTTGCGCCCGCGGCGACGCTTGCGCGCGAGCGCCTTCATCGCCGCCTCGATCACGGCTTCGGGGCCGGCCACCGTGATCGCCTTGGGGCTGTTGTAGGCGGCGATGTCGAGGGTCGGATAATCGGCGAGGAACGCCTCCATCTCCTCGACCGGCCCGAGCAGCACCGCCATGGTGCCGAAGCCCCGGGTCGATTCCTGGTGCTTGCTGCGGTGGAAGATGACCCGGACCGCCTGTTCGAGGCTCAGGATGCCGGCGGCCTCCGCCGCGGCGATCTCGCCGACGCTGTGGCCGAGGACGAAGCGGGGCGCGAGGCCCCGGGCCCGCAGGGCCGCCGTCGAGGCGCTCTGGATGGCGAAGATCAGGGGCTGGGAGACCCGGGTCAGCGACAGGCGCTGATCGAGATCGGGGGCGAACATCGCCTCCTTCAGGGACCAGCCGGACAGCGTCTCGAACAAGGTGTCGGTGCGCTCGAAGCGCGCGCGGAACACCGCGTTCTCGGCATAGGCCTCGCGGCCCATCCCGACCCACTGGCTGCCGTTGCCCGAATAGACGAAGGCCACCTCGGCGCCGCGCTCGACCGCCGTCCCGGCGATCGCGGCATCCATGTCCTCGCCCTCGGCGACGGCGCGGAGCGCCGCGGGAAGATCGAGGCCCGCCCCGACCGGGACGGCGAGGCGCACGGGCAGACGCTCGCGGCGATGGGCCGCCGCGGCCGCGACGCGGGCGACCTCGTCCGGCGCGGCACCCTCGAGGCGGGCGGCGTAATCGAGGGCGAGATCGTTCAGCGCGGCCCGGCTCTGGGCCGACAGGAGCAGGATTTCGGGGCTACGGCCCGTCTCCGCGGCGGGAACCGGGACGGGCGCCGGGTCGGTCAGCACGACGTGGGCATTGGTGCCGCCGAAGCCGAAGGAATTGACGCCCGCGAAACGCTCCGCGCTTCGCTCCAGCGCCAGCGGCGACCGGGTCACCGACAGGTTCAGGGCCTCGAACGGGATCTCGGGGTTCAGCTGCGCCGCGTGGAGCGAGGGCGGCAGCAGGTCGTGCTCGAGGGCGAGGCTCGCCTTCAGCAGGCCGGCGAGGCCCGAGACCGGCTCGGTATGGCCGATATTGGTCTTGATCGAACCGATCGGCAGCGGCGCGTGGCGGGGCTTGCCGAGCTTCTCGCCGATGGCGCTCGCCTCGATCGGGTCGCCGACCGGGGTGCCGGTGCCGTGAGCCTCGACGAAGGCGATCCGGTCGAGATCGATTCCCGCCTCGCGGTAGACCTGTTCCAGCAGCGCGCCCTGGGCGTTGCCCGAGGGCAGGGTGATGCCAGTCGTGCGGCCGTCGGAATTGACGCCGCTCGCCGCGATGACGCCGCGCACCGTGCGTCCGCTGCGGGCCGCCGCCTCGGCCGATTGCAGGATCAGGACGACGCCGCCCTCGGCGCGCACGTAGCCGTCGGCCTTGGCCGAGAAGGCCTGGCACAGACCCGTGCGCGAGAGCATCTGCGCGTTGGAGAAGGAGATGAAGTTGAACGGGCTGGCGAGCAGGCTCGCGCCCGCCACGATCGCGGTGTCGACCTGACCGGCCTCGATCGCCGTGATCGCGGCGTTGAGCGCGACGAGGGACGACGAGCAGGCGGTGTCGAGGGTGAAACTCGGGCCCTTGAGATCGTAGATGTAGGAGATGCGGTTCGAGATGATCGAGAGCGTGTTGCCGGTGGCCGCATAGGCGTCGCTGGAGGCCGGGTCGAGAACGCGCAGATTGCCGTAATCGAGGGAGGATGCGCCGACGAAGACGCCGATCTGCGAGCCGGCGACCGCGGAGGGGCGCAGACCCGCATCCTCGAAGGCCTCCCAGGCCAGTTCCAGCAGGAGCCGCTGCTGCGGGTCCATCTGCTCGGCCTCGCGGGGGGAGATGCCGAACACCGCCGGATCGAACGACCAGATGTCGTCGAGCACGCCCGCCGCCCAGGTGTAGCTCTTGCCGCGTTCCTGCGCCCGCGGATGCGCGTAGGCCGGCAGCGACCAACGGTCTTCCGGGACCCGCGACACGGCGCAGCGCGCCTCGGTCAGGAGCTGCCACAGCCCCTCGACGCTCGGGGCTCCCGGGAGACGGCAGGCGCGGCCGACGATCGCGATGTCTTTGCGGTGAGTCACGTCGATCCGTTCACGCTCGTAGGGTCCGGGAGCACGCACCTGCCCGAAGGCAGCCGCACGGACGCCGTTCTAGTAGTACGGAGGCCGGGTCACTCCAACCCGAGCGGTCGTGCCGACCCCTTTTAATCCCGGAGATTGGGAGAATGTGTGGCACGTATTCATCAGTCGCTTGCCGAAACTGCCCGCCATCGAGACAGCGTAGAACTGCCAAACATGGCCAGTCGTCAGCAACGCGCGCGGGATCCCCGCCGCAATTCGGCCGCGATGACAGCGATGGCAGAACGAAGACTTGACGAATGTATTTCTCTTGGGATCGAAGAAGTGCCCGAATCGGGCAAGCGATGACACGAACCGACTTGGATGCAGCGCCTGTCATCGCGCATTCGAGACCGAGATCGGGCTTGGCTGCACCTCTGGCGTGAATCGACGACTGCGGCGCACTGCCCGAATGGCGGCGTGACGCGGCCAGGCTCCCGTCATGCAACTCCCACGCCGACATAGCGGAAGCCGTGCTTTTCGGCTTCGGACGGAGCGTAGATGTTGCGTAGATCGACCAGCACCGGCGTCCGCATCAGGTCCTTCAGCCGGGCGAGGTCCAGCGCCCGGAAGGCCGCCCATTCCGTCACGATCACCAGGACGTCCGCCTCGGTCGCGCAGGCATAGGCGTCCTCGGCGAAGGCGACCCCGTCCAGGAGCGGGCGCGCCTGCTCGATCCCCTCGGGATCGTAGGCCACCACCCGCGCGCCGCCATCCTGGAGGCCCGCGACGATCGACAGCGAGGGCGCGTCGCGCATGTCGTCGGTGTCCGGCTTGAAGGTGAGCCCCAGCAGCGCCACCGTCTTGCCCCGCACCGAGCCCCCGGCCGCCGCCACCACCTTGCGCGCCATCGCGCGCTTGCGCTGGTCGTTGACCGACACCACCGTCTCCACGATCCGCACCGGCGCGCCGTGGTCCTGCGCCGTCTTGACCAGCGCCAGGGTGTCCTTGGGAAAGCACGAGCCGCCGTAGCCGGGGCCGGCATGCAGGAACTTGCGGCCGATGCGGTTGTCGAGCCCGATGCCGCGAGCGACCTCCTGCACGTTGGCGCCGACCCGCTCGCACAGGTCGGCGATCTCGTTGATGAAGGTGATCTTGGTCGCGAGAAACGCGTTGGCGGCGTATTTGGTCAGCTCGGCCGTGCGCCGTCCGGTGAACAGGATCGGCGAGTGATTGAGATAGAGCGGACGGTAGACCGCCTGCATCACCTCGCGGGCCCGGTCGTCCTCGGCGCCGATGACGATGCGGTCGGGGATCTTGAAGTCGCCGATCGCCGCGCCCTCGCGCAGGAATTCGGGATTGGAGGCGACCGAGACCTCGGCGTCGGGGCGCGCCTCGCGGATGATGCGCTCGACCTCGTCGCCGGTGCCCACTGGCACGGTCGATTTGGTGACCACCACGGTGGAGCCGGTGAGCGCGCCGGCAATCTCCTTGGCCGCCGCGTAGACGTAGGAGAGGTCGGCGAAGCCGTCGCCGCGGCGAGAGGGCGTGCCGACGGCGATGAAGACGGCCTCGGCCCCGGCCACGGCGGGACCGAGATCCGTGGAGAAGGAGAGGCGGCCCTGGCGCACGTTCTCGGCGACCAGCGCGTCGAGGCCGGGCTCGTAGATCGGCATCCGTCCGGCCTCGAGGGCCGCGATCTTGTCGGGGTCCTTGTCGACACAGGTCACCGCGTGGCCGAAATCCGCCAGGCAGGCGCCCGAGACCAGGCCGACATAGCCCGAACCGATCATCGCGATCCGCATCGATGCTCCCGCACGCCGTTGGAAGAGCCGCAAGCGTCTTGCTGCGCCGCACTCTCCTAACCGCATTCGGCCGGGCCGCAAATCGCGGGCGACGCATCCGCCCCTCCCGATTCAGGGGAGGGAGCCCGATCCGCCCGCCTCACAGGCGGTAATGCGCCGCGGTCCGGGACAGGTTGATGTTGTAATAGGGGTCGGCCCGCAAGATCGGCTCCCAGCGCGCGCGCATCACCTGTGATTCGGCCTCGAACCGGGCGCGCTTCTCTGGCGTGTCCTCCGCCCCGCGGCTCTTCGATTCGTGGTGGATCAGCCGCGCATGCGGGGTCCAGACGACGCGGTAGCCCGCTGCGCCCACGCGCAGGCACAGATCCACGTCGTTGAAGGCGACGGCGAGGGCCTCCGCGTCGAACCCGCCGACCTCCTCGAACACCGCGCGCCGCATCGCCAGACAGGCGCCGGTCACCGCGGAGACCTCCTGCGTCAGCACCATGCGGGCGAAGTAGCCGGGCGCGTCGCCGGGCAGTCCGAGATGGCTGTGGCCGGCGATGCCGCCGATGCCGAGGACGATGCCGCCATGCTGGATCGTGCCGTCCGGATAGAGCAGCTTGGCGCCGACGGCGCCGATCCCCGGTTCCACGGCGATCGAGACGAGTTCCGTGAGCCAGCCCGGCTCCAGCACCTCGATGTCGTTGTTGAGGAACAGGAGCACGCTGCCGCGGGCGGCGGCGGCCCCCTGGTTCGACAGCTGCGAGAAATTGAACGGCCCGGGCGAGGGCAGCACCCTCAGGCGCGCATCCTCGGCGTAGCCCGCGAACAGGGCCTGCGTCGCCGCCTCGCGGCTGTCGTTGTCGACGACGATCACCTCGATCGCGGGGTAGTCCGTGCGCGCGAACAGCCCGTCGAGCACGACCGCCAGGAGTTCCGCCCGGTCGCGGGTCGGGATCACCACCGAGACCAGCGGCGCGGGCACCGGCACGGGGCGGACCAGGCGGTTGAAGCCTTCCGCCCCTCGTTCGGCCCGGGCGCCGCGCCGCGCCGCGACCTCCGACAGCGCCCGCAGGCGCGCCGCCTCGGCCCGCGCCAAGGCCCGGTCCGAGAAGGTGCCGGAGCCGGCGGCCGCCCGCCAATGATAGAGCAACTTCGGGATGTGGCGAACCTCACTGCCGTCGATCGCCTCGGTCAGACGCAGGAGCAGGTCGTGATCCTGGCTGCCCTCGAAGCCGGGCCGTAGGCCGCCGAGCGCCCGCAGCCGGTCGGTGCGGACCGCACAAAGGTGGTTCACGTAGTTCTGGCCCTGGAGCAGTTCCCGGTCGAAGCCCGATTTGAAATGCGGCTCGAAACGGCGGTCCCGGGCGTCGACCTTGTCCTCGTCGCTATAGACCAGGATCAGGTGGGGCGCCGCCCGCACGGCCCGCGCCACCTCGTAGAGCGCGATGTCGGCCAGCAGATCGTCGTGGTCGAGGAAGACGCAGTAGGCGCCGGTCGCGAGCGTGAGGGCATCGTTGGTCGCCCGGGCGATATGGCCGTTCTCGGGCCGGCGCAGGGTGCGGATGCGCGGCTCCTGCGCGGCGTGGCGCGCGATCAGCCGGGCGATCTGCGGATTCGTCGAGGCGTCGTCGACGATGCACAGCTCCCAGTGCGGGTAGAGCCCGCCGCGCACCGAGCGGATGGCGGCGTCGAGCACCCGCGGGTCGGGATCGAACACCGGCATCAGCACGGAGAGGAGGGGCGGCGCCTCCCAGGCGGCGATCTCGGCCCGGATGCGGGCGCGGTCGGCGGGCGTGCGGCGGTCGAAGCGCGCGATCCAGGTCGCGTAGCCCGTCTCGGCCCGCTGGGCGAGGGCCCGGGAGAGGTACCCGCGGGCGCGCACCTTCAGGCGGAGCAGACGCCATCCGACCGCCTGCGCGGTCAGGCCGGGCGCGCGCCAGCCCGCCCGCAGGACGAGCGCGACCCGCCCGCGGCGGCGCACGGTCAGCCCGTCGAGGGCGAAGGGCTTGCCGCGCACATGCGCCGTGAAGCGCAGGGCGGTCGTGCCCTCGGGCAACCGCCCGGTCCAGACGAACACGTCGCCGCCCACCGCTTCCTCGGCGAGCGCGGTCGTCCCGGCCTCGGTCACCGCGCTGACGAGGGCGCGCGGGAGGCCGCCGCTGCCGACATCCCGCCAGGTCAGGGTGACCCAGCGTCCGGCGAGCCCACTCGTGGCCAGATCGATGCGCAGATCGAGGCCCGGGGTCCCGGAGACCGGAAGAGGCCGGCGACCCAGCCGTGCCAACGACGTCGCACGCGTTTCTTCCCCGCGGGGCCGGTCCTCCGGCGCCATGACGGGTCAGACCTCCCAGTTCTTGGCGACGGAGCTGCGCACCGCGTCGCTGAGCACCACGTCGAACTCCACCCAGCTCTGCAGGAAGCGGAGCTTGCGCAGCTGCTCGGCCAGCGCGAGCGTCTCGTTGGGAATCGGCAGCGGCAGGGGGATCGGCGCCTCGATGCCGTGGTGGTGGAACACCGAAGCCATGAAGGCTTCGAAATAGTCGCGATGGCCGACCAGCCCCATGCGGGACAGGATCTCCACGGCGATGATCGAGTGCCCCGGTGCGATCCGGTCGTCGGCCACCAGGGTGCTGAGCTGGCGGGTCAGCGGGTTGTAGAGCAGGTGATAGGCCGGCTCCGGCATCATCCGGAACAGCCGCTTGAGGCTCTTGGCGTCGGTGTAGTCGTAATCGAGGGTGAAGGCGCAGGCCTCGACGAGGTTGCCCAGCCGCCAGTGCTGGACGGGATCGGCGGCGATGCCCGCTCTCGCCCGCAGCCACATCAGACGGCTCGCCATCTCCACGTAGGGATCGTGGACGAGCATCATCGTCAGCGCGCCGCCCTGGACGAAATGGCCTTCGTAGCGGGGGAGGATGATCGACCCTGCCATCAAGCACGAGGTCAGGGTGTCGGTGTCGAACATCGCCCGCAGGATTTCTTCGGGAAACCGCCCGATCCCGAAATAGCACTGCCGGAAATGGGGGAACAACGCCGTCTGGATCACCGTCTCGGGATTGATGTGAGCGTTGATCAGGATGGTCTTGGGGGCGGCGAGCCCGTCGCTGGGCAGGCGCCGGTAGACGAGGACGTTGGTGTCCACGTCGTAGATCTCGAGGCGTTCGATCGCGGCAAGGCCCGGGATGTGGTCCTCGCGCACCTCGTAATGGCACTGTCCGGTGGAGTGCCAGCCGTACTGGATGAAGGTCGGGTCGGCATGGATGGCGGAGACCTCGGCCACCCGCTGCCCCTCGATCGTGACGTAGACCCGGCTGATCGCCTCCGGGTCGTCCGGGACCACCCATCCCCGGATGATGGATCCCTCATCGGACATGTGCAGGAACCGCATCCGCGCTCGCCGTCCTTCCGATTCCGACGCCCCGGCCGCCGATCGCGGAAGCGTCGGGGCGCGCCGCGGGCTGCCTTACCCGATTTTTCTCGGCCGTGCAGCGCAGCGCTTCACGAAAGCGCGGCCGACCCGCTTGCGGAGCCGCCCGGCACCGGTTATAGCCGCGGCCTCGCAAGTGACCGGCGGCCAAGCCGAGGGTCACCTGCCAGGGCGCGTAGCTCAGCGGGAGAGCACTACCTTGACATGGTAGGGGTCACAGGTTCGATCCCTGTCGCGCCCACCATCCTTAACCCCAAGGATGATTGATGAATTTGAGGCCCCGGAGACGGGGCCTTTTTCGTTGGGTCGGAAACTGGGTCGGAAACCCACGTGCGTAGCCCCCATACGGCTCGGTTCCGGCGGGGTTGTCGGCGACACGGGTCACGGGCGCGAGGCCCGGCCGTGACAGTCACGGATCTACCGTCTCACCCCGACGTTGGCAGCTCCAAGCTGTTGCGGGCGGGATGTCGGGATTCGAGCGGTCGGCGTAGGGATTTGGAAGCCTGCATGGAGCCGGTCATGCCTGGGCGGGCGGCCATCCGGCCGGCTCCCACACAGATCCGACGGGTTCGGATCCTAGCCGCGAGATGCTACGCTTCTTCCTGTCTCACACGCGGAGCAGCAGGGCGCGCCAGCACTGACGACCGACAAACCGGGCCGAACCGGATCCTGAGAAGCACACCCTTGGTCGATCTGCTCATCCACCACCGGACGACGTACCGCTACGGGCAGCCGGTCATGCTGGGACCGCACCGGCTGATGCTGCGGCCGCGGGAGAGCCGCGATCTGAGGCTCCTGTCGAGCGACATCCGAGTGACGCCGGATGCAAGCAGGACGGCGGTGCGGGCCTGGATCCGAACAACATCCGCCTACGGTGTGGATCGTGTCACACGAGAAAGACGACAGATGCCCGAGCACGGCAACTGGGCCTGCGGCAACAGATCAAGAAAGCTAGACCTTGGTAAAGGCTACGATTGTCGGCGTCTCACGATATACCATAAACCGAACACGACCATGCCTATTACAAGGCTAAGCCAGATCCAATTTACATCCATTGCCGCGCCTATGGCGGCTGTCGAATTTGAGCCCGAAGGTGCTTTCTCCGGGATCGGCGGAGCCGGATTGGTCTGCTGGGCTAGGACGCTATGCAAGCCTCCTAACCAAAGCAAGACGGCAGCGGTTGCGTGCCTCATGTCGTCCTCAATGACTGCGTAGATTGATGCCGCTTCAACCGTCTCTGACTGGTATCGTTCAATTGACCGGGGCGGGGTGCAAACTCTACGGATCTAGGGGCCGGGCATCGCATGGGGTGCCATCCAGAGATTTGCTGCGCGCGGCGGACAACTATCGGGCCCTCCGTCGTTGAGTCCCGCAAGTCGTTGTAATTGCTTATGAAAGACCCCAAGGTTTTCGTCCTCGGCAGCGTGCCTCTTGTGATCGTGAATGCTGGAACCCATTGTCAAATAAAGGCAAACCGCCTGAGGTTTTTGCCGTGAAGCCTCGCAGCCCTCCCCGTAGACCAGCGGCCGTCCGCCGAAGGCCGAGCCCGGGATCGTCGTGGCGTCGAAGCCCCAGCCGCACCCCGAGCCCGCCATCGTGGACCCACTGCACTTCTGTCGAGCATCGCCGCCGACGAGGACGCGCCCGCTCAGGCCCGAGCCGCGGCCTGCAAGGCGCTACTGATCGCGGGCGTCGCCAGCCAGGGCGCGGCGAAGCCCGACACGCCTGAGGAAGCCTTGAACCGCCGCACCCTGGCGCTGATGAACCGAGGGAGGGCGAATTGAGAGACCGGGAGCCGTCAGGCAGCATGCCGACCGTTGGAGTGTACCGCGGCGTCGGTATCCACGACTTTCAGCCGGCCGAGCGGGTCGAGCGAATGGTCAAGCCGGCGATCGAAGCGGTGTTCGCCCTCTACGGCGGCTGGGCGCTGCTGGCCTATGCTAGCGATCCGGCCCATCCTCCGGAGGCTCGCCTGCTCGCCGCGGCGCGCATCGAAGCCATCTGGCAGCTCGCGATCGAAAACCGCGAGGTGCGTCCCGAGGTGCATCCGGACAAGGCGCGCGTCGCCACCGGCTCGCTCGACAGCCTGCACTGGGCCTGCCCGCGCCGCTACGGCTCCCTGCTGGAACCCGGCCCTGCCCCCGGCGAGCACCGTCCGGCCCGCGATCGAGGCTCGCAGGAAGCCCTGGAGCGGGCTCAAGCGGCGTGGACGGCGCAGGACCGACAGAGGCGGCTGGCGGGCGTGTGGAAGCCGCTCGAAGCCTCCCCTGGATCGCGTGCGGTTCTGCACGAAGCATTCGTTCTGAAATGCATAATGCATCTTGGCTGAAATTTAAGGCCTTTAAACCTGCGCCACAGCCGGCAACCCGCCTGTAAAAGCAGTATCGCAGGAGACCATCATGTTCATTCGCAAGAGCACAAAGGCAATTGCCGCCCTCACTCTCGGCATCGCCATTGCTGCACCCGGGCAGGCGCAGGCGATGCCATACGGCAGCCTTGGGTTTGCTGCTTTCGCGAGCGACCTCGCGCTCAGTGCCGCTCGGGCCCAGGCAGCACCGCGGCGCGGCGTGATCGTCGAGCATCGCTACGTCCGACGGGGCAACCGCCTCCACTACTGCGGCTGCGTCGTCCGGCAGGTGCGCTACTACTAGGTGTATGGTCCCGGGATGTGGTGTTACGGATCGAGCCTGAAGCGTTCGGGCTCCATCGGCGTCGGTGACACGAACGGAGCCGCGGATCTGTTGGGCAGCCATGCCCACACTGTCGCCCTCAATGCGGTCGGCGACCACATCCATGCGCTAACAATCAATGACGCCGAGCCTCACGGCCATACCATCTCAGGTGTGGCGGACCACACACCCGATCCCGGCTGCGTCGGATCACACGCATAGCCTGACGATCGACAACACCGTCGGCGGCCGCGCGCACCTGAACGTGCCGCCCGGCGCGGTTGTGAACTTCGCGATCAAGGTCTGATTGCTCCTTCCCCACCCACCTCATTACCGGGAGCCCGACGATGGGACTGCTCGACTGGTCGGCGACGCCTGCGCGAAACAGCGTCGCCGACCCCACGATTCCCGCCGCTGACGGCGCTTCGGCTCGTGCCTTGCCGAGCCTTGTGCGCTCCGTGGTGGCGGGCGTGCGCCGCTACTCCGATGCACGCGGCGGCGCGCTGCGAACCGGCGGCCAGCTCAACGCCTACACGGTCGACGCCGCGCTTGGCATCACGGAGATCCGCTCCGGCATCGATCTGATCGTGCAGGCCGACCGCACGAACACGGCGCAGGCCACGCTCAACGTCGATGGGCTCGGTCCACTGCCGGGGACGGATGCCGGCGGTATCCGCCTCGCCGAGGGGCGCATCGTCGAAGGGCGGTTCTACCACGTCATCCTCGATGCCGAGGCCAAGGCTTGGCGCGTCCAGGCCGGTGCCTCGACGCTCGACGAGATCCCCGGCCTGATCGATCTGCGCAGAGGTCGCCGAGAACACCACCACGGTGGCCGAAAAGACCGAGGCGACAGTGACGGCGGCGACTCTCGTGGCGACGCAATCGGCTGCCGTTGAGACGGCCCGCGCGCAGGTCGCGGGCAACACCGCGACTGTGACCGTGGCGGCAGCGCAGGTGGCGGACAATGCTGCGACTGCACAAGCCGCGCAGGACGTGGCGGTCTCTGCCCGTGACCAGGCTCACGCCGCTATCGCCTCGGGCCGCGTCACGTACGACACGCTCGCGCAGCTACAGGCCACACCATCGGCGTCGGGGGGGACGAGATCCACGCCGTCATCGAGGTCGAGGCGTCGGGCGGCGGCTTCGACGCGCTCGGTCGACCGAAGATGCTGTTCGAGCCCCACGTCTTCTACCGCAACCTGACCGGCTCGGCCCGGGCCCAGGCCGTGCAGGCGGGTCTCGCCTACGCCTCGTGGAAGCCCGGCAGCTACCCGAAGGACAGCTACCTACCCCCACCTCAAGTCGGCGCTGGCGATCAACGAGACCGCGGCGCTGAAGGCGGCCTCCTGGGGGCTCGGACAGATCCTCGGCGAGAACTATGTCGCGGCCGGCTACGAGAGCCCCCAGCAGATGGTGCTGGCGTTCGTGGAGGGCGGCGAGAGCGAGCACCTGGCCGCCGATGATGCGCTTCATCGTGGACAAGCGGCTGGACGACGAGCTGCGCGCCCACAACTGGGCCGGCTTCGCCCGCGGCTACAACGGGTCGGCCTACGCCCAGCACGGCTACCACACGAAGCTCGCGGCGGCCTACGCGAAGTGGCGCAAGATCAAGGACACACCGTGGTCTCCGGATCAGGACGCCGTCGGCAAGCCGGTCTCGGTTCCGCCCGTCACGATCGAGCCCGTCCCGCCGCCGTCCGCTGGGCCCGTGTTCGCCCCCGCGGCGCGCAACGGGGGAACGTGGGTGTCCGAGCTTCCGCTGACGAACGCCGGCAGTTCGATCTCGCCGGCAGCACCGGAAGGAGGAGCATCCTCGCGAGCTTCGACAGGTACCTACTTCGACGCGAACGGCAACGCGCTCCCGACAGCGCCTGCACCGGCCGCGCCCTCGCTCGGCGCCCGTCTGCGGTCCTGGCTGTCGCGCCCGTGGTTCGGGTGATGGGCGCTCCGCACAAGCTGCCGGCGAAGATCGCCGGGGCGCGGTCGGGGGCGGGGGTCAGCGAGGCGTGAAAGCACCGAGCCGGGCGCTTGGGGGCAATAGACGCCGGCCCGCCGGCCACCAATCCGAAGCACATTGGGCTTGGCGCAGCAGCCTGCCTCCCATGGCTGAAAGCTTGGCCATGCTCAAGCCAGCGTACCAGCAAATGACATTTTCATGATCCCGAGCGCGCCGGGCCAGCCGCGCTGGCCGGCACTCTAACACGACTCACGGTCAGCGCTTTCGTTACAACCACGAGGCGTAACGACAGCGAGCCGGCCATCGGGGCATGAGACCGGCTCGCTGGCCACCCTTCGAAGCCTATTCGGCACCCGACGGTGACAGAATCTCATAGGTGGTGCCGCTCGGCAGGGAACTAACCAAGGTTGAGTTCGGCAAAATTCATCCGCACCGGCCGGGCCAGCCGCGCACCCCTCCCACATCAAGAGAGACCATGACCCGCATCCTTCTCGCGGCGCTGGCGCTCGCCTGCGTCTGCTCTCCGGCCCTCGCCGAGACCGTAACCGTCAACGGCCAGCCCGTCGTCGTCCTGCCCTGGGGCGATTACGTCGCGGCCCTCGCGGTCGCCCTGCGCGGGCCGATCCTGACCATCCTCCTGCCGATCGTCGCCGGCTACATCATCCAGCCCATCCGCCGGGTGTACCCGTGGGCGGCCCTGTTCCTGTCGCAGCGGCGCGTCGAGATGATGCTGGAGGCCGCCGTCGGCTACGGGCTCAACGCGGTCCAAGGCGCCGCCAAGGGCAAGTCTCTGTCGACCAACGTCGCGGTGCCCGTGATTGCCAAGGGGGCGCAGTACGTCATCGACACTGCCCCGCCCGCGGTTATCAAGGCGGCCGGTGGCGCGGATGGCATCGCGGCCCGCACGTTCCGGAAGCTCGATCTCGACGACCACGCCAACGCGGCGAACGTGCTGGTGCCGGCCCGGGTGCAGATCGGCGCAGGGACGGTCGATGCCGACGAGTTGCGCCGGATGGACGAGATGACCCGGCGATAGGAGGAAGGGCACATGCCCAATTCGAACGGCGGCCCGCGCCGGCCACTCCTGCCCATGCATTCGGCCGGCCCGTACAGCACCTATCGCCTGTTCGAGTGGTGCATGGCGACGATGATGCTGCTCATCGCCTTCACCCTGGCCATGCCGGGCGACACCATGGAGCGGAACGCGCTCAGGCCGATCGCCGAGATGGGCTTCTCCGAGGCCAACATGGCGCTGACCTTCGGATGCGTCGGGAGCGTGCGCATCATGGCGCTGTTCCTCAACGGCTACATCAACAACGTCCGGGTGGGGCCGAAGGGGGCCTATGCCCGGGCGTTCGGCGCCGGCATCGGCTGCATCATCATGGGCCAATTCGCCATGGCCCTGATCTACGACGCCTTCACCGTGGCGCATGCCCCGAGCTTCGTCATCCCGGTCTTCGGGACGCTGGCCGGGTTCGAGGCGATCTCCGTCTATATCGCCGTGCTGGACGGCGTTTCCCGCAAGAGCCGGATCGGCAAGGCCCTCGCGGCGCTCGAGGAGGTTCGGGGCTGATGGATTGGCTCACCTTCCTGAAAGACGTGATCGCGACCCAGCAGTTCCTCCAGGTGTTCGTCGGCGGCTGCACCATGATGCTGATCGGGTGGATGGTCACCCGGGCGCGGGGTGACCGCGAGCACCTTCCGCCGCCGGCGGCAGCCAGCATCGCCGATGTGCCGCCCCCGTTCCTCCACGGCCCGCGCGAGACGGTCGACCTGATGCGCGAGCTGCGTGATCTGGCGCGTCGGCAGACCGAGGATACCGGCCGGATCGCCGAGTGCGTGCGCATCATTCGCGAGGAGACGAAGCGGCAGACCGTGCTGCTCGGCCAGATTGAGCGCGAGCAGGCTATCGAGAACCGCGCGCATGAGCGGGACCGACCGTGACGCCCTGCTTCGTGGTGATCACCCTGGCCGGCCTGCTGGCGAGCGGGAAGCCGGCCAAGGAGGCGCGGGCCTACCTCTACCTCGGGCCGAGCACGCGCATCAGCCCGGTGGTCACGGCGCCGAGCGAACGGCCGCATGCGCGCTCAGAAATCACCATCGGACCGCTGACCACCTTCGCGAGGGAGACCCCGGAGGAAGTGGTGCGGGCGCCGTGCGTTGAGCGTGGCCCCACCGGCATGACGGACGAACCGCCCCCGCTCGCCCGTTGACCCTATGCCCTTCCAGAGGGCTCGACAGACTCAGCCCCGACCGGTTCGCCGCGGCGGAGGCGTTCTGGCTCAGCTGTGCCAGTTCCTATTCAGGGCGAAAAGTGCTCCAAATGCGCCGCTAGCCGATCCCACAACAGCTGTCACTCCGATCAGCAAGGGAGAGAGAAGGCCAGCCTGCGAAGGCCAGAGCGACAAGAGCAATCCCAGCGCGAGGACACCACAAAATGACCCGCCAAGCATCGACGTTACGAAGCGATATCGGACAATTTTTGTTCGCATCAAACTCGGGTATGACGCCTTCGAAATAATTTCTGCGTCATATGCTTGAGTCATCATGGAATTTTCGTTTTGCCCATTGCATCCCTATGCGACATATTGTGCGATCAGGCGAGGGATATTTCTTCGTTTCCTGAAGTTCACGTTGCATCTCCCTTAGTAGGATCTGCAATGAACAAGCTCTACCTCGCCTTCGCGGGGGCCATGGTGTTTGCCTCGCCCTGCGTTGCGCAGACTGCCCTCCCCACGACGCAGCCGCCGATGTTGCGTACTGATCCCGCGACCACAGGAGCGGTCACGAGCGGACAGCACAACACGGGCGGCGACGTGAACGCGACCATCCCCCTTGGGGCGACGGGCGCCGACACAATCCAGACCGACTCGGCCGCAGGCGGCAATGCCAACCAGCCAGCTCGAGCCGTTCCGCAGGGAAGCGGCGGCGGTGCCAGCGGCGGCAACAACTGATCGATAGATGGACTCAGCTCCGCCCGGGAAACCGGAGCGGGGCCTTTTTCACGTTCCGCCTCGCCTCACACAATGAAGAAATCGTCAGCGAAGAGCGCGGCCTTGTTGTCGAGCATCGCGATCTTCACCTTCGCGCCGGCACCGGAGCCGTCCGCGTCGTAGAACAGCTCACCGGTCGATTGCTTGTACATGATGCGGTCATCCGCATCGGCCTTGCCCGTCGTAATGTTTTTGAACGAGTTCGGGTCGAGTTGGCCCGGGGCGAGCGTCGTGAAGATGCTGCTCGAGAGCTGGATCGTGTCCTCGGCGGCGAAGTCGGTGATGCGATCGATGTTGCCGGTGCCCGGAGCGTTCGAGAACACGAAGGTGTCGGCTCCACCCCGCCCCGTCAGCACGTCGTTGCCCCAGCCGCCGTTGAGGGTGTTGGCGCCGCCATTGCAGATCACGTTTTGGGCGAGCGCGTTGCCGGTCAGGTTGATCGGAGCGTCGCCCGCCGCTTGAAGGATGCGCAGCTCCTCGATCTCCTGGCCGGACGACAGCGTGTAGTCCACGGTCGTCACGACCGAATCCCAGCCGCCGCCCTTGCTTTCGACGATCTGGTCTCCGGCATGATCGACGAGGTAAGTGTCACTGCCGGCGCCGCCGTGGAGGCTGTCGGCCCCGCCGCCGCCGTCGATCCGGTTGTTGCCGGCATCGCCCACGATCTTGTTGACGAATTGGTTGCCGGTCAGGGCGATGGTGGTCTTGGCGGCCTTGTCGACCGTCCGGAGTTCTTCGATCTCCTGGCCAGCGGCCAAAGCGTAACTCACCGAGGTGACCACCGAATCTCGGCCTCCGCCCACCGCCTCAATCACCCGATCTCCCGCGTTGTCGACGATGTAGGTATCGTTGCCACCTAAACCCCTCATGATGTCGATACCGGTGCCGCCGTCAAAGCTGTTATTCCCAGCGTTGCCGATAAGTGTGTTCGCTAGCGAGTTGCCAGTAGCGCTGACGTTGCCTGAGCCAGTCAGCGTTAGATTTTCTATGTCTTGACCCGCCAAACTGAAGCTAACGGATGAATAAACCGTATCGTTGCCTTGGCCGGCCGCTTCAAACACGCGATCGTCGACGTTGTCAACGTAGTAAATATCGCTACCCTGCCCTCCAATCATGACGTCTGCGCCGTAACCACCGTCAATAATATCGTCGCCCGCATGCGCGTATATAATGTTGTCTCTCATGAACGACATATTATCTACGTAGGCTTCTGGGGCAAGGGTGTCCTGCTGGTTGGTCCCGACAATTGCGACCTTATCGGAAGCAGCGGCACCCAGCGCATAAACCTGACCGTCGAAGCTTACATAATCAACTCTGTTCAGGGTATCTCGCCCTTCTGGGCTGCCGGCGCGGATGTCAACAACTTCGTAAATGCCATTCGCCGACTCCACTAGCCGTATCGCATAATTGACGATATTTGAGCTATATTTTGCAGTAACAGTCAGCTCTGTCCCATTTTTGAATATAACATCATTCCCAGATCCTCCGTCGATTGTTATATTACCCGATCCGCCAGCATAGATCGTGTCATTGTCGCCACCACCGAGAAGAAGGGCGTCTCCGCCGGTTCTCTCATTATAATCAATATAGTCATTGCCTACTCCACCATCGATAAAATTCGAACGCGGACTTAATTCAGACTCAAACATAGATGAAATTCGGAGATGATCAGCTCCGGATCCACCATATATGTAATTATTAGCAAAATATGAACCAATTATTGTATCGTCACCGCCACCTCCATTGAATGTTGCTATTCTTCCTACCCCACTCAAATTGCTAGCCTCAATATAATCCTCCACTTCTGATCCGTTGAAAATCAGATCCATAGAGGCGATATGGCCGCCAAATGCGTTGCCCGCGAGCGGCGTGCCTGATGGCTCTTCGTTCGGCTCGTTTCCACCTTGTATGTAGGCTCGATAGCCAATTTTTTCCCCATCCCAACCATAAACATAACCGCCGCCACCAGACCACGTGAATGGATCAAATGTCGCGGTGCCGATTTCAATTGCGACCTGAGGAATACCGTCAATTGTCTCCATCGGCCTGTAGAATGTTGCCGCGGCGACATCCATTGTGTAGGTAAGGCTTGATACGCCGCCCACAAATTGAGTGGTACCTTGCAGCGTAAAGAATGCCCCCAGCATAGAAGAGGCCCAAACGTCTTGAAATTTAACTACATCGTTCAGTGGCTCATGAACATATTCTAGCGGGTATCCCCAACTTCCGCCGTACGGCGCATCGCCCTTAAATCCCGTTGGTGCGGCGTGGATTGTAAACGTACCCATCTCTAATCCCCTGCGGGTGCGAATTTATAATTGCGAACAACCAAGTAAGTAGTAAATACTTAGCTCTTCTCACGGGGCACGATGCGCTCGGCCTCTCATGCGTACTTATGCATCGATTCGCGGACCGAAAGCAGTCGCAGGTAACGAAAATTAGTACTTACTCCATCCGTGTGGCGCGCATGCGACAGCCAGATGCCTATGCTGGATTGTCTAGATTTCGTCTTGGCGGGGAGTTAGTTACGACTGGGTTTGGGCGATATTAAATGCTATAATATTTCAAGCAATCAATGCCATTGCAGTCGCAGATCATGATCCGTGCTGCGTATCTGGTTGGGGTCGGAGCAGGCCTCGGTGCGCTTCACTTTCCGCTCCATCGCACCGCGAACTCCCAGGTCGGCAATCCGACCGGCGCACCGAGGGTATCACGGTAGGCGGACGTGTTGCCGAAGATCACGCGCCGGGCATCAACGCCCGCGGCCTTGGATCCGCTCAGCAT